>CAZACJ010000077.1:9108-24491 GCA_964483385.1 uncultured Pirellula sp. | reverse complement strand
GCCGGAATGCGCAAGCACCGGGTGGCCCTTGAGCCGGAATGCGCGAGCACCGGGTAGTTCGCGGTACCCGGTTCTATACATCAACACACCCAACCATTCAGCGTCTACATCGTTGTGGTTTTCGATTGATTGGAACGTGCGATGAGGTGCGCGTGTCCGATGCAAATACCCCGCGGCTTGCGCGAAGCGGGCTCATGCAAATACCCCGCGGCTTGCGCGAAGCGGGCTCAAAACTCGTGAGCAGGGTAGCGTTGATCGAACCTCTGCTCGCAAATGACGGTCGGGTTGTAACGGTTTTACCGATCGTATACTGCAATCGGTTCGGAATACACCAACTCTACAGGAGATGCCGATTTTCATTATCGGAACAGGTATGCCACAAATGGGCAGGAGCAGCGAGTCATGCACCGGATTACTAAAGTCGCCCAGAAACCACCCCGATTCGTAGGTTCTTGCCGCTTGCGCTACCTGCGAACACGCCGGACTCTCTCAACCCTTTGCAGTCTCCTTTCATTTGGCTCGTTGGCACTTCCAGTTGCAACCGCACAATCTGTTTCTGAAGATGAACGAGGTAAAGTGCACGTATCATTTCGAGATGCGGAAGTACCTCCAACGCAAAGCCTTCCGAGCGTCTTTTCAAATTCCGAAAACCGACCTACGCAAGACGCACCAAAACGCCAGACCAAACTAGGAGCAAGAGATGATTCTATAGCCGACACCTATCAGGTCGAAGGGCGAGGCGTCGAGACACCGACTGGCAATAAGACAGGGCGTTACAGTCAAGCTCCTATGCAACGTGCGGGTCTCCCTTGGATTCCAAACCCATTCGCTACCCCGGGCGATAGCCCGAGCCATAGCGTTGGGATGGTCGGTGGCTCCACCCCTTTTCGCTCTCCCTTAGCCGGGCCGTTACAAGGAGAAAGCCGAACTCGTAGCGAAGGAGTATTCGGCAAAGACTATTCAGGCTGGATGTTTAAGCGAAAGACGTGGCTCTACTGGACTCATGGCAGTCGTGAACAAGGCGGAATGGGTCGCTATGAGACGGACGGCCCAAGGGTCCTCCCTGAAAAGTAAACTTTCGAAACACCGGGCCAAAATCGCTCAGTCACTCGTTCAAGCACAGCATCTGATCATTCTTGTTCGTCACCCGTTGGCAAACCATCGACGCTAGGAGAATCAACGATAGAAGTCGGTGGTGCAACCCGAGGCGCAGAACCCTCAACGCGAAGAACTTCTCCCTCGAACAAGTCCATGAACCGCTTCACTAGTGGTTTCGCCATCGCCTCTCGGATTCTTTGCGCTTGCGGAACGCTGGGACCTGCAGAGGCCGAAACGCCCGGCACGCCAGGTAGTGGGGCACCTGGAACATCTGGCATGGGAACATTTGGCATGGGAACATCGGTCAGCACAAAATCGAGTTGAATATCAGAACCGGTTTGCGCTTGCAAAGCCCCTCGCAAACGTTGCATCGTCTCAGGCTTGCGCAGTTGCTGCATCGCCATCGCAGCTTCTTTAGCTAATCGTACTTGCCAAGCCCCAGGGATGCGTTCATGAACTTCTAAAGCCAATGCTCCGAGTTGCCGCATCAGCCCACCAAGCTGTAATGCTGCTTGCGCCAACATGTCCTTTGGATTCCCAGTCGCTGGCTCTTGCCCTGCTCCCGACTCCGCTTGCGCTACTACAGTATCCTCCACCTCCGTGGACTTCGTAGTCGCGGTACTTGAACCTTCCTGTTCTAATTTTGTCGACGAATCCCCAACAACATTTTTGGGCCCGACACCCGATTCCACTTCGCGAACTTCACTCGGTGGTGGTTCAGCTACGGGGCTCGGTTCTTTTTTTTTTGAGTCCTCAACTGGCTCACTTGCCGGAGACGGATTTAAGGCAACAGACTTCGAAGCCGCCGGTTGACCATCCGCCACCGGAGAAGAAACAGTCCGGATAGAAACTGGTCCTGCCGGCATCGGAGCGTTTGGAACAAGGTTTCTTGAGATACCTTGAACTACATCCGCGAGAGCTTGTAGATCCACAAGCGAGCAAATCTGTACCAATGCAACTTCCAACAATATACGGCTCTGAACACTATGCTTCATTTTGACGATGGTCTCATCAACGATCTGAATCGCGGACAACAATGTCGTCAGCCCCCAGGCTTGTCCAAATGCGCGTAGTTGTTCCAAGTTTGCAACGTTCGCCGTTCGGATGATATCGGCAGAAGCGCCAACCTTGAGGGCCATGATATCCCTTAGGTACCCCAAAAACTGTTCGGCGAGTTGACCGGCATCAACACCGTCATGAACAGCCGAATCCAACTCGTGAATCGCACCTGCTGCATTGCGTTCAATCATGCATTGTGCAAAGTTTGCCAAGCGGCTTTCATCCGCTGTACCCAACATTGCGTGTACATCGTCAACCGATATTTTTTTTCCGCCAAAGCTCAATAATTGCTCGAGGAGCGATTGACTGTCTCGCATCGAACCCGACGCTCGCCGAGCAATCAACTTGAGCGCCTCGAGATCCGCTTCTGTTCCTTCGTTTTGACAAATGAACTGTAACCGTTGTAGAATCTGATCGGTGTGAACGGGGGGAAAGTCAAAGCGTTGGCAACGAGACAATACCGTGATCGGAATCTTCTCCGGATCGGTCGTACAGAAAATGAACTTCACATGCCCAGGTGGCTCTTCAAGCGTCTTGAGCAGCGCATTAAAAGCCGCCGTCGTGAGCATGTGGACTTCGTCGATGATGTAGATCTTGAACGGGGAACGGCTTGGTCGCACAAGTGCGTTTTGCCGCAAAGCCCGAATCTCATCGATACCGCGATTGCTCGCACCGTCAATCTCGATGACATCCATGTCTTCACCCGAATCGATCGCTAACGCGATATCCGAATTCGGGTCGAAACGCCCATTCCCCTCAGGCGAAGCATTCAATGCCTTAGCGAAGATACGAGCCGTGCTGGTCTTTCCCACCCCACGAGCACCAGTAAACAAGTAGGCATGCCCAACTCGATGGGTCTCAATCGCTCGCAACAACGCTTGCGCAGCAGTATCCTGGCCGACCAATTCTTCAAAGGTCTTCGGTCGATACCGCCGCGCCACGACGGTGTACTTCGTGGACTGCGGATCTTCGGCTGATTCCAACTGCATTGCTGACATCTCAAGCATTTCCTCCGGTGTTCATTGTACCGACACGCACCATCAAGGGAATGCTATCCGTTTATCTCATCCTATGGTTTATAGGACTCTCTAACCCGCTGTAGAGAGTTGCACTACGGGTGCTATTTCACTCAATCCACCCCTTCGGATAACCAACTTATTGGGAATTTCGCCAATGCCAAATATCGGTAGGCCCACGGCCTTCCGTGATCCCCATACCTCGCCGGTACCCCCTTCTCATAGAAACACAGAATTTCACCGCTCGGTAATACCGCTAAATCGCTGTATGCACTGGGCCCCTGGTGCAGAATTTTTCGAAACGGCCAAGTTTTCCCTTGGTCCTCGCTCATGTAAATCGTCAAATCCTTCCTGGCTTGATGCGATCGCTCGGTCGTGTAAGGGGCAGAGTACAGCATCTTCCTGGATTCCTGGCCTGCAACTACTGGAAGAGCCAACAAACCGGCCATGCAACCAGGTTCGAGCAATTCATCCTGAAATTCCGGCTTTGACCAACTGCGACCACCGTCGACACTGATCGATGTCAGTCGTCGGTCTCCCTCGATCGTATTGCGTGATGTCATCAAAATACTTCCGTCCGCCCTCTCGGCGATGTTCGATTCCCCACCACCAGGTATGACCATTGGATTCACTTGCCAAGTATCCCCGCCATCATCGCTCCAAAGAACCCCCGCAGACTTGCTTACCTCCGTTCGCTTCTCATAGTCGTTCATCCAAATAGGCACCATCAATCGCCCTGATCGTGTCTCAATCCCGTGCCCTGGCCCCGTTGCAACCACTTGCCAATTCAACCTCTCTCGAGCTTGTTCAAGTGCTGAAGTAATCTCCTTGGGCTCACTCCAAGTCGCTCCGTGATCCTCACTGCGAATCAAAAAGCATCGCATGTATTCAACGCAATACATCAAATAGACTGTTCCATTGCGACAACTAATTGCAACCGGGTTGTTTACCGTCTGCTCATCAGGTCCCCCCATGTCTTTAGATTTCTTCTTCTCCGACATATGAGGATTTCTTACACTTCGTGGCCCATGGTGAGCGATTTGATGTGCGACAGTCCAAGTCGCACCGCCATCCGTGCTACGCCGCAGATGAATCTCAATCTCTCCACGATCAGCAACTGTATACTTCCTCGCTTCACAGTAAGCTAAAATCGTTCCATTCGAAGTCACCACGATTCCAGGAATTCGATACAACTTGAACCCGTCCGTGTCCTCCTGAAATAAGTTCGCTTCCGAAAAGTCCTCCCTTAGAAAATACTCAGGGTACCCCCACTGATACTCCTTGGCCTCGTCCTTCTTGCGCAACGATCGAACTTCTTGAGTCAATCGATTCAACACATCGGGATCTAACAGTGGATCCTTGGATTCGATTCGCCAAGCCTGCAGTGAGCTTCGAAGCTGCTTTTCGATCTCGGAATACTCAGGCGTACTCGCTAGGTTACAAAACTCGTAAGGATCATTGTCCAAGTCATATAACTCGAACTGAGGGGGTTGTCGCATCAACTGATACGCCTGACGCACTGACGGTTCTGCCCGAGAAATCTCATCCTGCAGATCAAGCCCACCGGGGATCTTTCGACGCTTGGCTTCTTTGGACAACTTCGCAAGTGTATTGTCGTAGTCTGGATGTACTTCCCCAGGCAACAGATTTTCTATGAGTTTGTAACGCTCGGTTCGAACCGACCTCTGCGGGAAGTAGTTCGAAGCTGCCGCATGCGTATGATACTCTGCGAACAACTTATCGCGCCAAAGCGGTTCCCCCGACTCGAATAGCGGTTGTAGTTCCTTACCTGGCAACCCCATAGGACTCGCTACCCGGGCTGCTCGCAATAACGTCGGAAACAAATCGATCGTTGAAACCAGTTCGTTACGCACTTGCGGATGAACGCGATCCGGCCAGCGTAGCAGCAACGGTATTCTCAACCCTCCCTCGTAACTGGTCCGCTTTCCTCGAAGCATATCTGCACCGTGATCCCCGAGATAAATCACGATGGTGTTGTGCGCCTTTCCGCTCGATTCCAGCACACCTAATAAATCTCCAATCAAGCTATCTAGACGACTGATGCAATTGTAATAATCCGCTACCATCTCCCGCATACCCGGTGGATCGATCCCCATGTTAGGCATCGCACGAACTTCATCCCCTGTCTGAGGTTTAACCGGTAAACCGTCCACCTGCCGCAACCAAGTATCATGCGCATCGGGATAATTAACACTTAAGAAAAAGGGCTCGTCACCCGATTCAATGAACTCTTTCGCAAACTTGCTATAGTCTCCGAGGTTCTTGCGTGCGAAATTGCCATTCTCAATCGCTCGGAAGTCAAAGGGGAACGCCGATTCCGGATTGATGTGCAACTTTCCGATTATCCCCGTTCGATACCCTCCTTCCTTGAGACTGCTAGGCAAATTCGGAATGTCTTCTCGCACCATCCGAAAACCCCACGTCGCTAAACCGATTTGTCCATGTTCGTGTGGATACCGACCAGTCAATAAACTGGCTCGAGACTGGCTACATCCCGCCTGTGGTACAAAAGCCCTCTCGAATCGAATACCCTGAGAAGCCAATGCATCAAGATTTGGTGTCTTAGCATACGGATCCTTGTAACATCCTAGCTGTGGACCATTGTCTTCGGAAACCACAATTAGGATGTTCGGACGCTCTTGACCGACTATGGGCAAACAAACCCAAACAATCAATCCAAAAGTCGTTAGCCAGTTGCGTAATACCATCATGTTAAAACCATTTCGTTGGTCACGGACATCAAGCTATTTTGTTTCTTCATTTACAGATGCAAATCGATTGACTCTCATTCGTAACATCTTGTCCAATCGTTCGCGCAGCTCTTGCACCCTCTCAACTTGATCTTCGTCATGTACAAGATTACGTTGCTCGAACCAATTTGCCCCCCGGGGTCGACTTTCCTCGGTATCAGCATAGCGATACAGCTCCTCGGAAATTACGGTCCGATCGTGCCAATCGATCCATCGTGTGTATCGATTGCGATGGGTTCGAAGGGAATAACCCATGATTTTTGGTTCACCCGGTTTAAAAGGACGCGAGAATTGACTTAGAACAGCGTCGCGCCCTTCCGCCTGAGGATTCAATAAAATTGGCATCAAGCTCTGACCGTCAAGATTCCTCGGTTGATCAATACCAACCCACTGAATAATCGTTGGATACAAATCCACGAGCTCAACGAATGCTGAGGTTTTGACACCTCCTTGCGGAAGCCCCGGATAGCGGATTATCAGTGGTACGCGTGTATCGCATTCGAAATTTGTACCCTTGCACCATCGATTCTGCTCACCTAAAGAATATCCGTGATCCCCACACAAAATCACCATGGTAGATTCTGATAGTCCGGTAGCTTCCAATGCGTCCAGCAACCTTCCTATCTGTGCATCAACATATGCGACACAAGCATAATACCCATGCCGTAATGTGATCGCTGTCGGTTTATCGACATTCTCGTCCCGAGGAATTCCACGATAACCACCCAACTCGCGATGCGTATGATAAGCTTCCGCAGGTGCGTCAATCACCGAACTCATGATTGATCCATTCAACTCAAGCAGTCGGTCCGACTCGATCAAGTCCCAGTACTTCTTCGGGGCATTAAAAGGAAGATGAGGCTTGAAAAAACCTACCGCAAGCATGAATGCTTTGTCGCCACCTGCTAACGCTTGCAACTTCTCGATCGCTAAACTTGCCAGTTTTCCGTCGGGATACGCCTCATCGTCAACATCGGCAACCTCCCAGGCTTGCCCCTTCCCATCCGATTGCTTGGGAGAAACCGAGTTCTTCCAACTCTTCTGTCTGAGAACTTCCGGTTCCGACCACGATATTGGATCTAATTCACTCTCATCCCCACTAAATACCTTCCCAAGACTGACTGTGTGGAAGCCATGGTTTTTCAAGTGCTGCGGAAGTGTAACTAGTCCCGGATCGCTCTCTCGAAATCGATGCCTATTGTGCCAAACACGCGTGTTGTCGGGTAACCTCCCCGTTAGGATCGCTGCGCGAGAAGGACCACACACCGCTTGCATACAATATGCACCTTCAAATAATCGCCCTTCTCTCGCGAGTCGATCGATATGCGGCGTCTTGGCAACCAAATCCCCAAAACAGCCAAGCGAAGGTCGTAGATCATCAACCATAATGAATAACACATTACGGCGTTCGACAGCAAAGCAACTGATGTGCTCTACGTAATTTGCAATTACCAAAAACAAACATCCAACGAATAATCGAATTCTTCTGGGCATGGACATAAGCTCTATCTTCGAAAGTAAATCTACTCTCCAATCAGCTGCTTGATCGATCGAGCTAAATGCTCAATCAAACATTCCAGACTCCCCGCAGACGTCGCAGCAATTACTTCTTGATAAATCTCATAACCATAAACACTCGCCGGTGGAATATAGCCCGGCTGCCAATCGTTGGTTAAGGTGGTGATAACCACTGCGTACTGGGCAAACCGCTCTCGCAACGTCCGCTGGAAAACTTGGTAGATCTCGCCAGGTAAAAAAACCCATAGCACACTCCCCATCAAACCGACTTGGCACCGCAGCGGATACACCTTGCCCGGCTCCAGGTACTTCAATCGCGTTAACTGACGCGTTCGTTGCTCTACCTGAGCCCGACAATCGCGAACACGAATCGTATCCTCAACTTCCCTCGCTTTCCTCTCCTCGTTCAACCAATGCTCCCGCTCAGCGGTCGTTTGCTCAATGGTAGGCAAATCATGGCGGTAAGGAAGTTCCACTACGACCTCATCCCACCTCCACTGCCGATGGAATTGTCTTTGCGTCTCATCCGTAGGCTCGTGCTTCCAAGTCCCAATAGCGGTCCCCGAAATCACTGGCCCTACATACCGATACTCCGTCTCCGCAGGAGGCACAGTCGCCAATGCCGACAACGCTGCATATCCAACCTGCCTACCGTTGCGATCCGCTACTCCGGTGTCCCCAACAAACCCCTCTCGCGGACCGAGGTCACCCGATGCACCCTGTAAAAAAACACAAACACCTCCCTCCTCACGCTCGATGGTTTCACGCATAGCCCCCACCCAATCCGGGCTGATGAGCGTATTCTCCCAAGCAAGCGTTGTGGGGTGACAAGCGTAATTTACAAGAGTACCCAAACAAACTCCCTTCGCATTGGTGACCTTCATGACCAACAACGTATCATCGGCAAATCCATCAGGATTCAACCCGCATACATAACGCTTCTTTTCTTCATCATAAAAATCACGGTGAGCAGCCAATGAGCAACTTCCACGCACCACAACCATCGTCACTCGTTCAACTTGCTTGCTCGCTTCCTGTGCTAACTCCCCAATGCGGATTGCCAATTGATCCAGATAAGGCCCTAACAACTCACCTCCGGGTAACTCGCTGCGACTCCGCGACATCCACCCCGCTCCATGCGTGTGGGTCAATGTAACAAGCACTTGGTTCGCTGGGACACCAGTAGATCGATGAATTGCTGAACGTATCTTCTGGATCTCTTCCGGATCTAAAATGCAGTGATCCAAACTGACCAAAATTCGAACCGCGTCGACTTTCTCTTTTCCAGAGTCATCTTCTAACGGTTCCATCCACATCAGTTTCGCTTCAAGCGGACGATGAATACCCGTTGCGCGATCATGGAGTGCCGCCCCCCACATACGATGATAAATTCCCACAGGTGGAGTTATATCACCGCTCGCAAACCCTGCTCGACAACTTGCTTGAGGTGTCCTAATCGCTTTCATCTTGGTCTCCAAATAATGTTCCTCGCGGATTGAGCATCGCCCAACAGACCGCATCAATTGCCATTACACCTGCAAACAAAAATAGAATTAGATTCCAATTTCCCGTTTGAGCCACCAACCAGCCTGCAGTCAATGGAAACAACGCCGCACCAAAGTTTCCAAACATATTCATCGTGCTAAAAACCGTGGCCACATTTTTACCACCAAATGAAATTGCGACGGCATAACCGCTCACTCCTCCAAATGTCGCAAAAAATGCTCCCAGCGAAATCAGCGCGATACTCTGGTTTGTGTCGCGGACGAAATACGACAATAAGATCAACACGGAACAGCACCCCATTCCAACGACCGCAATTCCTTGACGACTCAGACGTGCGTTCCCGGTCTTCTTCAATAACCAATCCGAAAAGAAACCACCCGTCAAACTACCTACCACACCTCCGATTCCAGCCACGGTCGTCAAGATGCCAGAATCTAACATCGACACGCCACGAGCCTTCTGTAAGAAAGTCGGAAACCACGTTGTAAAGAACACCATGCCTGCAGCACGAAAAAACTGTTGCCCACACAACAGAGCGAGCGGAACACTCCGCCACATACGAGACCAATCAACCGGTGTCCGCTGCTCTTTGTTTTCTTCCTCGCTCGGCAACATCTTTCGAGAAACCAATCCCAAAAAGAGGAACGTCCAGATTACTCCTGGAATCGCATAAGCCATCAATAACAGTCGCCATCGTTCCAAGCCCCATCCCTTCGCTTGCTCCGTTAGTCCTTGCAGGAAGTATGCAGCCAACATCGGAGCAATTGCACCACCTATCGTCATCCCTGCAGCCAACAAACCCGTCGAACGCGCCCGTTCCGACTCCGGAAAAATTCGACCCAAAGCCTTGGCCGCACAAGGAAACGCGCCGGCTTGAGCTGCCCCCATCACTCCCCAAAGCACTAACAACGAGTAAAAACCAGTTGCAAATCCACTAAGCAACGTTGCCGTAGACCAAGCCAGAGTGAAGATGGCTAAAGCGCGTCGACTACCAAGCCGATCGGCGAACCAACCCGAGGGAATCTGCATCAGTGCATAAGCAAAGTACCACGCAGACTGAATGGCCCCCATGTCCTTTGCGAGATTGCCAAAGTTCAAGTCGCGTGCTATCTCTTCGGCTGGCACACTCAGAGCCGCCCGCTGGATGTAGGCAATCGCTGCTGAAGCGCAAAGCAATGCAAGTACCAGATACCTGCCAGTCATTGTGCCGTACGTCCATCCCCGTCGGTAAGTCCCGATGGTTTTAATGCACGCTGTAAGCAATCGAAAAGACGATCAACTTCGTCGCATGTCTCGGGATCCAAGTCCCAGCGAAAGGGAGGTATTCTCAACGTATTTCGAAAGATCCCTCGCTTCTTCATCAGGTACTTTTCAATCGCTAGAAATCCATCGAGCCCAGCTTGCAATTGCAACGCAGTCAACCCGCAAATCGGTAAAGAGAGTTCATAGATTCGGCTCTCATCGCCCGCCTGAAGAGCTTTCCACAAAGCCACAATACCATCGAGCAAATCGGTACCCGGCATCGTTCCGACAATCCCTCGCCGATAACAATCCACGAGATTAATACCGCCAGATCCCTCGAAGATACGCGCTTTCCCTTTACTCGCATCACGAAGCTTCGAGAGATTCGGCCCCAAAGGACTCGCTTCCGGCTTGAAACAAATACGATGCTCTCCGAACTCCTCCAACAACCGCAAATAAACACTCAAATCAATTGCGGCACCGACGTAACTTGACGCATCTTGAACCACTAACGGAATTTCGATCGAGCGTGCAATCCCGCTAAAATACTCGACGGTCTTCTCCCCGCTCAAGCCCGTGGCAACGGGAGGAATCGCCATGACGGCATCAGCCCCAAGCGATTCGGCATGCCTTGCGAATTCAATCGCCTCTCGAATACTCTCCGCCCCTACACTGATGACACTTACACCACGCCCTTGGACTGCACGACATACACGGGTCGCTAATTCACGTCGTCCTTGATACCCCAATCGCAAAGTCTCACTGACCATGGCAACCACCACACCATCAGCACCAGTCCCAAAGGCCCAATCGATTTCACTTTCGAGAACCTCTACGTCGATACTCAGATCATCCGTAAACGGTGTATGCAATACAGGTAACACACCACGCAATAGCGGCCTGCCTCCTTGTTCATTTCCTAACATTTACAACCCTCCCGTTTGTTTGCCCCATGGCGTGCCCATCTAGCGAACCAACTCTCTGCATGGGATTACCAATCTCCCACGCTCCCGTCAGCGTAAAACACTCGCTGCAGGACTTCTTGCTTAAACGGATGCTTGCGCACCTCTTCTTCGTTGATGGTCACCCCAAGTCCCGGTTGGGTATTTGGGGTAACAGTGCGGGTCTTCTTGTCCAAGCTATACCCTTCTTGCACCACGGCATCTCGCCACGGTACATCGTTGTGAACCGACTCACAAATGATGTAACTCGGTTGAGAAAATCCGAATTCAATCGAAGCGGCTGTACTTACGGGACCTTGGGGATTATGGGGAGCCAAGGCGATTCGATAAGCATCAGCAAGAGCCGCAATACGTCGCGCTTCGGTAAAGCCACCACAGTGAGTCAAATCCAACTGGCAAATTTCACACCCGCGCGCTGCGAAGAGGTCCCGAAACGCTGCCAAGTTAGTTACACGTTCACCTGTTGCAATCGGAGTGCTCACCGCTGCATTGATCGCTGCCAAGCCTTCGATACTTTCAGGCCAGCAAGGCTCCTCTAAAAAGTAAAGTCCGTAGGGCTCTAAAGCTTTTGCAAATTGCAGCCCCATCGCCGGCGAAGGACGTGCATGGCAATCCACCATGATGTCGATCGCATCACCAACCGCTTCTCGCATCGCTGCGACACAAGCCTCCGCTGACTTGATCGGCCGTAAACCCTCGATTGGCATCGTCGAAGGTACCGCCATCGACTTGAACGCTGAAAAACCTTCTGCAACAGCTTGCTCCGCTAATTCTCCGAATCGCTTCGCGTTATCGACAGGCGTTTCGTAAAAGCTCTCCATGTCACCTCCACCCAGATGACAATAAAGCCGAATCTTGTCCCGCACCCTGCCACCCCAAAGCTGATGACACGGAACATTGTGATGCTTTCCAAGAATATCCCAAAGCGCGATATCGATCCCAGCGATCGCCGTCGATCGCACAATTCCACTGCCATGCCAAAAGTGCTGCCGCCACATCATCTGCCATAAATGCTCGATGCGCGTTGGATCTTCTCCAATTAACAATTGAGATAAATCCTCAATAGCCCCTACCACGCCCCGCGTGTGCCATTCCAATGTCGCCTCACCCCAACCAAACAACCCAGGTTGATCCGTCAAAACTTTGACGAAAATCCAGTTGCGCATCCTTGCGTGGCAAACAAGCGTTTCGATCCCCGTTATCTTCATTGCTCTCTAATGGCTCACTTCCTAGGTTGTTGATTTGCGGCGATGGAATCACCTAAAGCATAACCTAACGCATTCTCGGATTCTATCACGATTACTTGGGCACCGACCAATGCCCGTCCTGACGGTAGGTTCGCTCAAGCATCCCATTTGCAGTCGAGTCGTTTGTGATGGTTTGCGTTTTGGAATCGAATAACACTTGTGTTTGTGTGCGAACCGAGATGTTTGCAAGATGGATCAATGCAGTCGATTGATGTCCAATTTCAATATCCGCCGAGGGCTTTGCACCCGTTTCGATTGCGTTCAAGAAATCCGCTTGGTGACTCGATGGTAACGCTATATTCTCCTTCGGTTTAGGATTATCGATAAGTTTATTGTCCTCCGACCAAAACATGACTTTCCCCCGTTTGCTCACCATCAGCATCCCTTTTGTCCCGTGGAATTCGATTCCGCAATCGCAGTTGTAAGGGTAGTTCTTCGACCAAATTCGCATCTCAAAAATCAATTGCTTCCGATGGCCAACTTTTCCATCCCCAGGCCATTCATAAATACATGTCGCATGATCCGGAAACTGCTGATCATCGTCGAAGTAATACTTGCCACCCAAGGCAGTTGCCATTGCCGGGAATCCATCGACCCCTAACCCCCATCGCGCAATATCGATCTCATGCGCCCCGTCATTACCAATGTCTCCGGTTCCGAAGTTGTGCCACCAGTGCCAGTTGTAGTGGAACCGATTTTCTTGATAAGGCACAAAGCTAGCAGGGCCAACCCAAGTGTCGTAGTCGATGTACTCGGGGACGGATGTAGGAGTTGATTTCCCAATGTCTCTCCGACGCTGAACGTTCCAAGCTCTTGCCATCAAAACCTCCCCGATGGCACCTTCCTTCAACATCTGGATCGCATCGACCACCAGTCGATTGCTGCGACTCTGCGTGCCATGCTGCACCACCACGTTATTTTTTCTCGCCGCTGCGACTAACTTCGTCCCCTCTTCAAAACTATGGCTACATGGTTTTTCAACGTACACGTGCTTACCTGCCTCACAGGCCATAATTGCTGCAGGCGCATGCCAATGATCCGGGGTTGAGATCACGACTGCTTGAACGTCTTTATCGTCCAAGATTCTGCGCATGTCGGTCGTTCCCTTCGCCCCGGTCGCATTCTCGAAATCGGCTAAGCGTTTTTTATCGGGATCGCATACCCAAGCAATATCAGCAAGCTTCTGAAATTCATCCCGGTGAGAACCCGCTCTCCCTCCGCAACCAATCAATGCAACTTTGATTTTTGAATTGAACAATGTTGCGGCGCGAGCAGATTGTGTTAACCCTAACGCTGCACTTGCAGCAACGCCCAGCAACGTCCGCCTCCGAAGTAGCTTGCGATGTGTTCCGTAATGAGCCCCCTCTGCGATTGCCTTTTTTGCTCGCTGCAGTTCACGCCCGTAATCGCTCATTGCCGTTTCTCCGTTGACTAAACTTATGCCAAACCAACAAACCTACCACCGTTCAAAACTTCGAAATCGAATTCGTCTGTCCCAAATTCGTGGCTCTCCTGTAGTGTAAGATATTGACGCGCCCAATGTGGCCTGTCTTGTTGTTCTTACCGAATTTTGCATCCCACCACGACTCCCTCCTATGCGATCCACAACCCGTCCCTGTTCGTCTACGCTGTTCGTTTCCATAATGCGAGGAATTGCTTACACATCTCTCGCTTGGATACCGCTGCTTGCATCGAATAACGAATGCCAAGGCCAAGAATCGCAAGCTCAGACTTCATCCCTAAAACTACGAAGTCCCGCATGGAAGTCCAATGTCGTTTATCACGAAAGCTCTATCCTTTTGACGGAAGGTGATGCGACACCCAAGGCTCGCTTAGCGTTCGCGGCTGCCGAAGTCTTGGAAGTCCGATCAGCCCTAACGCACGAAAAATTTCAAGAGAACGTACATTGGAAGTTACTACCGTCCGGCAATGAGCTCGAATGGATTGGCCCTTCCCCCTGCGCCCCGATCTCCACGGCGGATTTGTTCCCACCTAGCGGTGCACCGAATAGCTACAAACATCGCGCAAGTAACCCCGATCAAAATCTGCTATATGCTCCTGGCCGTTGGTTCCACGAACGAAATGTTGAAATCACGTACAAGCGCATCAGCTCCGAAAACAATCTCGGTACAGGAACACCCCCGTCCCTAAAAGAAACACTAAGCAAACTCCGTTCGAAATCGAATCTCACCATCGCGATCAGCGGAGATAGTATCTCGACAGGTTTAGATGCTTCCGCCACCACCTCAACCCCGCCAAATCAGCCCGGTTATCCCGAACTCTTGGTGTCCCAACTCCAATTCGAATCCGGATCAAAGATCACATTAGTCAACCGATCCGTCCCCGGCTGGAGTATTGCAAACGGAGTAGAAGACCTCGACAAACTTCTCGAATCCAAACCCGATTTGCTCATTGTCGCGTACGGCATGAATGATGTAGGACGACGCAATCCTGTTTGGTTTACCGAACAAGCGATCAAAATACGGAACCGGGCAAGAGAGTTGCTTCCAAACGTTGAGATCATTTGGGTCACCCCTATGCTCGGTAACCGTGAATGGGTTCATACTCCGCGAGAAATGTTCTTTCAGTACCAATCCGCACTACGAAAAACCATTGAGCAGGCTCAAACGAGCGATGGAAAAGCAGACGCAATCGCGGATGTAACGCAAGTATGGGAACTCATGTCCAAACAAAAACATGATTTGGATTACACGGGTAACGGACTAAATCACCCTAATGATTTTGGACACCGGCTGTACGCACAAACCATTCTTGACCTATTACCCGCTCCCTAACCATTTTTGTCTTCCGAGCAGTTGTTGGCATGCAGATTGGGGCATGAAAACAAAAGACCGAAGGACATAGAAATGTAGATTCAGAATTTGTATCTACTAGCCACACCAGACTTCTAAATTCTCATTGAGCACATCCGGTTCCCCCATTTTGATGCCCCATTTTCTTGCC
>CAZACJ010000077.1:0-9008 GCA_964483385.1 uncultured Pirellula sp. | reverse complement strand
AAGAAGAACATCTTGTTTATTGGTTTCGATGATCTGCGACCGGAACTGCGTTGTTATGGTGCAACACACATGCACACCCCCAATATGGACGCATTAGCGAAAAGTGGCATGTTATTTCGCCGAGCCTACTGCCAACAAGCGATCTGCGCCGCGTCCAGGTCCAGTTTATTGACAGGCTTGCGTCCTGACTCCACAGGCATCTACGACTTGAACCATCCGATGCGCGAGACGCTTCCCCAAGTGCAATCGATGCCCCGATTCTTTAAAGAACATGGGTACCGCACAGTATCCCTCGGAAAGATCTATCACCATCCTCAAGACGATAAAGAGTATTGGGACGTTCTCGATAGCTGCTCCGCACCGGCCTATGCAAGTACATCAAATCGAGAGATTGTCGAACAAAAGAAGTCCAATATCGCGGACCGAAACTTGACCAAGAAACAAGCTAGAGCTGCTGCAAAAGGGCCTGCCTGGGAAATGGCAGATGTGCCAGATGAGACGTACGGCGATGGCAAGATGACCGATGAAGCAATTCGTCAATTACGGAATGGAACAAAACAACCTTTCTTCATGGCAATTGGATTTCGCAAGCCCCATCTACCTTTTGTTGCACCCCAAAAATATTGGGATCTCTACAACCGTTCAGATATTCAAATACCTTCTCGCGAATCACCCTTTGGGGCACCGCCTGCGGCTTTTACAAATTGGGGAGAATTGCGAACGTACCACGCAATGCCTGCTACAGGAGATCTAAATGACGAACAAACAAGAGAATTGATTCACGGATATCGCGCATGCGTTTCCTACGTCGACGAACAACTCGGCCGCATCCTGAAAGAACTTGATCGCCTTCATCTACGCGACAATACGTTGATTGTCCTTTGGGGAGATCACGGCTGGAAACTTGGTGAATACGGCGACTGGTGCAAACACACCAATTGGGAACTCGATACGCATGTTCCATTAATCCTTAGCGGACCGAATATTCCCGCCGATTCGAAATGCAATGCACTTGTGGAATACATCGACCTTTTTCCCACTCTCGCTCAATTCAACGGACTCCAACCACCACAATCCTGCGAAGGACATAGCCTTTTACCACTGCTCAACGATCCCACTGCAAAATGGGACTATCCAGCAATCAGCCAGTATCCTCGAAATGGTGGAATGGGATATACCGTCCGCTACGGGCACTGGAGATATACCGAATGGCGAGACAAACAAGGAAAACTCGATGCGGCAGAACTTTATGATCATCGGGAATCATCGATCGCGCAATTCAACGTGATCGATGAGCAAGAGCACCAAGAAACAGTCGAGCAATTGAAACGATTTCTTAAAGATCGCAAACCCAAACAAGCGGCCAAACAGGTAGCAGAAGCAACGGAATAATTGCTCTCGAAAAAAATCTTTGACCATTTCGAAGGGAAAAAAACAAACGACGATAAAATCCATTTTGCACACACACTGTTCGATTTTTCTTTCAGTGGTATGAGGTACAAATATGGAACGGACAAGTCAACCAACTTCGTTGGTGGTCATCGATGGAACCGAGTGCAAGATCGTCAAACAAATCCATGACGATGTAGCCATCACAATACTCGCTCTCCTATCTGATGATCCTTCCAATTGGTCCGAGGCAATGAGTGTTTGGCCGAGAGTCCAAACGAAACAGGTCGGAATTCGCGCTGAGGACCTCGCATTTATGCCGGTCCGACGCGATGAAATCATTGCAGAGTTACAAGCTTCTAAGGCATGGCTTGCCATCGATTTCAACTCAAAAAGAATCTTCTGCGGTGGAGATTTCGAAAGTCTCAATCGCAACACCGAACTCGTCATGGGAAAAGACGAGCAAGGGAATGAGGACGGTTTTGTCGCAATTCATTTGCCACCCTGGTGGGAACTACACTGCGACTGTGATCCCAGTCACCTTGATGTTCCAAGAGAAACCCCAGTGAATAAACCGGTCGTCAATAGAGAAGTTCTCTACGGAGAAACTTTCTTACGAACAATGGCAACCCTCATCTTCAAAACTGCGACCTCAGCACGTTGGGAGCAAAAACACGCGGAACGTAACAAACGGGAACGATACCCATTCACAATCAACCTCCATCGCGATTGGCTAATGTCCCCTCGCGAGGATCTAAACGGTCGCACTCCTCGTGAACTCTTGCACGGCGCTACCCAGTGGAGCGACCGTATAACGCACTTTCAAGAAGTTCGTTACGGTAACGGTGAACCATTAGTAGCCGTCCCAAAGGATTGGCCAAGCTACCCAACCGCCCCCATGGGTAGCCAAGAGCTAATCATCTATTTCGGTTACTGCCGAGAAGTGATCTTAGCCGGTTGGGCTTGGTGCAGCAGCAACGAAGGAAAATACGTTATCAAAAAGAACAAAGATGTGATACCAAGGCTCACACGGTATCTTGGGCGTATCGCGAACCGCTGGCTAGAGTCTCCGCTAGAGGAAGGATCCTCACCGAACTTCATCATCGAATGTGATCGCAGAAGAGTACCTCGAGGGGAAAACATTCCGATCCAAGGCATCGATGGTGTAGAACCCTCTTCCCATATCATCGACTGCAATTGCCCTCTTTGCTTGATGATGGCGGATGGGGTCTTTGGCCCCCAATTTAGCCACCTGGACGGTCATATGCTCGAACTCGACGATGATTTCGTTTTCTCCATGTACGAGACCGAAAAAGAATGGGAAGAAAACAGCTACCGCTTACCGGACATCTTCCCAGGTGATGAATGGACTGACGATGAACTTTTCGATACCGCCGAAAAGAATTTACTTCCCATGTTCAGTAAATATGACGAAGAAGACGAAGAAGAAGAAGATGATGATGATGACGACGGGGAGAATGACAACGGAACCCAATCAGCCTTCAAACGAACAGAGAAGGCTCTTCGCTCCCCATCCAATCCGTTTGAGTCTTCTTGGCTAGGTGTTGACTCCAGTCGTCCAATTCCAGGCGACCGCCAAGGCTTCATTAAACTTGCGTTCATGCTTACCGAGATTATAAGCACCTTAGACTGCCACGATGACTCACAAAACTCGATCGATGAGCTTAATCATGCCTTTACGGCCTACCGTAAAGCCACCCCTGAAAACCAATGCAAGTCAGCGGAAGTTCTTAAACAGACTCTGGAAACAATAGGGGAACGCTACCCTTTACTGATCCCAAAATCCGCAGACTTGCAAAGCCATATCGACGAGACCATTCGGCGAAACCTTGCAACGCAAGACGGCTCTAGATAGCACTACCAAATCCAGGGCCATGACAAAATCGATATGCGTTTCAAGCCGTTTTTAGGAGATGGATGCGTAGGATCTACAATCAATTCTCGGTTAAAATACTCACCAGAGAAAGTTGAAGAAGCTACCCAAAACCGAAGACGGCTGGAATGACCGACGAGACACATCCTGCAATCCGAAAACGAATACAGCCATGGGGCCTTGCCTGGGTTTGGTTGTTGTTTTTTTGTGCTGATGCAAGGTCTCAGGATGGTGAGATACTCGTCTTGATGCATGACTCCGGAAGAATCGAACGTTATGCACTGGATTCTTATCAATACCTCGGAACAGCCATTAGCGGGCTTCCTCCTTCGAATTCGATTCTAATGGACGAGGAAGGCCGATTACTGATTTCTACTGGCAAGCCCGGTGAGATGGGCACCGTTCTGCGTTACGACCCGGCTTGGGATTCCGCAAAAACACCAAACGTCGAGACACTCATTCGAGTGCCGGAAGGGTATGGAGGACGACTTCATCGAGCCACCGGTTTGGCGTGGTACGAAGGTGACTTGCTCGTCGCGAGCCAAAACGATGGCAAGGTAAAACGCTACGACTACCCATCGGGTGAATGGTTAGAGGATGCGTCATTGGCAACTGTCGGTAGCATCACTCAAATTGCTATTTACGACAGCAAACTCTTCATGACCGATTATCAAGCCAAAGCAATTCGACGGGCTGAGCAATTAGACGGTACACTCGGTGCCACTTGGGCTCAGTTTGCAGACCAAGCTCCCTGGGGGCTTGCGTTCAATACAAATGGTTCTGCGTTCTGGTGCACTTCTGCAAATCGTATCCTGAGAACCAACAACAACGAAACGGTTGAATGGGCTGGTGCCGGAGGAGGAATCGCGACGCCATTAGGGCTAACGATCGGACCAGATCAATTGCTGTATTGCGCTAACTGGCAAGGAAAGGTAACGGTTTGGAGCACCGAATCACCATCACAAGGTCCACCACTAAAGTCTATCGATGGCCCAGAGGTCAAAGGCCCGATAAGCATCCTTTTCACACAACGCAAATTCAATACGGAATTCATCTACAAGCCATCCAGTGAACTCGCTCAAACGCCCGAGAAACTCGCATTCTTCGAATCGCATGTCCGCCCCTTGCTACAAAGTCGATGCCAAGAATGCCACGATGCTCAGACCCAAGAAGGGGGCTTGCGCCTCGACGCTAAAGAAGGGTGGGAAATCGGTGGCCACTCGGGAAAGGCGGTTCAACCTGGACAGCCTGAAGAGAGTCTTCTCTATCGAGCGATTTTGTACCTCGATAAAGACTTAAAAATGCCCCCCGATGGAAAACTTACTCACACCGAGGTCGCCACGCTAAGAACTTGGATCGAACATGGTGCCATCGATCCGCGGACAGATGCAAATCTAGTCACTACTGAAATTGCAGCAAGTCGATCAAGCAACGGATCGAATAACCAAGATAGTTGGGCAGCTACATTCCAGCAGCGGTTAGATTGGTGGAGTCTCAAGCCATTTCGCGATACCAACGATTCGCACCGGGGAGTTGCGGAAATCGCAGAGCATGCAAACTCTTCAACACCGACATCCCAGTATGCTTCTGAATTCGATTCCCAGTACACTTCCAGGCAATCGCCCAGTTTAGGGCCAAGCGGTTTAGGGCCAAGCAGTTTAGGACCAATTGACCGATTCATCTTCGAGAAACTTGCCAGCAACGGACTTGAACCAGCCAAAGAAGCGTCGCCAGAAACACTCTTGCGTCGACTTTGTTTTGTTTTAACTGGTCTACCACCGACGATTGAGCAACGAGAGAACTACCTCCAAGCTTACGAAAAAGATCCGCAAACTGCATACGAAACGCTCGTGGACTCGCTATTGGCTTCGCCTCAATTTGGCGAAATGATGGCCAGGCATTGGATGGATGTCGTGCGCTATACCGATACATACGGATACGAATGGGACAATCCTGCAAAAGGCTCTCACGAATACCGAGATTATTTGATCCGAGCTTTCAATCGCGATATCGGCTTCGATACGCTTGTACGCGAACAAATCGCTGGAGATCTTCTTTTACAGCCACGCATCAACGAAGAACTAGGGATTGTAGAGAACCTAATTGGTCCAATGTTCTTCCATATGGGTGAACACCGACACGGAAGTAGCCGTGACTTCAACGGTATTCACCAAGAGATGGTCAACAACAAGATTGACGCCTTCTCAAAAGCATTTCTTGCCACCACGGTCGCGTGCTCTCGTTGTCACGATCATAAACTCGAAGCTGTATCGCAACGGGATTACTACGCTCTAGGTGCCATGTTTATGACTCCACGATGGGCTAGCCGTCCGATAGATGCCCCCGCAAAGAACGCCCAAGCGATCGCGCGATTACGAGAATTGCGATCGATGATTCAATCCGAACTGACGACCCAATGGAGTGAGTCGAAGCTCTCCGATGCTGCATGGAGAGAGAATCTCACGACGGTAGCTGGCAATCCAGCACCCGTTCTCGGCGACGTTGGATACCCGCTGATGCAACTGAAAGGTCTCTACGATCAAGAAGGGCAGGGGGGGCCAGCACAGCTATGGAAGAAGTTGCAGGATGAATGGTTGACGCATCGCAACGCGCGAGTCGATGCAAATAAAGCCTATACGATCTTGTCCGAATTCACAGCGAACGCACTTCCGCCGGGATGGGTGATGGAAGGCGAAGGGTTCACCTCAGGTTGGGTAGAAGAAGCCACTCCGCTGATCGCATTGGAAGGTGAAAAAGTCGTATCACGACTCTTGCCAAAAGGTCTCCATTCACATGCGCTATCCTCGAAACTTCCGGGAGTGCTTCGCACACCGCCACAATTGTCCATCCCGGGCAACATCTTGAGTGTCAAAGTCGCCGGTGGCGAGTTCGCCGGTACGTTAATTCTCGACGAAAATTCTCTGCAGAATGAAAGTGTTGCGTTCCTGAATCAAACCGAACCGTCTTGGCGATCCTACACGGACCTGCCGCTTAAAAACGGAATCACACGGGTTGCAATCGATTTTGCGACCGCTTCTCTCAACAGTAACTTCCCTCCACGTACCGGATTAGCCCCGGGACTTGCAAACCAAGACTTCGGATTCGACAAACGTAGCTGGTTGAGCATCACCGAAATCGCAACGCACGACGCAGCAGGTGCACCACTGGACTCCTTGGATCTCTACATCGATCTATTTGCAGATCCAACACCCATGAGTTGGGCAGAAATCGACCAACGTGTAACGCGATGGTTGACACAAGCAAAAGACCGTTGGTGCAATCAAGCACCAACCAGCGGGGATCGCGCCATCCTCCAATGGATGTTAGACAAGAACTTGCTACCGAATTCGTCGCAAGACAACCCGAAACTCGATAAGCTCCTTCAGGAATACCGAAACATCGAACAATCCATCGACTACCCTCGTAGCGTCAATAGCATGGACGAACGGCTTGTTGCTAAAGCTGGCTTGTACTTCAACGTCCGGGGGAATGTCGATGCGATGGGAGAACTTGTGTATCCGGCAACCCTTTCAATGTTTGGTCCGGAACAAAACGAGCCCATTCAAAAAAGCCAAGGAAGTGGAAGATTAGAGCTTGCTAATTCCCTCCTGCACCCAGAGCATCCGCTAACTTCCCGTGTCTATGTCAATCGGGTTTGGCAATGGGTTTTCGGGACCGGACTTGTTGCGAGCCCCGATGATTTTGGTCGACTCGGAGATAGACCATCACACCCTGAACTTCTCGATTGGCTCGCAAGGGACTTCATCGATAGAGGCTGGTCGACCAAGACACTGATCAAAGAGATCGTAATGAGTTCTACCTTTCGACAAGAAGGTAAAGTCACCCAGGAAGCCTTGCAGAGAGATCCATCCAACCGTTTATTGCACCATTTCCCAACCAGACGATTACAGGCCGAACAAATCCGCGATGCCTTGCTTGCTGTATCAGGTCGACTTGACCTTCGTCTCTACGGCCGCCCAATCTTACCGCCACGAACGGTTGAGGATGGATCAAAACGACTGTATTCCGGCCCTATCGATGGGAATGGTCGCCGCTCGCTGTATTTGATGATGTCGATCATGGCACCTCCGAAATTTCTTACTGTCTTTGACTTGCCAGACTTGAAACTTCCTAGCGGACGCCGCAACGTAACGAACGTGCCCGCGCAAGCCCTCTTACTGCTGAATGACCCGTTGGTGGACCTAGCTGCTCAGCACTGGGCACAGAGCCTGATCGAGCTTCCACATGCTACGGCAGAGGAACGCATTAACACCATGTTTCTACAAGCATTCGGTCGTCAGGCCACGGAGCTTGAGAAATCAAAATGGCAACAACTCTATCGAGACTTAGCCGATAAAAAAGACGCGACCCAAGCGATGCAAGACATCGATACTTGGAAACAATTGACACATACCCTATTCAACAGCAAAGAGTTTATCCACTATCGCTAAGCCCAAGTGGGCTATGCAAGTTCGGATAGGAGGAAAGATCAAATGAGCACTTGGCGAGCACGATGCCCCGGTGGGATAAGTCCATTGCCGACACGACGCGGAATGTTACAGCAAACCAGCGCTGGCTTTGGTTTCTTAGCGTTGCATGGAATGAGTCTTGCGAAGCAACAGGACTCGTCGGTTGGGCAAATTGCAAAAGCAAAGCACATCATCTTCTGCTTTATGGATGGAGGCCCAAGCCACATCGATACGTTCGACTACAAGCCCATGCTAAAAAAGCACCAAGGGCAACCGATTGGAACGCGATGGGTTTCTAAAAAATCCCAATCGGACGCAAATCGTGTTTGGTTTGGCTCACCTTGGGAATTCAAGCAGAGGGGAGAAAGCGGACTATGGGTCAGCGACCTTTTTCCCAACATCGCAAAGGTGGCCGATAAACTCTGTGTCGTTCGCTCCATGGTTGGCGAATTACCACTACACGGCCAATCCAGTCTATTATTGCATACAGGCAGAAGTATCGGGCAAGCCCCCAGCATTGGGGCTTGGGTCTCGTATGGCCTTGGCACTGAGAACGAAAACTTGCCCGCCTACGTCCTGCTGAACAACGACTGGGTACCCAACGGTGGCCTAGAGAATTTCGGTAGTTCTTTTTTGCCTGCGAATCACCAAGCGACGATGTTGCGAGCCAAGGGGAATCCAGTTGACAACATTCTCCCCTCCGGAAGTTTGTCGCTACAGCGCAAGAAACTGGAACTGCTGCAGGAGGTAGACCAAGCGTTTGCGTCGACAACTTCCGACGCATCTGCGATCGAATCGATGATTGCTAACTACGAGACTGCATTCCGCATGCAAACAAGTGTTCCCGAGCTTGCAGACCTCTCGAAGGAACCAGATCACATACACAAACTATACGGCACAGATTCCGAAGATGAACATCAAAGGTACTACGCCAGCCAAGCGATTCGCGCGCGACGGCTTGTCGAAGCAGGTGTACGATTTATCGAGATTACCTGCCCAAGCTTTGACGGAAACAATTCCCCTTGGGATCAACATGGTCAGCTGAAAGCCTTGCATGAGAAAAACGCAAAGGTCACGGAACAATCCGTTGCGGCATTGATCACCGATCTCGAACAACGTGGGTTGCTCGAGGAGACCATCGTTTTGTGGGCAGGTGAAATGGGCCGTACACCACACACTCCGGCCATCAATCAGAACGCAGGTCGCGATCACCACGTCAGTGGCTTTACTGTGTTCTTAGCAGGTGGCGGATTCCG
>CAZACJ010000076.1:0-24891 GCA_964483385.1 uncultured Pirellula sp. | reverse complement strand
CACCGACTGTCGCCAGCACTGAACATAGGATCACCACGCCAACTGCCCAAGCGTCTTGGTCGGCCCATCCATTGGGACGGGCCGCCGGAATCCTGTTCGGCATCGGTACCCAACTGCTGTTCGCTTGGACCGTAATTTTTCTATTCCTCTTTCTGCGTTACGGGGGATGGTTTGCAACCGAAAATTGGTGGCTTACGGATGTAGCTCTGGCTGTATTATTTGTCGTCCCACACAGCATTCTTCTAGCACCTCCTACCTCTAAGTGGCTGCGAAAGTGGATTCCTGCAGGACTTCATGGCTGTTTGCATTGCCTAGTCAGTTGCCTGTCACTCCTCCTACTGTTCCACTACTGGGGCCGTTCCTCTGTTGAGCTATGGCATGCCCATGGCTGGACCGAACAAGCGATTCTCATGGGGTTCTATGGCTCTTGGATCGCTCTGCTGTATAGCTTGTATTGGACCGGTTTTGGTTATCAAACCGGACTGACCCAATGGTGGTACTGGATGCGAAGAACGCCACCACCTCGCCGTGCCTTTGTAACTACCGGCGCTTTTCGTTATATGCGACATCCAGTCTACATGAGCTTCCTTGGCCTGATATGGTTTACTCCCGTAATGACGCTCGACCATGCAGTTCTTACCGGCGTTTGGACGATGTATATCTACGCAGGAAGTTACTTCAAAGATCGCCGATTGCTTCGCTTCATCGGACAGCCTTACTACGAATACGGCAAGCGTATCGCTGGACTACCCGTTATCGGATTTGGATCGCTTCGTCGCTTCTCATAAGTCTCAAAAGGCTCACGCAAAAATTTCGGTTATTCAGGACGTTTAGGCAGTGAAACGTATTAGTCCTGCTCGTGCTCAGTGAAACGGTGCTCGTACTCGTAATCGAAAAAATCTTGGCGCAAACCAATTAAGAACGATCACGAGAATTCAAGAATAGCCGTGCAAATACTGGCATGAAGATAAAAAGCCAGATGACATCAAATCGATGGCCACGCTGCCCTCGGGTTTTTGAGCCCGCTTCGCGCAAGCCTCGGGGTATTTGCATCGGCCACGCTCACCTCGTTGTACGTTCCAATCAATCGAAAACCGCAACGTGGCAGATGCTGATTGGTTGGGTTTATTGATGTATTACACCGGGTACGCCAAACCACCCGGAGCTTGCGCTTTCCGGCTCAAAAGGCACTCCTGCCCCCCCTCGAATCACCAATTTTATGGTATTGGGCAATTAACCCCGAAAGAAATCCACCCAACGCAACTCGATCGACTGCGGATTCTCATCTTCAAACCACGTCGACGTGATGGTGCACTCGAAATAGCAATCGTCCGGCAATGGGATTCTCACTGGCGAATCTGCCTTGGAACCACCGACTCGTATTCCTCCCGACTTCGGTTTCCATTTCACGCCATCAAGCGCTGGACTACCCTCACAGCGTACGCTTTTTTCCCAAGTCATCGGTCCTTGGCTACTATTCCACCCACCTGATAATCGCACCGTCCCTAACTGCGGAGACTCTTCACATTGCCTACCCTCATAAACCAACTCAAAACTCTCGAGTCCACGTAGGTGCATCCTAACCGTCATCGTTTCTGGCCAGTTATCTCCCTTGCGAGTCAGAGTGCATTCCCCGATTCCTTTTTCGCTTCGAAGATCAATCTCCACGATCTCGTTATGCACCTCTCCAGCCTTCTTATCATTGACTGTTGTTCGCGACCTAAGTTCAACTTGATCGCCCGCGCGTTTCAACTTTGCTTCGATCATTGTTGTTGGCCCCTGGGCAAATGCTGACATCGAACAGAGTGAAAGAAAACAGAATAGAAACAAACCCGCAGACGCAAGAGCGGGCTTCCACGGACAATTGTCTGCGGCGTCCTTCGATGGGAATTCATGTACAACCTGGCCATTCTTGAGCACAAAAGCCCCGGACAATTGAAAACCATCTCCGACGAGTTTTCCGAGTCCGTATCCCTTAAGGATTGCCGTTTTAAAGCCCTCGATCCAAACCCTTGGACCGAAAAGCTGGTACCAACTTCCTCTCGGCAATTGATAAGCTCGAAACAAAGCACACTCAGGATCGCTGATGGTAGGGATATCCTCCAACTCAAAACGACGCATCATCTCGAGTCCTTCCTCATCACTCCCCATGTGAACGACGACCGGCAATAATTTTTGCTCTGTCCAAATAGGTCGCGCTTTTTTCAACTCATCCAACGTCTCTCTACAAAACGTACATCCTGCGTGTCGCAAAAATACCAAAAGCACATCGCGCTGCCTACTTAGAGAATCTAGCGTTGTCCCGGAATCGATCCGAAACAATTTATTCGCTTCCTCTCGGCTTATTTCAGATTCCTTAATCCCCTGCTCTTTTAATGCATACCTCGGGTCCGAATGAAACTTAAATGCCATGTAGAGCATGGCGGCGAAAGGTACCCACCAAATCAAATCATTGGTCAGGATCATCCATCCCCAACTCAGAGGTAAGGCACCTGTCACCGCAGATTGGACGAACCCAATCGGGCCAAATATTTTCCCAAGGAACCCGACGAGGATGATCGGCCAATGCCGAACAAAATCGCGAGCCGCCAACCAATATCCAATCCCGTAAACACCAACAATCATCCCAACACATTGCCAAATACCTGGATAATTCGGATGAGGAATTCCAGTCAGATCAAACCAATGCATCGGAAATAGAACAACCCAAGCCCCCCAAAGAAGGTTATACAGGGCTGCTGCTCGCAACACCCCCTTCGGCCACTGAGGTATCTTGTCCATCACTTAGTCCCATCTTGGAATCGAGGATTCTCAGAAACGCGCGCAGTGCACGGGAACGGTGAGAGATCGCACGCTTGACCCCCAAACCCAACTCCGCGAATGTGCTATGGTATTCTAGCACTTCGAACAGAGGGTCATAACCAAACCCCTGCGTACCGCGCGGTTCCAACAGAATTCTGCCCCAACAATCTCCAACCGATTCAATCGCTACGTTGCCTAAAGGATCGCATAAAACAATTGCCGACACGTAGTAAGCTTGGCGGCGTTCGATCGGTGTCGCACCCAAAACACGCAACAATTTGCGGTTATTTCTTTGATCCACCGACAAATCAACCAATGCACTCTCGGGCGACATTTCATTCCGGCTTGGCACTGCCCCTGCTTCCGGACGCTCAGAATACCGTGCAGAGTAGATTCCGGGATCACCTCCCAATACTGGCACACACAACCCACTATCCTCACCAATGGTCCATAGCCCGTGCGTTCGCGCTTGGGCTACGGCCTTTAACTTCGCATTCTCAAGGAACGATTCACCCGTCTCTTCAACTTCGATAGTTGAGGGCATTTGATCAAGAGACCGCAACCGAAACCCTCGAGGCTCCAAGTGAGCATTCATCTCGACGAGCTTTTTTTTATTTGTTGTTCCAAGGAGCAGCTCTTTGGAGTTTTTAAGCGAAGTCCAGTCCATCGATTGCGCAAACCTTTTTTGATGAACCCGGTCGGGCAAGTTTCCAGCGGATTTTATCGGCCACCAAGAGTCCGAAGATTCAAATCACGAAACTCAGCCCACATCGGTTTGCCTGCATGAAGTTGTAATGCGACGACGCCTTCGAGAAGTGCAAGATCCGGATCGGCATCGGTGAAATCAAGGATCAGTTGGCCGTTGAGGTAATGCTGAATGTGGTTCCCTTCCGCAAGGATCACCACGTCGTTCCAGTCATTCAACCTAAACAATTTCGCATAAGCCTCTGCATCGATGCACTGTCCAATGACTCGCTTGGCACCCTTCTCCCATACGGCTTGTTCGCCAGCCAAACAAATGCGGCCCCGTTTTCCACCTTCATCGTAAATGAAACCAGTAACGTTCGGCATTTTCGACTCGTTGCGAATCTCATGCTGATACCCCCGAACCACCCACTTGTTCTTCGCATCCTTGGTATCAATATGCCTGGACCGATACTGCACACCAGAATTATTGGAATCATTACACCGAAAGGAAAAACGCAATTCAAAGTCCTTGGGCTTTCCACCTTGCCAAATCAAAAATGTATTACCATTGGCAGGATTCTCCGTGGTCGTCTCACCATGGATGACTCCATCGCGGACAGACCAAAGTTTGGGATCTCCATCCCAGCCCGAAAGATCCTTGCCATTGAATAATGCAACTGTACCCTCGGCAGTAGCTTCAGGAGCCTTGCGGGAAATCGTCGGAACCTTCTCCCCCCCCTGCTTTTCTTGTGCATCCAATACTCCCAGAGACATAGACGCTGCAAAAGAAAAAAGAACGGCATTGCTCAATGAACGTACCATGACAAAGATCTCCATGAACAAGGAAAGGAAGGAGTGCTCGAGAGTGGTGAGCTCTGCTGATTCTACAGCTTACCTTCCACAGCTAACTGATGGAAAAAGTGCTGTACGGAGTTTTGATTCTTGAGAAGCCAGTCGATCGATGGCTCATTATTCATGGCCTTCGCAATGGCTTTTGTTGTCGCTTCTCGATTAGTCTTGAACAGAATTTCCGGATCGTATTCCGCCGTCACAATAGAAGGGTCCAACCAAACGGAGACGATGATACCTAAATCGTTCGCTTTTGCCTTGGGAATAAACCCTTCGCGAACGGCATCCAGTACCCCGTGAGCAATCGCCGCCTGAACGGTCCCCATCAAAATATTTGTGTACTTCTCATTGTTCACTGTAACCTTACTAACCATGACGGTCGCCGGTCGAACTTGTACGTCACAATTGAGAATTGCAAAGATTTTGGAATGCCCTTTGGCCTGATTCCCAATCATATTCGCGATCGCGAATCCAACCGGACCATCGAGTTCGCCGATAATCACCTCAGGTTCAGCTGCCGACCAAGCTTCCGAGGACTCAACGAGTGCTTCCCCCGTGCGCATAACAATACGGCCGACCTTTTTCGAACTAGCTTTCTTGGTAACAGATTTCTTTTTCTTTGGCATGGTGCTCTATCTTTGCTGAAACTGGAAACAAACTCATTTAGTGTCGATGTTGATGCTCAGGTGCAAGCGGTTGCTCTTCCACGGGTATCAATCCCAAATAATTCAAATTGATATGGCAAACGTTTTTGATCCACTGCGGCCCTAGTGAACCGAATACCATCCCGAATATAGCGAAGCCTAAAGCGACAAGCTGGGCAGGGTAGACCTCGTCTATCCCCTGAAGGGCCGCGATGGGAATTGAGTTACAAAACGTCACTAACGCCCAGGATGACACCCCGAGTACAATCGAAAAAATCGCCCCTTGTGTGGTAGCACGCCTCCAATAAAGTCCAGCGGTCAATGGAACAAAGGACCCAGCTAACGTAACCTGGTAAGCATTCGAAACTAATTCGTAAATTGGGGTGCCTTCCGTCAGAATCGCATAGGTCAAAACCAACGAGGTAAAGACGAAAATCGTGACCCGCATCGCAAGAAGTAATTGCTTGTCACGAAGATGTGGATTGATGTGCCGCAAGATGTTCTCTACGAAACTTGTCGATGGGGCAAGTAATGTTGCAGAAGAACAGGACTTGATCGCGGAAACCAAGGCTCCAAAGAACAAGATTTGAGCAAAGAATGGCATGTGATCTAGAATCATGCGAGGAAGCACCCTCTGCGGATCACTTTCAAGCAACTCCTTCGAATGCTCGGGCATCTGAATGAGAGCTGCAACAACGATGAACATCGGTACAAACGCAAAAGCCAAATAGCACAGCCCGCCAATCACAGCACCGAGTTTCGCAGAGCGTTCATCCTTAGCCGACATCACCCGTTGAAACACGTCCTGCTGTGGAATCGAACCTAACATCATCGTGATCGCTGCCGCTATGAAAAAAGCCCAATCCTTGAAACTTGGCGGAGGAAGGATCTTGAACCAATCACGGTCACTCGCATAAGCAAAAACTTTGTCCGCCCCACCAACCAAGCCAGAAGCGTACCACGCGATGTATGAAAGCCCGATAACCAAAACGATCATCTGAATAAAGTCAGTCCAAGCCACCGCCAGCATACCGCCCATCATGACGTACACTAGTACGAGAACCGTACCGATGATCATTCCAGTGGCGTGATCGATGGCTCCACCAGAGAGTATCGTAAAGACCAATCCCAATGCCGTAATCTGCGCGGCCACCCACCCTAAATAACTGATGATGATCATGACCGAACAGAGAATTTCAACCGGCGTACCAAAACGCTTGCGATAGAAATCGCCAATGGTAAGCAGTTTCATGCGATAAAGTCGAGTCGCAAAAAACAACCCCACAAGAACAAGGCACATCGAAGCACCAAAAGGATCTTCGATGACCGAGTTCAAGCCACCCTCAACAAACTTCGCCGGAATCCCCATCACGGTCTCCGCACCGAACCAAGTTGCGAAACTGGTAGTGATCACCATGTAGAGGGGAAGCGAATGCCCAGCAACAGCGAAGTCCTCTGTATTTTTTACCTTTGTTCCTGCCCAAGCACCAATTGCAAGGGTGCCGAGCAAGTACAGGATAACGAAGACTAGTAATTCCCAATTCATATGTCACCTTGGCCATCCGGTGCTCAACACCGGTGAAAAGTCAATGTAGACTAGAACTATCAAACGTTACTTTGCATTGGTAAGGAACGGTAAAGCAACTAAACCACCATCCTTGTCTCTGCAATCGATCTCCAAAAATTCCGGGAATTGCGATTCACCATTCAAAATCTGAATCGATACACCCGATGACTCCTCGAGCTGTATAAGTTCTCGGCGTTTGCGATTGTTCAGATACGTAGCAACGCCTTCGTTGACTCGAACCTGTATTTTGCAAACACCTGGTTGTTGGCAAGCAAGCATTAGAAGCCGGGTGACTTCAATCGACATGCTTTCCGCCGTCTTGACCAGCGCTCGCCCCTTACAGCAAGGGCAATCTTCATAAACGCTGCGCTTGAAGCTTGGACGAATACGCTGACGCGTCATTTCTATCAAACCAAACGGACTTGTACGAAGGATTTTCGTTCTCGCTCTATCCCGCTTCATCGCATCACGCAAAGACTTCTCAACCTTGCGACGATGGGATTCTTTTCGCATATCGATGAAGTCATTAACGATCACTCCACCCAAGTCACGGAGACGAAGTTGCCGAGCAATCTCTTTGGTAGCGGCGAGATTCAGATGGAAGGCGTTTTCCTCGGCGTTTTCCTCATTGCCTCGGAAGTTCCCACTATTTACGTCGATCGCAACGAGAGCTTCCGTCGGATCGATAACGATCGATCCCCCCCCCTTCAATGGAACGATCCTTTGATGAATCTTGGCAATTTCCTGCTCTAGCTTGTACTTGAAGAACAACGGCTCACGATTTTCGTAGTGCTGAATGCGACTTGCATACTTCGGCATCACCATCTCCATAAAATCACGCGCTCGGTTGTAAGCCTCTGGATGATCTACAACAATCGAGTCGATGTCCTCTGTGAAGGTATCTCGAATGGTTCGGATCATAATGTCCGACTCTTCATAAACATCGCAAGGACTCGGTTGACTTTTTATTCTCTTTACGAGAGCCTTCCAAAGTCTCAATAGGTAAGCCACATCTCGGGAGAGTTCTTTACGATTGCGCTCCTGACCAGCGGTGCGAACGATGAAACCAACTCCCTTGGGAATGTTCATGTCATGCATCATCGACTTGAGCTTCTTGCGCTCGGCTTCATCTTCAATTTTGCGGCTTACACCAATGCGACCAAGAGATGGCATTAGCACCAAGTATCGCCCCGGAATACTAATGTAGGTAGATAGGGTCGGACCCTTCGTCCCAATCCCTTCCTTGATGACCTGCACAAGTACTTCGTCCCCGCGACGGAAGATTTCTTGGATGGGTGGTTTGAAACGTGGACGTCCCGAGCGGAGCTTCCCGCCACGCTGCCCGCGAGGCCCACCGCGCCCGGTGCTACCGCCGTCTGAACCGTCTCCACGACGATCGTCCGGGCCACCTTCAGGACCGTCGTTCGTATCCTCGTCGTCTATTCCAAAGTTCTTTCCACTGAGGATTTCCGACGGGTCATATCCCGCTTGCCGAAAATACTCAGGTTCGATGTCCGAAATATGCAAAAAGCCGTTTCGGCCCACTCCAAAGTCGACGAACGCAGCTTGTATACTCGGCTCTATGTTTACAATCTTACCTTTGTAGATGTTTCCTACCCAGTTGTTCTGGCTAGTACGCTCCGTATAGAGTTCCTCAAGAACTCCGTCTTCCAGGAGAGCGATCCGGCACTCTTCCGATTGGGAGACATTGATTAGCATTTCCTTTTTCATTGACACTTTATCCTTTTGTTTTCAAAGTATTTCCGAATGCCTTCCCCTTTAAATAAGGGCGAAGCTGGCGATCATGCCTGAAGCACGATTTCGGGCACAAGCCCCGCCAATTGATTCATTAAAAACGCATCGACCTCACGAGCCGTGCCTAGCCTTAGAGCTCGCCATGCCATCGCTTCACATTGCCCGAGAGTTACGGACCGAATGGCTTTCTTGATCACTGGGATCGCTGAGGGAGCCAGACTAAGAGTACGTATCCCCATCCCAACCAAAAGGAGGGCGTAAGCGGGGTTATTGCTCATTTCACCACAAACACTCGTTGATTTGCCATGCTCCGAAGTCACCTGTTGCGTGCGCTGAATCAAACGCAACACAGCAGGATCACAAGCTTGATAAAGGTCCGCAACAGAGTCATTGCTGCGGTCGACGGCGAGCGTATATTGGGTCAAGTCGTTGGTACCGATACTTACGAAGTCTATTTCTTCGATGAATCGATCCAACATTAATACGGCAGCAGGCACCTCAACCATCATGCCTACCTGAATGCTCGACGGAACCCGTACTCCTTCGCTAACCAAATCTTCGGTAACGCTTCGAAGAAGGAATTTGGCGCTACGGAACTCATCAAGCGTTGTAACCATCGGAAACATGATGCGGCAGTCACCTGCGCAAGCAGCCCGCAAAATGGCCCGAACTTGAACCCGAAACAGAGATGGATTTCTCAAACTCAATCGGATCGATCTCAACCCAAGAAACGGATTATTCTCAGGTTCAAGAGGTCGTGTCTGCCCCATTTTGTCGGCACCCAAATCAAGTGTCCGAATCACAACCGGGCGTCCCTGCATATCCTTGAGCACTTTAAGATACGCCAGGTAATGGTCTTCCTCCGAAGGCTCTGTATCATGTCCAAGATACAAAAATTCCGTTCGGTAAAGCCCCACTCCGTCAGCACCTCGAGTCAAGGAGGCTTGGGCCTCATGCGGAAACTCCACATTGGCCATCAGTTCCACACGAACTCCATCTGTTGTCGTTGCAGGCAAGTCCTTGAGTTCAGACAATTGCGAAACAATCGACTCTCTCGCCATGCGACGCTCCCGGTAGCGTTCCAAAGTCGCATCGTCAGGCGAGACAAAAATTCGACCGAGATGCCCGTCGATAATCACGAGATCACCGGATCGAATATTGTGCAAAAAATTCCCTACTCCTACTACAGCGGGAATCTCCATTCCCCTCGCTACGATCGCCGTGTGACCGCCAGGCCCGCCGGCTTCCGTACAAATTGCAAGAACTTTTTCTGGATCAAAAGATGCGGTTTCCCCAGGCGTCAAATCATGGCTCACCACAATCGCCTCATTTGTCAGTGACTTGAGTGTCTGCGCTGGTTTTCCAGTAAGAGCCTCGAGCAAGGTGCGCTCTACATCACGAACGTCCGCTGCACGCTCCGCAAGGAACGAAGAACTCGCTTTTCGAAACGCAGAGGCATACTTGGCGAATACCTCGCTGACCGCGTATTCGGCAGCATACAAGTTATCTCGAATCAAGTGCTCCATCTCCGACCGAATGTGTGGGTCGAGAAGCAATTGCTGCTGCGCTGAGAAAATCCCCCCCAGATCCGCACCCCATGAAGCGCTCGTCCTCTCACCGCGATCAGCAAGCGCGCGATGCGCTCGCTCAACCGCAGCTCCGAGCCGCTGCCACTCCGCTGCCGTCTCCTCCTTAGTAATCAAACATCGGGCGATACTGTACCCCTCGCGATCGAAGACAAGCGCCTTTCCGACCGCGACTCCTGGAGATACTGCGATGCCTTGGAGTTCAAGCATGCTGAATTACAGCTCATCAAAATGGGATTCAAACAATCGTGCAATTGCCTCCACTGCGGAGTCTGCATCCGGTCCGCTCGCCCTCAACGTCAAAACACTCCCTTGAGTCGCTCCTAACGTCACCAAACTGATCATCGAACGGCAGTCCGCAATTTGGCCGCAACGCTCTAACTCCAAAGAACACTTGTACTCAGTTGCCATCCGCGCCAACTTTCCAGCCGGTCGCAAATGCAACCCCTCCGGATTTTGCACCATCACCTCTCGACTCGCTGTGATTAATTGCGTCGGTTCCATCAGCTAGCACTCGATTCCCGATCAGCTTCTTCCAGCAGATTCAAAATATCTGCCGCAGTCTTGGACTGACCGAGCAACTTGCAAAATTGATCGTCTCGCAACTGGCGCGAAATGTTTTCCAATGCCCTTAAATGATCGCCCGGACGATCCGGCGGGGAAACCAACAAAAAGAACAGACACGCTTTCTGGCCATCTAAAGATTCAAAATCCAAACCCGATGAACTTACACCAACTGTTCCAACTAATTTCGTAACACTCGGATGCTTCGTATGCGGAACGGCTACCCCACGCCCAATCCCAGTGCTCCCCAACTCCTCCCGCCGCATAATCGCTCGAATGATGTCGTCGCGGTCCTTTTCCAGAATTTCCCCCGCATCCACCAATGTCTGAACGAGCTCCGAAATCACTTCGTCTTTGCTGGCGGACCCCAAATCCGACTTCACGGCCTTCGGGGAGATAAACGCAGAAAACTTCATTGATGTTCTTTTCCTTAACTAACTTACATCCTAGGATTTCCACAAACGCCCAAAACACTGCAAAATAATTCCGATACACACGATCGGGCATAAATTTCCAGAACAAAAATTCGGGGTTCGTTCAGAGTGGAATTGCAAAGCCACCAAGTCACTGCTCGACTCACGAATGACGCGGAGTCGGCCCCCCCTTGTGATCCGTAACACGCTCCTTGTGCTTGCGAATCTGTTGCTCAACCTTGTCAATCGTAAGATCCAACGCCGAGATGACCGAACTAGACTCTGTCGCGGCCACAAAATCCGGAGCATGCTCCGCCGAAACATTAATTTCCACCGAAGGACGATCTAGTCGCTCCAAGTCTACCGTGACTTCGATCGCGTTTATCCGATCAAAGAACCGACGAAGCTTCTCAACTTTCGTTGTGATAATCTCTTGATCCTCGGATTTCAGATGGCCATGCCGCGCAGAAACGTTGATTTGCACAGAAGACTCCTGTAGCTCTATTTGCATGTGGAAAGACGATCGGGCCTCTGCAAATTGTATCTTTCTTTCCCCATCCTACAAATCCCCATACCCGACAGAACCTCAAGGGAGTCCCAGATTTCGCGCCGCTTGTTCCGACACACCGCGAATTCCCCCCGCGAAACACTGATTTGCAACTACCGAATTCCCCCAAATGAAAATCCAATTTCAACGATAATTAGGAAAACATTGCGGGCCTCCCAGGGTTTACATGGAACCGGTTGCTTTCGAATCTATACTTAACCGTGGCAAATCCGAAACCCTCATCACCGTACGCACTGGGGGGATCCCCAAACCGCACCGCATTACACAATCCAGCAGATATAATCAGCAAAACTGTCCAATCCTCAAACCAGCCCATTTCCACTCCGTAGAAGAGACCCTGCATTAAAAAAACCAATCCAGCGACAGGCGGGCGTTCTGTACCGCTGCAAAACCACCTTCGGGTGCCCAAACCGCACCGCAAGCCAAATCAACCCTTTTTCAGTGACAAAACCTCCTCTCGCAGGGGAAAACCAAGATGAACATTCACATGAGCTTCGACTCGAATTCAAACCTCGCAGAACGTCGGATTAGCAAGCTCAAATGCCCACTTTTAGGTTGGTCCACGCTTTACAGCCTACTCACGATCGGATCGTGTGGCTTTATCCCCACAAATGCACTCGCTCAACCCCCCGGAATGTCATTCGGTGGCGGCGGCCCACCCATGATGATCATGGGGGGAGGCGATCGAGGCGGCGATCGAGGCGGTGATCGAGGCCGAGGTAGCTGGGGAGGCGGAAGCTTCAGCGGTGGATTCGGAGGCGGGGGATTTAGCGGTGGAGGTTTCGACCCCTCTCAATTCATCTCGCGCATGGATACCAATGGAAATGGATCCATCGACCCCGAAGAAGCCCAAGGTCCTGCTCGCTTCATGCTGGATCGTATGGCGAGAAATAATCCAAAAATTGACCTGTCAAAACCAATTCCAATCTCCGTGATCACCGAGTCCTTCCAGCAAATGCGCAGCGGAAGTCCCTTCGGTGGTGGTAGCCCCTGGGGTGGTGGTGGAGAACCATCAGATGAATCCGTTGATGGAGCATCCGGAAGCCTAGTACCTGGATTCGGTGTCAAAATCCAACGAACGCCTGTGCCAGGCTTTGGCGCCGCAAGCAAATCTCCAGCAATAAATGTCGAGGAACAAGACCTGCGAGACGCCGATGAACGCATGCGACGCTATGATCGCAACAGCGACGGCAGCATCGACGAAACGGAATATCGCGAAACCCGTTGGTCCGAAAAAATGTCTCAATGGGACAGCAATAAGGACGGTAAACTAACGCGTGAAGAAGTAGCCGTTCGCTACGCACGCCGCCGCATTCTCAACAGCGGATCGACGAACTCGCAAGATCAACAACAAAGAGGCGGATTCGACTTCCGCAACCGCGGTGGAGATCAAGGTCAAGGTGGCCAAAGCGAAGGGAAAGACGACTCTAAATCCGTCGCACATCCCTTTGAGAAACGGGCAAGTTTCCGCCTAACCGACAACAGTGGTAAACTTCCTCGCCCCTCAGGTGTCCCAGAGTGGTTCAGTCGCGATGATGTGAACGGTGATAACCAAGTATCCATGGGTGAGTTTGCACGGAAATGGGATGCTTCGACTCTCGAAGACTTTAACAAATTCGACACAAACCAAGATGGTTTCATTACCCTGCAAGAATGCCTAATAGCGGTAAAGAACGGATATCTTAAAGGTTCCTCCAGCTCTTCCAGTTCCTCTTCGACTGCTTCTGCAAGTTCTTCAGAACCTTCCAACGCCGGAAATGCTTCCGCAGGCGCAGACCCTTCCATGACTCGCCCAGCCAGCGGACCATCTTCAACCCCTAGTTCCGGAGCCACAGCCGGGCAAGACGAAAAGATGCTTGCGTTCGCAAAACGCCGTATCGACAGCGCCGACAAAGACAAGAACGGATTCTTAACTCCCGACGAATTCAAATCATCTGGATCTGCGACTTTCCAGGATGTCGACAAAAACTCTGATGGACGCATCGATCTCCAAGAATACGTTCAATACCGCAACGCTCGCTGATCCTTATCAGCCCACAGACTGAAACACCTAGCTATATGACTGTTCACCATACAACCAAAAGTTTACAGCAGTTGCGTATCAACACTTCGGCACTCCGGGGACTTGCGATGCTGCTATTGAGCATCTTCATCGTTCAAGCCAACTTGTGGACGATTTGTGCAGGACAGGATCTTACCAGGTCAACAATTTCGAAAGACAAAACAGACGAAGTCTGGGTTGGTTGGTTAGAAACAAAAGCTCAAAACCTACGCCTGATACTTCGTCTCTCTTCCTCGAAAGAGTCAAACCCAACAGGCTCAATCACCAGCCCCGATCAAACCCCGGACGCACTCCCTATAACACAAGCTAGCCTCAAAACTGGAAAACTAGAATTCGCGGTCAATCCACCGGGAATCGGCTCCGCAGCCTATTCGTTCCAAGGGGAAATCGAAGGAACAACCCTCAAAGGAGACCTAGAACAAGCAGGTGCGAAACTACCAGTGACCTTTACACGGGCTACTGAGCCTCTCGATGATGGTGAAGAACTCCTCGGGGCAAATTCTGCATGGGTCGGTTCATTGGACGTCGGTACCCGAAAAGTCCCTCTTCGCTTTCGCGTTTACAACGCGCCACCTTACGCCACACCCGACTCACCAAGAATCCTTTTCGATTCTTTGCTTGAAAAGGCGAATGGCTTTCCGGTAAACGTAACCGCGAAAGAGGATGGAAAGTTTGAGTTTCAAATCCCAGCGATACCCGGAAAAGCCAAGTACGTTGCAAGTCTGTCGGATGACCAATCAACGTTAACAGGAAAATTCCAACAGGGATTCCTGCCCCTGCAACTCGATATGACCCGCGTCGGTGAATTAGCAAAACAACCAGCGAAGGATGACGCCCTCGTACAAGTTCTCCATCAAATTGCGAAACCTGAAACGGATCCAAAACCAACCGAAACCAAGCAGGATCTAAACGCGCTCGCAGATACAGCCAATACGACTGACTCCTCGAAGAAAACGTCCACGCCCAATAGCAAAATGCCTGAGGAAAATTCCTCGACTGCAACAACACCTGCTCCCCCTACCCCGGGCTTGCCATTCGGTTTAACGGAGCAGTCCTTTGTCGTAGAACGCGTGGACTCCGGAAAACCTAGACTGAACTCCTTGGGTAAAAAGGCTGACAATCGATTCGAGCTCAGGGGAACTGTCACTTATCCCCAAGGCTTCAAAGAAGACGCAAGTACCCCAGCGGTCATCATGATCACGGGAAGTGGACCACAAGACCGAGATGAAACCATCGGTCGACACAAGCCCTTTTTGGAAATCGCTCGCTATCTCGCTTCCAAAGGTATGGTGGTACTGCGTTATGATGATCGCGGGGTTGGCCAAAGCACCGGCGACTTCGTAAATGCAACAACGAATGACTTCGCAGAAGACGCTGTTGCTGTTTGGCAGTTTGCAAGAGAACTTCCTGGAGTTGATCGGAATCGCGTTGGAGTTCTGGGACACAGTGAGGGCGGAATCATCGGCCCGATGGTTGCAGCATGGCAACGAGAAGTTGCTTTCCTGATCCTACTTGCTCCTCCAGGACTCTCTGGAGGCGATGTCCTCAGTTCGCAGATCGATCGAATTGCTCAATTACAAGGTGTGGGAGAAGAACAACGCGCTGTGGCTCTCTCACTTCAACTTGAACTGCAACGTATCGCGTTGAAATACGCTGCAAACGACGAAACAGCACTCAGCGAAGTTCGCAAAGCGATCGTGGAGCGATGGAATGGCCTCAATCGTTTCTCTTCAACCAGCACAAGCGGCATCGACGATATTGCGATGAAGAAACAAGTCATCGATCAAGTCAGCGAACAATTCAAGGGACTTCAATCCCCTTGGATGCGTCACTTTCTCGCATACGATCCATCTTCAAACTGGGTTCTCTTTGACGCTCCTGTACTCGCCCTTTGGGGAGAAAAAGACACACAAGTCCTCCCGGAAATAAACCGCGAAAAACTAGAAGAAATCGCTGTGCACAATACGTCAATGCGAGCAGATTTTGCAACCCTTCCCGGTCTGAATCATTTACTCCAAGCGTGTAAGACGGGACTACCGGATGAATATGATTCTATCGCAGAAGCGATTAATCCCATTGCACTGGAAGCAATCGGCAACTGGTTAATCGCTCGGGAAATTCTTCCTTAGTACCGAATGCTATTTATACTCAATCTGGATCTGCCCGATGAAAACACGATGGATGGAACACGAATCGGCAAGCAATGACGATATTCGTGACGAGATCTTCAGATTGCTATTATCCCTCAAACGGGGTGAAAGCATTTGCCCAACGGATGCTGCACGTGGATTCGGTAGCAAGTGGCGGCAATTGATGCCACATGTTCGTGAAGTCGTTGCAGATATGGCTCGCGATGGTCAAATCGAAGTTACGCTCAGGGGGCAAGCCGTCGACGTTGATGAACTAGACATCGAACAGACAAAAGGTCCAATTCGAATACGCCTAGCTCCCAAAGAAGAAGCAGACTAATTCTAAACAAACAACTCTTTGACTACTCGACCGTGAACGTCCGTAAGCCGAAAATCACGACCGCCGTAACGGTATGTCAATCGCTCATGATCGATCCCAAGAAGATGCAATAGGGTTGCATGCAAATCATGTACGTGCACTTTGTCGTGCTCGGCATAGAATCCAAAATCGTCAGAATCTCCATAGCTAAACCCAGGCTTGATCCCCGGACCACACATCCACCAAGTGAACGCGTGTGGATTGTGATCGCGTCCATTATCTCCCTGTGCTGTTGGAGTCCGGCCGAATTCGCCTCCCCAAATCAGCAAAGTATCATCAAATAAACCCCGACGCTGCATATCTTCGATCAAGCCCGCAATCGGTTTATCAACTTGTACAGCTAACTCCCCATGCTTCTCCCTGAGTTCCGCATGCTGATCCCAGTAGGCATGCGATACTTGAACAAATCGGACGCCAGATTCACTTAAGCGGCGAGCAAGCAAACATTGGCGTCCAAACCCGTCTGTCGGCCCACCATCGATCCCATAGAGTGCCTGCGTCTCCGCAGTTTCATCATCGATTCGAAATCGGCCCAACGCCTCGCTTTGCATTCGATATGCAAGCTCAAAACTCTCTTCCCGAGCCTTAACTGCTACATCTAAAATCCCATCAACACTTTTTGAGTCCCCTTCATAGTGGAGCTTATCCATGTCACGCATCCAATCGAGTTGCAAACGCTGCATCCTTGAACTGCTTTTTGGAACCAGATTTTCTATCTTGGCATCCTTGCCACCTCCCGCAATACGAGTCCCCTGATGGATCGGGGGTAGAAATGCAGAGCCAAAGTTTCGAACACCACCGTGCCCAAGAGTTGGATTGATGGTGACGAAACTTGGGAGATTCGCATTCTCTGTGCCAAGGCCATAACTAATCCAAGCACCCATGCTGGGTCGAACAAAAGTGTCCGATCCGGTGTGTATTTTCAGCAATGCTCCACCATGTGCTTCATTCGATCCATGCAACGACTTGATAAACGTAAGCCGATCGACATGCTTTGCCACATTTGGAAACAAGTCGCTTACCCACGCTCCGGACTCTCCATACTGTTTGAACTCCCATGGGCTCTTGAGAAGATTACCCGTTTGTGCAAACTGAATTCGCGGCTTTGGTATCGGGAGCGGTTGACCATGCAAACGGATCAATTCTGGCTTGTAGTCGAACGTATCAACATGAGAAGGTCCACCGTGCATAAAGACAAATACAACACGCTTGACTTTCGCTGGAAAATGCAACCCGTCGCGAACACCATGAGCCTCGGAGGGGGGGGGCAATTCCCCATCCTGCATCGGTTCCCCTGCAACCCCCCAACCTTGCATCGGACTTCTTGCCAGGAGATCCGCAAACGCAACACCAGAGAGACCGCGAGATATACTTCGCATCCAACTTCGCCGAGAGACGTCTACAGCAATATCCCCTACAGATCCTTCTGCAAAAGTTTGATTCAATGAACTACTCCTTGATCGGCCTTCGAGCATTTCGTCACCTGCTTCCCTTCGGGCAATCAACACATCATTCAATCCAAATAAACTCACGTGCAGAAAACAATCCGTGCACAAACGCTCCAATCACCTCTTTTCTCAAAAGGCTTGAGTCCGTGATTGCCGCCGGCTCAGCACCCCCACCCGATTCTCCCAGTATCTCAGCTGCCATCTTGAAGAATTGAGATGCCCGTTCCACTTCCCTAAGTGTCGGTCCGCGACCAAAAACAACCTTATAACCAGTCTCAATCACATCCCGATCGTCCTGACTCTCTTTTGCTAAAGCGATGGCCAGAGCTTCGGCTGAAGTTGTCACGACCGCATTGTTCAGAAAAAACAATGCTTGGCTCGGTACGGTTGTGACAGCTCGTTGTTCGATATGACTAGCAGGATCTACGTAATCAAAGACCGAAAATGTATCTTCCAATGCAGCACGGTTGATACTCAGATACACACTTCTTCTTGGCCCCTCTTTCGCTTGCGTAGGCCCAAAACGCATGTCAAGTCGCGACGAGCAGGCCAGCAAACTATCGCGTATCGGCTCCATCTCCAACCGCCTCGAATTCTGACGCCACAACCATCGGTTCTCCGGATCCGCCTCCTCATATCTCGCGTCCCTTGACGTTCGTCGATAAGCTCGAGACAAAACAATCTCCCGGTGCAACCACTTCAGCGACCAGCCTTGCTCTATCCATCGCATGGCTAGATCATCAAGCAATTCCGGGTGAGTGGGCTGTTCACCCTTTAATCCAAAATTAGAGGGGCTCGCAACTAACGGCTGCCCAAAATGCCACATCCAAACACGGTTCACCATGACGCGGGCTAACAAAGGATGCCTTGCATCAGTCAACCAAGTTGCCAATTGCAATCGACCACTTTGATTCGAGGCTATTTCAGGGAACGGTGCTCCGTTCGTCAAAATCATAGGAACGCCGCGAGGGACCTTCTCCGCACCAGGCTTTAAGTGATTTCCTCGAAGATGTACCGGTAAATCAACCATCTCTTTGGCTTCTTCTACAGCCATAGCTTTATCGAACTCCGGCATCCCTTTCTGTAAGGACTCGAGCTCTTTCTGCGCCGCTTCGATCTCTTTTTTCATCTCATCGGAATAGGGACAGTCCTTAATTAACACGGATGGATTCTCTGGCAGCACCGATAGCTTTCCTTGTGCTACCAACTCTTGGTGCAACCGCTGGAACAATTGCTGCAGGTTTTGAGCTGCGTCATCGATTTTGACTTGATGTAATGCTCGCTCCTGCTCTCTGGCTTTTGTAACCAAAGGTCGCTCCATCCAATTACTAACAAACGCTTGATCGGCCATCGTCCGTGTACTCATCAGAATTCCAGCCAAGGAAAAATAATCCTGCTGCGTAAACGGATCGAACTTGTGATCGTGACATCGCGCACAAGACAAAGTCACCCCTAACATCGTTCGCGAAAACGTGTCAATTTGTTCGTCCACGATGTCAATCTGCATTTTCGCCTTGTCTTGTTCGGCCAACATCTTTGGGCCTAACACCCAAAAACCAGTTGCAGTGATCAATCGATTTCGTGCCAGTTCGTCTTCAGGGGCTGGAAGCAAATCCCCAGCAATCTGCTCCCTGACAAAATCATCAAAACGTTTGTCTTCATTCAACGCATCAATTACCCAATCACGGTACCGCCAAGCATTTGGCATCTCGTGATTTTCATCCGCTCCATTGCTGTTTGCGTAACGTACGGTATCAAGCCAATGCCGAGCCCACCTCACTCCATATTGCGGAGAAGCTAACAATCGATCGACCGCTCGTGAGTATCGCTCATCGACTGGATCAGCAAGGTAAAGCTCTATCTCCTGAGGCGTAGGAGGTAACCCTGTTAAATCAAAACTTAACCGACGTAGTAATACCAACGGATCCGCCTCACCTGACGCAACCATCCCTTTGCGCTGATGTAGCGCATCGATAAATCCATCGATCCTAGAGGATGACTCATTGCTCCATCCATTGCCCCTACCCGCTTCAATCAACGCACTAGCGACACTCGCTCGATGCGATTCACTATCGAGCCCAACCAACGACTGAAATGCCCAGTGCCTCTTCGCCGCTTCCAGATCGATCCATGGTTTCTTAGTACCAACACTGTTCTCTTCTCTCGGATCTACTGCCCCCTCCGAGATCCACTTCTCAAAGTCCTTGAGAATTTCATCGCTAAGTTTCCCCTTCGGAGGCATCTGTGAGTCTTCATAACGCAGAGCCTTGAGCAATATGCTTTCGCTAGCCTTCCCTGGAACTAAGGCAGGGCCGGAATCTCCACCGCGCAATAACCCGGGCTTCGAGTCCAGAAAAAGGTTCGCTTGGACGATTTTTGAATCTGCCGCGTGACATTCGTAGCAGTGTTCAATGAGTACCGGCCGAATGCGGGTCTCGAAGAAAGCAACCTGTTCGCTCGGTAATCTATCCACTGAATCTTGTGCGAACGCAGAGGAACATCCCCCAAAAATGACGAGTCCCTTCCAAATCAACCCAAGCCACAGACGTACGGATTTGCCCAAGGCCATCTCATTCACAAAAATCGATGAACACAGAGTCCCCATTACATGACTGTCCTTGGCTAGCATCCTATGCTAACGGGTTAAAGCCCATGCCGATCGAGCTAACTTCACGCAAGTAATTCTTTCACGACACGTGCAGGTTCGACACCTGTTAACCGCAAGTCCAATCCTTGGTTCTTGAACGTAAATCGCTCGTGATCGATCCCAAGAAGATGCAACACCGTGGCGTGGAAATCTCGGATATGAACGGGATCCTTGACGATGTTATAGGAGAAATCATCGGTTTCCCCATAGATAGTTCCACCCTTGATTCCTCCACCAGCCATCCACATCGTAAAACATCGAGGGTGGTGATCGCGTCCGTAGTTGTCCTTGGATAAACCACCCTGCGAATAAATCGTTCGGCCAAACTCACCGCCCCAAATGATCAACGTCGAATCGAGTAACCCCCGACTCTTCAGATCGGTGATCAAGCCATAGGTTGCACGATCAATATCTTTGCACTGTGAAGGCAAACGAGCATTTACGTTTCCATGATGGTCCCAATTGTTCAAATAAATCTGAACAAATCGAACATCGCGTTCCACCATTCTCCGAGCAAGCAACGCTGCGTTCGCAAATGTACCCGGCTTTTTGGCCTCTTGGCCATAAAGTTCCATCGTAGACTCCGGCTCATCAGAAATGCTGGTAAGTTCAGGAACACTAGATTGCATCCGAAACGCGAGCTCATATTGCTGGATACGCGTGTGAATTTCCGGGTCGCCCACCGCTCGGAAATTCATCTCATTGAGCGATTTCAACCCATCAAGCGTCTTTCTGCGAATGTCGGTCGGAACACCCGTTGGATTGTTGATGTAGAGAATCGGATCTCCCACAGACCTGAAAGAACAGCCAGCATGCTCCCCAGGCAAACATCCTGACGACCACAATCTTGCGGAAATCGCTTGGATCTGCTCTGTATTCGTCGGCTGTGCCACCAGAACCACAAAGGTCGGCAGGTTGTTATTCATAGACCCTAAACCATACGACAACCAGGAACCAATGCACGGACGCCCCGTGACCATGTTCCCAGTCTGCATGTAAGTAATCGCAGGTTCGTGATTGATTGCTTCCGTGTTCATCGACCGAACAAAACATAAATCATCCGCGACCTTTGCAGTCTCCGGAAGCAATTCCGTGATCCACATCCCACTTTGCCCGTGCTGCGAAAATTTATATTTCGAAGGAGCAATCGGGAAACGTGACTGCCCGCTAGTCATCGTCGTAAGCCGTTGACCATTACGAACGGACTCAGGCAAATCCTTGTCGTACCAGTCATTCATCTGAGGCTTGTAATCGAACAAGTCCATCTGCGCCGGGCCACCGACCATGTGCAGGTAAATGACACGTTTCGCTTTGGGGGCAAAGTGCGGCAAAGTTCCCAATCCGCCGAGCACGGTCCCTTCCTGGTCTCCACCGAGAGCCGAAGCACCTGTACCACCGGCCAACCCCAGCGAAGCAAGAGCAGCGGCCCCTAGAACGTTTCCGCCCTTGCGAAAAAACTGTCTGCGTGTTTCGCTGCGCACGTACTCTGCGAAGAGTGGATGCACGCCAGAAGCACGAAATTCGGATGCGCGATATGAAGACATGCCAGAATCGTTTTTCATTTGGTGATCGCCTCGTCGAGGTTCATCAAGAGGTTTACGGTCATCGTCCAAGCAGCCAATTCGGCTGCATTGAGAGTCTGTGGTGAACGCGTTGCACCAACGGCTAATAATTGCGCCGCTGCTTGCTCGTCCCCACGATAAAAGGCGAGTAGGTCGTTAAGCGTTGCTTGAACAACCCCCAACTCTTCTCCACGCAACGGGCGTGCAAGTAGCTTGTTCGATATCACTTGCAATCGAGGTACAACCTCATTCCCATCCGGATGAGCTTCCATCGTCTTCTGGGCAAGTAATCTCGCGGCTTCAATGAACTGGACATCATTCAAGGTTACGAGAGCTTGCAACGGCGTGTTCGTACGTTCTCGTTTGACGGTACAAACCTCTCGCGCAGTCGCGTTGAACACCTCCATATTCGGTGGTGGCGCAGAACGCTTGAGAAACGTGTAAATACTGCGGCGATAGAGCCCCTCGCCACTGTCTGCTACGTAGTCCCTGGTGTTGCTACCAGGCATTGCAACCGCTTCCCACACTCCCGGTGGCTGATAAGGTCGTACACTAGGACCACCAATTTTTTGGACCAACAGCCCACTCGCGGCCAATGCACTATCGCGAATCATCTCCGCATCCATTCGGAACCGCGGACCTCGTGCGAGTAGCTTGTTCATTGGGTCAATAGACTGCTTTTCATTCGAAGCACTTGTCGATTGCCTATAGGTTGAGCTGGTAACAAGTTGACGGAAGAAGTTCTTCACGTTCCAACCATCCTCACGGAATGAGATCGCCAAGTAATCGAGCAACTCTGGATGGGTTGGCAACTGCCCGGTAACCCCAAAATCACCCGCTGTCGGAACGATTCCATTACCAAACACTTCTTGCCAAAAACGATTCACAGTAACTCGAGCAGTCAGCGGATTGCTGGGGTCGAGCAACCATTGGGCGAAACCTAACCTATTCTTCGGAAGATCTTCCCTCCAAGGATGAAGAACCGCAGGTGTCCCGGGTGCGACCTCGTCCGCCCGCTTGTCGTAATCACCTCGCATCAAGATGTATGCCTTCGGTGGCTCGTTCTTCTCATTCATCACGTGGGCAATCGTACCACGCTTGAGAATATTGCTCTTTTCATCGACCAAGGCTTGGTGAGCCTGAGTCAATCCTGCATAAGCTGGATCCCTTGCGGTCAGGTACCACGAGAACAACTCTTCGTTTTCTTCATTTGATCGCTGTGGCTTGGCAACAAGGTACTGTCGTCTGGGCAACTCGTAGATTGCAGTTCGTTCTTCAGGCGAGAGAACTTTGCTGTAAAACCGTATGTCTTGAAGTTTCGCATCGGTTGTCTGCCCCGTCGTATGACGTCGTCCAAGTCGCAATGGGACAGAGGTTCGCGTTGTCTCAGAAAGTGCATTGCTCGATACATTCTTCGGTGCCTCTTTACCATCGATGAAAATGGTTACTCCTTCTGCCTTAGATGAACCATCGTAAGCGACTACTACATGGTTCCATCTCGCGGCAGATAACCTTTGATTCGACACCACTTTGATCGCGTTTTCTGGCCACTTATGGATAATGTGAGTTCCTACATTGCCATTTTCCAACCAGATATCCCAGCCTCGATATCCATTGCCGTCGTCCATCCTGGCTACCAAACTGCCACCTTGATTGTCGTTGGCAGGTTTGACCCACAAGGCAACAGTAAAGGGCTGATCCCGCTCCCTGTCGGCCGCTTCGAATGTCGGAAAGAGATCGTTCTTGACTTGCCAAGCGGATTCACTGAGATGCCCCGGTGCAAATGCCGCATCGGTAGGTAATTCAACACGCTGCGATTGACCTTGAACCTTTACATCAATGCCTCTCGCATCAGCCGTTCTCAATGGCAAGTAAAGACTCAAAGCATCTAAAGCTGGTTCTGTAGCCTGTGCTATCGCTTCCTTCTCCTGTGCACTCCCCAAAAATGCATCAAACCCTCCCCTCGCTTCTTGCCGCCTGATGTCTACGGCTTGCTTCGCTTGGCCGATTAGCCCATCGAGCGATTCGAATCGCTCTCGGTCTTGCTCAAGCGGTACCGGGACAATGGGAGGTGTGTCTTTGGCGTTGCCATCCATAGCATTTTGCGTTGTGTTGTTGAAGAACGCAGCCATCTGGTAAAACTCGCGTTGGGAGATCGGGTCGAATTTGTGGTCATGACAAACAGCACAACCAGTGGTCAATCCCAGCCAGACCAAGCCAGTCGTTTCCACCCGGTCCCTCGTATACAGAACTCGATACTCTTCATCGATTGCACCACCCTCGCTGGTGGTAATGTTGCATCGATTAAATCCACTTGCGACCCTTTGCTCCAACGTTGCATTGGGAAGCAAATCCCCAGCAAGCTGCTCGATCGTAAATTGGTCGAATGGAATATTGCGATTAAATGCCTTGATTACCCACTCTCGAAACGACCACATCTCGCGGTAGTTATCAAAGTGAATGCCATGGGTGTCCGCATACCGAGCGTAATCCAGCCAATAACGACCACGATGCTCACCCCACTCCTGTCGAGAAAGCAATTCCTCGACATAGTTTTCGTACCGCTCAGGCGTAGGATCCATCAAAACTCTCTCGACTTCTTCGGGCGTTGGAGGCAAACCCGTCAAGTCTAAACACACGCGCCTAATAAGCGATCGCAAGTCTGCCTCGGGGTTGGGCTCAACCCCTCGACGCTCAAGTTCAGCAAGAACAAATCTATCGATTGGATTGCGCACCCAACCACCATTGCGAATCTGCGGTAACTCGGGCTTAATCGGCGCAATGTATGCCCAATGCCCCTGGTATTCGGCTCCTTCCGCAATCCACATCCGAAGAATCTCTTTTTGCTCTCGCGTTAAACTTTTATGAGAGCTCGGCGGAGGCATCACTTCGTCTTCGTCGGTACTGAGGATCCGTTGAAGCATCGTGCTCTCATCCGGCTTACCGGGCACCACCGCCATTTTCTCGATGGCATTCTCCCGCACATCCAATCGAAGATCGGCCGCGCGTTTGTTCACGTCTGGACCATGACAAGCGAAACACTGGTCATTTAGGATAGGCCGAATATCCCGGTTGTATTGCACCATCCCCGTTCTCGGGTTTGGCTCCAAAGCAATAACACCGTTTAAGGAAAAAGTCACTACCCAACACAAAAGCAAGCCAGACAGCCGAAAAACTGCAGGAGCCATTTCAAAGAATCCAAGGAGGGAAGTTGGCGTCGTCAACGAAG
>CAZACJ010000075.1:17972-25095 GCA_964483385.1 uncultured Pirellula sp. | reverse complement strand
GTGCTCGCGCATTCCGGCTCATGAAAACCACCCGGTGCTCGCGCATTCCGGCTCACACGGTACTCCTGGAAGCAACCAAGACATCCATTTGACTATGGTCCTTTGGGTCAATACCATTCGATCCGAAATCAATTTACCAGACAATTCCGAAACGAAAAAAGGGAGGCTAAACCTCCCTCTCAACTATCTCAAACACAAACCTGGCAATGCCAATCGACATCACGGCAATTAGCCAGCCAGCGAAGCCTTCTTCACGTATTGGCTCAATCGGCTCTTCGCACGCGAAGCCTTGTTCACGTGAATGACACCCTTCGATGCCGTCTGATCAAGCAGCTTGCTCAACGATCGCAGTTGCTCACGTGCGGAATCGAACTCCTTCGAATCAACACTCGCTTGCAACTTACGAACCGCCGTCTTGATCTTCGACTTCGCAGCACGGTTCCGAGTACGACGCTCGAGCGACTGGCGAAGACGCTTTTTGGCACTCTCAATGTTTGGCACGTAACTAACTCCTCAGATTTTCAATTCAACATCGCAGTTGCACTACCGCAACCCGACCTTACAGCCGATTCTCATCAGGTAGGCCAATATATTGCCAACCCCTCCCCATTTTGTCCAGTCCTTTTCTTTCACACCACCCCAAGAAATACAAGCTAGCCCCCCACCACGATCTCTCCACCTCCAGTATTCCCCTACAACCTGTACTCCCCTACAACCCCTACCTCCAGCATTCTGCCCCAAACAAAATCCGATCGCTCCACCTCGCCGAAAGGAAACTTCGCCAAACCAACCCCTTTTGGATTTTTTTTGAAACGAAAAACCCACCAAGCACTCGAAAAAGTTCTAGGGTTTTCGGCTGTTTGTCCCGTAAACTTAGCTAGAATTTGTCGATTCCGCTGACTAGGCTAACTAGACAAATTCAAATGGCTTCGACAAGTAGCCCGAATCCGCATTTTCAATACCTAACTTCCTCAGTCCACGCTCTCCCTTGTTTCTTCCTTAGTTTGGAGTGAAGGTTCCGGAATGGCCAATTACGTATCCCTCGATGAAGCAGCTAAGATCCTTGGCATTTCCTCCGACGAACTGGTCGAAATGCGATCCCGTGGCGAAATCTTCGGATACCGCGACGGCGCTAGCTGGAAATTCAAACAAGAAGAAATCGAACGCGTTCAATCCGAACGAGAAGATCTGCTCGATGACCAAGACAGTGACGACGAACTAGCCCTCGACTCCGACCTCCGACTCGCTGACGACGGTGCCCCAGGTAGCGACGTGGCCCTCGTTCCAGACCCCCGAAGCGATAGCGGTGTGAAACTAGTCAACCGCGCCTCCGGTAAAAACGCAGAATCCTCCGACCTGAAACTCACCGGTGATCCCGGAAGCGACGTAGAACTCGGAAGCGACCTGAAACTCGAAGAAGTGGCAGGCTCAAGTGGCCTAGATCTCATGAGCCTGGACAAAGCCGCCGGCTCCAATGTCCTAGGGTCCGACCTCGGCCTCAAAGGTGACTCCAAAGCTTCCAAAGGAAGCGGCAGCCTCGGCGGTGAACTAGAACTCGCAGGCGACGACGAAGATGAACTCGTTCTCGGCTCCGACTCCGCTATCGGCCTTGGCTCCGAAAGCGGCATCAACCTCATGAGCCCTTCCGATAGCGGGCTGTCCCTAGAAGACGAACCCCTCGACCTCGCAGGTACCGGTATCTCCGGCCTCGATCTCGGTGCCGAACTCGCCGCCGATCCAGCCGCAGGCTCAAAAGCTAGCTCCGCGAGCAACGTCAGCGGAATCGGAGCCGCTCTAGTCGACCAAGACGAAGAATTCCAACTCACCCCATCCAATAGCGTAGAAGTCGACGACGATAGCGGCTCGCAAGTCATCGAACTCGAAGACTCCGAAAGCTTCGGCGGCGTCGGGCTGCCAGATGACCTCGGCGTCGATGGCGTCGTTCAAGAAGCCGGACTCGATGACGGCGGATTCGGCACCGAAGACCTCGCAGCTCCAGCCGGTGCCGCAATCGCAATGCGAGGCGCAGGCGAAGTCCCCTACGCCGGTTGGCAAGTTGGTATGCTAGCCCTCGTCCTCCTCCTCATGGGCCTCTGCGGTGTTCTCACCACCGATATCCTTCGAAACCTCTGGGCCTGGGACGGTCAAACCGACTATTCCACCGGCTTGACCTCCATGCTAGTGAAAGCTCTCGGCGGAAAATAATCCTTCCCGTTCGACTGAATCTCGGATGAACCATCCAGCCGACGACATTGAGCCCCTCGTCCAACGCCCCTCTCCAAGAAGACAGTCCGAGGTTCCCGACAACGTTCGCCAAGCGCTGAACCTTGGACTCATCGAGTCGAAAAACCTTGTCGAGTGGCTCTGCGTCGACCGAGTTGCCCTGCTGCAACATCTCAACGACACTCAAAAATTCAATCTCAACCTCTCCGCGCACTTCGATCTTTCGGATCTAGCAAAACTCTCCAAACTCCAGCAATCCAAACAAATCGCTAAACTCCTCGCTGCTCAAATAAAACCCACCGACCAGAGATTCCAGCAACTCCAGTCCCACCAGAGCGACGTTGTGCGTGAATGGGCGGCTCTCACCATCGGACTCTGGCCCAATATGCCCTTCCAAAGACGCCTCGCTTGGATCAAACCCCTCGCCGATGATCAAAACGCAGGCACCCGCGAAATCGCGTGGATCGCCCTTCGTGAACATGTCATTGAAGATCCAGCAAATTGCATCAATCGACTAATCCCCTGGACCGGCAGCAGAAATGATCGACTTAGACGCTACGCAAGTGAAATCACTCGACCACGCGGCGTTTGGTGCCAACATTGCCCTACACTTATCGATACTCCCACTCTCGCACTCCCCCTACTCCATCCTCTTCGCTCCGATTCCTCCCTCTACGTGCGCAACTCCGTCGCCAATTGGCTCAACGATGCGAGCAAATCACAACCGCGATGGGTCGAACAACTCACTTCCAAGTGGCTTGAAGAATCTCCAACCGTCGAAACAAAATACATCGTTCGACGCGCCCTGAGAACACTGCTAAAATCCAACCAAGCTCCTCGCGTCACTAAACCCAAACGCCCATCCTAAACGCCCTACCTCATGAACATGACAGATAACCTGAAACAAATCCTCAACTCCCTTCACCATCAACTCACTAACCCAACAGAACTCAATTCGGATTCCATCGAAGCCCTCAAAGCAATCGCCGCAGAAATCCAAACTACGCTCGAAAATTACCCATCAAATACCAACCTACCACCCAATACTGAACCATCCCCCAACTCGCTGACACAACGCATCGAAGCATTCATCGATGATTTTGAAAATCAACACCCACAACTCACTCAAACTCTCAGCATGCTCGCGGAACGACTCGCCGACATGGGTATCTAACCCCCCCTGTATCATGCAAACAAAAAACCGGGGAGGAGACCCAAACTGCCTCCCCCCCGGTCATCTAATCTCCCGATCGACTCGACACACACAACCAAAATGAGACGATCGGAAGCACCGTCGATCCAACGATCTCCACCAATTTCCAAACGGATTGACCCAATGTCAGCAAGCCAAAGCAGGTTTGGGCGCAATACGCCGCGGGGATAATTAGGTGGGATCGAAAACTCTCCAGGCTTGGCGAGTTCAATCCATCCTGGATAGCAAAGGGCATGCCAAATCGACCAAAGCACACCACGGTTGCAAAAGAGTAAGCAAAACCACCCGGTCCGGACCCCTGCCTAACCCCAATTCCTCTTCTCCGCCCATCGCCAAAACGTAAAAATTATCTCATTCCACCACTTCACCAACTCTATCCACCCTCTCAAATTGCACAGAATACTCTCAGGTTGAGACACACCCACCCTACTTCTACTTACCAAGCTTTTCACAAGCTTCCACCATGAACAAAACCGCCTCCCTCGAAAGTGTCTTCTCAATCGACCCCCAACTGACACTAATTCCTGTTGTCCATGCCAGCGCACCTTTCGCTTCTGCCCTCCTACAAGAACTTCTCAAACGACCCTTCGACTCCCTTGCCGTCCCTCTGCCTAAATCCTTCGCACTCCCAGTCACCCAAGCCATCGAACAACTACCCACCCTCTCCCTAGTCGCCCAACCGAACGCTCAAGCCAACTTCTTTGACCTAGAGAACCAAGAACGAAATACAGAATCCGACGATGACAAACAAGAAAACCATGAAGATGACGAATCACAGGACACTCTAGCACTACCGATCGCCACCTGCGTCCCCATCGATCCTTGCCAAGCCATTATCGCAGCCATCCGGTTCGCTCTAGGCGAACACATCCCCATCCGCTGGGTCGGACAAACAAACTTGCAAGCACCTGCTCACTCGCCTTACTTCCCTGACTGCTACGCTCTGCGATCCACCACCCTCGAACGCTTCTGCGCCGCACTCCTGCCATCGATACTTCCACCAAATAACCCCGAGCAACAACGCCGTATCTCCCAACTAGCTCTGCAAATCGCTCTGACTACAAAAAAGAACTCCCATACCATCGCACTGTGCTCGCTCGAAGACTGGCCATGGGTTCGCCAAGCGATCCTCGAAAATCGTAACCCCTCCAAACCATTACCAGAACTCGACACGGATGAAACACTCCCACAAAACTATTCCATCGATCCACGCGGTTACCTTTTTCTCCTCGGTGAACTTCCTTTCCTAACAGGTCTCTTCGAACGCGCTCGACAAGAATGCGATCCAGACGACCAAGTCCTCACCGAAGGACTGAAAGAACTCTTTATCAACGCCCGAAGTAGCTACCGCCAAGAACTCGGAAACCGCGCACGGCAAATCTCCCCCCTCCTGATCTCACAGTGCCTCAAATACATTCGAAACCAATCCCTGCTCGAACGAAGAATGACCCCGAGTTTCTACACCATCGTTCGCTCCGCACAACAAATGATGGGTGACCCATTCGCTACCCATCTCGTCAACACCGCAACACAATACCCCTACGAATCCCACCTACCCTGGCCCACTGCAAGACTCGGAATCCAACAAGCTGACCTGCCTGATGCGGGTAGACATCAACTTGTCTCCCTACTCCCCGGACCACCTCTGCAATGGACCACTCTCGCATTGCAAAGACCACCCAAAAAGTCGGAACAATCGAAGTGGCAAAGCCGTTGGAATCCCTACATGCAGTGCTCGTGGCCCGAAGAAGACTCACAAATCGAAAGCTTTCGCAGCCGTATCGTCGAACGCGCTCGCCAATTCCTAGGCGCGGATCTTGCCCGCACTGAAAAATTTACCACCAGCATCATGGATGGAATCGACCTACGCGAAACCCTCCGACATTGGTACGACGGATCCCTCTACGTCAAAGTCAATCCACCCTCGATCGGTCTACTCGATGCTACCGTCATGATCTTTGACCCAGAACCCGACCCAAGACAATACACTTGGCGCGCAACCTGGTTCTCCGAACACGCCGAAGAATCCACACTCGCTTTCTTCGCCACTCACTTTCGAGATCAAATGATCGGTCCAGGCATCGGCATGGCTAACTACGGCGGCTCCATGTTCCTCTACCCACCCAGACCTATCCCAGATATCTGGAGCGACCCCCGTATCGACTTCGCCGAAACACTCGAACAAAGACTCCTCGCTGCCGCCTGCCTGCACTCACAATCGCGTCACATCGCTGTGATGAGCCCAACCGCACCAGGACTAGTCCTGAAAAAAATCGCAAAACGCTTCGGCCGTAAACTCGTACACGTCCCCCTCTCGCACTTCTCCGATAGCACCATCCAACAACTGCGTATCTTTCACGTCCTCAACGGAAGACATGTCCGTAGCTACGCAGCGAACTTCATCCGAAAAGCCTAACAAAAAGAAAACCCGAATCGCATCTCTTGGGGGACAAGATACGATCCGGGTTCTCAATGTCTATGTCGAACTACAACTCGTAGTCCTGGGGGATTACCAAGGCCCACGCACCGGATACACACCAAATTGATCTGTGTGTGTAGGCCAATACGGCGTCGCTCGGAACATCCCTCCACCAGCCCCATTCGGCGGATTACCACCAAACTGATGGTAAACAGGTGTCATCGTGTTTTGCGATACACCCCAGGAATAGTTCGATTGCATGGTCACCGTAGGTGGCACTACCAACGCTGTCGGTTGACCCGTTCGCATCCAGTAATACCCCCCATGCCAAGGTCGCTGATTCGCTTGTGTCCTCGCCCAGTAATCTCCCCATGAAGAATGCCATACCCATCCAGCATTCGATCCAAATCCGTTCGCATTCGCTCCACTCGCGGCCAAATTACCGTAATTGAGCATGTGTCCTTGAACAGCTCCGCCAATCGCATGCACCGTCGAACCAACATGCGAAACAGCACCGTGAACGTGCGATCCCGCCCCGTGAACTATCGCGCCATGCGAATGCCCAGCTACCACTTGCCCGTTATTGCACTGATTGCAAGGCTGCTGAGCCTGAGCGCTCGCACAGGTCAGCAACACTGCAAAAGCAGCACTTCCACTCATAAATCGTCGAATCATAAAGGTCTCGCAAAAAATGTTTCTCAAGCCCCAGCTACTCCTCATCCCTGAAAAGCGCTCGAACACTCTTTCCGATACCCGGGATCCGACCCTGGCACTACTGTCCCTAACCGCAACGTCCCATCCGTTACTGATGCGGTAACTGAATCGACTTGTGCAACCAATGCACCGCACTGCGTGCAGGTGGCGCATAGTACTTCGCAGAAGTACGATTCAAGCCACGACCACCGTCGTAATACGAGTGATAACGATCGTGGTGCTGATACAGATACTGATGCGGATAAAATGGCTGATACGTGTAATACGTATGGCCGACATTCCCAGGCACCCCAATCGGGGAAATATACATCCCAGCAGTTGCCTGATTCGCATTCCCCTGCGTAAAGTAATTCTCAAACAAAGGCTGAGTCCCACGACCCAAAATGTTTCCGTAAGCCACCGTGTTGCCAGGATGAGTCGCCGCAGCTTGTGCCGTCATCTGATGCATCGTGCGAATGCCAGGAATACCAACGCCAGGCACGCCCATCCCCGAAACTCCCGGTACGCCAACTCCAGCAATCGCACTGCCAGCAACTGCACCAGGAGCCGCAACT
>CAZACJ010000075.1:15241-17872 GCA_964483385.1 uncultured Pirellula sp. | reverse complement strand
GCAACTGCACCAGGAGCCGCAACTCCACCAGCTACCACGCCACTGGATACTCCACTATGCGTGTTTCCACAACTCGGGCACTGAGCAACTGCCAGACCCGAACCACTCCATGAGGCGAACGCGACGCCGCCTGCTACCATCATCCGAACCATTCCTTGTAGTCGCATCCGATTCCTCTCCTATTGCATTGAGACGATCTCAACGAACCCACTGCGATCACTTCGCAGCTACAAATCTAAGAGTCGTCTCCGCTTTGCTCGGCATTCTCCCAACCGACCAACAAGCCAAAACCCAGGGAGTGCAAGCAATTCCCAAGCACCCCCTATCAAACAAACCTTTCGAAAGGATCATTCCGAAAATCAGCCCACCCAACTTACAACTCCCCAAGCTTCCCTAGTCGTCAAACTCCGCCAAACCGTTATCATAAACGAACCTCTAGATCCGCACGAACTTCGGATCCAGATAGCTCCACATCATTGATCAACTCCCCCCCTCAAGTGACCCAAAACCCTCGCTGATGAGCAACCCACCGACAAAATCCCGACGCGCCACCGCCGAATCGATGGCAACCAAACAACGCGATGTTTCGGTCAGCGAATTCTTCGCAAAAAATCGACATCTCCTCGGATTCGATAACCCACGCAAAGCCCTCCTGACCACCGTCAAAGAAGCTGTCGATAACTCCCTCGATGCATGTGAAGAAGCCGGTATACTCCCCGAAGTCTGGGTCCGTATCGATCAAACTCAACCCGGACGCTTCCGAGTCGCCGTACAAGACAACGGCCCCGGGATCGTCAAAAAACAAATCCCAAACATCTTCGGCAAACTCCTCTACGGAAGCAAATTCCACCGACTACGCATGAGCCGCGGTCAACAAGGTATCGGTATCAGCGCCGCAGGGATGAACGGTATGCTCACCACCGGCCGCCCCATGCAAATCCTCTCGAAAACCTCCAAACGCTCTCCCGTCCACTACTTCCTCCTCCAAGTCGATACCAAAAAGAACCAACCCGAAATCATCAACGGCAAAGGAGAAGGCATCGATATCCCATCCGGCGAAAAAGGTCTCGCCTACATGCGCGATAACGACATCATCTGGGACTCCCACTACCCCGCTCCTCCACCGTCCAATGCCGATGCAGAGCCCGCAGCCGAAGCAAACTCCGACGAACCAGATACCGCCAACCCAAAAACTGCCGCTGCCAAACAAAAGCCCCCTTCCGCAAAAAGCCCCTCCAAGAAACCAAAACCTGAAATCGCACTGCCCGAATTCAAAGCCGGTGCCGAAGTCGAATCCGGGACCCGGGTCACCATCGAACTAACCGGTGTGTATAAACGTAGCCGCGGTAGCGTCGATGAATACCTCGAACAAACAGCCATCGCTAACCCACACGTCACTATCCATTGGCATAGCCCCGACGGCGAACAACGAACCATCCACCGCTCCACTACCGAACTGCCTCGCGAAGCCAAAGAAATCAAACCACACCCCTACGGCGTCGAACTCGGACGACTCATCACCATGCTCGGTAGCGATAAATCAGCTACCGTCACCTCCTTCCTCACCAACTCCTTCTCCTGCGTCACACCCGCCGTCGCTCGAAAAGTCTGCGAAGTCGCAAAAATCTCCACCCGTGCTAGCGCAATCAAAGTCGGACAAACCGAAGCAGAACGACTCTACAACGCACTGCAAGAAACCAAAATCCGACCACCCTCGACCGACTGCATCGTTCCCATCGGCAGCGAACTCCTCTACAAAGGACTCAAAGCCATCGTCCCCGGCGAATTCCACGATGCTGTCACTCGCCCTCCCTCCGTTCAACGCGGCTCCCCCTTCCAAATCGAAGTCGCACTCGCCTACGGCGGTAGTACCGCTACCCAAAAAGTTACCCGCGATGAACTCGTCGAACTCATCCAACAATCCGACGCAAAAACACTTCGCAAATTCCTCCTCGATACCTTCCACGGTATCGGTCCCGATGCCGCTGAACGCATCATCAACGAAACAAAACTACCCACCCGCTGCAGCCCACAAAAACTCAACAAGTCCCAACTCGATACCCTCCACAACGTCCTCAGAGAAATCAATATCTCCGAAGGTCAAAGCATGCAGATCTTCCGGTTCGCAAACCGCGTTCCTCTCCAATACCAACAAGGAGCCTGCGCAATTACCCAAGCCGTCCTGAATACCAACTGGAGACCCTACGGCCTCTCCCAATCCAAAGGCGCACTCCCCGCAGGTCCCATCACCCTCATCGTCCACGTCGCTAGCGTCTGGGTCCCCTTCACCAGCGAATCCAAAGAAGCTATCGCAAATACACCAGAAATCGAAAAGGAACTAAGACTCGGCATCCAAGCCATCGGACGCTCCCTCGCAACCTTCCTCAGAAAACGACAAGCTATCGCAGCACAAGGAAACCGCCGAAACGTCTTCCTACGCTACCTCAAAGAAGTCGCAACGGCCGTCGCATCCATCCAAAAATCAGAACCCGAACCTATCTACGACGACCTGCTCTTCGTCGCCAAAAAGAAAACCGCTGTCGCTGACGTCAAACTCGATGAGTTCGGAAAAGCCATCGAACTAGAACCAGCAGAATCTGCCGATGACTTCGAATAAGCAAACCCCGCTAA
>CAZACJ010000075.1:8853-15141 GCA_964483385.1 uncultured Pirellula sp. | reverse complement strand
GCGTGAAAACTCATTTCGGAAAATCGGCGATCGTGAGACATGCCTGAACAAGAAATCTCAAATCCATTGGAGCAGCAAGAAGAAGCAATTGCGTTCAAGCTATAGAACTTGATCCACTCTCAGGCTCGCGTTACTACAACTCAAAACGAACGCTTCTTTCCCCTATCTTCCTGCCCCCACTCTCCTGCTTAACTTCTTGCTACTGCTCCATCACATCCGCTTCACGCGACTTGGCGACTTCCGTTACTTCATCTTCATACTTCTTCGTCAGTTCCTGCACTTCTTCCTTCGCACCATCGCGATCGTCTTCACTGATCGTCTTGTCTTTCTCCGCCGTCTCAATCGCTTTGTTAGCATCGCGTCGAACGTTTCGGATCGAAATCTTCGCTTCCTCCGCCAACTCTTTGATACGAGCCACCAATTTCTTGCGAGTATCCGTGCTCAAAGGTGGAATGTTGATTCGAATAATCCGTCCATCACTTTGAGGATTAAGCCCCAGTTCGCTGGCAACAATCGCCTTTTCAATGTCCTTGATGATCGACGTATCAAAGGGACGAATCACCAACTGCTGCGGCTCAGGCGCAGCGACGCTCGCCAACTGCTTCAATGGAGCCTGGGATCCGTAAGCCGTAACACGCACGGAATCCAATAAACCCGGAGCAGCACGCCCGGTACGAATCCCCGCCAAATTCGACTTCAAATGCTGCAAAGCCTTGTCCATTCGCTCTTCAGCATCCAACAGAATATCTTCTACCGCCATTTTGCTTTCTCCAATGTTGCTCGTAAAGTTTTCAAGTTACGTTGATTTTAATTGGCGTTGATCACGATGCGCTCGCCCGATTCCGATCGTGGCGAAATACGTGTACCAACCTTCTGACCACTGACCGCCTTAACGATGTTCCCAGTCTTCTTGAAATTGAAAACCAAAATCGGAAGCTTGTGCGTGCGGCATTGAGCGATGGCCGTCGAATCCATCACCTTGAGATTCTTCTCCATCACCGTATCGTAGTCCAGTTCGCGATACAGAATTGCATGAGGATTTTTCTCTGGATCATCGCTGTACACGCCATCGACACGCGTTGCCTTCAACACAATGTCAGCATCCAACTCCAAGCCACGGTTCGCCGCACACGTGTCCGTCGTAACGAACGGCGCTCCCGTGCCAGCGGCTAAGATCACAATCCGTCCCTTTTCTAGATGACGAATCGCACGGCGACGAATAAATGGTTCTGCTACCCCGTCCATCTTGATCGCCGACATCACCCGCGTGGTGATCCCAATCCCCTCCAAAGCATCCTGCAACGCCAGCGCATTGATCACCGTCGCCAACATCCCCATGTAGTGCGCCGTCGCCTCCTGGATCATCTCGCCACTAGAACCCTTGAACTGAGCCCCACGCAAAATATTCCCGCCGCCAACCACCACCGCAATCTGACAGCCTAACTCATGCGCAGATTTAATCTGCTGAGCAATCGCCGTCACCTCATCCATGCTGATCCCACGCTCGCCCGAATGCGCCAAACTCTCACCGCTAAGCTTCAAAATCACCCGTTTGTACTGCGGCCGCGTTTTTCCAGAAGAATCGTTGTCTGTCATCATGCTTTTCTGTCAGTTGAATTTCCGAAGCCCAATAGCTCCAGGGTAACCTATCCTCAAGACCATTCCGACGGGCGTTCTATCTCCCCCACACTATAACGGAAATGACCGATTCCACGAGTCCCGGTCCTTTTCGCCTTCCCTCTTTCAAGGTAGTCTATTTGACCTTAAATCGCATCTCTTTCCAGGAAATCTAAGCCATGTCGCTGCAAATCTACATCAACGGAAAATACTTCGACAAAGAAGATGCCAAAATCAGCGTCTACGACCACGGCCTTCTCTACGGCGATGGCGTCTTCGAAGGAATGCGAGCCTACAGCGGAAACGTTTTCCGCCTCACCGAACACATCGACCGTCTCTACGAATCCGCTCTCGCAATCTGCTTGACCATCCCTGTCTCCAAAGACGAGATGTCCGCCGCTGTCAAACAAACGCTAGAAAAAAACTCCCTCCAAGACGCCTACATCCGACTTGTTGTCACCCGCGGCGCTGGCTCCCTAGGCCTCGACCCAAACCGCACCTCCAATCCCCAAGTCATCATCATCGCGGACCATATCGCGCTGTATGATCCGAAATTCTACGAAAATGGCCTGAAAATCATCACCGCCTCCACCATTCGAAACCACCCGGCGGCACTGAGCCCAAGAATCAAATCGCTCAACTATCTCAATAACATCATGGCGAAAATCGAAGGCCTGCAAGCCGGATGCATGGAAGCAATCATGCTAAACCACAAAGGTGAAGTCGCCGAATGTACCGGCGATAACATCTTTATCATCAAACGCGGCGAACTACTCACGCCCCCAAAAGACGCCGGGATCCTCGAAGGTATCACACGAAACGCAATCCTAGAACTCGCCCAATCACTCCGTATCCCCGCTCTCGAACATACCCTTACACGTCACGACCTCTTCGTCGCCGACGAATGCTTCCTCACCGGCAGTGCCGCAGAAGTCATCCCCGTCGTCTCCATCGACAACCGTTCCATCGGTCACGGCCAAGTAGGCCCAATCACCAAAAAACTAATGGCGGAATTCAAAAAGCTCGTTCACTCCAAGTAGTCTACCCAAAATAGACTCTCCAGGAACTATTGTGGGCAAGAGCATAGCCTTCAGAAGATATAGACTCTTGCTCTACCTCTTGCCCGTTACCGTGACCGTTACCGTGACCGTCGACCGGAAGTCGATTTCGTTCTCGAGCACCCTTCCACCGTGCTCAAGTACGAAATCAATGCACTCTCCCAAGCCCAATTGCAGACAATCCACTAGCGACCAATGCTAGGAGGATTGTCCAGCAAAAAGTCACGCGGACCCCGCGTTGTGTAATACGGATAAGCTACCGTAGGACCAGGAACTCCAGATCCGACTTGATCGTCAGCACGATACTGAGCATGGGTCATCCCACCATTGCCAGCACCATGCAAACCACCACCCATCCCATGTAACCCTGCACCTAAACCGTGCAAGCCGCCACCCATGCCGTGCAAGCCACCATGAAGCATTCCACCACCAGGCCCGCAAGCTCCCCCGGGTCCACAAGCCCCCGCACCACCATTCTTAGATCCGTCATAACAGTACGAACCCGAATGCGTTAAATGGGACCCATAGTCCGTCCCGCCCCGTTGCCATCCAATCCGACAAGGTCGGCAACCCGTCGGCCCATTGCAAGTATTGCAAGAATTATGCATCCCCCAACCGTGACGGTGATGCAACCCCACACATCCGGTGGAGCCGACGAGGGACATGGCCAACAGGCCTAGGGAAAGAAGTCCGCGTTTCATTTGTTCGATCCTCGTAATGGTCTGCCCTCTCGAACCATAGTCGATTCGTCTCGGCATGTCTTAGAATCGAATCATCCCCTACCTAAAATCCAATCGCTCTAACCCTCCCTGTATATTCCACCCAAATTACCGGCGTAATCGCTAGCATTTCCGCCCTACCCGTGGCTCGGCAAATGCGGCTCAAATTTCGTTCGCGCCGCTAATTCCGCTAACTTCACCTTCTCTACCGCCGACTGATAAAGCACCTTCTGCGCACGGACCCGCCCCTGCCCATCCACCGGCTCCAACCGCTCGTAATGACCGTCCGACTGCAAAGCCCAAGCGTTCTGATTGTCCTGGAAATAAGTCCCCAAGATCTCCACTAACTTACGCTTGATCTGCCCATCCTCAATTGGCGTTAACAACTCAATGCGCCGATCTAATGACCTCGGCATCCAATCCGCACTCGAAATAAATACCGCCTCCTCACCCCCATGGTGAAAATGCAAAATTCTCGCATGCTCCAAAAATCGATCCACAATGCTGACAACCGTAATGTTGTCACTCAAACCTGGTACCCCCGGACGCAAACAACATATCCCCCGAATATTCAACCGAACCGTCACTCCAGCGCGACTCGCCCGATACAAAGCTTCGATCAACTCAGGATCCACCAACGCATTGAGCTTCGCATCCACAAATGCTTTCTGCCCCTGAAGACTGCGACGCGTCTCCCCATCAATCAACGCTAACAACTTCTTCCTTAACCCCAACGGCGCCGATTCTAACTTCTCATACGCCTGCGGCTGACTGTAACCAGTGATCGCATTGAAAAATGCAGAAGCATCCTTGCCCAACGATTCGTCACAAGTCAAAAAGCTGATGTCGCTGTACATCCGCGCCGTCGCTTCGTTGTAATTCCCCGTACCAAAATGGATGTATCTCGCGATCCCCGCCGCCTCCCGCCTGACCACAATACATAACTTGGCATGCGTCTTTAATCCACGCACTCCATAAATGACCTGAACGCCTGAACGCTCCAACTCTCGAGCCCACTCCATGTTGCGGGCTTCATCAAACCGCGCTTTTAACTCCACCACCGCTGTAACGTACTTGCCTAACTCAGCCGCACGCTTCAAAGCCGCAACAATCGGACTCTTGCGACTCGTCCGATACAAAGTTTGCTTGATCGCTAAAACATCCGGATCGTTCGCCGCCTCCTCGATCATCCGTACCACTGGCTCGAAACTCTCATAAGGATGACACAACAATATGTCCTGCTCAGCGATGTTCTGTATCATCGGCTTCGCGGGGTCGATCTGAGGTGACCTCTGCGCCGGCCACACCGAATCACGCAACGCCGGAAATCCTTCAATGTCCGTCAAACTCATCAACGCCGATAAATCCAATGGACCCGGGATGCGAAATACATCCCGATCATCAACCCCCAAACGATCTACCAAAAAACTCAATGTCTCAGTCGATACACTTCCCGAGACCTCCAAGCGAACAAAGTCCGCCGACCGACGTGATACCAACACCTCTTCCATCCCAATGATCAAATCCGATGCACTATCCTCGCGCACCGACACATCCGCATTACGAGTGACCCGAAACGCTACACACTCCTCAATTCGCTTCCCGGGATAATACAACTCAACAAAGTGAGCGATCACATCCTCCAACAAAGCGTACGAATACCCTCGCTCACTAGGTAATGTGACAAACCTAGATAATGTCTTACCCAACGGTATAAACGCAAAACGATGCGGTTGCTCCACATCTCCACTGGCCATCCGAACACAAAGATAAAAGCCCAAGTTCGACAACAACGGAAACGGCGCATCAGGATCCAAGTCCATCGGCGAAATCACCGGATAAACTTCCTCCTCAAAAAATCGACGCATCGACTCGCGACACCGAGCATTCGCACCCGCCGCCACCACACGCTCCAATCCCTCCGCCGTCAAATTCGGTTCAATCGAATTCAAAAAACAATCGTACTGATCCCGTATGATCGTGTTGACCCGCTCATAAATGGCCGTCAACTGCTCCGATACCGTCATACCACTCGCATCCGCCGTCTCTATCCCCTGCGCCTGCTGCAACTGCAACCCCCCAACACGGACCATGAAAAACTCATCCATGTTGCTAGCAGTAATCGCCAAAAACTTCATCCGCTCTAACACAGGCACCTTCGCGTACTGCGCTTGGTCCAACACCCGCTGATTGAACTCCAACCAACTCAATTCCCGGTTGATGTAATGCTTCGGATTTAATTCCATTGGATGCTATCTATCAATCATTGCCTACAAATCGAACCTCGCCCCGTTCCTCTAGTTTACCCCCTTCGTAATTTCCTGCACCGCCAAAGCTACCCGCGAAACAACCGCTCTGGCTTTCCAAACAACATTTTCGATACCCTTGGCTCCAACTAACCACCTCATTCCCTCTCACTAAAAAATAGGTCCGACGATGAAATTCGCTGGCTTAATCCTAATCTGCGCCTCCAGCAGCCTCGCCCTGCTCCTGCCAGCTATCGGTGTGGTCAAGTTCCCCGTGATCTCGGAAAACCAAAACGCAACGCCAAACAACGCGTCAACCCAAAGTGACACGCCCGGCTTACCACCCTCCGGATTACTAGCCGCAGCCGAATCCTCAGCCGCCTCCATCCTCAACCCAAATGCCCCCAACCAAGGCCTTCCCGTCACATACAACGGCGACGGTCAACCCACAACCTTCCCCCCCCAATTCGACAACTCCAACCCTCAATCCAATCAACTCGGAAAACTCCCCTTCACCGATATCCAAACCCAAAAAGTTGGACTCGGGGCTTGGCTCCTCCTCGCCCCAACCCTCCTCGTCGGACTAGCAATGTGGACCTTCTCTCCTCCACCGAAAAGCCCCAAGTCCTAACGAAACAATATCGAATC
>CAZACJ010000075.1:0-8753 GCA_964483385.1 uncultured Pirellula sp. | reverse complement strand
TGGCTACTGCGGCGCAATGGTAAACGGCACCACCTGTGGCTCACCGTCTCGCTCCACCTTGATCGCTCTTACCAATTCGATCTTGCGCCCCTTTGGCAAAGGACCAAATCGAAAAGTCACCCTACTTCCGATTCCGTCCATCCCCATTACATCCTGACCTTGCATCTGCCCCTGAAAATTACTCTGAAACGAAAATCCTTGTCCCGTACCACCACTAAACGAAAATCCACCACTTACCGCATTCACCCCACCTCCGCCGAAGCTGCCGCTTGAACCATCACTCAATCCACCTCCCGGACTGCCACCCATACCGCCACTCGTCCCTCCAATCGAACTTCCAACAGGTACCAGCAACTCCCCTTCCGAATCGACTAACTCCAATTCTCTGCCACCCTGATTGAGCAATTGCATCAGTGCCACCGGATCATCTAATTGCTCCATCTTCTTGGGCACCGGAAAACCCACCGTTACCAACAACCCTTCCCGATCCATCTCGATCGACTCCAACACGAACTCCTGCCCATCCACTCGCTTTGTCTGCATGACACCCCGCTTAGCTTCATTCTGCTGACCTGCCCTCTTTCGCGCAGCATTCTTCCGATCCGGCTTGCTCTGCCCCACCTCAAACTCCGCTACCAAACGACGTCCCTGCGTTACACGCAACTCCCCACTTATCTCCCGAAAGTCCGCATCAAAACCTCGCTGGCGATAGACATACATCGCACTACATTCCGGAAACTCTTTTTCAAAACGCGGCCAGGAACGCACCATCGGCCCCATGTCCTTCGATTCACTAACCGTTCCATTGAACTCAATGATCTCGTACACACTCCCAATCTCAAACAACAAGTCTTTCTCTTTCCCCTTGCCCCCCTCCAAATCCGTCACCTTCAACGCTATCCCCTGATTGGGCATCCTAAAAGCCCTCCCCCTTCCTCCATCACCCGCAGCCCCACCAGCATCTCTGCCCCCATTACCTCCAAACATCCCTTTCATAAAGTCCGACCGCAACTTCACCACCCCAGCACTCCCATCCAACTCTCCAATCCCCTTCAACTCAATCCGGTACCCTTGCACCTCCGTCTGCCCCTTCAGTTCTCTTGTTCCTGCAGGTAACTGCCCCATTACCTCCTCACCGCAACACCACGCCAACAAACCGATTGCAAAAACAACCGATGCAACATCTGCCAATCGCACATCTCTGAATCCCAACAACTGTGCTACCTGCATTTCATTTACCCCTCTATCGCGCCTGAGCCTATCTCATACAAGTCCAACGCCGTCATCCCGGCCACTACCTACAACTACATCTCTCTCTCGAACCAACCCTGAAAAAATACTGCCGCCTCAATCTAGTATAGAATGAAGCCCCCATCAAAACGCTTGTGCAACCGGTTTTAACAAGCCCAATCACCTCCTTGATTAGAACCAATCACAACCCAAAACTCAAACTCCACCGAAATATTTCCAATGCATATCGCCTCAGAAAACTCTTGCTACCAACCCCACACACCCAACACCCCCAATACATCGCATAACACCGCCCGTGATTTCGCGATACCAACACTTGCAACATATCTCCTTCCCATACTGGCTATCGCAACCTCAATCGTTTTCTGCTGCCGAACAGCCCTCGCTACCCAAGAAACAAACAACATCGAAACACCTCCAACCACCGTTTCTTGGTCCGAACCCTCCCCCGAAAACCTAACCCTTCTTCCCTCAGGTCCCATCTTCGATAGCCTCCAAGTCAATCGACAAGTCCTCGAGAACATCGGCCCACAACGCGCCCTTCTCGCCTTTCGAATCCAAGCGAAACTACCCACCGAAAATGCAAAACCTCTCGGTGGATGGGCCGCCCCAGAACCCCACGGCCCCTTCCCCGGGTTCTTCGAAGCCCACTACCTCTCTGCAATCTCCCTACAATCCACCTCCCAACCAGACCTCCTCCCACAAGTCCACTACATCGTCGATGAACTCGCTAAGTGCCAGCAAGCTCTCGGTGGAAAATTCCTCTTCGCCTCCCCGGAAGCCGAATTCCAAGCAAACCGACTCGACGGCGTCGCTTGGTATCGTATGCATAAACTACTCGAAGCCCTCATCGCAGCCCACAAGTTCGCCAAAAGCGAACGCGCGCTGCAAATCGCATTGAACCTCTCCGATTGGATCGAACAACGTGTCCATGACTATGGCGATGAGTTCGCAAAAGTAAAACAAGTCGAATACGGCGGGATGACCGAAGCTCTCGAAAACCTATTCGAAATCACCGGTAAAACATCCCTACATCAACTCGCCTTGCAATGGGAAGAGCCCGAACGAATCCTCAAGACATTCGCCAACGGACAGGACTTCAACGAACATGCAAATACCCTCCTCGCAAAAATGGTCGGTGCAGCTCGTATCGCTGAAGTCAGCAATTCTCCCTTCCATCAAAAAGCAACCCTGAACTTCTGGGAAAACGTCTGCTCCCAAAAAGGAAAAACCTATGCAACAGGTGGTACAAGCGTCCACGAAGGCATGCCTCCCATCGGTCGACTCGCAAATACATCTCTCCGCATGCCACAAGAAACCTGCGTCTCCTACAACTTGCTTAAAGTCACCCGAAGCCTTTACCACCTGACCGGTGACATGAAATTCATCGACTACTACGAACGCTCCCTCTTTAACGCTATCCTCGGTAGCCAAGATCCTAAAACAGGTTGGAAAACCTACTACCAACCACTCGGCTCAAACGCAATCAAGGACTTTCGATCCAACGAAGTAGGTTGCTACTGCTGCAATGGTACCGGCATGGAAAACCCTCCCCGCTCCACCGCGATGATCTATGCAGTAAAAAACGACCAAATCCGAGTTCAACTCTTCGTCCCCTCCCAAGTCCATTTCGAATCCCTCGGACTAACCTTAAAACAAACGACAAACTTCCCCTACTCCCCGACCGGAATCCTCTCTGTCGAAAAAGTCTCTGAGTCATCGATCTCCGATCAAGTAACTCTTGCACTGAGAATCCCCTCTTGGTGCAAGTCCCCGACAATCAAACTAAACGACGTCTCCATCTCTGACCCGATCACCCCAGGTTCTTTCTTTACAATCCGACGACAATGGAAACAAGGAGACTCGATCGAATACCACTTCCCATATACCCTCCAAATTTCCCCTATGCCTGATGACATCAACCAAGTCGCATTTGTCCAAGGCCCCTTAGTGCTCGTCGGTGTGGGTGCCAACGATCATCAAGCCACACTGATACTCCCTTTCAAGCCCGATGACTCCGCAGCACTGCAAGATTGGATCCAACCGGTCAATCCAATCGAAAACTCCACCCCGGCATCCACCAAAACAATTGACATAACAAATCGTCTCGATGCCCAAGCCCAGGATGCAGACGGCAACAAAATTCTATTTCGTCCCTACTTCCAAATCGAAGCCGAACAGTTCTTCACCGGCTATTGGAACCTTGTACAAAACGACTCCGACTCTACCCATTCGTTGAAAAAATTACCCCTTAAAAACCTAGCTCTCGGTAAACCAACCACTTGCTCTACGCCACTCCCAGAAGGAAGCAACCTGGAATGTTTCATGCGTTCCGCAAAAGCCGTCGACGGAAACTACGGCGGCGCCGACGATTGGTATGTAAAATGGTTTCCCAACGGCCTATCCCCACAATGGATCATCGTCGACCTCCTGCAATCACAACCCATCGGCTCCGTCCGCTGGATCCCCGCCAAAGAAGATCTCGAAGCCCAAATCCCCTATCGATATCAAATCGAAACCTCCAACGATCAACAAACGTGGGAGCCCCTTGCCGACGCCTCTGAAAACAACACCTTCCAATCCGCTTACGACCACCCCATCCAAAATCGAACCGCCCGATACGTCCGGCTAACCACCCTCCCAAATCCAAACTACAAAGAACATCAGGCTCGCCCGAAAATCGCCGAGCTCCTCGTCTTCCCACCCCAATAACCCGTCACCCACTCCCCCCCTGCCCTAACCCACCATTCTCAATTCTCAATTCTCAATTCTCAATTCTCAATTCTCAATTCCCATGCGACCTCCCCTCTGGCTCCCTCTCACGATCCTGCTTTGCCTCCCCTCGTTTGCTCTAAGCCAAACACCGGAGGACACCGCAAACGATCCAGCCGTTGAACCCGCCCTCGCTGAAAAAACGTTCCAAGTCAACAACAACCTCCACTGGCAACTCCTCCTGAGCGAACCTTTGGTAACCCAACCGTTGCAAACCTCTTTCGATAGCCACGGTAGACTCTGGCTCATCGAATACCGCCAATACCCTAATCCCGAAGGACTACGCGTCCTAAGTAAAGATCGCCATTGGCGTGTCGTCTACGACTCCATCCCCAAACCTCCCGGCGCCGGCGGACTCGTCGGACGAGATCGTATCTCTGTCCACGAAGACAAAGATCAAGATGGAACCTATGAAACCCATCACGTCTTCGTCGATGGACTCAATATCGCTACCGCTGTCGTCCCCGTCGCAAACGGGGCTTGGGTTCTGAACCCTCCCTACCTTCTCTTCTACCAAGACGCCGATAACGACCTACAAGCGGACGCGGCCCCACAAATCCATCTCGAAGGATTTGGACTCGAAGACACCCACTCCGTCGTCAATAGCTTGACCATGGGACCCGATGGCTGGCTATATGGTGCACAAGGCTCCACAGTCAGCGGCGCAATCCGCCCCTACGGCTCCGCCGAAAAACCGATCCAAAGCCTCGGACAAGCCATCTGGCGATACCATCCACAAACCCATCAATACGAGATATTCGCAGAAGGAGGTGGCAATGCATTCGGGGTCGCTTTCGATGACCAAGGTGAAATCTTCTCCGGGCACAACGGTGGTGATACGCGTGGATTCCATTACTACCAAGGAGGCTACTACCGAAAAGGTTTCTCCAAACACGGTAGCCTGTCGAATCCGCATAGCTACGGATACTTGCTCCCCATGCAACACGATCCTATCCAACGCTTCACCCATGCGATGCTCCTGACGGAATCAACTTCGCTCGCCCAAGCCCTCCCGAGGAGTATGCTCGCCATCGATCCACTCCACGGCAAACTTATCCAAACCGAACTCGAACCGATTGGCTCCACCTACAAAACCAAGGATATCGCCGACACCGTCAAAAGCACTGATAAATGGTTCCGCCCAGTCGCTATCTCCGATGGTCCAAACGGAGCCGCTTTCGTCTGCGATTGGTATGACTCCGTCGTCGCGCACCTCTATGCCTTCGAAGGTCGAATCGATCGCGATCGTGGACGCGTCTACCGCCTGACTCCACATGATCCTAAAGATGCCAAAAACTCCAAAGCTTGGGACAACCAATCGTTACACGGACAATCCGAGGACTCTATACAAACCCTCCTCGCGGAACTCAAGCATCCCTACCGTTGGCATCGCTGGAACGCTAGGAATCTCCTATCCACACACCCGCTTCGCGCAAACGCCATTCCCAAACTTCTCGAACAACTCAATGCGCCTTACAGCCAACAAAATGCGGTCGCACAGCTCGAAGCTCTGTGGACTCTCCATGCACTCGGCGCTATACCAGACACTATTCCCCACCAACTCCAACCTGCTACCCCCACCTCGGAAACTAACTCCGCGATCTCACCCAAGTCCCTTCTTCAACACCCAAATCCCGCCGTTCGAAACTGGACTATCCGACTAACCTGCGACGATCGTCAACTAACTCCAGAATCGCTAGATGCACTCAGCGACTTAGCCTCACGCGAAACAGATTCGCATACACTCTGCCAAATCGCTTGCTCCATCCGTCGACTCGAGCCACTTGCCACCATGCGAGTCGCACAGAGATTACTTGAACGTCCCGTCGGTAAGGATGACTTGTTCTTTCCCCTCCTGCTTTGGTGGGCCATCGAACACCATGCGAATGAACTGCAACCTATCCAACAACTCCTCATCGACAACCGAGTACTCTGGGAACACGAACTCGCCAGAAAAACCCTCTTCCCTAACCTCGTTCGTCGATGGGCTTCCATCGGCACCGATCCCGCCTACCGCGCAACGGCTTCAATCTTCCAAGCGATCGCAAAACTCGAAGCCCCCAAAAAGCAAGAAGCAATTACTGCATGCCAAGAAGCCTTCGAAGCCGCATTCGTTGGCAAAAGCCTTAAAGGTGTCCCCGATCTACTGATCGAATCGATGGCTAGCCTCGGAACTCCACCTTTGACGCTGCGAGTCCGACGCGGTGATCCCGCTGCCTTCGCCCAAGCCGCACAAAGCCTATCCGATCCCTCCACCCCAGAGGTCACGCGCATCCAACTCGCTCGCCTAGCCGGAGAATTAAAAGATGCTCCTCAATACCCTGAATTGCTAGAAGCACTGCTCCAAGTTGCAAACGACTCCAATGCAAAGACGCCCCTTCGAAGTAGTGCGATCAGCGCCTTGGCAAATTTTGATCTCCCCAAAGTCCCAGAGTCGATCATCCAATGGTGGAGCAATCTTCCCCCTGAACTCTATCCCGCCGCAGGTACTGTCCTAGCGAGTCGCCCAAGCGGTGCAACACGATGGCTCGATGCCGTCGCTGCAGGTGCCGTCTCCGCCGAGCAACTTCCCCCAGAAGCCATCCGCACGATGCGACTGCATCCTAATGAACAACTCCAACGAAGACTTAACGAAGCCTATCCGCAGTTTGCGTCCATCGATCTCGCCACAGCAACACAAAAAACAAAAGAACTTGCCTCCCGTGTACTCGAAGGAAACGGAGATCCCTATCGAGGTAAGAAACTTTACCGCGAACTCTGCGGCCGATGCCATCAACTCTTCGACGACGGAGGACGTGTCGGCCCGGACCTCACCGGATACCAACGCGACCAACTTGAAACCTTGCTCCGGAATGTCGTCGGCCCCAGCCTAGAAATTCGCGAAGGCTACCAAATGGTCCGGATCCTTACATCCGACTCCCTAGTCCTGACAGGTTTTATCGAAAGCGAACAACCGGACCAAATCATCCTTCGCAATACCGACGGTCAAAGCGTGACTCTCGAACGAAGTGATATCGAACAACTCGAGCCCCAAGTCTTGTCTCTCATGCCGGAAGGGCTTCTCGACAAACTCGATGATACCGCGTTGCGCGACCTCATGGCCTATCTTCGCAGTAGCCAACCACTAAACGACGGGACCTAACCTACACCAACCATTTCAGCAGATCTCGCCATGAAACCAATAGCCTTAGCATGCTTAATCTTCAGCAGTTTGATCGCGTTGCATCCAACGATTCATGCACAGACGGCAACCGAAGCAGAACCCAAAGTGAAGCTCGCAAGCTTTGATGTCGATGCAACACCACCCCTTGGATCTGCTATGGCTTATCAGCCGGTTCGCAGACTCGATGAACTGACGCTTCGTTGCAGAGGTGTTGTGCTGATTGGTGCAGGTGATCCAATTGTCCTTTGCGCCGTGGATTGGATCGGTATCGCCAATGGAGGCCACGATGCATTCCGACAAGCTCTCGCAACGGCAGCGAAAACATCCCCCGATCGGGTTGCCGTACATACGTTGCATCAGCACGATGCCCCCGCCTGTGACTTCACCGCAGAAGACATCATCAAGGAACTAAAGATTCCGGGCTACTCAAGATTCGACGGCGACTTTCATCGTCAAGTCATCGAACGAGCCTCAAAAGCGATTGCAGATTCCATCCAACAAGCGACCGCAATCACCCATTACGGCGTTGGTACAGGACTCGTCAAAGAAGTCGCCAGCCAACGTCGCATCGCAGGTCCAGATGGGAAAATTCGTGCGACGCGAACCAGCACCACCAAAGACCCACTCTTGCGTGCCGAACCCGAAGGTGTAATCGACCCGAACGTTTCCTTGCTGAGCTTCTGGAATAACGAGCAACCTATCGCCATGCTAAGCTACTACGCTTGCCACCCACAGAGCTACTACCTTCGCGGAGTCCCAAGCCCTGACTTTCCCGGTATCGCTAGGTTTATTCGTGGCCAAGACCGCAACAATACTCTACACGTTCACTTCAACGGTGCAGGTGGCAATGTCACCGCAGGAAAATACAACGACGGTGCTGAAACCAATCGCATGCTTTTAGCGAATCGACTTGCTGAGGGGATACGTCTCGCCGAGCAGCAAACCGTTCGAAAGCCGCTGGTTCCCTCCGACATCCGATGGAACAGCCGCTCGATAAAGTTGCCTTTGGCAAGACATTTGAACGAAGAAGACCTACTGAGAAAGTTAAAAGAAACGCCACCGAAAGGGACGATTTCGTTTGCCGATCAACTTGCGTTTTATCGAAGGATACAACAAGGTCATACCATACCGATCAGTTGCCTAAGTATTGGCGAAGCGAGAGTACTGCACATGCCAGGGGAACTATTTATCGAGTATCAGTTAGCTGCCAAAGGGATGAGACAAGACCTTCAAGTCATGATGGCGGCTTATGGCGATTATGGCCCGGGTTACATCGGTACCGAGAGGGCTTATACCGAAGGGGGATACGAAACATTGCCCACATCCAGCAGTGTTGATCCTTCCGTCGAACCCTTGCTCCTGGAAACCCTTGAACAACTTCTAAAAGAGTAATACTTCCACCCGCTCAACATCGCCACCCGCCACTCGCTCAACGTAGCCACCCGCTGCCAAGCGGTGGACCTCACCCTTAAAAACCTCGTCCGTCTCACGAACGGTGGCTACGAGCACACGGTAATTCTCAATTCTCAATTCTCAATTCTCAATTCTCAATTCTCAATTCTCAATT
>CAZACJ010000074.1:5137-25491 GCA_964483385.1 uncultured Pirellula sp. | reverse complement strand
AACACCCCGCGGCTTGCGCGAAGCGGGCTCAAAAAAATGCGCCACGGCTCGCGCCATATTCGGATCGCAGGGAATTTAGTTCCCGAAAGGATCGTCGCTAGCTGGAGGAGCTTTAGGTGCAGCGCCGAATGGGTCGTCGCTCGCAGGTGCAGCAGGTGCAGTGTCACTCGGTGCTGCAGGCGCATCTCCAAATGGGTCATCTCCCGCTACCGGAGCCTTGGGAATCGGTTCTGCCATCGGCTTGGGTTGCCCCTTATTCAGTTCACCGTTGCCGCTAAATGGATCATTGGCCGCTGGGACTGGCCGTGGTGGCGCATCGGATGGCGAGAGTGGAATCTTGGCTCCGTTGCCAATTCCTTGTTCGTAACGCTGACGTTGCATTTCAAGATACTTGCTTCGGGAAGCTAACCGAGCCTTGCGGCGGATGGCTTCAATCTGGCAACGCGCTGGACCTTGGATTCGCTCAAGAGCTTTGCCGACGTTGACAACCTTCTTGCCATCAATTTCCAATTGTGCGGCTTCTTCGAAGTCACTTACACCTGCTTCTGGGTCACCGGAAAGTGCTGCTTCGCACAAACCGCGGAAGTAGAACGCGCGTGGGTCTTGGCTCCCCGCACCGATGGCATCATTGAGCCATTGTTGGGCGGTAGCAGCATCCCCTCGGAAGTACGCATGAACGGCATGTCCATAAACGTCATCCAGTGGATCCTGAGCAAAAGCGGGGACAGAAGTAAGGGCGGCCAAAGCCAACGTACTCAAGAAAGAGAATCGCAGACGCATGTGATTTGTACCTGTGAGAAACACTCAAAACGAAACTTACCGGAAGGAAACGCCGACTCGGATCCCGTCGAACTGACCCTTCGACCTGCCATCCTAATTCCCGAAGAAAGCCGTGCAAATAAAATGGGGAATTCCAAGGGAATTGCTGATTCTGTTTCCAGTCTCGTACAATCTGGAGCGAATATATCGATTATCCGCCCCCGTCGTTCCGCGCAGTCGTCATTTATTACCAGTTTTGAAAGGTTAACGGCTTGGATGCGTTTCATCTCGGGTTGTTTGAGTTTCAGTGGTCGGGCCATCAGCATGGTGTTGGTCTTGAGTTTTGTGGCCACGATTCCAGTACTTCAGTTTGCGAGTCTCGGTTATATCTTGGAGTCGTCCGGGAGGGTTGCGCGCGGTGAGCCATGGAGGCGTTGTTTCCCGGGAGCCCAACAATTCGGTCAGATAGTGCGATGTGCATTCTGGGGCTTTTTGACTTGGCTGCCCGTTTGGTTTTTAACCGACTTGGGGTATTCCTCGGAGCTGATTCAGCCTGGGAGTGTTCAAGCAGCACGATTGCGAACAGTCGCTAGAGTGGTCTCGATCTTATGGGTATTGTGGGTAGCTTGGGCGATCGCTCGCGGTGGGCGTTGGCATCATTTTCTTTGGCCGCAACCGATACGATTTGCGAAGAAGGTCTTCAGTTTTGATTTTTGGCGAGACTTGGAGACTCGTTGGTGGGACTTTCTTGTAAGTCTTGAGCTTTGGAGATTATTGAAGTTAGGGTTCAAAGCGAGTGTGGGAGCTTTGATTTGGTTAGCGATACCAGCGTTAGCGATACTCATCGCGCTCAACGGAGCATCCCAAGTGCAATCGCAGCAGCAAGGTGGGCTTGCGCTGCTAGGATTATTCGGTGCTTTAGGCATGGCATGGGTGCTGCAGTATTTGCCTGGTTTGCAGATCCATTTGGCCAAGCAGTATCCGTCGAGTCAGCAGCGATTGGGGTGTATGTGGGAACGAAAAGAAGTGCGGACGGCATTCCGCCAAGCGCCGCTTTCGTTCGCTTTAGCGCAGGGTTTGTTCTATGCGATGTCGATTCCGTTGTATGTGCTACGGATTGAGAAGATCCCAGAACAGCTTTGGTTCGGGCTCGCGATCCTCTTTGTGACAGCGATGTTTCCGGCCAAGTTACTCTTGGGGTGGGCTTGGAGAAATGCGCGAAGCCGAGAGAGCAGTGCGCATTGGGCACTGCGCTGGATCGCTTGGGTTCCGATGCTCGGTGCGATTGGGGTGTATATCGGATTTTTGTATTTAGGGAAATTCACCGTGTGGGAAGGTGGTGCAAGCTTGTTATTGCAGCACGCGTTTCTTCCACCTGTCCCGTTTTATATTCGTTGAGTTCACGGTCGTTGAGTTCACGCTGCATCGTTTGTGGATACAGCGTGATTCGATGTAGCCGTTGTACTAGGGCTTTACCGTCCCTTGGCATCACGCTTGGCTTGGACTCGTTTTCCCTTACCCGAGACGTGACCAGCGATATTGCTGGTTTTGTTGGAAAGAGCAACGCGATTGGCCTTGGCTTTACCAGCGAGATTCGCAGCGGCGGAGGCGGTGGGGCGTACCACGCCCTTCTTGGCAGTCTCCTTGACAACCTTCGGCTTGGCCGCGGCTGTAGGTTTCGCAGCAGCAGGAGCAACCGCGCGTTTTGTAGCGCGCTTTGCAGCGGTCTTCACCAGTTTATCCTTGGCGGCTGCAGCCTTGGCGGCCGGTTTCTTAGCAGCAGCTGGCTTGGCCTTTTTCGCGGCCTTTGGTGCAGCGACAGGAGCCGCAGCAGGAGCCGCAGCGGACTTCGTTACGGTCTTGCTCGCAGCCTTCTTGTTGATGGCTTTCTTTTCAAGGTGAAGTTCTTTACGAGTGGATTGGCGCACGGCGCGAGCGGCTGCGGTACGTTTGGTAGCCGTCGGTTTGGTGGTAGCTTTTTCGACGGTAGGTGTGGAAGCAGCCACGGCCAAGCGAGCTTCGAATGCTGCAAGAGCTTCGTGGAATACTTGTTGCTTTTCGTAAGATCGCGAATCGAGGTTCGCCGAGCCGGTAGCGCGGCTGCTCGTGCGCGATTGGCTTCGAGAGAGTTTCTGCCATTTATCGGACAGCTTTCTCGCGTTCGCGGAGTGCTTCTTCAACTCCGCCGCGCTGAGCTTTTCGATGGCAGGAGAGCGGCTAGCAGCAACGAGTGCATATTCAGACGCAGTGCAGACAGAACGGATTTCATCGAGTGACAAGGACATTGCAGAACCTACCGAAGGAGTGAAACTAAGGATATGAAATGAGAACAAAGCTCAAGACGTAGTAGTGTAAATCAAATATCGCGAAATGTTAGTGGACATGGGCGGAGCCAAGGGTGCGAGATTTCCTCGGAGTTTTGAGGGTGCCAAGTCCCGGAAACAGGTTAAGATAACGGGCGTTCACGACAGCGGTTTTGGTGGATGCCCACCGACGCGCTCTCGCCTTTTTTTGATCACGTCGCCATGGCTGAAGATTTTTACAAGACTCTTGAAATTGAGCGGAACGCTAGCTCCGATGATATTGCCAAGTCCTATCGTAGACTTGCGCGAAAGTACCATCCGGATCTCAATCCGGACGATACGCGGGCAAAGGAGCGTTTTAAGAAGATACAGGCCGCTTACGACACGCTGAGCGATCCGGAGAAACGAAAACTATACGACAAGTACGGAACGGATTACGAGCAGTTCCGAGATCAGCCGTTTGGTAAGTCCCCTTTTGGTCAAGGTAGTAGCGCTCCGGAATTTGATTTTCATGAGGGCTTTGGCGGTGGGGGCGGATTTGAGTTTCGCGACTTTTTTCGGTCCGCAACCGATGGAGCATCAGGACGATCCTCCCGTCGCACCCGCCGCTCCACAGAGCGTGGAGGACCTGTTCCGAGTGCCGACATCGCAGCAGAAATCCCCGTACCAATCCGGGTGATGCTCGAGGGGGGTGAAGTCCAGTTTCGGCTACATCGCAGCGACGATCGGGTAGAAGATCTTCGAGTGAAGATCCCGCCAGACATCGCGCCTGGCAAAAAAATTCGACTCCGTGGGATGGGTGAACGATTGGCCGACGGAACGAAGGGTGACCTTATATTGACGGTTCAGTGTCAATCGCATTCGGTCATCAAAATCCAAGGCAACAACATTGAGATGAAATTGCCGATCACTATTGTCGAAGCACTTTATGGCACCAAGATCGATATACCGTGTCGAAGTGGGATGGTGACATTGAAAGTCCCGTCGATGTCCGACAGCGGTAAACGTCTACGAGTCAAAGGCCAAGGTTTGCTTGGGGATGACGGTGCGCGCGGAGATATGATCGTCGAATTGATGATTCATCTTCCCGAAGAGATTCCTGAATCCCTCGGTGAACAACTGCGATCTCTTGAACGATACTACCCGAAATCACTCCGTGATTCGATTCAGTGGTAAATCCAAGTTTCATTCCAACGTTTTTTCATTCCCCAAGGACTATCGCTTGAACATTCTTCTGGCTAACGACGATGGAATTCATGCTCCAGGTTTGCGAGCTCTGCGGATTGCGCTCGAATCGATTGGACGAGTCACCGTAGTGGCACCAGCTACCGAACAGAGCGGTGTGGGTCACTCAATCACTTATTTGTCACCGTTGACTTGCAAGCAGATTTACGACGGAGAAATCTTGCGTGGTTGGGCGGTAGAAGGCTCACCGGCGGATTGCGTGAAGCTCGGGATAACCGAGTTGGCCCCAAAGCCCACCGATCTGATTGTAAGCGGCATCAATGGCGGTCTGAACGCAGGGATCAACGTGCTGTATTCGGGCACCGTTGCAGCAGCAATCGAAGGTGCCTTTTTTCGAATACCAAGCATAGCGGTATCGTTAGAAGAAGACCCGCACGCGGACTTTCAAGCAGCGGCAAGTATCGCGGTGCAGTTGATCCAAAAGATCTTGCACTATCAAGGCTCCTCAGCGGAATTGTACAACATCAACATTCCGACAAAAGCCACGCGGGATTATCGCGCAGGGGTCAATCCGCAAGTTCATGTCTTGCCAATGGGAGTGGAACGCTACGGAGATCACTACATCAAACGGCAAGATCCAAAAGGGCGGAATTACTATTGGTCAACCAATGATCCGCCACCCAAGCCGACTGAACATCCGACCGACTTGATGGCTTTGGCAAACGGCCACGTGACAATCACTCCTTTGCAGTTCGACATGACAAAACGCGAGCAACTCCAAGTAATGCAGCAATGGAATCTCGCCTTTGATGCTCAAAGCTAACTCTTCGCTAGAAGTTGTTTCGGGATGAATACCCCATCGCTCCAGCTTGAAAACAAACGAATCGGGTTTCTTGGGAAACTCGGGGCGATGTCCCGCAAGGAGGCTTGCCAATGGCTCAAGGAGCATTCGGCTAGTCCCGCAGAGAAATTGACCGGTGACTTGGACCTGGTAGTCATCGGCGCAGATGAACTTCCAGACGAAGATATCCAAGCGATGTTGGGAGCGGCGTTGAAGGAGCGGATTCGCACAGGTGCGACTCGTCTGATCCACGAGCACGAGTTATGGATGGAACTAGGGTTGATCGACGATCCGTCGCACAAGCAGTTATACACACCGGCGATGGTGGCCGGTTTGGTCAAGACACGGGTCAATGCAATCCGTCGTTGGCATCGATGCGGGTTGTTGCCATCGGTCAAGGTAACGCACAAGTTACCCTATTTTGATTTTGAGCAAGTGCAATGTGCGAAGCAAATCGCAGCTTGGGTAACGCAAGGAGCGAACGTCAACGAGCTGAAAAAGCAACTCGACGCACTTGGAAACCGCGTGATGAACCGAAGTCTTCTTGAATTGGATCTGCGGTTTGACGGTCGGCGAATTCTGTTGAAAGACGAAGGGGTTCTGATCGGTTCTCACGGTCAGTTATTTCTCGATTTTGATTCCAGCGCGAGCGAATCAGTTGCTGATATTCAAAGTGCAGATGGACGAGACGATGCGGAGTCGGCTCCAGCGATCTTGAGTTTGGAAGCAGCACACGAAGGTAGATCAGGTCAGAAGCACACACCGCAAGAGCCAAACCAAGGCCCGTTGAGTCGAGATGCGATGATCTTGGCAGCCGAAGAGTTGGAAGATCGCGGGCAATTTGACGAAGCGATCGAGTGGTATCGCGTCATCTTAGCACAGTTTGGTCAACATCCGGAAATTGTCTTCACCTTGGCCGAATTGCTGTTACGAGTTGGAGAAGTGCACGCGGCTCGAGAACGTTACTATAACGCTATTGAATTGGATGAGGACTTTGTCGAAGCTCGAGCGAGTTTAGGGTGTGTGCTCGCCGAAACAGGACAACTCGACTTGGCCGTCGCAGCCTTTCAGGGAGCTTTGCTACGCGATGAGAATTACCCCGATGTGCATTATCACTTGGCATCGGCACTTGACGAGTTGAATCGGTCTCAGGAAGCCACGAAACATTGGTTGCGTTTTCTGCAACTCTCACCGCAAAGCCCTTGGGCGGACGAAGCGTTAGAGCGATTGGGGCGAATCTAGTTCCCTGCGTTTCGGGTTCATTCATTTGGTTGCGAGCAAGCCTGAGATGGGTTTGCGGCCCCCCCTGGCCTCGGGGTCGGGAATTTGATTCGCTCGGTAGAATTTCAGTGCTCACAGTTGGGGCGCCCCATATAATTCACCTGTATGATTCACCCAGCCCATGTTGCGGAACGAAGTTCGTTCCAAGTCGATCGAGGCAGGGGAAGTGGGAAACCGATGGACGCTGTGGTTACTCTCGTGCAATTCAAAACCTTGATGGTTTACTCGCTTGCCATCCTTTGGATGTTCTCAGATTGGGCTTGCGCAGATTTCGTGTTGTACCAGTTACCTGGATCACAGACGACGGTCTTGCTTGAGGGGAAGACCAAGAGTGTCGGTCCGAGTGCCTTTGAATACACTCATCCGACGATGGGTACAATTACGTTGAGTCGCGAGAGTGCGATCGTAATCAAAGCACCAACGCGGGAGGAGGAATATCGTCGTCTATTTTCTCGTGCTCGTGAGACAAAAGTCTTTGAGGATTATATTCAAGCTGCACGGTTTGCGCTTCGCAGCGGGATGTTAGAAGCGTTTCGCGACTGTTGTAATGCGGCTTATAAGATCGAGCCTGAACACCCCACCATGCTGCGGTTGCTCGAGGCGCAGCGCAAACTTCGGCAACCGTTGTCGTCCTTGGAGGATTCCGGCCAACAAGGGGCCGAAGCAGAGTTGCGAGCGGCGGTTCCGACCGAGGGTATGCAGATTGTTCGCAGCGAGCACTATGTCATGTTGCACGACACGGGGGATGCAAAATCGGGACGCAAACGAATGCCTCGATGGCAAGCGAGACTCGAGCTATTGGAAAACATGTACGAAGCGTTCTTTATGAAGTTTGCGTTAGAGGGGGTGGTTCTCGAGATTCCAAAGGAGCCGTTGAAGGTAGTGCTGTTTGGGCAAGAACAAGATTACTTGCGGTATTCAAGGCAGCGCGACGCAAGTCTAGCAAGCGCATTGGGGTATTGGTCTGCGGAGGACAACATCGCAGTGTTTTTCGATCAAGGGACGACAGAACGGATGCGAATGCTCGATGCCCATGCGAAAGAATTAGCAAAGAACAAGCTACGGGCGAGGGGGACAGCTCAATCACGCGATGCGGCTTATCTGGCTAACACTGTTGAACTCTTGGTCAAACTGACCCGCGAAAGTGACGACGTGGAAGTCGTATCGCATGAGGCGACCCATCAGCTAGCGGGTAATACAGGGTTGATGCCCAGGGGGCAAGTAGCTCTGCGATGGGCACACGAGGGGCTGGCTAGTTACTTTGAAACGTCAAGCGATTCGGGTTGGGGAGGTATCGGCGCAGTCAACGAAGGTCGGTTAAAGAGCTATCAACGAGTCAGCTCAGATCCTCGGCGCGCCAGAGTAGAGTTGTTGATTACCGACGGACTCTTTGACATCGCTCGCGATACGCGCGAAGCAGCCGATGCTTATGGACAAGCTTGGGCACTTACCCATTTTCTCATGGAACATCATTTTCAAGCGTTAGTCGAATACTATCGACAAGTAGCCGAATTGCAGACGAAGGGTTTTGGTAGGGGAGAGAATGGGTTGGATCGACGGGAGTTGGTCCGTCTCTTCAAAGAGCATTTTGGTGAGATCAACAGATTAGAACAACAATGGCACTCTCACATGCGAACCCTTGAGACCGACTTGGATCGCGCTCGCGCTGCGGCTCGCAATTAGCTGCCACTTGTAATGAGCAGTCGCTGACAATTCGTCGGTTAGTCTTTACGGTTGTGGGATGAGTTCAAGGCACACAACGCGGTTTGCACCGCGGACGAAAAGCAGTCCGTGAGAAAGAACTGGTGGTGCCCAGCTAGGGGGCTCAATCAACGGGAGTTTGTCTTTTGGGTCGACGAGCGATTGCAAGTCCATTTCCGTAAGAACCTTCCATTCATCGGATTGAAGAGAGTAGAGTTGTAATTTTCCATACTCACCGAGCCATAGCCAATGTCCGTCGACAATCAGACCGGTACCGCGATCGCGATTGCGTTGGCTCCAAACAACTTTAGGTGGTTGATCGTCTTGGAGCTCGATGCAACGGATGTCGGTATCGGGGGGATTGCGACCGCTACTGGCATATAAGCGCTGTCCATCGAGTAGTGGAGTAGTCCAGTGGGTTCGCATGGATTGAGAAGATCTCCCGCCGGAGTCTTTCCAGAGCAAGTTGAGTTGTTGGTTCTTCCATTCAAGAAGTGCGCTGCCGATTTCGTAGGCTTCAGAGATGAATATCTTATTGTCAAACACAACGGGGCTTGCAGCATTAACACTTTCGAGCATCGCGGCGCGCCAAGGAAAGAACGCTTCGCCAGATCCGTCTTTGGCTTGAAAGGTGAGCAAGCCTTCGCGGACAAGGGCGACGCAATGGTCGACGCCGCCGAGGGATGCGATGATCGGGGCTGAGTAGCTCGCGAGGTAATTTCCTACCCGATAGACTTCTTTACCGGTGCGTTTATCAAGAGCGACCATTGCAGAGCCATTGGGTTTGGCGCGTGGTAAGTCATTGATGGATGGTTTACCGCGCAAGGAGTCTTGTTGGGGACTGCCGCCGACCATCGTGATCAGGAGGTTTTCGTAAACAAGCGGGGTGGCCCCGACGCCGAAGAAGTTAGGGACAACACCATAGTCTTTGCTCATTTCACGTTGCCATCGTTCTTTGCCGGTAATGATATCGATACAAGCGAGCCGTCCGGTGACTCCGTAGACATACACGGATTGGTCATCGACGAGTGGGCTGGCGCGAGGGCCGTCGTTGTAACCGTATTCATCCCGATAGCTGACAGGTGCTTCCCATTTCCAAAGGAAATTACCGGTTTGAGCTTCGTAGCAACTCAAGCGTTCGAACTTATCAAAGCGATCGAATTGGAACCAACGGCCGTAGGCTGCCACTCCATTGCCGTACCCGGTGCCGGTTTTTTGGGACCAGAGCACTTTTAAACCTTCTTTGGGCCATTCTTTGAGGATGCCGGTCTCAGAACTTTTTGAATCATAGCGAACCCCGAGCATGCGAGGCCAGTCTTCACCCTGGGGTCGCGTCCATAGGGATAGCTTGTCCGGTTGTGCTGAAGCTAAGTTAGAGACTGTTGTGTTGGATTCAATCGGCTGAGAATCCAAGGTTCCGGTCGTATCAGTGAATAATTCGCTTCGAGTTTCACAGGCTAGGTTGGCAATACCTAGGCCTCCGACAAGAATGAACCAGAATGCGTGCAGAAATGTGTAAAGGAGCTTTTGACGTGCTGGCTTGCTGGAGAGATCGCGCCGCATAGACCGCTACCTAGAGTTCGTCGAAAGGAAAAATAAAATATGGAAGACTTGGTAATAACGGAACATTTGACGATTCCGGCGAGTGAACTGCAAGCAGTTTACTCTCGAAGTGGAGGTCCAGGGGGCCAAAACGTCAATAAAGTGAACACGAAAGCGACGCTGATCTGGGATCTGAACACTTCCGAAGTGCTATTTCCTATGACTCTGGTGCGGTTCAAGGCATTGGCGGCGAATCGGATCACCGATGAGGGGCTGGTAAAATTGCATTGCCAAGTTCACCGGGAGCAGTCGAGGAATTTACAGGCTTGTCGCGATCTCTTGCGTCAACTGGTACTTGCGGCCCTGCGACCTGTCATCGAGCGTAAGCCGACCCGACCGACGGCAGGTGCGAAACGCCGACGCTTGACAGAAAAGAAGATGACCGGGGAAAAGAAGCGAGGTCGGAGCGATAAGTGGGAATAAGGGGCAAGACGTTACAGCATTGGGATGGCGGGCAAAGAGTTTACAGTTTGCCCAAATATTGCAGGAGATCGGCCAGATCCTGAGGGCTCTTTCCTTCGAGCAAACCAGCAGGCATCAGGGATTCGCTTGAGTTCCCTTTTTCTGAGATTTGATCCGCGTTGATCCGGTAGATATTTCCGTCTGCAGCTTGCAGAGTCACCCCGTCGGCCGCGTTGTAGATCATCATGCCTGTGATGATTTCGTCATCGATGGTGCGTATGCGCATCGATTTGTAACGATCGGAGATATCGCGGCTCGGTTCATAAATCGCCCGCAGTAGGTCTTCGGTGGCAAAGCGTTTAGCGACACCGGTTAGCGCAGGGCCAAGGGAGCTTTGACCTCCGTGACATAGAGCACATTTCGATTGATAGAAGACCTGGCCCCGGTCCGCGTCTCCTTGAAGTGTTTTTAGAGATTGAGCGAGTTGAGGGATGTCGATGGGGGAGGCGGGTCGCACGAGCGAATCGATTTGTGAGGATTCGAGCTGCGATTGGAAGTAGGCATCCCAATCGTTCCAATCTTCCGAAAGTGGGGCTTGAGGTTTTTCGTTCTCGGCTGCGACTTTGCGGGTCCGTTCCAAGATGGCTTTTTGGGGCAACGCTACGTTGGTATGGAAGGTCGCGGAAAGGAGTTTCGCTAAGATCGGAAATTCTCTGGCAGCTTGCTGGGGCGCGATCTCTTGGAGGGCTTTCCAAGCGTTTGGCCAGAGGGATCGCTCGGTGGATTCAAGGGCTTGAAGATAGAGGTCGTACTCGTTCTCTTGAGGACTGGAGGCCAAGAGGTTCAAGGATACCTCACGAGTGGTTTCGTTTTGGAAGGCTTGTATAAGGGTTTCGCGAAATTCAGCGGGTGGTTTCCCGTTGAGGGCGAAGGGTAGGATTGCGACGTTCCATTGCTCGGGCGGCGTATTTTTCAGCTCTTGCTGCAGTCGTTCCCGGATGCTGTTTTGGATGTCTTGGGAAAAGGACTGAACGACCACAAGGTCACCGGCATCGATAGGAGAGGGCAAAGCGGCGTAGGCAGCGCCGAGAGATTGGTCTCGCATCAATAGATTTCCAACCAGTTGCTTGATACGGGTTGGCCATTGGTTATCGGTGTAAAGACCACGGTCGCGAACTTTTTCTGGCAGGTCTGCAAGGGTGGTCGCGGTTTTACGGGTTTGTTCTTCGGAGCGAGGAGCACCGCATTGTGCGATGCAGCAGAGCATGTGCAAGTCTGAGGTTGGATGGGTGTTTTCTTGGATTTGGCTCAATGCGTATTCGAGGGCTTTGGGATCCGTTGGCTCAAACATCGCCATGGTGCGAATGGCCTCTGCTTGCAAGCCGACTTGGCCGTCTCGCTCGGCTTGTTGCGCAAAGTAAAGAGTCCATTTCGCCCAGCTATTGCGAATGTCTTCTTTCATCCGAAGTGTGAACTGACCTCGGTAGCCGTCGAGCGAGTCAGCGGGGGCGTCTCCTTGAGGAGGCAAGCTCTTTCGACGATCGCCGAGTACGGATTGCATGAGAGTCAAACATTCCATTTGATCTCGGGTGGAAAGTTGCTCACGATTCGATTCGATCCAAGGTGAAAGGGCTTCGAGGGTCGCAATATCGAGTGCGTCTTTGGCAGGACCGAAGAGGAGGATCGCAGCGAGTATGTCGAGCTTGTTGTTGATCGCAGTGTTCGATGGGGGTTGGTTCGTACGGCTAAGGGCCCACAGGTAGGTCCGTTTCAGGGCGTTTCCAGCCGGTGAATCGAAGACGGGGAACTGGTTCCAATCATTCATGGGCCAACGTCGCCACCCTAGGGCTTCAAGTCGATTGCGAGGTTCGCTTTGTCCAAGGTGAAACTCCCATGGTGTGTGAGCTTTGGGGAGATCGGTCAATTGTGGAGTTGGCAGTTTTGCCAGTTCGCGTTGCAACCGAGGTTCGTCATTGGGGTTGATATTCCCTCGACCAAGGATCCACCAAGCCGCATTACGAACGGTCGGGTCGTTGGACTTGGCCGCTTGCAGAAGGGAATCGGTAGCCAGACGAGTACCGAGTCGGGTGAGTATCTGTGCACCCCGTTCGCGCCATCGAGCAACAGAGGGTGGATCTGCGTCAGGAGTCCATTGCCCTGTGACGAAGCGAGCGAGGAGGTCCAAGGTTTGACCGCTGGCGAGAGGACGCCAAGTTGATTCAGACCAAGAATCCCAGGGGCAGGGAGCGGCCAGAATGGTGGCGAGTTTGGTCGCGACTTCCTGGGAGATCTCTCCGTTGGGAGTTTTGGTTTGAGCAAGTAGCCTTGCGAGCGATTCGACTGGCTTAGCAGCGGTTTCGTTGGGTTGGGATTTGTAGGAGATGCGGTAGATGGCACCGGTAGTTCCTCTTCCGCCGACGCTAACGAGCAAGTCGCCGTTGCGGGTGATACAAAGATCGGTGGGAGCGAATCCAATACTGCCGGAAGGTTGCATAAAGATTTCGGACGGGAGACGATCTGGAATCCGTTCTTCAAGTGGAAGGTTTTCAGAGGGATAAACTGCGAGAATACGCCCAAAGGTCCAGTCGAGGACAAAAGATGCGTCTTGGTATTTTTGCGGAAACGAATGGTGTTGATAGACCGCAACACCTGTGGGTGATCCGCGACCTAGTCGAGCTAGGGACATCGGCATGGTTATGCGGTAGTCGTCGTCTTTCCAAGCGGGCCCGCACCAACCAGCATCCGAGCCTGGTCCAAGTGCCAGCACGCGGGTAGGTCGATACCATGGCAAGGTCGCTTCGCGTTCGTCGTCGGAGTCATAAGTTACGACTTGGCCGTCGGGCAAAAAATCAAAGTCATAGCAATTGCGAAGACCGTGAGCCCATACACCCCGTTTCGAGAAATCTGGACTAATGCGCCAGAGTGTTCCAGCGCGAGGTTTCGGGATGGTGTCGAAATTCCCTGTTCGCAATTTAGAAATCGTAGCAGCGAAGTTACCGACCATGAGGTACCAATGCCCGTCAGGGCCACGTCGGATAGCGTGCGAATCGTGTTCACCTCCGGTGGGAAGCTCGAGAATCCGCTGAGGAGGTTTGTCAGCGATAGAGTCGCCGTTGGAGTCCTCGGATCTCCATAAGCCGCCATCTGCAACGTAATAAAGGACGTTTTTCTCCATCCAAAGGCCTTGTGCTCCTTGTTTGATAGGATTCAGTCCGTTTGGGTTGGATTTGTTTCGGCTCCAGTCAATTGCGGATTCGTAGATCCCGTCGTTGTCGCGATCGATCAATGTGCGGATGTAGCCCGGACCTGATATCACCGGTTGGCCTTGTGCATCGAGGGTCATGCAAAAGCAATCATGAGCAAGTTGGTCATCGGCGACAAGTTCGACAGCGAAACCGTTGGGAAGAGAGAACGGGAGTTCGTCAGCCAGGGATGTTGGTTGGACGTAGACTTGGGTGCAGGCAATCAGCAGAGCGAAAGCCTTGATGAGCCATTTCATGGAGTGTGTCGCCGTACAATCCAATTGCTGGTAGGTAGGGGCAAGCGGACTGATACTTAAGATTGGGTAGCGTGAGTTGTGCACAGGATTTGACGGGGAAACAACAGGAATTGACTTGGAAGTGACAGGGCGCTGACAGGTTTTCCACCGAGTTATCGACGGGATGGATTCCAGGATGTACATCAGAGGATGGTGGATGTGGTGGATATGGATCGTGGTTTCGTAGTGGTTGGAAGGAACCGTGAACTATCGTATCGGATTTTTCGTGAGTTCAAGGTGCAGGGGTGGTTTGAATCGAATGAAAAAATCGGGAACGTCGAAAAATCGGCTTTTCCTTTCTCGAAGCTCAGTCCGTACGTTTCCCTCAATCTCGGGAAGTGGTTTATAGTATTGGGCCTGAGTGATGGGCGTTCGTTTCCCCGGCGGAGGTTTTGGAGCTTCTGAGTACGGGTTGTTGAGAATTCCTGCGAGATTCCTAACGATGCAGCGGAGTGGAGAGATGCGAGTAGTTACTTTCGGATTGCGAACGAGCGTTTTGACATCGATGCTCTTTGCGGTGCAGATAGCGTTTGGGCAATTAGCCCCAAATGCGCTGAAGGGGGTTCTTCAGAAGGATCGAATCGATGTGCTTCGCGATGGCCAATTGGTGACTTCTTATGTATTTCGCTCAGGAAGTAAACCGGTTTTATGGCCAATTCATGGGCCGGATGGGCATCGGATGACCCGCTCGTATCCGATGGATGTAACGGTACCGAATGAAGCGCACGACCACCCGCATCACCGTGGTTTGTGGATGACTTTTGGTGAAGTTGCCGGCGCAGATTGGTGGGCCGAGGGGAAAGCAAAGGGATTGGTCGCACACCGCAAGGTCCTATCGCTGAACGATTCGGGGCCTACGATTACTTGGGTTGCACAGCACGAATGGTTCAAGACGGCGGATTCCGGCGAGCCGGTCGAACCTGCTGTCTTGCTGGAGACTTGTCGATACAGCGTCTCTGCGACGGAATCACAGACGGTGATTGACTGCGAGTATCTGTGGAAGGGGGGTGATGAGAAACAGGCTGTGGCCTTCGGAGACACAAAAGAAGGGATGTTTGCGATCCGAGTCCCCGAGACCATGCGCGGGGATAAACCGGGGGGAGAGATATTGAATAGCGCAGGGGATCGACAAGGGGATACTTGGGGCAAATCTGCCAAGTGGGTTGATTATTCGGGGCCGGTAATGCCGAGCCCCAATTCGAATCCGTCGCCAGGTATCTACGGAATTGCGATTTTGACACATCCAGCAAGTTTCCGTCCGGATGGTTTATGGCATGTTCGCACGTATGGTCTCTTTGCTCATAATCCTTTCGGAATCAAGGACTTTATGGGCCAGCGGACGAAGACAGATTCAACGAGTTTGGATCCAAAACATTCGGGCGGATACTCCTTGCCACCCGGTGAGTCGTTGCATTTTCTCTACCGTGTGGTGTTTCACCGCGACCGATGGGACGTTGCTACCGGAGACAAAGAGTGGCAAGCGTTTTCTGAGACGAAACCACAGTTGGATTCGTCGAAGAAAAATGAAGGAATCGGTCTGTGAGCACAGGAGCGAATCAAAATTCACCAATCAGCGTTCAATGTCCGAAGTGTGAAGCCAAGTTGCGTGCAACAGCGGAATTGGTGGGCAAGCGAATCGCTTGTCCAAAGTGCGGATCGCGGGTGCTGATTCCGCACATGGCTAGCCCGCTCGGTGATAAACACAGTAATAAGCAGGGTGATAACCTCGGTGATGTATCCGATGGATTGCGTTCGCAGGACGAGGATTGGTTTTCGCTTGAACCAACCAGCGATACCCCACCGAAACTCAACGATACTCCGCTGAGTCCAAGCAATGCTGAGTCGATGCCCAAAGATCCTTTCGATGAAGATTCTGCTGGGGACAGAGTGCCTCAGCGAAGTGTATTCGACGATGACTTGCCTGATCTAACCCCGTTTGAAGAAACGCAGTCTTCGTTACCCGATCCAAAGAGCCGTCGCGAAGATGATCTGTTGCGATCGTATCTTGGACCGTCGGAGGATCCTTTACTCGGGACGTCCAAAGATCATGGTGGAGGGAAAAAGAAGAACACAGATACGAGCGGTCCAAGCGGTCTTGAAAAAGCACTTGCCGAGGGAAAAAACCGAGTTGCCGAAGAACAAGACGGAGAATACTCCGTCGTATGCAAAGTGTGTGGTACTGTTTTGTACGTCCGACCTTCTTCGGTGGGCAAGCAGATTCGTTGTCCGGATTGCCATTCCGAGTTTCCGCAGCCGGCTCCCAAGCCGAAGAAGAAGCCGACTGAGGCACGCTGGGACGAGCGGGATGCAACTGTTCAATTAGCTCCAGCAGAGGGGGCAAATCCGCGAATCGTTTCTCGTGAGACAGTCAATACCAAGTCGATCTTAGACAAGGCAGCCGAGGAGCTAAAGCGAGAGGCAAAGGAGTTAGACGGGGTCTCTGGCGTCTTCGACACCGAGGATTGGCTAGCCATGGTGTTTGGATTTCTCAGCGATCGATCCTTGGTCGTCGCGGTAGCTATCCTAAGTGTTTTTGCAGCGATCTTTGGTTACGTATTTCATTCGCTTGGACCGTACGTTCTGGATCAAGAGTATTGGCATCTGCAGCTAGCAAGGCTATTGATGTTCGTGCTCGGTTTCATCCCAATCCTATGCGCCGTGATGTTGTGTAGCTTGGCAATCATTCCAAAGGCAGCTAATCGATTGACCAAAGTAGAGGAATGGCCATTCGGCAAGTTGGGCGATTCGTTCGGTGAATTGATGATGTTGTTCATCGCAATTGCAGGGACTTATGCAATTGGTCTGCCCGTCGGATCTGCGTTATTCAAGATGAGAGCACCCTATTTGATTTACGGTTCAATACCGACGCTGAGTTTGTGGGGACTGTTACCAATTGTTCTACTGAGCATGATTGAATCGGGTAGTCTGTTTCCACCGGTGACTCGTTCGATTTTGAAATCGCTCTCGCAAAAGCCGGATGCTTGGGGGGCGATGTACATGCAGACAGGGATTGCTATGGCGAGCTTTTTTGTCATGACGCAAGTCGCCTTTTTGTATGGGCCGATTGCTGTAGGGATTCTGTTCTTTCTGTTCCCCTGGCTATTTTGTTTTATCGCAAATCAATATGGTACGTTAGCTGGCCGAATTAGCGACGTCACAGAATTGGGTTTCGAAGGGGAGTTTACGGAGGAAGAAGAATGAGCCCGTTACTCACACAGGAACAACGAGATGAAAGGCGAGCGGTACGTCAGTTACTTTGGTACGTCTTTCGCGAAATTGTCGTCAGCATCATTCTGTTGGCGATCAATGCAGGAATGGTGTTCGGACTAGTCCAAGCGTTAGGAAACGTATTTCCTAGCTTGGATGTTTCCGACGAGATCACCCCGTCGGCACTCCCCCAGTTGGTAATTTACATCGTGCCGGTCTTTTTGTTATTTCTCGAATGGTACGCCTGGGATATTCTCGCTTCAAGTTGGCGCCGACGCTCGAAGGTCGGATAAGGGAGTAGCTGCTGATGGGAATCGTGTTGTTAACTGTCTTGATGCTGATTGCATCGAACGTCTTCATGACGTTCGCTTGGTATGGTCACCTAAAAGACCTCAAGGATAAACCTTGGTTGGTCGCAGCAATGGTGAGTTGGTGCATCGCGCTCTTTGAGTACTTGATCCAAGTTCCAGCGAATCGCCTCGGTAGCACATTGTTGACACTGCCGCAGTTAAAGATCCTTCAAGAAGTGATCACGCTCTGTGTGTTTGTACCCTTTATGCTGCTATACATGAAGCAACCGCTGCGTTGGGATTTTCTGTGGGCGGCGCTGTGCATGTGTGGCGCAGTCTACTTTATTTTCCGGCAGGGGCTTCCTTCGCCACCGGCAGAGTAAGGCTGTCTCGCAGAGTCTCCCAGCGATCAGCAGCAAGCTCAAAATCGACGTTGGCTCGTCGGACTCCAGTGGTCTTCAGATTCTCCGGATCTGGAACCTGTGGCCAAGTCGGAAAGTGTGCGGAGTTTCCCATCGCCAAACGGCTTTCTGTCTTCTCGCTGGAAATGTCGTTTGCGACTTGGGCGGCAAGACCGGGGTGACGGGCACCTCGGATGATCGCTACCGTATTCGGGATGAAGAGGGTTCCGAATCCTTCGTTGTTCTGGTCGGGAAATACGATGGCAACAGGTCTGCCTTTAGCCATTTCTGCAACTGCATCATCGGTATCGGTCAGCCCCCAATCAAGTTCCCCACTCGCAACACCGAGAGCAACTTGTTTGTTGCCAGCAAGAACGATTGCGTTCTGACGCACCGATTGATACCAATCTTCCCAGGCAACATTATTGAGCGATTGCGGGTGGGATGCGAGGACAGAGAAATGAGTAGCGGTAGTGCCATAAACAGGATTCGCAAGTCCGCAACGCTGCTTCCACTTCGGATCGCTAAGTTCCGTGACACTGTTAGGCCACTCCCCCTGGTCTTTGAGCTTCTCCGTATTGACCAATAAAATTCGCGCTCGCGAAGCGAAACCGACCCAAGTGCGATCCGATGCGACAAAACTCTTTGGCCAAGTCTCCGGAATGGGCCAAGAATGCGGAGCGAGCAATCCGGCGCGTTGAAGCCGAATAGTATGGAGGATCTCATTGTTCCAAAGCACATCGCACTTCGGTTGCGATTTTTCTTGCTCGATGCGCGTAACCAAGCCCAATGTTTTAGAAGATTCAACATCAAAGACGCGCACAAGCTCGATCGACTCCGACTTTTCTCGATGCAGCCTGCGTTCGATAGAATCTAAAATCGGCTCTGCGTATTCTCGATCCGTAGCACAGTAAATCGTCACCGAAGTTTCTGATCGCTGAATACAACTGAGATTCATACAAACCAAAGCACTGAGGACCAACGTGATGAGTCGTCGTGTGTTGTTCATGTAGATCCGATATTTGTCGCTAGGATGTAATGTCGTGAAAGAAGTGTCCCAGGGAATCACGACAGCGATGGTACACTATTTCGATCTTTTTGCGGAGCAGTTTTTTCAACTAAGGGATCCCCGGGGTGCATGCTAAATCAGTCTTAAGCCAATCGTTCATGGTCCCCGAACGGGCGGTCGTGGTGGGTGCTAGCTGTCGAGCCGCCGCCCAGGGGCTGCGCCGGGCCGGCATCTCTCATATTGTAGCTTGGGACGAATTTCTCGATGCAGACTTGCGAGAAATAGCACAAACCTATCCTTGGGACAGTGCAGAAACGGAAAGTCACAAAGTTGATGGTATTCCCTTGCTCCTTTGCGGTGGAATGGAGAACCGTATCGAAGATGTTCAAGCTTGGTTGAACAAAGGATATTCGTGTGGGGTCGATGCGCAAATGCTTCGCACCTTGCGCAGTCCTGCGAATTGGCAACGGTGGAGCACACAAGTTCGGATCGGTTGGCCTAAAAGCTTTTTTCGCGCGGAAGAGATGCAACACGCAAGCTCGAGTAATCTAGAGAGCAAATGCTGGGTGTCCAAATCATTGGTGGGAGCAGGTGGAATTCAAGTACGACGTTTCGATCAAGAGGAATTGCGGGAGCTAGGATTGGTCGAGTTGCTGAAAGCGAAATGGGAAGAGGAGATGTATCTCCAAGAGCATATCGAAGGTCGCAGCATCGGCGCAACGTTTTGTTCTTATCGGGATGAAGTACGATTCGTGGGTGTGGCCAGAGGTGTGACTTCGGACGAACTACCAGGTCCGCTCCCGTTCATCTATCGCGGTAGTATTTTATCGCCCGATATCTCCCAAGAAGTGAAACAGCGGTTGGAGGATTTCGGAAGATTGGTGACTTTGGAAACGGGGATACGAGGATTATGGCAGGCAGATTTTGTTGTTAAAGACGATGGAAGCTTGTGGGTTCTGGAGGTTAATCCTCGGTGGTCCGCAAGTATGGAGTTGCATGAGATCGCCAACAGCGTGTCCTGGGTCACCGAACATTTGCGGGCATTGAATTCCGGGAAGTTGAGTGATGAGACTCGAACGGCACCGGAAGCTTACCCGCAACGTGTTGCGGACTTGGTCGGAAAAGGGATTCTTTACGCTCCTGCGGCATTGAGACTAGATAAGCAAGCTCAGGAGCGGATGTGGGAGAATCGTTTCGATGGGGCAAAATGGAAGGAGTCGGAGGAAGGGTTTTTGCTAGCGGACATACCCGAGGTGCCAGCGGGGATGCAGGGGTGGGTCGATATCGACGCAGGGATGCCGATCGCAAGTGTGCTTGTACGTGGCCAGAATGATACGGAAGTTGTGGAGAAATTACGTGGAGCAACACAGCGGGTTTTAGGTTGGCTGAAAACTGTTTGATCCATTTTCAACCTTTTTTTCCGACTATTTGGACAATGAGAGAATGTTGGTTGGCAAACCACTTTCGCATTTGGTCCTTTATCTCGGAGAACGAGCGATGGGTCTACAGAGCGCAACGGAGTTGATCGAACGTGGGCGATTGGTTTACCGAGCGATGCGGTATCGCGAGCAAGCTGCACGGTACGGAGCAGTGGCCAATTCGTTATTGGAAGCGATAGCTGTTGCTGAAGGAGGGGATGCAACGAAGTTGGAAGTGCTGCTGGAAGAGTTATTGCGAATGGAATCGCCGCAAGACCCTTTGCTCGATGGGCATGAAGACCTGGTTGCCTTGAATACGTCGGTGCTTCGCACAAGCGACTTGGGCAGACCCCAGACGCAATCGGATCCCACCGTAGAAAAACAGCGAATAGTCATCGAGCGAAACGCTGAGCAAAA
>CAZACJ010000074.1:0-5037 GCA_964483385.1 uncultured Pirellula sp. | reverse complement strand
AAATGTTGAGCAACGTCTTGAGCAAGCGATGAGTCAAGACATCAAGCAAGATAACAAGCAGGGCGTGGTTAGACAAACAACTGCGGGAGGCGGAGCGAGGTCATCTCAGGCAAAGACCTTGCCAAAGCAACTACCAACGGTAGTTACTGCGACGGAAGTTACTGCAGAGAGAGTTGCCACAAAGGGAGAAGCGACCAGCAAAGATACGCTGAGAAATGGGCTTAAAGAACCGCGAAAAGAACCGCGAAAAGATACACCAACAGAGGCTGGAAAAGAGCCTGGAAAAGAAACAAGGAAAGAAGCGGGAACTGATGCGGGGAAAAATGTAGTGAAGGGTGTAGGGAAAGGGGCTGTGCCGTTGAGGAAGGAGCACGTTGCGGGGAAGAAGCACGTGACTGGGCCGAGGCGAGGGAAGAAACGGTTACCGCTCGACGTGATGGCCAGCGTGGTAGTGCACGGTGTCTTGTTGTTGGTCTTGGGGGCTTGGTTCATTGCGGTGGTTGATCCAACACCGGTATTGAGTGTCGTGGCGGGCACTGTAGAGACGCAAGAGGTTTTGATAGAGACGCCGATGGAAGCCGATTCGGAGTTAGAGAAGCCATTGGAAGAGCAGATGCCGGGTGGTGCGATAGAGATTCCGATACCGAATAGCCCACAGATTGGAGTAGAGGCTACTGAGGCTGGGGCTTTAGCCGTGGGATTAGAGAAAGCGGAAGAGGTTGGGGGTGGGCTCGGTGATTTGCGAGAGATTGCTGGAGCGACGGCACCTGGGAATCGGGTGGTGGATGGCGCGGAGTTTTTTGGAACAAAAGCGACCGGTAACACATTTGTGTACATTGTGGATGCTTCTCCGAGCATGCGTCGGGATCGCGCGTTTGACGCTGCGAAGCGGGAGATACTGCAATCTTTGGGATCGATGAAACCCAAGCAGCGGTTCAGCATTTTGTTTTTTGGAGGGGTGGTCGATCGCATAGAGTTCGAGCCAGGCCAAGGTGGGGAACAACTGATTTCCGCGACCCCGGAAAACTTGGCAAAAGCCGTACAATGGATGCAGAATGCGAAGATTCAGCCCGAGGGGAAAGTGCCAATCGAAGCAGTTCGCGAGGCTTTAGAAATGGATCCGGATGGGATTTTTCTACTATTCGACGGGGATACGAAGCTAGATAATTGGACCGAAGCGATTGCGGAGTTGAATCGCAGCGACGGGTTGTTAGGAGATGGAACGCCGATGGTTCCGATCCATGTGATTCATTTTTTCCGCGAGGAGTTTCAGCGCAGCATGCAATGGTTAGCAACTAGCAATCGTGGAACATATCGATTTGTCCCAAGACCTTCGGTGGTAGGAAAGTCTTTGGATTGAGTTTTGTCGTAGATCGAATTCAGGATTACGAATAGACCGACACCCAGTTCGTGCGTTGGGGCGAGCAAGATGAAGATACTTCGATGGGGACTGGATTCGGCAAGTTCGGTGATGATGAGTTTGTGTGTGCATTTGGCGATGTTGCTTTCGTTGGCTGTTTATTGGATTGGTGGGGATGGGAATCGGCAGGGTGGGATCGAAGTTTTGGGGCAGACATCGCAAGAGTACGACTGGGACGGATTAGAAACGGTAGAGATCCTCAGCGAGCCGATTCTCAGTGAAGCAGTGATTACAGAATTGGAGTTGGCTCAGGAAGAAACCCGCGACGTTGAGGAAACGCAAGCAGAGGCAATGCAGGAGGTAGCCAACACGTTGAGTGTGTCGGAGGTGGGACTGCGGGAGTTGGAGGAGGGAGCTTTGGAGCTGACGGACGCGGGGGAGTCCGCGACGGCTCGGGGAGTGGCCGAAGCGGTCAGTGCATCTGGTCGAAGTGATTCCGATCAAGGGGAATCACAATCTCCATCCGATGGAACAGGGGCTTATTTTTTTGGGACGTATGCTTCGGGGCAACGCTTTGTTTTTGTGATTGATTCATCGCAATCGATGTTAGAGGGTGGGCGTTGGAGCGCGATGCGTCGGGAATTGATTCGTGCGTTAAGTACTTTGTCGCCGGATCAAGAATTTTTCGTGATCAGTTTTGATTCGACCGCTAAACCGATGTTTGGACAGTTTCCACCGAACAGCAAGTTCTTGCATCCGAATGCTGGTAACATTGAACGCGTCAACCGATGGGTTGGGACAATATCGCATGGAGGTTCAACGTTGCCAGCAAGCAGCATAGGGATTGCATTGCGGATGAAGCCGGACGCGATATTTCTGTTGTCCGATGGGGAGATCCAAGACACGACGTTGCAGGAGTTACGATTGCATAATAGGCAGAGGAATTCGAAGGGGAGTTTCGAAGCGATCATTCCGATCCACACCGTGTCACTTTTTAGCATGGCGGGATTTCGGACGTTGCAAGCGATTGCGGACGAGAACGATGGGGTCTTTACACCGGTGCGTTGAGCAACGGAACTACAAGTTGAGAGCAGTTCAATGAAAACGAGCCGAGATGCGCAGGGTGATAAGTTGGAATTGCATGAATTGAGTGGGGAGTTAGAAAAGCGGCCAAAGCGACGCAAGCTGCGTCGAGTTGCCAAGACGAGTGCGTTGGCAGCTTGTTTTTTAGCGATCGGCACGACGGGCGTTGGGACTTGGAAGTTGCGATCGAGTTTACCGGTGATCACTGGTGTTCATCGCACGCAGCATCTGGTCGATCCGATTCAGGTCGAGCGGGATGCGATGGGGATACCGACGATCGAGTCGAAGAGTCGTGTTGATGCTGCTTATGGGTTGGGTTATGTGCATGGGCAAGACCGATTCTTCCAGATGGATTTATTGCGACGCATGACAGCGGGTCGATTGTCGGAGTTGGTTGGTAAGGGTGCGGTGGGGACGGACAAGCGATATCGCAAGCATCGTTTTACGCAGATGGCGGAGACGATTTATGGATCGCTTGCGATCGAGCAGAAGGAGTTGGTAGATGCTTATGCGCGGGGGGTGAATGAGGGGTTACATCGGTTGGAGGACGAACCGTTCGAGTATCAGGTACTGCAGTTGCTTCCGGAGGATTGGGAGCCGAAGGATTCGTTTTTGGTGATGCTGACAATGCTGTGCGATTTGCAGCCGATGGATGGCACCCCTGAGTTGGCTTTGACGGAGTTGCATGAAAAAGTACCACCGGAGGTGTTTGCTTATTTGGTACGAGCCGGTTCGCGTTGGGATGCAGCGATTGATGGTTCGGAGGTTGCGATGCCAGGGATTCCATCGGAAGAAGTTTGGAGTATGCGAGTGGGGAAAGAGAGACAGGGTAGAGAGGAGGCGGTAGCGGCGTATGGGGGTGGGGTTCGCAGTCCGGAGTTGTTTTGGGGGAGTTGGAGTGAGGACTTACCGTCGGAGTTTCGAGTAGGGAGCAACAATTGGGCGGTAAGCAGCAAAGTGGGGCGATCGTCGGCGGATATTTCGGCGTCGGCTGTTTCGGCGGTGGACACAGCGGAGGGTAGGCCGGGGCGTGCGATTTTGGCTTCGGATATGCATCTTGGGCTGAACGTCCCGACGATATGGTATCGCGCGGTGATGCGTACTCCGACGGCGGATGGCAAGGATCGTCAATTGGTTGGAGTGACATTGCCGGGTACACCGGTGTTGATAGAAGGCTCTAATGGTTCGGTAGCATGGGGGTTTACCAACAGTTATGGGGACTATGGGGATTTGATTGAATTGAAGATGGTCAATGAGCGGGAGTATGCGACACCAACGGGTCCGAAGGAGTTAGAAACATTTGCAGAGACGTTTGTATTTTCGGGGGGGAGTGAAGAAGCGGAATTTGAGTGGAGTGTATGGGGACCGGTGGTGGAGAAGCGGGAAGGTCGTCGGTTTGTGCATCGGTGGGTGGGTAACGATCCGAAGGCATTTAATTTGAACATCGTTCAGATGGAGAGTGCGGATACGATAGATGAGTTGGCGGAGATAGTGCATCGGGTGGGGATGCCGAATCAGAACGTGATGATGGCGGACATTCACGGGGACATTGGCTGGACGATATCGGGTCGGATTCCCAAGCGGCGGGGAGCCCCGGCGTTGATAGCAGCGGACTGGTCGCAGGAGGAGCAATGGGTTGGGTATTTGGAATCCAGCGAGGTTCCGAAGGTGATGCGACCTGAATCGGGTCGGTTATGGACGGCGAACAATCGGATCATGGGACAGGAGTATTTGCAGCGTGTGGGAGATGGTCGATTTGATCCGGGTGCGAGGGCGAAGCAGATCCGGGATCGTTTGTTTGAAAAGGAGGTATTTAGCGAAGAGGACTTGCTCAAGATCCAGTTGGATGACGAAGCGAGGATGATGAAGGTATGGCAGGGATGGTTACGTCAGGTTACGGAGGGGATGCAGGATGTATCGGAAGAGTTCAAGGGGTATGTAGTGGAAGAGACATTACGAGCGAGTGTAGATTCGGTGGCATATCGGGTGGTGCATGAGTTTCGCGGGCAGGTTTTATTGAGGGTTTTTGGGATCGACGTGGTGAGGCGAGGGGCGGGAGGAGGAAAGAAAGTTGGGTTAGCGGGACGATTGGGGATGGAGCGAGGGGTATCGATTTCGTATGAGGACGTCGTCGAGGAGTTGATTGAGCAGAGGCCGGAGCATTGGTTACCGGTGGAGTACGAGAGTTGGGAAGAGTTATTGAGGGACGCGGCGAAGAGTACGGAGATAGAGTTAACGAGGGAGCAACCGTTATCGCAAGCGACTTGGGGCAAGCGAAATCGGGCAGCGATACGGCATCCGTTAACGCGAGCGGTGCCGGCATTGGGAGCATTTTTGGACATGCCAGCGGTGGAGTTACCTGGAGACAGTCATATGCCGCGAGTTCAGAGTCCATCGGGAGGAGCGTCGCAGCGGTTGGTAGTAAGTCCGGGATTGGAGGGGGCTGGTATATACCATCAGCCTGGGGGAGCGTCGGGTCATCCGTTATCATCGTATTATCGAGCGGGTTTTGACGATTGGGCGAATGGGGTGGCTTCGTCGTTACTCCCTAGCGAGCCGGTTCATCGAATGCAGATCGTCCCGGAGTAGAGGCG
>CAZACJ010000073.1:8440-25492 GCA_964483385.1 uncultured Pirellula sp. | reverse complement strand
AATGCGCGAGCACCGGGTGGTCCTCTGAGCCGGAATGCGCGAGCACCGGGTGGTTGGCGTCCCCGGTACAATAGATCAAATCGCGCAACCAATCAGTGCTACAACGTTGTGGTGTTCGATGGATTGGAACGTGCAATTGAGTGAGCGTGTCCGATGCAAATCACCCGGAGCTCGCGCTTTCCGGCTAAGTTTTTTGCGTGAGACGGGGTGGGGTTGCATGCAGTACGACTCCGGCTAAAAGCGATACAAAAAACAGTAGCGGGTATCGCGACAGTACGCGAAAAACATAAGCTTCGAAAGGTGGGATTCACGATGTCAGATCCGGTAAATTGTCCAGCGTTCCGTTGTGTTGTAATTGGTGCTTATGGGGGTATTGGGCGAGCTGCGTGCAAGGAGATTCACGATGCAGGTGGTCAAGCCTTTTTGGTAGGACGAGACAAGGATAAGTTAGCGGAGTTGGCGAGTCATTATGGCTGGGGGTATTGTGTTGCGGACGCGATCGACTGGGATGCAATGGAGCATGCAGCTGTGGCGGCCGATGCTGCTTTGGGTGGATACAGTAGTGTCGTCCACCTGGCTGGTTCCGTGTTGCTCAAGCCGATTCATTTGACGAGCCGCAACGAGTGGGAGAGCGCGATTGCAACGAATTTGACTTCGGCTGCAGGTGTGTTGCGGGCGTTTGTGCCGAGATTCAAGGAGGGTGGCAGTGTCGTATTGATGAGTTCATCGGCTGCATCGATCGGTTTATCGAATCATGAGGCGATTGCGGCGGCCAAGGGTGGGATAGAGGGGCTCGTGCGTTCCGCCGCGATGACTTATGCGGGGAAGCGGGTGCGGATCAATGCGATTGCACCGGGGTTGGTTCAAACTCCGTTGACTCAGAGGGTGTGGGGTAATGCGCGGAGTGCGGAAGTTTCATTGGGGATGCATCCGTTGGGGCGATTTGGCGAAGGGGCAGACATTGCGAGAGGTATTGTGTTTTTGGCCCATCCGATAAATGACTGGATTACAGGTCAGGTATTGCAGATCGACGGGGGGCTCGGTTCGTTAAAACCGATGCCTACGCCAACGCGGACGTAACAACCGGTGCCACGTTCGTTCTTTGACTTCGTTGGTCGCTGCCGGAGCCTGCTCTGCCATTTGCTCCTTGGAGAGTTTCGTTGATAATGTGCGAAGCAAATTTCGGGGTAGCGGGTTTGTGAGTTGCATTTATTTAGCAAAGTTACTGTGATTTAAACTTACTGTGATTTATTTCGACAACAACGCGACGACGCAGATGGATCCGAGGGTCGGTGAGCGGGTATGTGCTGAATATCGAGCGCGTCGGGTGAATCCGAGCAGTCAGCATGGGCCAGGACGAGAGGCGCGTCGGGTGGTTGAGGAGTCTCGGGATTCGTTGCTTGGTGATGTATCCGCGAGGATGCAAGGGATGCAGAGTGATGCGCTGGTTTTTACGAGTGGTGGGACCGAAGCGAACAATTTGGCGATTTTCGGAATCAGTCGCTTGCGAGCGGGGCGGGTGGTAGTTTCATCGATCGAGCATCCGAGTGTATTAGCTGCGGCAGAACGATTGGCAGCCATGGGTCGTGAGGTTGATTATTTGCCTTGTGATTCAAGTGGTCGGGTTGATTTGAGTCCCTTGAGGGATTGGGTAAATCGCGGTGATGCGATTGCATTGGTATCGGTGATGCTTGCGAATAACGAGACGGGGGTAATCCAGCCGATCGAGCCGTTAGTTGAGATCTGTAAACCGCTAGGGATACCGGTACATTGCGATGCGGTACAGGGTTTGGGAAAGATCCCATTGTCGTTTGAGGCTTTGGGGGTCGACGCGATGAGTATTACGGCGCACAAGTTACATGGGCCGATTGGGATTGGCGCATTGGTGGTGCGGCATGGGCTGAAATTGGAGCCGATGTTTTACGGAGGGTTTCAGCAGCTTGGTGTGCGACCTGGTACGGAGAATCCGGCATTAGCGAGTGGTTTTGCTGCAGCGGTGCGTTTCGCGAGGGAAGAGTTGAGCGAGAGACGCGCGAGAATGGAGCAGCGACGCAAGGAGTTGGAGCGTTGCTTGTTAGAACGTCACCCCTGGGCTTGCATCCATGGCCAGGATGTCGAGAGATTGCCCCACACGATCAGCATCGCATTTCCTGGATTGGATCGGCAGGTATTGCAACTGGCGTTGGATCGCAGCGGCGTGGCTTGCGGAACCGGATCGGCTTGTGCGAGCGGATCGAGCCAACCTTCGCACGTACTGCAAGCCATGGGGTTGAGCCCCGAGAAGGTCCGGGGCTCGATACGATTAAGCCTATCGCATGAAACCAGCGCGCGAGAGGTCGAGGAAGGTGCGGCAAGGATAGCCGAGGTACTTCAGCGACTGCGACAGGCTTCTAGTTGGTAATTAGCCAGCCATCGCGATTGGACGATCGATCTCGAGTTGGTCGCATACACGTTCGAGGAGGCGATCGGTCGTGAATGGCTTTTGCATGAAGTCATCCGCACCAGCCATGCGAAGATCGGCGATTTTGTCCGATTCGACCATACCAGAGATACAGAGGATTTTCACGGTATCCATTGTGCGATCGGATCGAACGCGTTGGCAGACTTCGCGACCGTTGATATCGGGCAGCATGACATCGAGTACGACGAGATCGGGTCGAAACTCTTTGACTTGCATTCCAGCATCGAAGCCGTTGTTTGCGGTACGGATATCGAAACGTCCGTCGCGTTCAAAGGCATCTCGCATCAGGTCTACCAGGTCTTGATCATCATCGACGATCAAAAGCTTCTTTTTGCCGCTTTCGAGGGCATCGGTAGGGATACCATTGTCTTTCATGAAGACGAAGAGTTGATCGCGCGGGATTCGGCGAAACCGACTTCCCGGTACGCGAAATCCTTTGAGTGTTCCGTTGTCGAAACAACGGATAATGGTCTGCTGGCTAACTTTGCAAATCTTAGCCGCTTCGCCAGTGGTAAAGACTGTTTTCGTAGTGGACATGGGACTCAACCATCCTTGTTGAACGCTCACGACCCGCCGCCGCTTGCCGCGACAGATCTATCCTGTAATTCCAACCAGGCTAGCCGATCTTGCCGAGCTTGCCCTGGACTTCGGGGAGGATAGACAAGATCAGCAAGACAGGTCAAGGGGGATTTAAGACAAGCAATTCAAACAATTTCCGAAAGCTGGGCGGTTCCCAAATTTGGGTAACCGCCGAAGTTTGCATGGGCTTGGAGGAACTGCGCGGTTTGAGTCGTTTATTCCCCCTGGAAAGTTACTGCGAGACGACTTGGACTTTGCCGTGATCGTCGCAATGACCGTTGTGAGGATGGTGCAGGTGTCCATCGACGAGGTAATCGACGTGGTCGCCGTGAGGTACGGCCGGATGTCCACAACCTGGTCCGTGAACGTGTCCCGCTTCGTGTCCCGAACAGACATGACCGCCGGTGCAAGCCGCTGGATTGGAATCGGTGACCTCTAGCGTGTGTTCTTCTACTTGCCCCGTGCTAGTGGGGTGGTGCAAGTGACCATCGTGCAAGTAGTCGACGTGGCCGTTGTGCTCGATAGCGGTATGACCGCAACCTTTACCGTGCTCGTGATCGTGATGATCGTGTTGGTTTCCCATAGTTTTTTCTCCAGAGTTCAATTGGTGTAAAGTGCCGACAGAAGTAACGTTTGCAACTTGTTTATTGGTGTTTCTTGTGGAGGTCTTCGCCGCCGTGAGCGAGTCCGTTGGAGATCAGTTGTTTGATATGTTCATCTGCCAGAGAGTAGTGGATATGTTTCCCCTGGCGGCGGCTTTGTACGATACGCTCAGCGCGGAGTACTTTTAGCCGTTGAGAAATTGCTGGTAGGTTATCGTTGAGATGTGATTTTAATTCGGTTACGCACATTTCGCGTCGAGCGAGGAGGGCGAGGAGTTGTAGTCGGCTCGGGTCTCCGAGAGCACGGAAGATGCCTGCAGCACGAGAACAGAGTTTCCAATCAAGAAGCTCTTCCGGGGTGCAAGCATGAGGTTCATGTTCGCATCCTAGCGGTGCTTTGGTTGTCTCTTTTTGTTTGGGGCTTGCTCGTTTTTTTGCAGCCATCGCGGATCTTTTAGAGGTCAAGTTTTGGGGCATCAACCAAACTAGATGACTCGTCGCTCGACGATTAAACGGTTCGCTCGGCGCTCAATTAAGCGGTTCGCTCGGCGCTCAACAGTTAAACACTTAATGAGTCGATTGATTGTTTGATTGTAGGCCGTTGGGATTGGGGCGTCAAGGGATTAGGCGCTGCGTAAAAGCCAAGTGCTTAGAAGGCCTTGCGGCGAGTTTGGGTAGCCGGTGATAGCGTTTAGGCCTGCGCGATGAAGTTGGTGCCAATCGCTCAAGCGGGGAAAGGGGGAGATCAGTGCGAGAAAGGCGTTGGGATGGTCTTCGCGGAGTACCGTCAAGGAGTTGAGGATTCCTTGGAGAGGTTGCGCAGAAGTCGTGGACTCGGGGGGACGAGCCTGGGGCGCAAGAAGGATACAGTCGGGTTGAATTTGTGGGTGAGGTTCGTTGAGGAGTGAGCCGACGGTTCGCGCACCGAAGCTTTCGAAGAGGCTGCACCAAAAGGTAGCGGTGTCGGGTTGATCGGAGAGGATCCACCAGAGGCTGGCCGATAGCTGATTTTGTATGGTGCTTGTGGTGAGGTGACGGGAGAGTTGTTCGTTGGCGTTGAGTATTCTCGCAACGCGGGGATTGAGCTCGCTGCGGGGATTGAGATTTGCTCGGCGGTTCGGTTTTCGATCGTTGGATTGCGGCGGATCGAAAAGGACCCAAGGGAGTGTTTTATCGAACCATTCGTACCAGTAGAACGTCTCGAGTGTATCGGGCAGGGGGAAGGTGCGTCGATGTCCTTTCCAGTCTTCTCCGAGGACAAGAGCGAAGGGAGGGGCGTAGCTTGTTTTTTGGGGTGAGCGAGGTTTTGGATTCAGGAGCTGGTCGACCAGAGTGAGAGCAGGGTCATTTCGATGTTCGCAGGCGATAAGAAGTCGTTTGCTGGAGCCTTGCTCTTTGAGTGAGCGTTTCGGGGATTGGGAAAGTTCGGTTGGTTCGTTGAACCAATCAATCAGGTCGCAAGGGCGTAGAACATCAATGTTAGGGAGCAGGGATGTCGGGATAGAATCGAGAAGGGAGCGCCAAGCTGGGTCGGTCGGTCCACACCATCCAAGAATCGTCGAGTTTGGCTTGGGGGTAGAAGTCATCTGTTGGCGGCTGTTTTCAGCGAACTCGGTCTGAAGTTTTTCGCGGTTCTCTTGGTGACCTTGGCTCGTTGGGCGAGCCGATGGGTTGTGGAGATGCCGGGTGATTTTGACGAAGCGGTGTATGGATCAGCGAGTATCTGAAGCGACCAGTTCGTTTTCAGCGGTGCGGATCAGTTCGAATGCTTCAGCGGGGCTTTGGGCGGAGCGAAGCATAGTTAAGAGTACTTCGTCGGTGACGAGTCGAGCTAGGCGAGCGAGGATTTTTAAGTGGATTTTGTCGTCGGTCGAGCAGATCAAGAAGAAGATATCGGTGAGGAGTCCGGCTGTATTTCCGAAGGGGATAGGTCTTGGGCAGATCCCAAGAGCGACGAGGGAGTCGGAGAGGATTGAGGATTGTGGACGTCTTGGGTGTAACAGCGCGACACCGTTTTCGAGGGCAGTGGGGTGGAGGGCTTCGCGGGCCAAGACGGCATCGGCCATTTGGGACGAGTCCCAAAGGAGCCCAGTATTGGCGGCGAGGTTTGACATTTCGCGAGCGACGGAGCTGCGGGTTCGGGCATCTAGAGGAATCGCAATCGCATCTTGGCTCATGAACTCCCAAAGCATTGCGCGATCATCGATGGTGGTGTCGATGGACTTCTCGATAATCATTTCGACACGTTGAAGCTCATCGGGTTCGACGATACCGATCTGCTCTTCTAGCCAGTGATGGATTTCGGATTCAGAGAACTTCCAAGCTCCGTTAACTCTACGGCCGGGGAGTTTTCCTCGGGAAGCCATTTTGGTGACTTGATCGGGGCTCAAATGCAGGTAGGCCGCGAGTTGATCGATGTCAAAATCTTTGCTGGCCATGGAAAATCCTGCGGGTTCTACACCCGAAAATCGAGTACGATAACATGACTCGCTGTAAGTGCGAAACTGGTTAATGTCCTTGGACTGTTGGCACCGGTGGCATAGTTGCAACTTATCCACATGGGCTAGAAGTGTACTTTGCTGGCCAGGTCTGACAACCCTTTTCCTTACAGCTTATTCTCTCCTGAATTCCTCCAGCATGAAACTACGAAGGGCTTAATATGCGAATTGAATCTCAAACTAGCGGTTCTGAATCGGACGGACGTGCGACGACCCACCGAAGAGCTTGGTTGCAGTCTGTTGGGTTGTGTGCGGGCGTTTTTGCATTGTCGCCAATGCAACAGCTGATCGCTCAGGAAGCGAAGCGGGCGGGATTGAAATTAGGCTTGCAAATTTATTCATTGCGCGAGTTTCCGGTCGATGCGGCATTGGAGCATACAAAGCAGTTAGGATTCGAGGCGGTTGAGTTTTTCAGTGGAATGTTTCCTCTGAATGCGACGGACGAACAGATTCGTTCGATGGTTGAGAAGGTTCGCGGGTTGGGGTTAACGATTTCTGCGCACGGGGTGAATGGTTTCACTAAGGATGGTGCGGCGAACCGCAAGGTATTCGAGTTTGCGAAGAAGGCGGGTATTAAGAACATTTCGGCGGCTCCCACACCGGATTCGATGGACAGCCTCGACGAGCTGGTGAAAGAGTTCGACATTCGGATCGCGATTCACAATCATGGACCGTCGGATCGGTTCAACAAGGTGGTGGATGTTTTGCGAGCAATCGAAGGGCGTGACCCCCGAATTGGCGCTTGCGCCGATCTCGGGCACTTCATTCGGTCCGGTGAAAAACCGGTGGAAGTGATTCGAGCGCTGGCAGGCCGCTTGTACGGGATTCACTTGAAGGACTTTGCCGAAATGAAGGAGAATACTCGCGGTGTGTTGCTTGGGCAGGGCCATCTGGACTGCGGAGCAGTTTTCGATGCGTTGGTACAAGCGAAGTTTCCTACGGATGGAGCGCTTTCGTTGGAGTATGAAGAGAATCCGAAGGATCCGATTGAAGACATTCGCAAGTGTGTCGCGACCGCGAAATCCGCTTTGGCGAAGGTCAATGCGTGACATCTTGTCGTAGTTGGTGTTCAGCCCAGAAAAAACACTCGATGAACCTCCTGGGAATGGCTTGCTATTGAATCAGTTTGCGACATTCTTTCTGGATTGCGGTTTCTGCAAGTGTCTAACGAACCCCGTCATCGTTCATCTTGAGCACGGTCCGTTTAGCCGGGTTTTCCGGACTGACGGGCCTTGAGAGGTTGTATCGCTGAGTAGGGCACTGCAAACGAAGTGTTCTTTAGTTGATTGGCTTGGTCTCTCCAGCTAGTGCCTTGGGTACGACTAAACTCCTATTATGCAACGAAACATCATATGCGGTTGCGGTTCGCAGGTGCGAGCCGAAACACGAGAGTTATCGACTCGTGGAGTGACATGTCCGAATTGCGGGGATGTTGTTCGTTTGGATCCGTCAAAGTCGTCGAAGTCACGGAGTGCCTCCGATGAGTTTGATGATGAGTTGGCAGAGGAGGACGAAATGTCGCTTGACCCCTCGGATTATCAGGGGGGTACGCAGAAGTTAGGAGCGAGAGGACGTCGGTTTTCGTTTCTAAATTTGATTCCGTCGCCATTGCTTGAGCCTGGCTGGCCTATCGTTGCATTATCGACATTTCTTTCAACGGGCCTGATGGTGGGCGCTGTCTTGGGATTGGATCAGCTGAGCATCGTTCGCAAGCTCAAGATCCCTGTTGATGTAGCGAAGAAAAAGGGGGATGAAAAACCAAAGGTGCGCGAACCACGAGTTGCATGGCAGGATTTCAACGGTTGGTCGAAGTTCCCCGCTGAGCAAAAGAGTGCGAGAGCTTCTCTGAAAATCGCAGAGAACTTTGTCGAGTTAGCCAAGCAATCGCAGTACAACGACATGATCAAGATCTTCACAACCAAGCAGGTTGCGGACATCGTTCAGTACGGTAGAGAGGCGGTGGAGAATACGCGGTCGGAAGATAGCAAAGCGGTTGGTCAGCGAAAACTTATCACGATCATGATGAAGGATTTCTTTGACAATTCGCAAGCGATTGCGTTGGGTTACCATGACTGGAGGATCATCGGGTACTCGGTGGCGAGTGATGAGACAGCAATCCTGGTGCGATATTACCGAGAAGAGAAGACTCCAGCGGAATTGGTGTCATCCGAGCAAGTGCTTTCGCAGATCGCAGGATTGATCAATTTCGATGAATTCACCGAAAACTATAAAGGGATCTTCAACACGAAGTCACTGAATATCGAAGCGAGTCTCAAACGTGGGATCAAGGTGAAAGATTTTTATGCGAGCAAGCTGTATGGCTATGCGGTTTTGGTGTTTTCCCATGGAGCGAAGAGTCCAGCTTTGATCAATCTGATCGATTGGCAGACGGATCGCTCAATACACTCGTTCTGTCGGGAACAAATGTCGCTTCAGGTCGACGATGGAAAATGGGTGCTAAAGCAAGCGGATGGCAATTCGGCGGATGGATCGCAAGTTGTGCTCTCGAATAATTCGATCGCATTGATTCAAGCTTGGATGGCTGCAGGTGAGGGGAACACATCGTTGGTTACCCGCGGTAGGATTGCAGATGCGATCGATGAAGTTTACGCCTCTACAGAGGATCCATTGATGTTGGATTTGCGCGCTCGGATGGACTTGGAGCAGGGGAATATAGGCGGGGCGAGGAAATCGTTTCAAGAAGCCGAAGAGAAGGGATTTCAATCGTTGGAGGCGTTTAAGTTTTTCTTAATGCAGAGTGGCGAGCGGGGGGACGAGAAAGGGGTGAGCGAGTATCTGAAGAAACTCACGGAGTACTGGGGGGTGAAGTCTTTGGGACTAGAGGCTCGCGAGGATCGGGATAAGTTCTTGACGTTCGAGAAGTCTTGGCGAAAGCTACAGTAATTTCATTTGGCCAGCGGTCGTTTTATTGGGCCAGCGGTCTTCGCTGGCGGATGGTTCATTGCCGGAACCGATGGTAGAGGGTCAGCGGTGCTTTAGGTTGCCGGGGGGCCAGGAAGGGTCGGCACGTCGTCTTGCGATTTTCTTAGCTCTTCTTGAACGTGTTCTAGAGTAACATTTCGGAGGGGAACGGTTTGTTCCAGTCGGATCAGAGGGTGGGTACTGTTTTCTTGATCGAGGACGCGATCGACTTCTTCATCGAGAACGACTAGCCAGGGTGGGACTTCGAGTCCTACGCCAGTGGGTTCCCGCATCATCAAGTGTGCTTCTTGAACGAGGAGGTCGAAGGCTCTGGAATGTTCAGAGTTATTGCCTCGTAGTTGGCGCATCGCGGGTCGTATTAGAGCTCGCATGCGGTCGATAGTCATCGGTTTGAGAAAACGTTCATTGAGTCGATCGGCGACGGATGGCATTTTCATCGCGTAAGCATCTTGGAGCTGTTTTAGTTTCTCCATGTAGGACTCTGCTTCTTTTGCAACGCGGTCGGAGAGGGCGCGTCGCCATTGATTTGCCGATTGTTGGCAGCCTGCGTGCACGAGGACTTCGTGGGCCCAAAAGACTGGTTTGAAATTCCAACAGACGCGATCGTAACGGACGCGGAGTCTAAGGAAATCGAGGAACATGTAGAGCATTTCACCGCGATCGCTTTGGGTCGTAGTGCTGTTGTAATCTTTGTATTCCGCGTAGTGGTCGATGATGGCTTCGAAGACGATGGCAAGCCATTGTTCGGCTTCGGCCATCTGTAACTCGCCGGACTCGATGGCATCGAGCAGCGGTTGGATTTCTTCGCTGTCTTGGTTTTCCATAGCAGACTGTAGCCAGTTTCCGACACCTTGGTGCAGGATAGCACGCACATGAGCAAGTCGCAGGAAACCTTGCGTGAAGAGACCTTTGCCATAGCGCTGGATGAATTCGGAGAGTTTCTTCCAGCGTTTGGGGTGATCGACGGTTTCGAGGACGCTCAATCGCAAGGTGCGTGAGTGGCTAAGCCAGTGTCCCAATAAGCGCTCGGTCAGTTGTTCGAGTAGGGGGACGAGGACCTCCGGGTCAGGTTCGGGGAGGTTCAGGTCGACGAGGGCGTCAAGTTCGAGTGTTTGAAAGTCTTCTGGACACTGTGGTAATTCGCTTGACTCGTACTCTCGCACTCGTTTGGTACGACGTTTCGAATTGTTTTTTGGAAGCTGTGGATCGAAGCCAGACCATTGGTAAGCGTTTCGGATCAACGCCTTTACCATCGCTTTGAAGGCCTTTTGAAACAGGTCATCGAATTCGGTCACTGCGCCATGTCCGACATGGTTATGCATTTCCATGTGGCGTGCGGCTGCGATCAGTTGGCAAGCGTCTTGATAGAAACCTTGGCGCGGTAGCCATGTCAGCAGGTGAGACAGAGTCCGGCGTCTTGCGCGAGCGCGTAGGATATCGCGCGGTTTTCCTCCTCGGGCGAGAGAAACGTAGAGGAGCGGTTCAGGCAGAATCGCTTGGATGTATCGAGGGAACGCTTCGAGCACCTGTTCGCGACTGCCTGCTATCAACCCGGCATAGAGCTCGATAGCGACTTGTTCGTCGTTGGATCCCGTAGTCGCAGTACGCTGCCCGCTGGCTTGGGTTGCGAGCAATAGTCGGCTGGCATCGGACATTTCCACAGCGGTCATAAGGATCCGCTCGAGCAAAGATTCTTTGGCCACGCGTTGACTATCGTAACGTGTCATGGAATCGGTATCGGTACCACCGCGAGCGATAGTAAACGCGTGGACTTGATCAAGAAGCTCGGCCAGGCCCGTGCGTTGAGAAAGACAGCTTTTGACCCAACCGTCTAGCGCGACATCAGCCTGATGTGTCCAAGAATTGATTGTCGTTTCTGAATTGCTTTTTGACTCGCTGTCGCTTCCTTCGTTTGCATCGCAAGTCGATTTCAGAACACCGATGCCTTGAGCCACCTGTTTCCACATGTGAGCCAAGCCACTGAGGAACAGCAAGTGTTCGCCGATGCGTTTGGATTCCTCGACAAAAGATTCGTCGCTACCGTTATCGTATTCATAAACAGGACCATCGTGTCCATCATTGGTCGAGTCAACATAACTGACGTCTTGGTAAGCAGCTTCGTATCGCGAAGATTCTTCGTCGACCTCCAAGCTGTCGCTATGGATATCTGCGGGATCGATTGGGTCTGAGTTACTGGGTCGTTGGCCGGAGCCACCATGATTTCTTTTCTCGAGTTGGAAGACGGGTGATTGCCAGTAGCCTTCCGCGTTCGCTTGGAGCAGATCGAAGAAGTTTTCGATCAGAGCCCAGGTTTCTTGGGCGGGTCGTCGAGTGATTTGTTCTGGAGCGAGCAATCGTTCAACCCAACGTCGAGCGAGGTCTGAGTAGGTGATCGACCCGCTAGTGAGTCCGACGCGGTCGGATTGGTAGAGCCAGTGTATCAAGAGTGCTTTTGCGCCGACGAAGTCATTTCGGTCTAGCAGTGCTTCGATCACCAGCGCGTAGGCTTTGGGGGAGTCGAACATGGAAGCGTGTGGCGACCAGAATTTCAAGTCTCCGGCAGCAGCTCCACCACGGTGCCAGAGCCGCAGAGCGCGCGCGACGAGCTCAGCGGACTCAAGAGTTGTTTTTGGGTCTGTTGCATGGACATCGCTGACTTCATGCGCAGCGTATTTTCGCCACCACTTCACCATCCGTTCGAAGCGTGCTGCTGTTTCTTCGCAGAGCGTTTCTTCGTCCCTCGCTGCGGCTTCCCTCCAGATTTTCGAGAACAGGCCGAAGGTCTGCTCCATGATTTGAACCAATTCATGGACACGTTCGTCCATCACGCTGGCATCGGAACCGACAAAGCGGTTGAAGTTTCCGCCGAAACCGAGAATGTTCCAGGGGTCCACGAGTGCACCGCAAGCGATACCTCGCTCGATGAGGTTTTCGATTTGGTCGGGGATAGAGGCTGCCTTTTGGATCTCACCGCGACGAAGCAATTGATTTCCAGTGGTCAAAAGACAATCGATGCGGCACAAGATTCTCGCGGATGGGACTTGAACGTCATCCGATTCCTCTTTTGCAGCTTTGGCGCTTCCCATCCTTGCGAAGATCCGAGCGACTTGGATCCGCTCGACTTGAGCAGCTCGCAATCGTCCAAGTGCTGTATTGAGTTCTTGGCGAGCTCCCCCCAAGGGCTGGCGTCGAATTTGGGCCTCGGCCAGCAGCCGCTCACGGTGTGGGCCCTCCGGCAACTGGCTTAGAAACGCGTTGTAAAAGGCATCGCGGTATTGTGCGATGGAGCCCATCAGATCCGCGAGACTGGTGGTAGAAGCGATAGAAGTGGGGCTTGCGCCCGAGATACCCGAAGCCATGAGCATGGTACCTGCAAGCACCGCGGCGGCTTCGGTAACAAGTTCGTCTTGGGGCGTTTCTTGGGAACCGGCCAGTCCTTGGTTTACCCGGATCATCAAGGCATCTATGGTGACTTGTTGCAAAATAAATCGGCGGTAATACCCTTTCGAGTCGATGCGGTTTGGGTCCCATTGCCCAAAGTAATAATTTGGCCGTTTGTTGACGGGATGATCAAAATCGTAAGCGCGGGGATCAAGAGCGATTTCATCGAGTAGCTCTGGATCGAATTGGGCTTCCCTTAGTATTGCCGGTGGAGTTTCAAGCAGGATTTGATGGGCCTTGGAAATCAAATCTTGGTAGGGTCCGTAAGCTACGCCGACATCGCGAATATACAGAGGCAGGGCCCCAAGCCATTCATGAGGATAGGGTTCGAGAGCATGACCTTCTAGAGTTGCCACGGGGCGATAACCGACGTAATCATTCAGGTGCTCAATAGCCAAAGGGACGATGCGTTGGGATTCTTGCCAGGGGCCACCCTGTTGCAGGACTGCTTCGATCGCTCGGCCTAGGAACAGCCCATTGAATATCCCCTCGGGTTCTTGGTGGAAAAGCAGATCGCTATGGAAGTCCAAATAATCGGGCAGTAGGGACTTCCAAACCAGTTCGATCCCTTGGCGGGCTTGTTCGCACTGCGTGTAGATCGTGCTGGTGCGTTGCAGTTCGTCAAGACGGTCAGAGAGCCATTGCTCGATGGTAACCCAAGCTGGCAGTCCAGCGTATGGGGAGGCTTTCCATCGCTTGGAGCTACGGCCGGTGCGAGGGGACGCAACACGGCCGTTTGCGTTTCCACCTTCGATGGATTTCGAGTAGAGACGGTTCATTGCCGCAAGGAACTTCGCATCGGGTTTTCCCGACGAGAAATTCAAGTATCCGAGCACTCGATCGAGCTCTCCGTTCAATTCGTCTTGCGTTCGTTCAATATCCACTCCGGGCCCCCGGGAGTTCCTCACAACGAGCTTGCGAAATCCAAGGGAAACATCGTAAATTCGATGGGAAATTCGCGGAAGTGGTTTTTCCGGCCACTACGGGGAGAATCGGTGAAGAAATCCGCCAAACTCATCGGTTGTTTGTCGGGATTGGGGGAAACGGCGTTAAATGGCTCAAGGTTTTGTCGACCTCTCTGCATCTTGGCTTCGTTGCGTAATACTCTTTTCTAAAATTCGATCGGTCAGAGAAGGGAGCCAACGCCCCATGGCCACAAGCGCCTTACCGCCTAGGCTCAGTATCATTTCACGTTTGGAACGAACCAACGCCGAGATGGCTTTGGCTGCAACCGCCTCGGGGGACATACTCCCAATACTTCGACTACGCGCGGTCGCTGGTGTGTCGACAAGGGAATCAAAGAACTCCGAGCGAGTGGTGCTCGGGCTGACCATGAGGACTTCGATGCGCAGTGGAGCAAGCTCCACGCGGAGGGCTTCGGCCCATCCTCGCAATGCGAATTTCGCTGCGCAGTATTCGCTCTTGTTCGGTACCGCGCGATGCGCAAGTACGGAGCCAATGTTTAGGATCGCAGGGCGATGCCCTCGCTGTAATAACGGGATCGCTAATCGGGTCAATTCGACAGGGGCAAAGAAGTCAACTTCCATCACGCGGCGCATCCGCTCTACATTGGCGAGCGCGAAAGGACCAATAGCTCCCGCACCGGCATTATTGATCAGAACGTCAAGACCCTGCCAATGAGAATCACACCAACGGATTAAGGACTCGCGGTGCGAAGGCTCAGTCAGATCCCCATCAAGCATGTGAATCGATCCAACACCTGCGTTCTGCGCGGACGGGGATTGCAAGTGTGACGATAAGTTCTTGGCGAGCAATTCAAGACGCTCACGACGGCGAGCAGTCACGAGTACATGCGCGCCGGCGCTGACCAACTGGTTCGCCATGGCGAAGCCGATCCCGCTGCTGGCGCCCGTAAGGAGGATGCGCAAGCCTTTCAAGCGTCGGCGGGGCATGGCGTCAACCTACTTTGGGTTGTACTGCATGAGGTTGAACGGATTGCGATGCTTGGATCGAGCTGATCGCCTCGGCTTGTTCGATCCTTTTTGAGTGCTCATCGTCCATATGATCATGCTCGGCAGGGATATAAGTCGCAGCATTGGGAAGCCCTCGTTTGGCGGGTTCAGGAATCTTCCCCTTGAGGACTCGCATATCGGTGCCTTGGCCCGCGAGTTTACCTGCAGCTCCTGCACTCATCCTGCAATGAACCAAACACAAATCGTCTTGGTAGTGCTTCGAAAGCACTTCCGCATGGGTGGCGAGCCAAGCGATGGTTTTGCCATCGGAAACAGGTAACCGCAACTCGAGTTCGACGAAGTTCGTCGTAAGCGAATCGCTGACGGCCATCGCAAGATTCTGCATCCCTTCGCCACTTTTTGCGGAGATAGGAATTGCATTGGGATAACGATCAAGGATCTGATGAATACGCTCTAGGGCTCCAGGGCGATCGCACTTGTTGAGGATCAAGAGCGTGTCTTTTTCTTCGATTCCAAGTTCTTTGAGAACTTTGTAGACCGACGAGATTTGTTGCAAAACGGCAGGGTTGCTGGCGTCAGCGACGTGCATGAGCAAGTCCGCTTGGCGGGCTTCCTCAAGCGTCGCGCGGAAGCTCGCGATCAAGTGGTGGGGTAGATCCCGGATGAACCCGACTGTATCGCTCAAAAGGATAGGCCCCCAGCCCGGGAGCATCCAACGACGGGTACGCGTATCGAGGGTCGCGAAAAGCTTATCGGCAGCTTCTACGCCAGCACCGGTAAGCGAGTTCATGAGGGTGCTTTTGCCGGCATTCGTGTAGCCTACTAGTGAGACGCAAAACGTACCGTCGCGCGAAGCGACTTCGCGAGCTTTGCGCCGTTCGACTTTCGATAAATCAGTGCGCAAATCGTGGATCCGTTTTTCAGCCAGACGACGGTCGACTTCCAATTGCTTTTCACCAGGACCACGCATCCCTACACCCATCGTTTGTCGGGAAAGGTGCGTCCACATCCGCTTGAGACGCGGAAGCGAATACTCGAGCTGTGCAAGCTCCACGGCAAGCCTCGCTTCATGCGTCTGCGCATTGGTCGCGAAGATATCGAGAATCAACTCCGAGCGGTCAATCACCTTGGTTCCAATCGCCTTTTCCAGATTACGGGTCTGGGCTGGAGTCAAATCGTTATCGAAAAGTACTACGTCAGCTTTGAAGTGCTCGACTAACATTGCCAACTCTTCGACCTTGCCACGTCCAAGGTAAGTCGACTGATCGGGATGTTCTCGCTTTTGATAAAGGGTGCCGCAGACGCCAATGCCAGCGGTTTCAGCTAAACCCTTCAGTTCATCGAAAGGGTCTTCGGCCACAATGTCGTTGGGGAGAAGCAAGCGTGCCAGGATCCCCTGTTCACTGGCGAGACTCTGAGAGCGATCGTGCGTATGCACTAGGTGTTTCATCTCCTGGAAGGAAGTCACTGAAAGGCGTTTGTCACAACAGCATTAGTATAGTCTGAATTGGTCGCTAAGAATGCGGCTCACGCCACACCCTTGAGCTTAGACATCAAGCAGATCGGAAAAGTTCACCTGATGTGACTCAAATCAGATCGAGCTCATCAATACAACCCAGGGTTCATCGATCATGGACACTTTGGTCGATTTTCTTGAGCCAAAAGTTTTTTATTTTTTCTTGTTCGGGGCAACCAGCGTTTCCGCAACCTGGAGACAAAAGCGTTCTCGATAGCTTATGGGGGTTGATTTCCCCTTTACCGGCCTGCCATGGAGCGGTCTCTTCCTTCGCAAGGCTGACAGGGGGCTGGCTAGGCAAGGCATCACGGTTTGCCTAGGGAGAATTGCCCGCCAAATAGCAAATTCTGCGTGAAAATCGCGTTTATTTTTGCTTGACTTTCAACTTTACGTACGAATAATCCATATCAAACATAGCGGAAAGCGATTTCGGAGTCGATTTCCGACAATTATTTCGTATAGGGTTCCCTTTCGTATGAGCAATCTTTGCAAGAACGTTTTCGAAGCCATTCTCAAGTACGGTCACGATGAGGATTTTGATCCTGTTGTGGACGCCAAGTTCCTGCCAACTGATGCCCCAGCAGGATCGCAAGAGAAGATTGAAGTCCTCCGTCGACGTGTCGAGTTGGGGCAACCCCTCTGGCACAACGACGACCGAGTCGACTACAGCGGCTTGACCGGTGCTATCCGCCCACGCGAGTAGTCGCTCTCCTTACTCGAGTTAAAAAGTCACACGAACCCGGTTGCTAACCCAACCGGGTTTCTTCGTTTAGAGGTCAGGCCTACACCGGCACAATCTATGCCCCCCCATAGCCCAATACCCTCAAATCAATTGCCCCTCTCTGCTCCCGACTCTCTGAGCCCGCTTCGCCCAAACCGCGGGGTGTTTGTATCAACCACGCTCAACTCATCGCACGTTCCAATCAATCGAAAACCATGACGTTGTAGAGACTGATTGATTGTGCGTGTTGATGAACAGTACCGTGTACGCCAAACTACCCGGTGCTCGCGCATCCCGGCTCAAAACTACCCGGTGCTCGCGCATCCCGGCTCAAAACTACCCGGTGCTCGCGCATCC
>CAZACJ010000073.1:0-8340 GCA_964483385.1 uncultured Pirellula sp. | reverse complement strand
CGGCTCAAAGGTGCAACCGCTTGGTAGCGGATCGCTGCCTTCAGCACTCCACTCTCCCCCGCAATCCGCGAACACGGGAAGACTCATTCGTAATGGTCACGGTAATAGCGTAAAGCCTGACGGTTTGACTCAAACGCAAGCTGATCAAGCACCGCATCGCTCAAGTCTGTCCAGATCCACGATGTGATCTCACCATCCGAGTTGGTGATCTCCCCAGTAGCTACTTCTGCAATGTAAAAGAAATCAAGCACCGGCAAATGAATGCCGCGATACAAGTACTCGTTGGGACGCGAAATCACATAGGTTAGCTTCGTGACATGCAAGCCGACTTCTTCTAGCACCTCTCTCTTGAGCGCCTCTTCCGCATTCTCCCCGGGATCCACAAAACCTCCCGGCATCCCCAACATCCCCTTGCCCGGCTCGTTCGCTCGTCGCAATAACAACACATGCCCTAAACTATTGCGAACAATCGCTCCCACCGCTGATACGGGCCCGAAAAATGTCGAGTGACCACACTCACTACACCGAAATGGACGCAACGGTGCAAAAGACTTGCGAGGAGATCCACATGCTGGACAGTAGTGGTATGTTGCTGCCAATTCCATCGTCTGACCTGCCTTACTGCAATTCACGTATCGTTTCTCTCAGCGAACACCCCCGCCTAATCCTATCGTATCTGCCATTTCGCGGCTGGGAAGCCTATAGGCAACGACCGGCAATTCGACAGCCAACCTCCCCACTGTTTTTTGAGCCCATTTCGCCAATGTCTCACGCGAAGACGCAAAGAAGACAACATGGCATTTGTCCCTCGCATTTCTACTTTCAACTTTCTCCTCTCAACTATCTCGCGCCATCGGCTCTCTTTTTCTTGCTGACTTTCGGCAAACACAATAACGCTTCTAGCAATAATGCAAAAAGCATCAACGCTACAAACCATCGCCATATCTCTTGGACCAAACTGTTGGCTTTCTTGCCCGCTGATATCTTGGCCCAATTCAAATCCCCAAATAACCGCTCCAACGCCGAATTTTCCACAAACCTAGGCAAGTCCTCCGCCTCCTCACGCTGAACCGCTACGAGATTCTCGTCCGTGGAATACACTCCCGCATGCATGGGGTACTCGTTCGATGGAGCTTCGGTATTCCCTAAATCCATCTTCGCATTCGCATCCACCGCTTGATGCTCAATACCCGCTACCACAAGCTTGGTTGTCCCCACACGCTGCGCACCGGTAGCAAGCAATCGCTGAATTGTCACATAAAGCACCACGCCATCCCCCGCTAATGTTGAGTCGCGATCCGATGGTGTCGTTGCACACAACAACACCGGAAGCGATTGCTCCGCAGATAACGGCACGCTCGCTAAAAACGGTTTGCCGTTGGGTAACGAAGCAAGCGGCTCAAGCTTGCCGTTGATGTTGCATAACCTGCGAATTCCTAGTTGCCCAAGCGGCAACGGTGCGCCATTGAGAGTGTTGGAAAGTAGCTGCGAGTCGTTTTGCCATTGCGCTATCCGAGCAAACCGGTCGGATGGCCCATCACCATTTCCACCCTGCCCAGATCCAGGACTCGCTTCGCCTCCCTGGGGATCTGTTGCACCACTAATCCCTACATCAGCTTGAAGGGCTTCCCACGTCGACCACTGAACTCCAAATGCCTCCGTCGAATCGGGAGACTCTGGAGGCAACAGCAACAATTGCCCCCCCGATGTGACGAACCTTGTCAAAATCTCAAGCGGCTTTCCCGTCGGCAAATTCTCATGCCACACAATTAACGCAACATTGCTCAAGTCGGTCGACTCAAACTGCGCTAAACTCGCTAACTCCGCTTCGCATCGCACACTCTGCTCCGGTGAGATACTCGCACACAATTCAATCGCTTGGACCAACTCCGGTGTCTCACTGATCAACAGCGTCCGGCGGGTCGGAGCCGGTTCAAAGACAAAGTAATCGGTATCGTCACTCGGATTGCTGTCGCTCGGCAAACGTACCGAACCGTAGCCCCGAGCAGCCCGATCCTTGGTGTCACTCGTACTCTCGGTTCCAGGGGTCTTGGATGGCTCAAGTGGAATTCGGTAGTCGGTCAACTGGGCCGCGTTCCCCTGCAATGTAACTTGGACTACCGACCTGTTTTCTCCAACAGAGATCTCTACAGGAATAGGATCGGTGGATGCCGGGGCAGTTCCGGTCTGTTCAATGCGGAAATTCAACGATAGTTCCGGCCCGGTCTCGGTCTCAATGCGCCGTGCTGAAGTGATGCGAATCGAACGATTAGCTGCCGATGTGTTTTCTTGGGCATTCGACAAGTCCAAGATCGAGAATCGTACGGAAGGCCCAAGATCTCTGAATCCGTCTTGGATCCCCTTCCATCGTCCATCCTGGCTTTTCCAATCGCTATCTCGCATGTCCGAGCAAAGCCAAACCATCGTGTTGCCAGCAGGATTGTTCTTTGCGTAAAGGAGTGCTTGTTCTAATTGGCCCGGGATGTCGCTCGATGCACTCCAAGTTTGACGAGGTGCCGCGCGAAGCCATTGTGCAATCGATGGATACTCTTCGGGTTTCTCCGCAAGAGGATCGATCTGCACGATCCGCTGCAAACCAAGCGTCTTGAAGGTCTCAGCAAGTTGATCGATACCTTGTTCGAGTTTTGTTTGGGTTCCCGTCTCCGAAGCTTGACCCATACTCGGGGACCGATCAAGAACAACAATCGCAACCCGGTTGGAATCTCCGCCGAGCAGAGCGAGCAGACCGCTGGTTAGCGGACGTGCGGTCAGCAGAATCAACGCTGCGATCGCAAGTGTCCGCATCGCCAAGATCAACCATTGCCGCAGCTTCGTGTACCCGCTCGACATCTTGGTGGCTTCCAGCAGAAATCGCATGGCGGCCCAAGGTACCGTTTGGAAGCGGCGTTGGTTGACTAAGTGAATGATGATCGGGATGGCGGCCAACGGGAGAGCCAGGAGCATCCAGGGTTGTAGGAAGTTCATCGCACCCCTCGTCCTCGTGTGCGAGCGACCAAGAAACGCATCAAAGGATGTTCATACGACTCATCGGTTTGAACGCGATGGTAATCCACCCCGGTCTCAAGCGTAATCTGCTGCATGGCTTGTAAGTACTTGGTCAACGCCCGCTGATATCGATCTGCGATTTCTGTTGGCTCGACAAACACCGATGTGTTCCCTTCCATATCCACAAAACGGACTGGCCGACCAAACGCAAACTCGATCTCTTGTGGATCGAGCAAATGGAATGCAGCCACGTCATGCTTGCGAAAACGCAAATGTTCGAAACAGCGTTTGAGCTCTTCCGTCGGTACAAAGAAATCGGAGATGACAACGACCAAAGCGCGTTGGCGAACGGTTTCGGCTAACTCGTCGAGGATACTCGGCAAGAGTGTCTCACCTTGCGGTTTCGTTTTTTCTAGGGTGTCGAACACAAGCTTTAAGTGTGCTGCGGATCGTTTCGCAGGAATGTTCTGCACAATCTTTTCAGCGACCGTTGCAAGTCCGATGGCATCGCCTTGCTGAGCAGCGAGATAAGCGAGCGTTGCTGCGATACGTCTTGCGTAGTCGATTTTTGTGAGCATACCTTTCGATGAGAATCCCATCGAGCCACTCGTATCGAGGACGACACAGCAACGCAAGTTGGTGTCGGCTTCGAACTCTTTGACGTAATAACGATCGGTTCGACCAAATGCTCGCCAATCAAGCCTTCGGAGATCGTCACCGGGAACGTACTTACGATACTCGGCAAACTCCACACTGCTACCTCGGTGCGGAGAAGCATGGCGACCGGATACGTTACCCTGCATCGCATGCCTCGCTTTGAGCGGTACGGCAGCGAGTCGAGCGATGATCTGCGGATCGATGAACGAACGAGTGACGTTTAACATGGATTAACGAGTCTCGTCGATTAGCCGCGAGATGATCTGCTTGGCTGTCACCCCTTCGGCTTGCGCAGCGAACGTGGTGATCAAGCGGTGTACCAGAACGGGTTTCGCCACATACTGAACATCTTCCAAGCGAACCATGTAGCTACCTTGCAATGCTGCACGACTCTTTGCACCCAGAATCAAGTTCTGCACGGCACGTGGTCCGGCTCCCCAACTGACGAACGGCTTGAGCCAATCCGGAGCAGTAGACGATTGCGGTCGGGTCTTGCGAACGAGCTTGGCAGCATACTCGTAAATATGGTCTGCAACCGGTACACGTCGAACCAATCGTTGATAATGAAGAATCTCTTCTCCGCTGAGAACACCCTCGAGTTTGACCAAGTCATCGCCGGTTGTGGTACGAGCGATTTGAATTTCCTCTTCTTCGTTCGGGTAGTCCAACTCGACAAGGAACATAAACCGGTCCAATTGGGCTTCCGGCAATGGATAAGTTCCTTCTTGCTCGACCGGGTTTTGTGTAGCCAAAACCATGAAGGGAGATTCAAGATCAAACGATTTACCTAGAACTGTCACTCGTTGCTCTTGCATCGCTTCGAGCAACGCCGCTTGGGTCTTTGGTGGGGCACGGTTGATTTCGTCGGCCAAGATAATGTTTTCAAAGATCGGTCCAGGAATGAACTGGAATTCTCGACGACCTTCGGCGGTCTCTTGAAGAATATCCGTACCGGTGATGTCCATAGGCATCAAATCGGGAGTGAACTGGATGCGGTTAAACCCAAGCGACATCGTTTCGGCAATCTTGCTAACGAGCAAGGTCTTGGCCAAACCAGGGACCCCCATCAGCAATGCGTGGCGGCGGGCGAATAAGCAGATCGCAAGTTGCTCGATGACCTCGCGTTGCCCGACGATGACTTTGGCTAGCTCACGGCAGAATCTTGCATAGGCTGTGCGCAGCTCGTCAATCGCTCGGACTTCCTGATCCGTCAGTTGTTGTTCTTGACTGCCGGTGTTCGTATCAGATTGGCTCATGGAGATTCGTTAGTGGGGTCAGGAAGGTGGAAGTGGTCAAGGACCAGTTAAAGATGCGTGATATTGTAGTTCAGTTACGGTCGGTCGGTGAAGAATTGCAGCGAACGGATTAGAAATCCAATGATTCCGTAAGGAGCGGTTTCGCGTGTAGGAGCGATTAGCGGTTAGCTTCTCGATATAAGGTCGCAAAATCGGGTTGGGTTGCAGGCCTGGGGTTAAATGTACCTGTCCATTGTTTCGAAGCCATTTGCGCCATGGCATCGATCAAGTCGTCCGGAGACGGGTATTCGGAGGACTTCTTTGACCAGGCTGGAAGGTCGCACAGGCGGCAGGCAAGGGAGGCGAGTGAGAGCCAGCTTTGGAATCGCAGGGCAAGCGATTCGCTAGGGTTTCGCAGATCGCTAGGGGTCGTTTCGGGGAGTAAGTGAACGAGTTCACGATATCGGGCATCGACTTCTGGGGCGTTGAACCGCACGACGTGGGGCATCATTATTCCGACGGCTTGACCATGGGGGACGTCCAGGAAAGCGGTCAGCGGATTCGCGAGGGCATGAGCGGCACCGAGCATGGACGCTTCGATGGCCATTCCGGCGAAGGCGGCACCGAGTTGCATTTGCGAGCGGGCGTGCAAGTCGTTTGGGTCTTCGATCACTCTTGGAAAGCCCCGCGAGAGGAGCGTCCAAGCTTCCCGAGCATAACAATCGCTGATTGCGTTTCGTTTGGTAGTGACGAAGCTTTCGAGGGCGTGGGTCAGGGCATCGATACCTGTTAAAGCCGTAACGCGACGGGGTTGTGAGCGGGTCAGGAGAGGATCTAGGATTGCGATGGCTGGTGCGGCTTTTGGGTCTCCGCAAGCCATCTTCACGTGAGATTTCGAATCGCTAATCAAGGCGAAGGATTGGGTTTCGCTACCGGTGCCGGCGGTTGTTGGGATTGCGATCAAGGGCAGCATTGGTGCGGTGGCTTTGCCCACTCCCCAGTAGTCAGCGATGCGACCACCGCAGGAATAAAGAAAGTTAATTCCTTTTGCGCAGTCCATGCTGGAGCCGCCCCCGAGACCTACGAGCAGATCAGGTTGAAATGCACGGGCGACTTGCAGTCCTGCGTCGACGTGATCGGTGGAGGGGTTTTCGGCCAGTTGATGGAAACCGAGGGTTTCTAGGCCGGCTTTGCGGAGAGCATTTTCGCCTGCGTTAAAGATACCTGCGGAGAGAACGCCCGGGTCGCTGACGACGAGCACGCGAGTGGCCCCTAGGCTTTTCGCTAGCGTTCCGAGTTGTTCGATGGCATGTTCCCCGGCCACGAGGCGAGTGCGAAGTTGGTAATCGAGCATTGGGTGGGGGATGTTGGGGTCGGTGGGTATATCGGGATCGGTGGGATAGGTGGGATTGTTCCGGGGGCGGCTGTTATTCTTGCATAACCCGAACAGATTACCAACTCCTGGAGTTTCCGTTGTAAACAGAAGAGGACAAACGGATATTCCCGTGAATTTTACCTAAGCGAAACTCCGAAGTTAACCTGCGAGCAGTGTGTTCATGGATGAACCGAGCGACTTCATAGCTATCGGGGGAGACCTGAGGCTTTGGCGTGCGGCTGGTGAGTCGGCGGCATGGACATTCAGCCTGATCCTTGGCCCATCAATTGTTGACGGCCGAACTATCAACGCTTCTTCGTTGCCGATTTGTTCAGGATAGGAGTTCCAGAACTATGAAGATGAACCGACTTGCGCTCAGTGCAATGATTGCCGGCGCTTGCATTTCGGGGTCGGCCTTCGGTCAAACCAACCGAACCGCCGCTCCGCGCTATTCCCCAGCTTCTTATTACAGCTACTACGATGATGCATCCACGGCCGCGCCCGTGACGAAGGCATCGGCGAGTAATGTAGTGCAAGCTTCAGCGGTGTGCGATAACAACAAAGTTTGCGATTCCGGCAATGGCGCTGGGGGTTGCGACAACACGGGTGGGTTGGGAGCTGCACTTGGTGGCCGAGCAGGCTGCGATTTGGGCAGTGGTTTGGGCAACGGTTGCGATGCAGGCGGATGCGATTCGCTTGGTGGTGGCAGCAGCGGATTGTTCGGCTGTGGTCTACTTGGAACCGGTCGTTCTTTGACCGACCCATGGAAGCTTGTTAGCCAACCGATTGGTGGGTTCAACATTGGTGGGTGGACGAGCGTTGGGTACCATTCCCATGCAAATCCGTACAGTTTCAACACGTATCCCAAGAAGATTCAGCTTGGGCAGCAGTGGTTTTATGCGGACCGGGTTGCAGATGGTAGCGAAGGTCTTGGTTGGGGTGGTCGGATCGACTATCTCTACGGTACGGATGCTCCAGATACGCAGAGCTTTGGTATTGCGAACAATCACTGGGACAACGGGTGGGATCACGGTGGGCAGTATGGCCATGCGATTCCACAAGCGTACGGTGAAGTTGCTTACGGTGATTTGAGCGTCAAAGTCGGTCACTTCTTCACCATCGTCGGAAACGAAGTGGTTGCAGCGACTGGTAACTTCTTCTACAGCCGTCAGTTCACGTTCTACAATGCTGAGCCATTCACTCACACTGGTGCTTTGAGCACATACAACGTCAATGAAAACACTCAAATTTTCAATGGCTACGTGATGGGCTGGGACAGTGGTTTTGAAGACAACGGCGATGCGTACATTGGCGGTATCAAGACCAAGGTCAACGACAACTGGACAGTTCTTTGGAATTCGGTTCTCGGTCGATTTGGAGAGAGCAAGTCCCTGAACGCCAACGAGCGGGGCGGGATTCAGAACTTCATGTTGATCGGCAGTTTGACCGACAAGTTGACGTACATCAGCCAAACAGACGTTTTGTACACGACCAACGATTCTGATGCTGTGGTCCGCAACACGTTTGGCAACATCAACTACTTGATTTATCAGATGAACGATCGTTGGTCTGTTGGCCAGCGGTTTGAATGGTTCAACTATGGTGGATCAGGTTTTGGTGGGGCGCACAACGACGAGTTGTACAACTACACTGTTGGTACGAACTACCGAGCTCATGCGAACCTTTTGTTCCGACCAGAAGTTCGCTGGGTATGGGATAAGAGCCGCTTTGGATTCAACGAAGACAAGGCAGCGAGCCAAGCAGCGATTGGTGGCGACATGGTCTTCACGTTCTAGTCTGTGGACTAGAAGACAAAGCTAGGGTTTAAGAGATCCTAGCAGCAAAATAGAACCGGACGGCACGACCCAGGCCGTCCGGTTTCGTTTTATGAATTGGCAACATTGAATCAACCATTTTGACGGTATCAATCATTTCGCGTTGCAGACAGTCGTAGGTGCACGCAAGCGTCGGGTGTGGTGAAGCGGTCGGCCTATGACTTCTTAAGGTACTGTAACAACCTAACCATCGCCATTTCATAACCACGGTTATGCATCGACCGCGCAACCC
>CAZACJ010000072.1:23211-25717 GCA_964483385.1 uncultured Pirellula sp. | reverse complement strand
GGCATTGGCTGGCGATCGAGACCTCCGGCCAAATCGAATCGGAGGAACTCTGGGAAAGCATCTACGCGCTTCGAAAACTCGGGACGGCCAGGGTGCTTTCGAAGGCTTTGTCGTGGTGCAAAGATCCTGCTCCATTTCGCCGATCCGTCGGCGTATCGATCCTGGCGCAGTTCGGCAAGGACACCAAAGCCTATCCGCAAGAGTGCCAGGCGATGATCCTTGCGATGATCGCCAAGGAGCAGGATCCTGAGGTCATCACCTCCTTGATCAGTGCGGTCCACTTTCGGGAGTTGCCCGACGCGGCAGCTTGGCTGATCTCCCTGGCCGAGCACCCCCTGGAAGACGTCCGCTGGCGAGTCGCCTGGGCACTGCCGATCCCCAACCTGCGCGACCTTGCGATGGTTCGCTTAAGCTTGGAGACATTGCTCAAGCTTATGGAGGATTCGGAGCCGGAGGTTCGCGAATGGGCCACCTTCTCGATTTCGATCACCCAAGAGGATACCCCTGCGATCCGAGAGGCGTTGCTCGCACGCTTGAGCGATTCGGATTTCGGAACTCGAAGCGAGGCGGCCGTGGGACTGGCCGATCGCAAGGAACCCAGAGCCATCGCGCTATTAGGTCAGCATCTGCGATCGGACCGTGTTGGAGAGCTTTTTGTGGAAGCGGCCGAGCTTTATGCCGATTCGAGCTTGAGGCCAGCCTTGCTGGGCTTGAAAAAGTGGTGGGATGTCAATCCCGAGCTCTTGGATCGGGCCATAGCGGCCTGCTCGTAGAGGATCCCAAGTTCAACTCCAAATGGCTTTGGTTACAACGCACATGCAAAGAAATTGAAACACAGAGGCAGTAGAGTAAGGAGGGGCGGACTGGCCGCTCCCTCCTCCTCGTCAAACCGTACGTGCAGATTTCCCGCATACGGCTTTCGCAATGACTTCTGTCAGAGGTGTAATCAACGAAGTTGCTGGCGTTCATAAACGTTTTAGACCGAGGTCGTGGACGTGAGCATAGAACGTTTTACCTTCCGGTGGGCGGTAGGCTCGCTGACTTCGACGCTGCAGATGATTCGTAAGACGTTCCACGATATAACTGTGGATCGCTCGGAACGCTACGCGCGGATATCCGTAACCAAAGTAATTTACCCAGCCGGTCGACCAGCGATTGATTTCACTGATCATATCCGTCGTAGGCTTGAAGCACTGACTCGGACTAGTCAGGTCGCGGATCGCGTCTCTGGCCTTCGCCATAGCCTTACGGCTTGGGACGATATTCAGATATCGATGCGTACGACCCTTCTTGTCGCGGTCATAACGGAAGGTGTACCCTAGAAAGTCCAGGGTGCTGCCGATGTCATTGAGCTTCACGATTTTGGTTTTGTCTCGATTGATCGTGAGTCGAAAGCGTCCCTCAAGCGTCTGCTCAATCCAGCGTTGTAGCTGGGTGCCTTGGTATCGTGCCAAGATCACAAAATCATCCGCATAGCGGACGATCTTGGCCTTCGCCCAGGTCGCAGGGCCGTTCGGGGCGTGGAAAGCTCGCTCAAACCAGTGTAGGTACACGTTAGACAATAGAGGCGAAATGACGCCTCCTTGAGGTGTACCTTTGTCGGAGCGAGACGTGACCTTCTTTCCATTTTCGTCCGTATCCACTACTTCACACTTGAGCCACATCTCGATCAGCGCAAGCACCGAACGATCAGTGATTCGCATCTTGAGGGCAAGCATAAGTTGATCGTGTGGAATCGTATCGAAATAGCCTTTCAAGTCGGCGTCGTATACTTCGCGATATCCTTGGTCGAGGTGTCCGCGAATCGCTTTCAAAGCATCCTCGGCTCGTCGTTCCGGACGGAATCCGTACGAGGTGTCGAGAAAATCGGCTTCGAAGATGGCTTCCAATACGAGAAGGGTTGCCGTCTGTACAATTCGGTCTCGCATCGTCGGGATTCCCAGCGGACGTAATCGTCCGTCGGGTTTCTCGATGTATACGCGCATAACACAATCTGCTCGGTAAGTTTTCGCCTTGAGTAGCTCATGAAGATCATCCAGATACTTTGATGCTCCCCCAGAGGCATCCAGGATGTCCCTGCAGGTCACACCGTCAATACCCGGTGATTTGTTCTTCGCCAAGACGATCCACCAAGCCGCCGTCAATACGTCGCGTCGATAGATGCGGTCGTATAGAGCATAGAATCGAAACTTCGGTTCTTGTTTGGCCTTCTGATATAGCTTCCGCCGCAGTTCGGCAACTTTCTCCGGCAGCTTGACTTTACTCTTGGTCGCCAACCACGCCAATGCTTCGATCGGTGCGTTTGGTTCAGGAGTTGTTGGACTGTTCGGGTCTTCCGTAGTGGGTTTTTCAACCAAGCGGGTTCTCCTTGCGTAAGCGGACATGCGTGTCAAAGCTGAGGGGACTTTGCTCGACCGAGGTTACTCGGTTTCCTGGCTACTATTCCCCTCTCCGACTCCCAGTCAGCCGAATCGAGCGTTATTGATTTCGCTGATTCGTCGTCACT
>CAZACJ010000072.1:0-23111 GCA_964483385.1 uncultured Pirellula sp. | reverse complement strand
GGCTTCAGCTTGCGGATTGCTCCGGCAAACTGCTTGGTTGACTACACGGCGAACGAGCACTTACCATGGTTAGTACCTTCCAACTAACAAGAACAGCCAGTCTTACTGGCGCACCAGAGAGCACAGAGAATTTGTATCAATTCTCCCTGGATGCGACAGGTTGCATTTTTTACCTCGAACTTCAGTGGAAGTCCTGATCAATCACGACTTTCTAAAGCGGCAACTAATGCGTGGACAAGTGGGCTGCCGCAAGTGCAGCCTCGACTTGCTTCTTTGATCACAGGCTGGCTCAATAGACCCAAAATAGATCTGTCATTACTTTCAATTTGCCGCAAATACTCTGCATTGAGTCGTCTAATTCGGTCTAGTTCTTTGGTGTCCCGATCTCGATGAGTCGATCGGTTGGAAACATCATCGGTTGATGTACGATTCACTGGAAGCAGGCGACCTTCGTGTACGGTGCCCCATACAGAAATATCCTTGACCACCATAGGGTCGCAGGTGATTGGGTTTTCTCCAAGGATTGTAAAATTGGCTAGCTTGCCTGTCACGATACTGCCAATCTCCTTCTCCATCTTCAACGAGTAGGCGGCATCAAGAGTCACGGCGCGCAGAGCGCCTTCGCGACTTATCTTCTGAGTTTCGCCCGCCACACGTCCAGAAGTTGTGATGCGATTAATGCCACACCACATTAGGAAAAGTGGGTCGGCCGGTGCCATGGGCATATCAGAATGAAGTGAGTACGAAATCCCGGCACGCTCGACATCTCCCAATCGTACCATTTCGTCCGCGCGCTCAGGCCCTAACCCGACCCGACTATAGTTATCCGCCAACGCGCGAACGTAGTAAGAGTTGGCACTGACCACGCACCCCAGCTTTTTGATGCGATCGACCTGGTCCTTTGCACTCACGGCGAAATGCACGATCGTTGTTCGGTGATCGTAGCGCGGATTTCTACGAAGGTTCTCTTCTAACGTATTCAAGAGCCGATCCAGGCCAGCATCTCCATTCACGTGAATATGGATTTGATAGCCCGCATCCCAATAAATTCGGAATGCTCTTTGGAAAACATCGAGGTCTGTCATCCACTCGCCCTTGTGACCATCGAGATAGGGATCGCGGACTTGCATCAGCTGTGAATAAATCGCACCATCCGAGAATAGTTTCACCATTTTCGGCGACTGGCTGGTCATGCCATCATACCAAGACTTCAAACGCTCCGATTCTTCGATTACCTGTGCATCGTCTTTGTATTTGTCTGCCATGGTCTTACCATCAACCATAAAAGTCCAGCGGAAAGGCATGGAGGGTTGGGAGAATACTTGGTTAACACCATCCTGAATCGATTTCACCAGGATGCCACCCGGTTCATTCCCGATGGTAATGCCCTTTGCATGCATATAGTCTCGAGCTAACTCCAGGCCGCTTTCAAGTTTCTGCTTCGTTGCAATGAGCGTTGCGATACGGGTTGCAAGCACCGCAAACATCCCTTGTTCCCAAAAATGGCCTTCGTCGAGGTTGGACTGTTCTCTAGCCGAGGGACTCCATCCTGCGATCAATTCCTTCGTGACGTCGCCGGTCTTTAGCGCTGCCGTATTCAAGATGAACTCGTGACATGACCGTGCCCAGACAACGATGGGTCGCTTGGTACTGATCTTGTCGAGTTCAGCACGAGTCAGTTTGCCGAAGAAACTGGGGTGGTATCCCCAAGTAACAAGTGGTTCCACTGGGTCTTTTAGTCTCTTTTCGGCCGCTATCAGACGCTTAAAAAAATCGTCCTTGTCTTTCACGGCAGGTATTGTTCCAGAAGGAAGAACCCAGTCTTCAATTGACAGAACTTCCGACGCCATCGTAAGCGCGGTTAACACCGGATGGTCGTGTTGTGCAACGAACCCAGGAACAATTATCTTTTCTGCAAAAGTGTTATCGATTGAGTACTTTTGGTCGCCAACAGCGGTCTTTAACTCAGCCAGCGTTCCTGTGGCGAGTATACGATCACCGACAACGGCGACCGCTTGTGCCATAGGCTTCGCGGTGTCGAGCGTGATGATCTCCTTGGCGGTGTAGATCCTTATCTCTGGGAGCGTAATATCGGATGCCCTTCCTCCGATATCCTGAAGCGTGGGCGATTGCCCAGACGCTAAGCACGGGATCAAGAGTATTAGGGCAAGGCAAGACAGGCTTCGATCAATTTTCATTTGAAACTTATTGAGGTGGATGCTTGTTGAATGAACATGTTACTTGGTTTTGCCTTACGGTGCAGCATAGATGGTCTTGCCATCCTTGATTGTCTGCAACACTTTGAGATCTGCGAGCTTCTCAATCGGGATAGAGTGTGGGTTTTTATCAAGTAAGACGAAGTCAGCTAGTTTGCCGACTTCGATCGATCCTCGATTGTTTTCTTCGTAATGTTGGTATGCCGCCCAAAGCGTGATGGACTTGATAGCCGCATCCACTGGAATGCATTGTTCCGCTCCCAATATATCACCGCTTCGAGTGCGGCGTGTTACGACGGACGATAGAATTCGGTTCGCGCTTGGCAGGGCTATGGTCTACATTCATCCCGATGAATGCGTCGACTGTGGGAATCGACCCCAGCCATTCGAGGAATTTCTACCGCGAGATGCTCCACTCGGTTCAAGCAATCTGAATTGAGATTAAAATTACGAGGATGAACCAAGAAATATGCTCTCTAATGACCGACCAACCTGACGCGATACCAATCATTACGCTCTCGACTGTGACTCCTGTCTACTGCGGTGAAAAGTACTTGCGATCACTCGTGGAACATCTCGAAACTCTGAGGGTTTCCCTCGATCATCCAAATAGCCCATTGCGTTTGGTCGAGGCAATTTTCGCAGATGACGGATCTATTGATCGTTCCGCACAGGAACTCCGTCAACTGCAGCAAGAATATCCCTGGGTTCGAGTCGTAACTTTGTCCCGTAACTTTGGGCAACATGCTGCTACTGTCTCCGGAATATTGCACTCCAGTGGTGACTGGATTGTGACACTCGATGAAGACCTACAGCATCATCCACAACAAATCTTGCATCTATTGAGAACCGCGACAAACACAAGTCTAGATCTTGTCTACGCGGCCCCAATAAGCCATGTCCATAACTCGTGGTTCCGTGACTTGTCGTCCAAAATTTATAAAAGACTCTTGGGTTATCTATCCGGAAACTCATTCGTCTCTTCGTTTAATAGCTTCCGTGTAATCCGCGGTTCGATCGCTAGAGCTGCCGCTTCCGTCGCGTCGCACGAAACCTATCTTGACGTCGTACTCGGCTGGTTCACATCGCGAGTCACTATCCTCAGGCTACCCTTAACAGATCATCGTTACGTCGAAACGGGTACTAGCAGCTATTCGGTGCAAACATTGCTCCACCATGCTCGCCGGCTGTTTATTTCTTCTGAAATCAAAGCCCTGCGGCTTGGTGGTGTCATCGGCTTGATTGCGATCCTAACAAGCTGCCTACTGACAATCTTCGTTCTCTTTTCGATGACCTGGATGTCGGTTCGAGGCTGGTCCTCGCTCATGATCGCTATCACATTCTTTGGCGGTGTTTCTTGCCTGCTTTCAGCAGTGACCATCGAGTACGTCAGTGTCCTACTGGTTCGAGCGCAGGGTAAACCAACTTTCTTTGTCGTTGATCGCCAAAGCGACGAGCGAATGCGTGATTGGTTCAAGTCATCGGAATCACCATGATCCTGTTTGCTCAACAATCAGCTCCCGGACGAACCACGGCACTGTTTGGACAGGGAATGATCGGGTCAGCGATAGCTCGCAATTTGCTACTCAGAGGCAACAGGTCGATCCACTCGTTCAAAATCCACTGGGAATCGTTTCGCGTCGACAACTCGCTCTATCGAGTTATCGGCGAGAAGCTAGTGTCAGCGATTGAAGAGGCTGTAACGAATTCGCCTGATGACTACTCCTTCAACGTTGTCTGGGCTGCCGGAAAAGCAGGGTTCGCGTCAGACGGAAGTACTGCCGAAGCAGATATGAATTCCTTTTCAACAATTCTCAAGCTCATCGAAGAAGTACAGCGAGAGTATCCTGCTTGTCCGATCCGTTTTTTTCACCTGAGTTCTGCCGGAGGGTTGTTCGAAGGTCAGTCTTGCATCTCCCCAGAAAGCATACCGCGTCCCATTCGTCCCTATGGTTGGATCAAGCTGTTGCAGGAACAAGCCCTCTTGTCATGCCCGATCCAAATGCATCGAGTGATTTATCGCCCTTCCTCAGTCTACGGTAGGATTCGCAAGAATCACCGCATGGGGCTGATACCTACGATGATTTTGAACGGATTGCGCCAGACCGTCACCCCTATCTACGGCCTTGACAACACACTTCGTGATTTCGTTTGGGTTGAAGACGTGGCTCGCCAACTATGCGATGATCTTTGTCGTCCGACCGCCAAAAACATTGTTAAGACGCTTCATTCGGGTCGTCCTGTTTGCTTGTACGAAGTCCGATCTACCATCGAGAGATTCTTGAATAAAAAGCTCTTCGTACGATTCTCTTCGGACAACTCCAATTCGCTTCCTATCACCTTCAGTCATCGATGCACAACGGAAAACTGGCGAACAACATGCCTACCCAATGCCGTACAGCAGATCCTGATCGATCATTATCTCAATCGATGTGATTCCTGAGTCGCGAAACGAAATCACTTCTTGGCAATTGTGTAATACTGTGCACCGATGGGGAGCCAAGTCAGAAACGCTTCGACGCTGCGCAAGGCCTTTAGTGGATTCGGGAAAAAAACTCGGTAACGGGAACGAATTTTTCTAAAGGTAGCTTGGGTAACCCTCCGCGTCATCACATAGGGAGGGATCAGAACAGCATTCTTATCAAACGGGCAGGCTTTTACGACCCGATTGACGAGTGGATTGTAAGGGTTGTGTTCATAGATCATCAGGATGCCATCGGATCGCAGTACTCGGTGAAGTTCTTTGAGAATCATTGGCTGATCGTGCGGAAGGATGTGATGGAAGACGCATGCGGCGAAAACCACATCGAACGATTCGTCAGGTAGCAACAGACGATTGTTTTCGATCAGCGAATAGGTCGCCGCGTCGCCATGAGTTCTCTTTGCGATAGCGAGGCTTTGGCGTGACACATCTGCACAAGTGATCTGAACGTTTGAGAAATGTTTATGGATGAATGGAATCGAAGTACCGATACCGGAGCCAAAGTCTAGGATCGTAACTGGTTTCGCTGAGTCACTCTCCTCGCGATACCACGCTCGGGCAAGATCCTTGATTTTATACTCCGTAAAGTACTTGGATTCTTCGCCGAATGCTGCGATGGAGTCATTGAGAATCGCATCGTAATTGCTCGCGAAAGCGTCGAATTCTTTTTCTTCTGTATTGGAGTTGTTACTCAATTGCTCTGAGTCTTTTTCTAAAGGGAAATTTCCAAGCCTAGTTCGGCCTATGACACATGGAATGAATTTGGGTAAAAAGTTTTCATGCGCTGCACTCCATAATCATTGTGGTATAGGGGATTCGAAAGTAATCTTCCCTGAGTGTTACTTGAACTTGAGGAAAAATGAACTTGGCGAGTGTAATGTATTCCTCCTCTGTGCGTACAAACTTTCCCCGGTCGGCACTCAAGAGTCGCTTTACGATCCAAGACTGGGTATCGGTATAGACACCGTCGAGCGTAATGAGTCTGCCTCCCGGGCGAAGGGCTTGACGCGAAAGTTGGAATAGGTGGGTTGCGATGGGGTTATCGAGATGATGCACTACACCTATGGCAAGAATCAAGTCAAACAGACCGAATTGGTTAGCATTGCTTGTTGTAAGTTCCATCGTGTGAAATGTACCTCTCGAGCCATACCGTTTTCTAGCAGCTTCGATGTAGGGTCGGCTTAGATCAAGCCCAACATAGGAGACTGTTGGCAAGGAGTCGAGAATAGAGCAGGTTCCGCATCCGATATCGAGAATTCGATCTCCCTCTTTCGCTCGGATGTGTTCCTTAGCAAGGCGAGAATTGAATTGGCTACCCCGCATCATGAATTGCGCAAAATCGTACAGATACGGTATGGAAAGGAGTGATTTCATAAAGACAATCTTTTCCAAAGACCACAAGCTTCATGCATAGTCTTCGTATAACGGCAATAAGCTTGCGTTGTCGAACTGTGTTGCGATGTTTGCGGTTCGAGAATAGGATGAAGCTGTGCAAGAATAATCGGTTGCTTCGGTTACTGCAACGGTTAGGCGTTTACCGGCCTAGACTTGCATTCTTGCGGTATGTCGGTCGGTCAAACACCATCGATCTGGCGGTTAGGATAGCTTTTCGTGTGATTAGCGTTTTCGACCATGGAAATGCAAAGTGAGAGGGTTTATCGATGCGTTTCCTTGATTCTTTTTCCAGGATCCAATTGGAAAAAGCCCCAGATTCTAGAGCGGCGTTTCGTTGGAGTACCACGGAAATATGCATGTTGCTTGCTTGCATACTCGTCGGTTTGGCGATGCGTTGGCAATCTTCGAATCATGGCCTGTCCTTTGACGAAACATGGATTCTTGCAGGTGCGTCGGGACATGCAGGTGAACTTTCACAATGGAAAATTGGTAAGCCGATCACCGATGCGGTTTCTCCAACGGCTGTAGAGACTGCCGGTACCGCTGCAACAGTATGGAAGGATCGTGTTGTTTTTCATCCGCCATTACATATCTGGTCCTTGTGGTGGTGGCGTTGCATATTCGGCGGTAGTGATTGGACGGCATCAATCTATTCTGGACTATGGTCACTGGTATCGATCGGCTTTGTTTTCGCCGCACTGCGATTGCAAGCGGGCGTTTGGCCGGCGACTTGTACAGCGTTATTAATGGCGGTCGCTCCGGTGCAAGTTCAGCTAGGTACAGAGGTTCGCAGTTACAGCATGGTCTTGGCGTTGGTCGCCTGTGCTTTTTGGCAGATAGTACAACTGGAACGCCGACCTGCAACACCGTTTCGAATTTGGCTGTTAGCCTTGACGTTAGCACCCATTCCGATGGTGCATTACTTCGGAGCAATTCCATGTGCCGTGATTGGTGCCTGGGGACTACTTCACTTTCGTAGGGTATACCTGCGGCATTGGATCGGGGCTTTGCTTGTTTCGGCAAGTCTTGCCATCTTGGTGACACTCCAGTCTGCGTTTCAGGACTTTGGTTATTCTCAAACCTTCAACCTATATGTACCTACCGAATTTTCGCTGCTTAACGAAGCGATTGCAGTAGGGACCGTTCCGATGAAACTATTGTTTTTCATTTCGCATTCGCATCGATTTTGGTGGGGGCTTTTTCTGTCGGGCTATATTGTTTTGATGCTGTTGGGATCTCTTCGGAGTCAAGCTGTACGATTGTGGATGTTGCTATTGATTGCCCCAATTGCTGCTATTCTTGTACTGGATCTGATGCGTGGCACGCAACAAGTTGCGATAGTGCGATATTCGGCGGCGGCGGCCATCAGTGCCGCAATCGTACCGATTCTGTCCGCGTTTTTAATACACCGTTGGTTCGGTTGGGGGGTGAGTGTTTTCCTTATTGGATTGTCCATGATGCAATTAGGATCCCCGCGCGAGATCGGTTCCCCGAGTTTTCATGCGATGTCAAACTCTTTGGTGCCGATTATCTTGAAGGAACCTCATTCAATCCCGATCGTTTGCTCTGCCAACAAAGGTTTCCCTATTTTTTACGCAAAGGGAATGCTAGTAGAACTGGTTCGTACACCGGGAGTGTTGCCTCGAACACTACTTATTCTCGACGGGGCACCTGAGGAGTCACTGAAGGACCTTTTAGAATTGCACGATGGAGATCGATTTTGGATGGTCAAACCTGGATTGGCCCGTAGCGAAAAGGACTTGCTCACGTGGTTGCATGAGATTGATCCTCGAATTCAGTTGATTCGCAGCTCGCATCGAGTTCCTTCGGGCAACCAAGGTCTACAGAGCGAGCCAGCGATTGAAATGATGCTTTTGGAATTATCGGACGATAATCAAAAGTCAAGCTGATGGGGAAAAATCCGGGTTCGTATTCGATAGAGAAAGGCGAGCACCGCACGTTTGACCTGTGTGCAGATTTGAGAAATTCGTCATAATCACGATCTCTATTTCTCGAAGCACGCTTATGCCTCAAAGTAGAGTTACGATCGACAAGGATTCATTCACTTAATCAGAGTGCAAGTCATGAAAAATAGTCGTTTGGTGCGAGAAACTTCGCACGTCGGATTTCTACTTGTTGGATTTATGTTCTTGAGCGCGATTGCAGTAGCTGAGGACCATCCTGCATTTCAACCAGTGAAAGAACTGTTTGCCGCGATGTCCAAACACGATGGCAAAGCAATGCGGGATACTGCAACAGAGGACTTCCAATTGCTCGAGCATGGTGAAGAGTGGACGATGCAGAAACTCGTGGATGCAGTTCAGCCCAAGGGTGATCCGTACGAACGCAAAAACTTCTTCAAGCAGATTCGCGCTCGACAAGAAGGTGACGTAGCATGGATCAGCTATTGGAACAAAGCTGAGATTCGTCGTAATAGCGGACTGCGGACCGTCGTTTGGCTCGAAAGTGCAGTGATTACGAAAGTGGGCGACAGCTGGAAAGTCCAGCTTTTGCATTCGACTCGTTTGGAATCGGATAAGCACCCTAAAGATATTCAATGGGTTCCGTTTGAAACGAATCCCTAGTGGCCGGGATTGGCCCAAGTGTTTACCTACCGGGCTGAGGTTCGAGTTGGCGGAAGAAAAGAGACTTCGACGATCAGAGATTCGTTCACCCCTACTTTCAACTTTCTACAATTCACATTCTAGCCGCCCAGCAGCTCGCCGCTGACTCGAACGCATTTTTCCAAATTGTCCTGCAGAGACGATTGGTTGCTTGTGGCTTGCTAGATTTGGAATTGTTACACTTCTGCGATGGAAATTATCTCATTGCAATCAGGTAGTGCCGGCAACTGCGTGTTTGTATGCAGTGGCAAGACGCGTTTGCTTTTCGATGCAGGCATCAGTGGAAGCAACGCTGAGATGCGTTTGGCCGAGTACGGTTACGACATTCGCGATTGTGATGCATTAATCCTCTCCCACGAGCACTCGGATCACATCAGCGGTGTCGGCGTGATTCACCGTAAGTTCGACTTGCCAGTCTATGCGAATCCGCGAACTTGGAACGCGACTCGTGCAAAACGATCAACGGGCTGTATAGGAATGCCAAATTATTTCGAGTCCGGCAAACCGTTTCGAGTCGGTTCGCTGCGGATTGATACATTGCGTACACCGCACGATGCGATCGAAGGCGTATGCTTCGTGATCGAAGACATCGAGTCCGGGCAGCGATTTGGTTTGCTCACCGATTTGGGGCATGTCTTTAGCGGGCTAAAAAATCTGATGGGGACTCTCGATGCAGTGTTGATTGAAAGCAACTACGATGAATTGATGCTGAGCCAAGGCCCATATCCCCAACACCTTAAAGATCGTATCTCAGGAAAGCGTGGGCACATCTCGAACACAGAAGCTGCTGAGTTGCTCGAAGCATGTGATGCCAATAAACTGCAGTGGGCGTGTTTGGGTCACTTGTCTGCCCAGAACAACTCACCGGAAGTTGCCTTAGCAACTCATCGAGAGCGCCATGGAGATCGCTTTCCCATCTTCTGTGCGGATCGCGACCGAGCTGTGCAGCTACCCAAGATCGAATTGCCGAGATTCTCCCTCCGAGCCAACACGGTATCTGCTTAGGGGATATTGACCGAGCGGTTGAAATGTGGACCGCCGTCGTCAAAGATTTTGGTTTTTTACTAGATGAATACGACCGAGATCACGATGGGCCAGAGGATGATGCCCGAGTTGCAATAGAATCTTTACGTGAATCCTGTCTTGCTTTGCAAGCAGCGGGAAAGAGGACTATGCGAGTTTGCCAAGGCGGACATGATGTTGCAGACGACAAGCTTCGCGCGCGATTCGAACGAACTCTTGCAAATCTGCAGCGAGCTATTGAGCGGCTCTCTCATCTCATCGTCTTCAACAATCAGGAATTGAACAATCCTTATCAATTGATTGCGACCTATGAGAATGGCCGAGCGATGGATTGAAATGAAGATAAGTAGTTAGTTTATACAAGACGAGTACGATCGATTCTGCCGGCCTCGATGAAGGCAATGCGTCGTCGAAACGCGGGGCGTTCCATGTTGCACGCCCCCATATTCTTGCCAAAGTCTTCTTGGTTATTCAGGACATCTAGTGGGTGCAGCATATCAGTCCTACTCGTGCTCGTGCTCAGTGCAACGGTGCTCGTGCTCAGTGCAACGGTGCTCGTAATCGAAAAAAGTCTTCTCGCAAACGAATTGAGCAGGAGTAGTAGCAGGAGCACGATTTTGTTGCACCGTACCAAAACGGTTTAGATCGGCGAGCGAATTTGACATCAAGCTACATCTCTTACTCTGCCTAAAGAATCTACTTGGTAGATCCCGCGATTTAGGAGTACGGTGGGCCGAGCCGACGAAAACCATGGCAAAGCACGATCGCCAAAAAGATGAGATTCCGAAGGACTACAGTAATCGGATTCACGCTTGGAGCACGAAAGGTATGTGAACTCGGCCATGTCTGCGACAGGGTCGTCCCAAGCGATTCCATCCATCTGACACTTCTTGGCCATTCCCAAATGCCGCTGATCCACTCAGCAGGAATACCTTCTTTACCAACGCGCGCCCCGACGATGCCGCCGACGATTGCAGCGGTCGTATCTGCATCACCACCGCATTCGACGGCTGCAGTCACCCCCTTTCGAAAATCGTCCGGAAAGGACAGCCAACAATGAATGGCAACTGGCACCGTGTGATACGTGTACCCCGAAACACCGCGACCGAGCCCGAGTCCATTTGCGTACGTTCGAGTCGATTCTCGCTTTGCAACTGAAGCAATCGTTGACCGGAGTATTTCAATCAAATCGGTAGCTTCGCCGGGCAACGCTTGTGAAACGAGTTCTAGCCATCGTTCCGCATTGACACTGCCTTGCTGTGACGACTCGCGAGCTGCGAGTGCAACTGCGACAGCTCCGAATTCGGCCTTGGGATCAGTATGTGTTAGTCGAGATGAGGCTCGAACGTATTCAAGCAGCTTTGGAATATCGACAATCGTCGCACCAAGGATTGCAGCTCGCATGGCGGGCCCGTTGCCTGCAGAATAGACCCCGGACTTCGACGGACGGATCCCAAGCCACAGCTTGATACAACTGCGAGCCGTTGCTTTTCCAACGCCAGCAGGCAAAGCCAAAATCCACCAACGCATTCTGGATGCAAATCGTCGCGTGAACGCTTCAACGTTATCCCCGGATTCGATCAGAGACTGCGATACCATGCATGTGTGTTCGGTATCGTCCGAGATCATACCGCGTCCTAGCACGAATCGAAATCGACTTGGCGAACCCAGTAACCTGCTGGCACGACTTGGCGACATCCCTTCATAGGGCAAACCAAGTGCATCACCCACGGCGGTTCCTAAGACGCATCCTATTATCGCCTTCTCATTCACCATGATCTGTTTGCCTGCCACAGTTGGATCCTCGATTTCGTAACACCTCCATTTTAGCCACTTACCAGCCGAGATAGCTATTCGCCTCTGGATATCCTAAAATTCAAAAAGCGAACGGCACACCGTTCGTAGTTTGGCGACCCTCTAAGCAATTGCCATAATCATGCTGGCAACAGGTGCAAAATTGGAACAAGATAAATCGCAAAAACGGTTTCTCAAGCTTTTGTTTACTGCATCAATGCTGACGGGACTTTGCACCGGTGCTTTTTGTGGATACATCATTTCAGGAATGATCGAGCCAGTCCGCGCTGTGAATCCAAACCTAGGGATGTCGTTGATGTGGTCCAGCAATGCCTTTTTGGGATGTGGACTAATCATAGGTTTAGTAATTGCCGTTCTTTTAAGTTTTTTTGTTACTTAGAATAGATAGTAGACAAAACATATCAGTCCTGTTCGTGCTCAGTGTAGCGGTGCTCGTAATCGTGCTCGAAATCGAAAAAGTCTGGTAGCAAACGAATTGCGCGTGATCCGAGTACGAGCAGGAGAACGAGCACGAATAGAGCCAATACCGACGTCGCGCGCAGAGTATAAAAGCCGGGTACAAAATCCGATCACTCGCTTCGGTTATGTGGACTCGACCAGAACAAAAAATGCTGACGCCTTCCTCTTCTCATTTTGCTTCGCATACTTGGCCAGGGAATTGTTGAAGCAAATGGCAGCGAAGCGATAGGTCGATTTGTTGGTCGTGAATTTATTGCGGTCGAGGTTCCCGGTTAAGTGTGGACTCTGACTTTTATAGACAAGCGTCCAGCCTCAAACACCAATAATTGACGTTTGATCAATCATTGCAAACTGGACTCGCAGGTAGCAAAATGCTACCATTGAGTCGGAGGAGAAATTCTATGGGTCAACCCGTAAAACTGTCGGATGAGCTCGTCGACGATGCTCGAGCGGTTGTGCCGTTCTCGCAGCGGAGTATTGCTGGGCAAATTGAATTCTGGGCTGGGCTCGGAAAATCGATCGAGCCTTTGCTTCGCGGCGATCGTGCACTGGCGCTTCAGATGGCTGGGGGAGAGAGGCCGTTATCGGAGTTGCTTGCAGAAGTGGAGACGGCCAAAGGACGCAAACGTCTTGAAGCTGTATTGAAAAAACGCCCCTATCCGCATTTCAAGCCTGTTGCTGGCCACCCGGAACTGATTTGCCGTGTCGAAGAAAATGGGAGCGAAACTACAGGTCGGTTCGTTGGTCGTGAATTTATCGCGGTCGAGGTTTCCCGTTGACGCTGCCGTTTGACTTTCTAGATAAGCGTCCAATCATCATCGCTTTGGCTGGCTCAAATGGCTCAGGCAAGTCAACTTTCTATGAAAGTTTCCTATCCGACGCAGGCTTGCGCTTTATCAACGCGGATGAATTGTCCGCTGCATTAGGTTTGTCGCCCTACGAAGCAGCCGAAATGGCGACGTCGATCCGTAGGGAACTCGTAAACCAACGAGAGAGCTTCATCTTTGAAACGGTACTGTCTGATCCTGTAGGCGAGAAAGTAGATCAGCTCGCATCTTACGCATCGCTCGGATACACCGTTGTGCTCCTCTTCATCCGGATTGAAAGTGCTGAGGAATCGAGCAGACGGGTGGCTATGCGAGTTTGCCAAGGCGGACATGATGTTCCAGACGACAAGCTTCGCGCGCGATTCGAACGAACTCTTGCAAATCTGCAGCGAGCTATTGAGCGGCTCCCTCATGTCATGGTCTTCAACAATCAGGACTTGAACAATCCTTATCAGTTGATTGCGGCCTATGAGAATGGCCGAGCGATGGATTGGAAAGAAGATAAGTAGTTCGTTTATACAAGACGAGTACGATCGATCCGGCCGGCCTCGATGAAGACAAGGCGTCTTCGAAACGCGGGGCGTTCCATGTTGCATGTCCCCATATTCTTGCCACCATACTCACCCCTCTACTATCACATTCACTACGCCTGCGGCCTTGGCGAAATCATCCTCAGTAACCAGCGAGTAATTCTGCTGGGCAATGCGTGGCAAGTTTCCGTTCACTCCCCGGTCGGCTGTCCGCAACTTTTCCCCGGGGTGCGAGGGCAACCCTCATGGTTGGCTCCAGGCCCCCGAGAGCAAATTCCTCGAACAAACCCAAGACTCTCGCGCATTGGAATGCGAAAAACCTGGAAAAACGGGCTTTTCAGTTTTGGCTTGTCGATACAGCCCAATGGATGTTCCCCGTGTCGATCTGTCGATTGGAGCAGAGTTGTTAACCAGCAGCGAGTTAGTTTTTGGCACACTCAATGGTGACCCGTAGGTTGACGTGACGCGTCTCTGAAAATCCTACTTTCAACTTTCTACAATCCACTTTCCGGCCGCCCAGCGGCCTGCCGAGTTCTCGACCGCTTCTTTCCAGAATGTCCTGCAGCGCCGGAGCGCAACGTGGGGTCACCCTGACGGCCATCGGGTATTGACCAAGCATCCGCCGAGCTCTCCGCGATCGATTTGAACCGATCCCCCGTGCTGTTGTAGGATTCGGTTGACAATCGCTAGCCCCAACCCTAGCCCCGAGTGAGATGACGCTTGGTCCTTGTCTTGCGATCCTGGATCGATTCGTACGAACGGTTTCATCACCTCGCAACGAAAATCCCCCGGGATACCCGGTCCATCATCCTCAACATCGATACAAACGAGTCGTTGACTCTCTCTATGCGAATTGAGCTCATTGCTCTCGGAAACATGGATTCGCACCATCGACTCCGCGTAACGCGCCGCATTGGAGGTTAGATTGACAAAGACTCGCTGAAAGGATCGACGATCTGCAAGTACTTTTATGCTCGGATCCGAACCCGCAAAAACCATCTCAACTTGCAACTTTGGGTAGTCGATTCGCAACGCTCTTAAGATGCCTTCCAAGGCAAGGTCAATCGTGATGATTTCTTTGGACTGGAGCGGTTCAGCTTGCTCGTTTCGAACATAGAATAGAATCTCCTGCACAATCGCTTCGATGTCATCGATGGACTGGAGTATCACCAATCCTGGAAAATCAAGCCCTTGGTCGATCTGCGATCGAGGAACAAGAGCCGCAGCAAATTTCAACCGTGATAACGGAGTTCGAAGCTCGTGGGAGACCACCTGCAAGAGTTCTTTTTGCGTTCGAATGACGCTCTCGGTCTTCGATGCCATCGTATTGAACGCCATGGCGAGTTTGGTAGCTTCTCCAAGTTTCGTCGCATCGACCCTGGCGCTGAAATTCCCAGCGGCAATCGCCACGGCCGCAGTCTCGATCTTTCGAAACCTCAAAGAGACTTTAATGATCATCCAGGCAAAAACAGCCAAAGCCACCAATAACCAGCCGAGAATCCCATACCCCGCAGCGACCTGAGCATAATTGGTAACCTCCTTTAACGGCCCCAAGCAGAGCACTTGGCTCGAATCCCTGAGTTCAAGGGCAACAAAATTACCAACATCCGTCTGATAGAAGACACTCTGGTGGTAATCCGTGAGCTTTTCGGAGACTTTACCGGGTAAGCTCTCTCGCTGTTCTATGCGAATCGGGACTCGTAACAGACTTGAGTATTTACTGATGGTTGCCTGGGCATCTCCGGAGGATTCCAACGCCTCACGAATGCCCTTGAGCCTGCTATCGACTTGAAGCTCGATGAATCGATTGGTCAAACGACCAATCGGACCGCAAAGCAGGTAGTGGTCATCGCTAAGCGGTACGCCTAGGAAGTCGATCATGCCGTCGGCATAACGAACGATAAATCCATCGGATTTTATTAGACGCGACTGCTCGGACTCAGCAAGCTCACTGATGGGGAGAATCGCAAGGGGACCGACGCTCTGTTTACCCAGCTCAGCAAGCTTATTTCCTTGCTCTTGCGGTGGGCAAGCAACCAATTGCTCGGCAAGGAAATGAAGCTCATCGAGGTGAACTTGCGATAAACCTGCGATCACCCGATTGCGGTCCGAATAGACTTCACGAAATAGTATTGCTTCAACAGTCCACTTGATCGATAAAACAACACACAAAAAAACGATGACAACCTGAATATAGAATCGAATCATAGGTTATCTGACAGCATATAGCCATCTCCATAGACCGACATGAGCCTCACAGGATTTTTAGGATCCGTCTCGATCTTTCGTCTAAGTCGCAACACATGCATATCGACAGAACGATCCCCGAAATCGTACGGTTCGCTCGTATGCACTCGATTGAACAACTCCTCGCGACTCGTAAGTTTGTTTTTGTTTCGAGCCAGAACCACCAGGATGTCAAACTCCGCATTCGTGAGCTTGATCGGTTTACCGTGCAGCTGCAGCAACCTACTGTCTAGGTGAATGACCAAATCTCCTACTTCGAGGATCTCTTGCGTGTCCTGTGCATTGTTGCCGTAGCGCCGCAGATGAAGTTTCAGGCGAGTGACCAGCACCATCGGCCGCACAGGCTTGGATAAAAAATCGTCAGCACCAATCTCCAATCCGAGCACTTCGTCGAGTTCCTCATTGCGGGCGGTCAAGATAAGGATCGCACCCTGATAATAAGGCCGTACCTGCTGACAGATGGTAAAACCGTTCGTGCCTGGCAAATTGATATCAAGTACCACCGCATCGGGTTGGATACCAAGGATTCGATGGACGGCTCGGTCGCCATGCCCTTCGATTTCAACGCAGAAGTCGTTCTCCTGCAGAAACGCCCGCATGATCGCGGCAAGCTTCAAATCATCTTCGACCAATAGTACGGTCTGCATTTGTATAGATTGAGGGTCAGAGGCCTTTGAACTGAAGAGACCGGTTCCCATGATACAACGAAACTCGCTACCGAACAAACCTCAAGCAATCGCTGCACGGTTGCTTGAGGTTGCTTTCGATGGAAAAATACTTTTGAAAATTCCGATGTTCTTTCCATTGAATAAATCGCTTTATGCGATTTCTAGTGACAATTCAATGACAATTGCTTTGGCTAATAGGTAAACCTGAATAACCGAACGATTTCGACGTTTTGGGCTTGTGACAATTCAGTGACAATCGCATTGGCTTATGCACCAAAGGCGATTTCTTCCACTGCAATCTCCCACTACTTGCTTGCTACAGATCAATTGTCACAAGCTTGTGACAATTGTTTTCTTGCAATACGAGTGACGATCGTTTCAAGTGGGCCTCGGGAGATTTATTTTTCCAAAGAGGATGTTTTTTTGTTTTAGTTTCACTTATTTTTAAGGGTGCCAAATAATGGCAAGATCGTCGAAGAGAATTCGAAACAAGAACCGACTGGGAGCCTACTTAGCCGCAGGGGCAGGAAGCCTTGGGATGGTGTCGTCTGCAGAAGCGGGTGTAATTTCGATCAATATTGGAAACACTGGATTCAATATCGGTGGAACCAATGCAGGAGTTCAGCCAGGCGGTTACAAGGGCGTATATAATTTCCCCACTACGGGAGCTGTAGATTTTTATATTTTTAACGGCTACTTCAATTTTACCGGTTTTTACGCAAAAGGTAACATGGCCTTTTCGAGGATTAATAACTCACCTACTGGTTTGAAGGTTTTTGGAAGTGATACATCTATTGATAACACCAGCGTTTTTTCTGGTCTTGCCTTGTTTAAATACAACAACGATACGGCACCGGATATCGGTGCGAATAAGTATCTCGGATTTCGGTTTGGTTCAAGTGGCACCTACAATTACGGGTACTTTGAACTAACTTGGACAAGTGCTCGGAACGAGTTTGAAATCAAATCCGCTGCCTACGAAAGCATCGCCAACACTCCGATTTTCACACCGAGTGGCGGCGGTGGCGGCGCCGTTCCTGAGCCCGCAAGCGGGGCGATCGCAGCGCTCCTCATGGGCGGAACTGCCCTGCGTCAATGGCGCAAGAAGCAACGCCAAGAGTCCAACGAAGCGGTCGCTTCGTAATTGAGGTTTTGCCTGAGCTCTTTCCACCCTCACCCCCCGGCCCCCTCTCCCGCCAGCGGGCGAGGGGGAGCCGTTGGCAGAGAGTTGAGGGGAGAAAGTAGAGAATCGTATAGATGAATTGGAAAATTCGCTAAGAACGCACATTCCGCTTGGCTCCCCTTCGCCCCCGGGCTTTGGCGGGGGAGAAGGGGCGGGGGGATGAGGGGTGGCGCGCTGGAGGATTACCAAACCCGCTCCGATGCTAGAGATGGCTTGTTAAAATTGGCCAGATAAGAATGTTCGCGGTAAAGGGATCGACTGCCCGACACTCTTGTCGGCTAACTGCTCGGATGATAGATGGGCTGTCGCCCCTTTCTTTAACTCAAACACCACCGATGACCAAAAAACGATTGCTGCTTGTCGGCTGGGACTCTGCCGATTGGAAATTGATCCATCCCCTCATGGATGCAGGTGCCATGCCTGCCCTCGAAAGTCTCGTCAACAACGGTACCAGCGGTAACTTGACGACCCTCGAGCCACAGCTATCTCCCATGCTCTGGACGTCAATCGCCACCGGCAAGATGGCTTATCACCATGGTGTGCCAGGCTTCACCGAAGTCGATCCTCAATCGGGCGCGATCGTCCCGGTCTCTGCAGCGACTCGTAAGTGCAAAACCATCTGGGAGATGCTCGCCGAGCGAGGACTCAAAAGCCACATCGTAAGCTGGTTTGCAACCCAAGGCGAACGTGACATCCCCGGGAATATGGTCTCGAACATGTATTGCCATGTTCCGAACGTTCCACCCGGCTCAGATCCCGAGTCTTGGCCTCCACCCCCACCAGGAACCTATTGGCCGGAATCGCTCGCAGAGCTTTTCAACGAAGACCGCGTCAGCCCCCACGACATCGACCCGGATTATGTGATTCGACTCTTCGTTCCAAACGCACCGAAAGTCGATCAATCAAAAGACCAACGTCTGTGGGAATTGGCCAAGCGGCTCTCCGAAGCCTTCTCTGCCCACAATGCAGCAGTCCGCTTGATGGAGATCGACCCACAGTGGGATTTCTTTGCCGTCTATTATCGCACGATCGATGAGATCTGCCACCAGTTCATGCATTACCATCCACCCAAGATGGATGGGATCCCCGACGAAGATTTTGAAATGTACAAAGACGTGGTCAATGGTGCTTACCGTCTCCACGACCTGATGCTCCAGCGGCTTCTCCAATTGGCCGGCCCCGAGACGGCAGTCATGCTTGTATCCGACCATGGGTTCCACAGCGATCATCTTCGCCCAAAGTTCACTCCGCGAGTCCCGGCTGGGATCACCGTCTGGCACCGCCCCCAAGGTGTGTTCATCGCGTCGGGCGAAAGTTTCTGTAAAGACGCACTGGTCTATGGCGCGCGTCTATTGGACGTGACACCTACGGTGCTGCACTATTTTGGATTGCCGGTCGGCCAAGACATGGAAGGCCGGGTGCTCGAAGATCTTTTTATCGAGAAACGGTCAGTCGAAACCATTCCGAGCTGGGAATCGATCACCGGTGCGGTTCGAAAAAGAGTACCGCTGAGCGATCAAGAAAACCGTGCACTGCTCGACCAATTCGTGGCCTTGGGGTACATCGACGAGATCCCAGAAGACAACTCGGTGGCGATCGCCGAAACAAACCGCGAAAACGACTGGAACATGGCTCGGGCTTACATGTACGCCGGCAAAGCCGAACAAGCTCTTCCGCTCTTGGAAAAATGCTTTCATGCCCAGCCTTTTCGATCCGACTATGCGCAGGTACTCGCCAACTGCCACTTGCAACTAAGCATGCTCGAGGAAGCCGATGCGACGATCAATCAAGCTCGCGACCATTTCGGTCGCACCGAGAATGCCGATTTGATCAAGGCTTCGATCGCCATCGAACGAGAGGACTTCGCCGTAGCGCTGGAACTCTTGCAGGGCGTCCAAGGCAAGATGCCGCAAGAGGTCCAGATCCAATTGTTCTTGGCACGCTGTTATGCAGCCCTAAGGCGTTGGGACGAGGGGCTGGCGGCAGTTGCCCGTGTGTTAGAGGCAGATCCGGATAACGCACAAGCTTATTTGGTCAAGACACGCATCGAGTTGCATCGCAACAAGGCCCATAATGCCGTAGAGTCGGCGCTTACGGCGATCGGTTTGCAGTACGGCAATCCCATGGGTCATTACTTGCTCGGAACTAGCCTGCTACAGCTTAATAAGTTAAAGGAAGCCGAGAAGGCGCTGCGTAACTGCCATCAGTTGGCACCGAGATTTCTTCCTGCACTGCGTATGCTTGCGCGAGTTTATCACCGTTTGGGTGAGTTTGAAAAGTACACCCAGATCGAGAATCTCAGGACTCAGACTGCCGCTCAGATGCGTGAATCGGAGGCAAAAGAACTCGTGAGATTGCGATTGCTTACTGCCGAGCGGAAAGCGGATCGCGATGCGATCGATCGAGAGAAGCAAGCCGAGCACGATCGCAAGGAGGCCGAGATAGCGGCTATTAAGCCGCTGGAGATCCTTATCGTCTCAGGGCTGCCACGATCGGGCACATCGCTGATGATGCAGATGCTCAAGGCAGCAGGTATCCGGCCGATGACCGATGGCAAGCGAGTTGCTGATGACGACAATCCCGAGGGATATTGGGAGTGGGAAGAGATCAAGCAGTTGCCCAAGAACCCGAGGATTATCGAGCAGAGTGTTGGTAAGGCGGTGAAGGTGATTTCGGTGTTGCTGCCTTCGTTACCCAGGCCACATCGTTACAAGATCATCTACATGGTCAGGCCCGTGCAGCAGGTGGTCGATTCGCAGTTGGTGATGCTTGATCGCCAAGGGCAAAAGACACGATCGGAGAAACAGCATTTGATCGAGGTGCAGGAGGCTCACAGCAGGCAGATTCGTCATGTGCTCGGTCAAAGCGACCGAGTTGATTTGCTCGAAGTTTCTTATACGGATCTGGTGGCTGACTCTGGGCCGATCATCGAGCAGTTAGAAAAGTTCTTGCCTGGGAAATTCGTCCGCTCCGATGCGGTACGTGCGTGTATCCAGCCAAGGCTTTATCGTAACCGAGGTGGTTGACCTCCGCCGACAGCGTCGCTAACGTTCCCAAAAACCAACGGTTCATAATCGGACAGCGATTGGCCGATGGAGTGCTTGAGATACTCGAACAGATTACCGTTCACTACCCGGTCGGCTTTTCGCGACTTTTTCTCGAGGGTCGAGAGCAACCGGTTCGGAACTAAAACTCGCGCCGCGACGCCCGAATCATCGCAAACCCTTGGAAAAACAGGGGTTTAACACAGAAAGCCGAGAGCGGTCACTCTCGGCTTTCTGTGTTAACTGGAGCGAGGATTTGCTGATCGCTTCCCTTTTCGACAGGCCGGTAAACAACGCGCGTGGTTGGGATGGAAGCTGATCACAACGGAAGTCTCGAACTTTCCTTGGAAAGAACTACTGAGCTATAATTTAGCATCGCTACACGGACACTGTATTGGAGGTGAGAATGGCTACCGTCGAGGAACGTCTCGCAATAGTGGAACGTGATTTAGAAGCAATCAAACGTGATAAACTAGCCGCAAACTCAAAGCTTGGTTGGTTAGAAAAAGTACGAGGTACTTTCAAGGGAGACCCCGATTTCGGGGAGATTGTTCGGCTAGGTAAGGAAACTCCGAGAAAAGGAATCAGCTGAAGAAATTTAGCGGCGTTTCTTTTCGATACTAATCACATCAGCGTATGGCAGCGGGGTGAGGGGACAATTCATGGTTGGAAAAAGGCTCGACCTAAACCGGCAATGAAAAAGACCTCGCGCAAGTGCCCAGCAAGCTGCGGCTGAGTCGGTCGACCTTGTAGACCACCACGCAATCGATCCGGCCGGCCATGAGTCGTCGAAGCGCGGGGCGTTCCATGTTTCTACCCGTGAATCCTCCATCTTCGTAACGATCAGGTAGGCAGATCCAGCCCTCGTGCTGTTGGCGCTTGATGTAGGCCTCGGCCGATTCGCGTTGGGCATCAAGGGAATTGAATTCCTGCTCCAGTCCTTCTTCGGTCGATTTGCGAGTGTAGATCGCACATCGAACGACCGCGCGCTCTCTCACAGAGGTCCCCCTAGCTCCACCTCAAGTTTGGTCAAATCGCAACGATAGTTTAGTACGTCACTCATTTGTGAACGGTGAGTTGAAATAGTGGATCTCTAATTTGCTACTTTCAACTCTCTACAATCCACTTTCTAGCCGCCCAGCGGCTCGCCGGATTTTGAGAGCATTTTTCCAGACTGTCCTGCAGCGCCGGAAGGCTTACTATCAGAAGTTGCAGCCTTCATTAAAGGCTTTTCAATGGGCCCATGCCGCGTCGAATCACGAAGTTCAAGTGCAAACTCACGAAGCTCATCAACGATATCGAGTCGACGATTGATTGCATCAGGAGACATATCTCGGCTAGTACCTCGCGATAATGATTTAAACGTATCCGCATGGGGCTCTCGTTCCTTATTCATTATTCACTGTCCAGCCGTCGCAAGGCATCAATATCGGCAATATCTTGTGGTCTTCCAGCAATCTTCTTCATTGTAATAAGCCCATTTTTTGAGACAACCTTGATCATAATCTCACCAAGCGAGACTGTTTCTCGGTCATTCCACACTGGTTCGAAAACAGGAGCAACAAGCATCAAATCCAGAGTGATCAAGTGATGGCCCTCTGCGCGTGAAACCCGATACATTTGACTTTCTCGATCCGTGTTCGGATTGAAACGAAAAAGACCTGATTCAAGGTCATACGCAATATTTGCCAAGGCGGCTTTGGCTGCCTCAAGTGACTCTGGACGTATCAGGATATCGATATCCTTAGTCATACGCGGATGACCATGAACCGCAACCGCCAACCCACCACAGAGGGCGTAATCGATTCCTGCTTTATCAAGCCCCACAACGATTTTGAGTAATTCATCCTTGAGCTTCACTTTGAGGCTCCCCTCCCGTTAATCAGGTAACCTATCTCTGGTTCCCGTAACTTGTACATCAACCGATAGCAAATGCAAACCCGGCCAAGCAGAGTAGGCGATAGCATTTTCGAATGGCTAGCGTAGTTCCCCCCCCCCTGCCATATGCCATTTTCGCTAAAAATTCGACAAGCGAAAAAATCGCAAATATCCATGTTTTTAAAGGGGAGAAATGCCCCGGGATTCGTTTGGGGCTGAGTCCGGCGATTTTGAGCCTGTTGCCCCGCATTGAGCCTTTTGGGTGCGTAAGAGTTATGAGCGTCAGGCGATCAACCCTAACAGCCAAGAGAGTAGTGGCCCAAGAGAGTAGTGGCCCGAGAGAGTAGTGAGTAGAAAGTAGAGCGAGTAGCCAAGAGAAAGTGGGTGGTTCGCAATTTTTAGCCCCTGGAAGATCTCCGGGGGGCTTTATGCTCTACTTTCCACTTTCTCTTGGCTACTCTCTCTTGGCTACTCTCTCTTGGCCTTGTAGCCAATTGAGGTGGCGTCCTAGACTCGCAACCTTGCACTGTTTTTGGCGATTGATTTTGTACGGTAATAATGCAGCCTGAGCCCTATCAGACCAGTCGGTATATCGCATGGTTCGCAGGGGCAATGGCCGCTTTCCAATACCCACGAGCGTGGCCGGATCAGTTCGGCATCGACAATGCCGCCATCGGTTCGTTCGTCTCTACTTTCAACTTTCTACAATCCACTTTCTAG
>CAZACJ010000071.1:13459-25756 GCA_964483385.1 uncultured Pirellula sp. | reverse complement strand
CAGACACCCCGCGGCTTGCGCGAAGCGGGCTCATGCAGACACCCCGCGGCTTGCGGGCTCATGATTGAACCCGGACCTGCGCCGCGATGGATCTTAGTCGTCTTGGCCGTCGCCAGAGGCTGCCTCTAGGTCAGGAACTTCGCGGCCATCATCGGGGATCAATCGCACCACGTCTCGAGGTGGATCGCACATACTGTCGAGTTCGAAGGAGAGTTTCCAAGTCACTCCGTTTTCGTCTTCGATCGATTCATTATCTTCGAAGTCGGGATCTTCGAGGAGGTACATTGTGACGAGTCGCAACAGTTGATCCACATCATTTAGATCATAAGCGTCTGCGAAGAAGCAGGCTTCGACATCCATGACATCGATTTGGGAGTTCCCGACGGTGTCCATGACAACCCATTCCTCATCGATGCGGAACAACCTTACGTTTGCCCAAAGGTCCAACGGGGGGATTTCGTTGTCGTAGCAGACTTCATCGGTTTCGAGGAACAGTTCTTTATCTCGCAGGACTTCCCCTTGCGGATTGAAGTAGCAGAGCACTTGAGGCAATTCAAACAGTTCGGAAATCACGACGTGCATGTCTTCTAACTCTTCGACTCCGTTGTAGTCGCAAGGCAACCACTCATCTTCTTCCATCTCTTGTTCTCGGTCGAGCATGTAAGTAGTACGCACTCGCAAGAACGCAGTGGCTTGCTCAGCAACTTCTCTACCTTCTTCCCATCGCCAGGATTGTTCCTTTGCGCGTTCGAGAGCTCCTGGAACAAGATAGGCACCGAAGTGACCTTCTAGCCAAGCTTTATGGACAGGTGATTCCGGGTTGTCGTAGTCGAGGTCGTCTGGCCAGGGGCGATTCACAACGTCGATGACAAACTTCCCGAAGTACTCGGGGCGGTGTGGCATCATCACGCAAGGCCCGCAGATCTCCCACGAATCCATTCCTTCTTGGAGTTTGGCTTCCACTTTGTGTTGTTTGAGCACACTTTCGATCTGCTCCAATGTTGGCGCGGACTTGAGCAACATAACCAACGTCTGGACAAACATCCTGGGTTCCATTTCGGCACTTCCTCTTTTGCTCGCGCTGTGGTGAACTGGCAGCGGTAATCTGTTTTCTGGTATGGGGGGATATAGGCGATCGATGGCCCCCCCCTGACGAGCATTCAAGCGGGATCCATAGGCGAAATATTACCAGGATTTCCGATTTGAGGGTCGCTTCTGCCCCGATCCATCTTGATTCCGTCAGAGATTTTTGGGAAACGACCAATTGGAGGTCTCTCCCGAGAACGAAGAAGTCGCTTTGAAGACGCCAAAAAACGTACTTGTGAAGAGAAACACACCTTTCCGCTCCTGAACTGACGCTTGCAACCATGACATCTGAGACTACCGACACTCGAACGACATCTGAGAAGCTGGGAACAGATGCGATTTCGCGAAGTCAATCGGTATTGAGCGAAGCGGAACGAATGCTGCAAGACGCGGTTGCGGCTTTGGAATCAGCGCCGATTGCGATGCAGGATGTCGGTTTGCATCCGTTGCAACTCCAAGACTGGAGCAGCAGTTGCCCGGATTTGCGAGAGCCGCTCCGTTCCGGGAAGTTTGCCAGAGAATCGACTGGTGGAATTGTCGCCGGAGCCACTCAAACAGCGAGCACTTCGGATGAACGGGAACTTCGGATCGAGTTCGCTCGCTTGTCGCTCGAAGGGGAGCGATTGCTACAATTGGGCTCGGGGGATGTCTTGGCCACGGAAATCCCTAGCCAATCGCCGGTAGATATTTGGATTGGAGATTGTCGGATCGGGCGAGGAGAGGTCTTGGTGCTTGACGGCAAGTTGTGTATCCAAGTGACCGAGTTGCAGAAGACATCGGAAGTGAGTTAATCATGCAACGCATGTCGTTACTGTTCGTTTTGATTTGGGCTCTTGCTGCGGGAGACTTACGAGGTCAGCCCCCGACTGGATCGATGCGCGTAGGTATGCCTCAGGAGCAAACGATCGCGGCAACTCTTCCAAATTCTGTTTCTAATCCGAATTCGGGTTCTAGACAGTCTTCCGTTGAGACTCCATCAACACGGAGCGAAACGCGTTCAGACATGCGATCGTTAGAGTTAAAGAGACCTAGCCATTCGGCGTTAGAGCTTCAATCGGAATCGGGCGGTTCGCGTGGTCGCACTTCGAGCTTGTTTGGAACTTTGTTTTCACTTGGACTTGTAGTTGGATTATTTCTAGCGTTAGCTGCGGTAGCGCAGCGTTATCTGGCTGGAAAGAAGGAACCGCCATTGCCCAGCGAGGTGATACAAGTGCTTGGCTGCATTGCATTACCAACTCAGCCGAAGCAACAAGCGATACTGTTGAAGTTAGGCCAACGCATATTGTTGCTGAGCAATCAATCGGGGCAAACGCGAACTCTGGCAGAGATCACCGACCCGACGGAGATTGCTCAAATGATGGCAGATCTTCCAAGAAGGTCTTAAATTCACAACGAATTAGTTCGGAATGACGACATTTGGATCGTGCCGAAGTGCGTCTTGAAAAGCAGTTTGAGCCTTCGACTCGTTTCCACTTTTCCTCCAATAGCGACCTCTTAGAACGCAAACCTTACCCATGTCGGGAGAGACGGATTCTAATTCTATCAGCTTTGCATCAGCAACACCTAGGTCACCGGTTTCGATCGCCGATTCAATGAGGATCATCGACGCTTCGATTGCTTGATCGGAGGAAAGTCCTGCTCCGGTCAGTGCTGCCTGTGCGTTTTCTTTCGCACCTGCATAGTCTTTAGCAGCGAGTTTAGCGATCGCTTGATCCAGTCGTTGCGTCTGCTGTGCAATATCCGGTGCAGCAATTTGCCCCGGACCGCAACCGAATATGCTTGCGGTACACAGCAGAGCAACAAATGACAATCTATAACGAACCGATGGCATAGGGAAACCTAAGAAAATGAGAAAGGATTCGTGTAGAGATTATCCATTAAAGATCCGATTCGTTTACCACTTCGCCGGTATCCCGAGTTCCAACCGCTCGCCAGATATCCAGACCGATGCTGTTAGAGACGAAGCGAGTGGAGCCGTCACCGAAACAGGTATTGACCCCAGAGCCGTGCATTGCGCGAGCCGACACGATAGCATGCTCGCCGGGAGCATCCGGGATCGCACTCCATGTTCCGCAGTCAAACCCAGCCCAATTAGGAGGTGCTACGTGGTTGTACTGGGTACTGGAATAAAACCCAAATGGCCAACCGTTGGAAAAATCCGACCCATCGAGCCAACGACCTGCGGAGTTGAAGTGAAATGAACTCGGTGCCTGGCCAACTTGTGCGGCCGTAAGACAATCGTTGTAAAGGATATCCGGTGCGACCATGATATTTTGGCGGGCGGGCCAAGTGATCATATCGACATTGGTTGGCCGAATGGTTGCAAGATCTTTTCCGGAACCTTTCGTTCGCTCAGAGAAGAAACAGGTGTTTGAGAGCCCATCTCTATAGTTCGCTAACTTGAGACCATTACCGATCGTAAACGCTCCATTGCCACCCGAGGAAAGACCGAGCGAGTTCGTCGCGTTGATCACATTGTTCTGCGTGGAGTTCAGAGCACCGGCGTAGGGTGTAGACCCACCAAAGTTGTAACGGAAGTTATTTTCAGTGATGATTCGTCCCGTATTGGCATCCGAAGGACACAAGAATAAGGCTTGGGCATTATTATACGCTGCAAAGTTTCGGTTGATCGGGGCACCGTTTTGCGTCATACGAACCGCAGTTGGAGCGGACCAATCGATCAGGTTGTAAATATTTTGAGCTTCCATGTAGGGAAGAATCATGGAATGCACAGAGCGAAACCCAGTGAAGACGTTGTTCGACGTTGGAGAGACTGCGTTGTAATTCGTGTAGCTTGCTTGAGGTACTCCGCCGACCGTATAGTCTGGTGCGAGCCTTCCGGGAGGAACACGTTTGAATGCAGCCTCATAGTTCGCGGTGGCGAGCATCATTTGACGCATTTGATTGGAGCACTGCATTCTCCGAGCCGCTTCGCGGGCCGCTTGTACAGCCGGTAGAAGTAATCCGACAAGAACCCCGATAATTGCAATCACCACAAGCAATTCCACAAGCGTAAACCCTTTGGGTCTACGGAACATTCCGTGCTGCGTTTGCATAAACCACCCTAAATGAATGAAGAACGTAGAATCAGTGAGCCAAAAAGCGTGCAGGAGAATTCCAAGCAGCGGCCTTCATCAGCTATCGTTATTTCAACGGGCTATGAGGTTTTGAAAAGGGGCCATTTTGAAAAATCAAATCGATAGATTTCTGGCTCAGGATTGAGCACCGGTCGGCTAGCAACCTAGATGAACGTCACAACTTCCCTTTCTCGGCTTTACCGGCGGGAATCCCGTCATTAAGCACTCGTGGACCATCGAAGTTTTCCATGCAGTAAATGGGCAAAACCGAGTAAAAAATTTTGAACCTCAACGGTTTTTCATGAAAATCCAAGGTGGTTTTATGAGCTTGCTTCGCGCATGCGGGCTGTTTGCATGGGCAACGTTCATCCTCGTTGAACGTTCCATTCAATAGAAAACCCGTTACCAACTTAGCTATTCCAGAAGAATTTTGGTTTTTTGGAGTATCTCCCCCCCCAATTCCCCTCTAATCCTGTTGAAACAGGGCTGGGTTACTCCGACAATACTGTCAGATTTGAGTCTTCCCGGATTCCTTTGTCAGTTCATCTTTGGCTAACCCTTTGGGTGCGAGTGGCCTATGCTAAAACGACTTCGACGCCAAACAGACAACTCAGAGAATTCTGGCAACACAGAACCTACAAATGGTTCAGGCGACATTGACGAGTCTTATTCGGTGTCCGGCTCCTTGAATTCTTTGCAGTTCGACGATTCGAGAGAAGGGGAGATCGAGGATTCGCAAGAGGATGACGATTCCGGCGAATCGGACGACGACGAGGAGGAAGCGGAACTTGGATCCCCGGCATCGTGGTTTGATCGGGATTCGTTGGCGTTTCTCGCAAGTGTGGGAGTACACGTATTGGTAGTGGTTGCATTGGCCTCGATTACGATCGCCACGCAACCGCAGCTCCTCTCCGTACTTATCAATTCCGAGCCTATCTCTGAAGAGTTGCCTGCGCTCGACATAGTCAACGACATTGCTTACTCCGATACTCCTACTGAAGAGTTTGGAGCCGATTCGATAGGTTCGGTTGACATGGCGCTTTCGAGTGCCCCGTTGGTCGCGGATATCTCTGCGGTAGAAGCAGCGGATTTGGACATTGAAATCCCAAATGGCGACGTGAACGTGAAGTTTACCGTGGAGAAAGCGGTAGGCCTGACAGAATCACCCAAGACGGTACGAGGGATGACGGGTGTGGGAACAACGGGCACGGATGGGGCAGTCGACCGGGTCACTTACGAAATTCTGCAATCGCTTGAGGAGAAACCAACCCTAGTGGTATGGATATTCGATAGCAGTATTTCGATGGTTAAGCGAAGGCAAGAGATTCGAGATCGTTTCGACCGCATTTATCAACAGTTAGGAATTGTTCAAACTGAGAAGGAGAAACGGGAGGGGCCATCGGAAACTCCACCGCTTCTTACTTCGATTATGGAATTCGGGAACGAAGTGAAGTTGCTCACGAAGCAGCCGACAGATGATTTGGAAGTGATACGCGGCGCGATCGATGGGATTGGCAACGAGGGTGGAGACGAGATGGTTTTCCACGCGATCAAGACGGCAGTGGAGAAGCACAAAAACTATCGCGTTGAGAAAGCGAGTTCACCCGCGAGAAGTGTGATGCTCATCGTAGTTACGGACGAACGAGGTGATGATTTGGAGTTGGCGGAAGAAACGATCAAGCTATGTCGTTTTCAAGCGATGCCTTGTTATGTCCTAGGGGTACCAGCACCATTTGGCCGAGAGAAATCCTATATCAAGTTCGTTGAGTTCGATCCAGCTTATGCACAAGTGGAAGATTGGGCGGAGGTTGATCAAGGCCCTGAAACTTTGTATCCCGAACGGGTAAAGATTGGATATCAGGACAACTATATGGAGGAGCCGGTACTGGATTCCGGTTTCGGTCCTTATGCGTTGTCCAAGCTTTGTTACGAAACGGGAGGAATCTACTTTTCCATTCACCCCAATCGCAAACTGAACACACGTGTTGAACGGCGCGAGACGGAGGCATTTGCTTCGCAGATGGCTTATTTCTTCGATCCAGATGTGATGGATCGATATCGTCCGGATTATGTAGCGGAAGCCGAGTACTTATCGCGTGTAAAGAAATCCCCTTTACGATATGCGTTGCTCAATGCTGCCCAACTCTCACGCGTAGGGGCTTTGTCGCGACCCAAGCTAGTTTTTATCAAACGAGACGAAGCGACCTTCAACCGCGAGTTGACCGATGCACAAACAGAATCCGCACGTCTTTATCCTGAGCTTGCAGAGATGTGTTCGATACTTTCGGAGGGGGAGAAATTCCGAAGCCGTGAAACTGCACCGCGGTGGCTAGCGAGTTTTGAATTGTCTTATGGAACTGCCTTAGCGACCAAGATCCGTGCAGAGTCTTACAATGCAATGTTGGCAAAAGCCAAACGAGGGATGAACTTCGAGAAGCCGGAGAGCAACACTTGGAACTTGCGGCCCAGCGACAAGATCACCGTCGATAGCAAGCTTGAGAAAGAAGCCAAGCTTGCCAAAGAGCTACTACAAAATGTTGTAGAAAAGCATGCAGGAACACCTTGGGGAATCCTAGCTGGACGCGAGTTGGACAATCCGATTGGTTGGGAGTGGGTTGAATCGACGACCGATTTGAATCCGCAACCTCGCAACAACAATCCCAACCCACCACCGCCTCCTCCTCCGCCACCGATGCCTGACGATGAAAAGGCCAGGATGCTCAAGCCGCCGCCACCGAAGCGTCCCCTGAAAAAGGTATAACGCGGAGAGATGTGAAGTTCCATGGATAAGATTCGCCAGCAGGTAGCCAACGCTTCGAGACGGTTGTTTTTTCAGGCTTGGCTAAACTGGTTGAATTGGGCAGTGCTCGGTTGTTTTTCAATCGCTTTCATTTTGCTGTTGCTACCCAAGCTATTCGAATGGGAAGGCTTACCCGAGCGGTGGGTGATGTATTGCTGGAGTGCGGCTGGCGTGCTGTCACTATTTGGCGCAACTGCGATCGCTTGGTGGAAACGTCCATCGGCATTAAATGCTGCGGTGGAAATCGATCGCAGATATTCACTGCAAGAGCGTTGCTCGAGTGTTTTGGCTATTGATGCTGTTGATTCAAAAGCACTTGAAACAGGGGTCGGCCAAGCCTTAATTCGCGATGCAGAAAATCAATTAGAGCGGATCGATTTACGGGATCACTTTCCGGTCCGCCCCGCACCGCAGTGGGCTTGGGTCGCTCTGCCGCTAGCGGCTTGCGCCGCCTTGAGCTCGGTTCCCGATGCGATCTCGGCGCAAAGAGCGACAGTGAGGACGAGCAAGCAGGATCGAGTGGTCGCTGTGAAGAATGCGACCGATCCGATCTTGAAAGCTTTGCAAAAAAGGATCGAGCAAGCGGAAGAGACGGGCGACCAGGAGGCTGCAGATGCATTCAAGCGTCTAGAGGGTCAAGTACAGAAATTGCAGAAGGGTCAAGATCCGGATCCGAAAAAAGTGATTGCGGATTTGAATGAAATCAAGAAAGAGCTTCAACAAAAGCGCGACACATTTGGAGACTCGGAAAGCTTCAAAGAGTCCCTAGAGAGTTTGAAAGATCTGGACAGGGGACCGGGGGAGAGCATGGCGAAAGCCATGCAAGAAGGTGACTTTGGGAAGGCCAAAGACGAGATTTCCCAATTAGCGGCGAAGATGGCTGAAGGTAAGTTAGATCCAGAGCAGACGAAACAACTGCAGAATCAAATGCAGAAGCTACGAGAGGCCATGAAGGAATCGCAAGAGAAGCGCAAGGACTTGATTGCAGAAGCCAAACGTGAGCTGCAGGATGCCGAGCGCGAAGGGAACACACAGAAGGTGGCCCGATTGCGAAAAGAGCTAGAAAAACTCGAATCCTCAACTAGGAGTTCTCAAGCGATGGAGAAGCTTGAGAGACAGATGGGTGCATTGGAGAAGTCACTGGAATCGGGGGACAAACAAGCGGCTCTGGACGCGATGGATTCAATGCAGGAGCAGTTTGAGAAATTGGAATTGGATCAAAAGGCAGCTGACGATTTGGAATCGATGATTCAAGAGATCAATGATGCGAAGGAATCCTCGAAGTGCACGGAATGCAACGGGGAGGGTTGCGAGCAGTGTCAGGGGGATAGTCAATCAGGTTCGCAGTCAGGCAAGAAATCTGGAAACAAGTCAGGCGGCGCGGGAAAAAAATCCAAAACTGGAAGTGGCAAAAAGGGAGCGAGTGAAGGTCAGGAAGGGGACGGGCAGGACGGTGAGGGGCAGGACGGAGAGGGGCAGGGGGATAGCGAAGGGGAAGGCAACGGGGAAGGAAAAGGGGATAAAGCGGCCAGCAAGCGAGGGGACAAGGGAGGAAAGTCGAAGGGCAAAGGGAAGGGTGGTAAGGGAGAGGGCCAGGGTGACGGCGATGGGGAAGGGCAAGGATATGGAGATCGGGATGAGAAGGAGACAGACTACAAGGAGTACGATGCGCAGGTGCGCGATCAGATGAAAAAGGGGGAGACCGTTTCGGGAGGGGAGAGTCGCGGGAAGAATCGCAAGGGGTTATCGCGGGAAGAGGTGAGAGAAGCGGTGAGATCGTCGAAACCTGACGCTCCGGATGCGATCGAGAACATCGATTTACCCAAGGCAGCGCGGGATCAGTTGCGGGAGTATTTTGATTCTTTGAGGGATGGTAAACCGGGTGCGGGGGCGAAGTAGTCCTCAGTGGTTTGCCTATGGCCATATGCGAGTCTGTAAATCGTTGTTTTCCAAAGACTTGCAACGCTACTATTTCTCTCGAATTCAGCCGTTTCGAGGGCTTGCTATGGGTGGGTGTACGATTGTGAAATCCGGCTGAAACGGTATACTTTACGTTTTGGTTTTTGCTAGGTGGAAAGCGGCATCGCATTCTGCTTGGCATACGCCGCGACTTGTTACTTTGGATCAGAAACGAAGAACCCCGTGTCGACCGTTCCTCCTGATGATTTTGACCCCAATGATCCATCGAGTCTGCCAACATCGGACGAGGGTGGATCCGGCGAGAGGATGATTGAGGAGCCCATCGAAGATGAGCTTCGAGATAGTTACCTCACTTACGCGATGAGTGTTATTGTCAGTCGTGCGTTGCCTGACGTGCGAGACGGGTTAAAGCCCAGTCAGCGTCGTATTCTTGTTGCGATGAACGATTTGAGTCTTACGCCGGGAGCGGCGCGGGTCAAGTGTGCGAAGATTGCTGGGGACACATCGGGTAACTACCACCCGCACGGTGAAGCGATCATTTATCCGACCTTGGTACGGATGGCGCAGGAATGGAACATGCGTCACGTCCTGATCGACAAGCAAGGAAATTTTGGATCGATCGCAGGTTTGCCGGCGGCGGCGATGCGGTATACCGAAGCGCGATTGGCGGGTCCTGCCGCGATGATGCTTGAAGACCTCAAGCTCGACACGGTCGACTTCATACCCACTTATGACGATCGTCGCAATGAGCCGGTGGTATTACCATCGAAGTTTCCGAACTTGCTCGTCAATGGAGCGCAGGGAATCGCCGTTGGGATGGCGACGAGCATCCCACCTCACAATTTACGTGAGGTATGCAATGCTTTGATCAAAGTGATCGATGATCCAGAGGTATCCATTCCGGAGTTATGTGAGATCGTGCCTGGTCCTGATTTCCCGACCGGCGGGATCATCTGTGGCCGCTATAACATCCGCCAAGCGTACTTGACTGGTCGATCGACTATTGTGGTTCGCTCGCACGTGGACATTGTAGAAGAGGGACGTAAATCCCGTTTGATCGTCCGTGATATTCCGTTCCAGCAAGCCCGAGATCGGGTAGTTGAGAAGATCGCGGATTTGGTACGATCGGATAAGATCCGGGGGATTTCTGGGATTCGCGACGAGAGCGATTTGAAGGAACCGGTTCGTTTGGTCATTGAGATCAAGCAGAATTCGGATCCGAATGTGGTGCTCAATCAATTATTCCAGTTCTCGCCGTTGCAAGAAACGTTTTCAATCATTCTTCTTGCGTTGGTCGATGGCAAGCCGCGGGAGTTGAATCTCAAGGAGTTATTGCAAGAGTTCATTCGTCACCGCGTGGTAGTTATCCGACGTCGTACCCAGCATTTGTTAGGGGCGGCCAGGAAGCGCAAGCACGTCATTGAGGGCTTGTTATTGGCTTTGGCGGATATCGACCGAATCATTGCGATAATCCGTTCGAGTCGAACCCAGGCGGAAGCAAAAGAGAAGTTGATGGGAGTGGAGTGCCCTGCATCGATGATGCAGCGGGCATTGGGAGATCGCGGATACGCTGACTTCCAACTTGAGCGCGGCGTCTCGGACATGTATCGACTGACCAGTGTTCAGACCGATTCGATTTTGCGAATGACACTCGGCCAGTTAGCTGGCTTGGAGCAGGAAAAGCTTAGTCAGGAGCATTCAGAGATTCTCGAAGAGATCGAAGGCTACCGAGCCATCTTGGCAGATCCTTCGAAGATCTACGCCATCATACGCGAGGATTTGGTCGACATTTCCAAGAAGTATGGCACGGATCGTACAACGGAGATTTCCGAAGAAGAGCTTGGCAACTACAACATGGAAGACCTCATTACTGAGGAAACCATGGTGGTAACGATTTCTCACCAAGGGTACATCAAGCGACTGCCGGCATCGGTTTACAAAGCGCAGAAGCGCGGTGGTAAGGGAATCACAGGGCTCAAGGCCGAAGAAGAAGATCCGGTAGAGCATTTGTTTTTGGCGAGCACCCATGCCTATTTGTTGTTCTTCACCAACCAAGGGAAGGTCTACTGGCAGAAGGTTTGGGAATTGCCTCAGATGAGTCGAGAGAGCAAGGGGCGAGCGATCGTCAATTTGCTGAACCTTACTCCCGAAGAGAAGATTCTCGACTGTGTTCCGGTGCGAGACTTTAATCTGCCGGGTCACTTTTTGATGATGGTGACGAAGAAGGGTGTGATTAAGAAGACACCGCTTGAGGCGTACAGTCGCCCGAAGAAGGGTGGTATCATTGCGATCAAGTTGCGAGAGGATGACGAGTTGGTCGACGTAGTAATTACGAAGCCTAGGGACCAAATCGTTCTATCAACCGCTGGGGGTATGGCGATACGCTTTGCGGAAAATGATGCTCGCCCGATGGGACGTAACACATCGGGAGTCAAAGGGATCTCGCTGAAGAAGGGGGATCAGGTTGTAGGGATGGTGGTTGCTGATCCAACGGCGACGTTGCTCACCATTTGTCAGAACGGTTATGGTAAACGAACGAACTTCGGTCCTGGCGACGAGTTAGAGATCAAAGAGGAGGCAGTTCTCGGAGAAGATGGTCAACCGCTCGACGACGATGCAACGCTGGACTCTGTTGTCGAAGAAGAAGTTGCTGAGGAAGCCGATGATGGATCATCTGCAACACGCTATCGGACTCAACGTCGGGGCGGCAAGGGTGTGATTGACATTAAAACATCCAAGCGAAATGGGCCGGTTGTCGGAACGGTATCGGTTCATGATGGCGACGAATTGATCATGATGACGTCGCGAGGCAAGATCCAGCGGATTGCGGCGAGCGATATCAGCATCATCGGGCGCAACACGCAAGGTGTTCGCATCATGAGTTTGGATGATAGCGATACGTTAGCGGCGATTGTTCGGGTTCCTGCTGAAGACATTGATGCGGCCAGTGCTCAAGTGGGATTACCGAGTGGAGTAGACCCGAATGCGAGGACAACCTCGGACTCTCAGGTCGAAAATGGTTTAGAGAGCGAATCGGGGTTATCGCAAGGTGACGCCAGCGACTCTCAATCCACGGACTCCGAAGGATCAGAACCCGCAAACTCCGATGATGAGTAAATCGGATGGGTCTTGCAAGTGACAGAACTTCGAAGGAGCCGGTGACATCTGCGGAGCCGGTGGCATCTGCGGGCCTTGCGCAAGGAGCCAAAGGATCGATGCTGGTGCTGATTTGCACCTACAACGAGCGAGAGAACTTACCTTTACTCTTACCGAAGATAGCGGAAGCCGTCCCTGGGGTAGACGTTTTGATTGTCGATGACGGCTCACCGGATGGGACATCGCAGTGGGTTCGTGAGGAACAACAAAATCTGCAATTGTTACAACCTCCGCGAGACGGTCGAACTGACAAGTCTG
>CAZACJ010000071.1:2042-13359 GCA_964483385.1 uncultured Pirellula sp. | reverse complement strand
GGTCGAACTGACAAGTCTGATGGTGTACCGGAATCCCCTAAACTGGGGAATTTGGTTCTCATCGAGCGTAATGGTAAGTTAGGTTTAGGGTCTGCGATTCAGGCCGGCATGAGTTATGCAATCGATCATCGCTATGACTGGTTGCTCAATCTTGATGGAGACATGAGTCATGACCCTGCGGTAATTCCGTTGATGATTCAACGGCGGGATGAAGTGGACTTGGTAATTGGTTCGCGGTATGTCCCTGGGGGAGGTTTAGCGGGTTGTTCATGGAGGCGGGTTTTGGTAAGTCGGGCGGCGAATACGCTCGCGCGCTGGATTGTCGGATGGAAGATAGGAGATTGCTCAAGTGCATATCGTATGTATCGGGTTTCCACCTTAAAGCAGATCGACTTATCGCAATTGCAAGAGCGCGGGTATGGATTCCTTGAGGAGGTCTTGGCCCATGTCTTGCGGGTTGGTGGGAGAGTTCTTGAAGTACCAATTGTGTACCATGAGCGGCGGCTAGGTAAATCGAAAATTTCTCTACAGGAGGCGAGGTCAGCATTCGCGGCGTTGGTTCGAGCATCGCGTCTGCGACGTTCCATCCGTAGATGACTTCGATTCACTCGCTTGGTGGGGATTCTGATGAAACGGGAAATTCTTTGAAAAGCGACTCGGACAATCCCGACCTTATAAATAGGAGCGAAGGGGGAATTTCCCGAATGATGGAGGGGGATTGCCCCTCGTAGAACGTCACAGAATGGTGATAATTTCCGATAGATTTCGGTGGGAAAGTCATTCCTGCCAGTACGTGTAGAAGGTTCAGCGAGCGCATGGGCATAACATATAAAGACAGCGGAGTCGATTTAGAGGTTTACGAAGAGTCGATGCAGAGACTTCCGAAGTTAATGCATCGGACGTTTACTCCGCGAATTCTGCGAAACGACGGCGGATTTGCCGGTTTGTGCGCTTTAGATTTCTCGCAACCGATGTTTGCGAGGAACTACAAGCAACCGATATTAGTATCTGGTACTGATGGGGTCGGTACCAAGTTGAAGGTAGCGATTGGAGCGAAGCGTCACCGAACGATTGGAATTGACTTGGTCGCTATGTGCGTCAACGACGTATTGTGTACAGGCGCGGAGCCATTGTTTTTTCTCGACTATATCGCTATGGCCAAGGACGACCCGAGCTTGCTAGAGGACTTGGTTCATGGCATCTCCGATGGTTGTGTGGATGCAGAGTGTTCACTGATCGGTGGCGAGACTGCGATTATGCCCGATCACTATCAACTCGGAGATTATGAGCTCGCTGGATTTTGTGTAGGCGTGGTCGACAAGAAAGACATGATTACCGGTAAAGAGATACAGCCCGGGGACATTATTCTTGGAGTCAATTCATCAGGTATCCATAGCAACGGTTACAGTCTTGCTCGCAAAGCGATCTTTGAGGCTGGAAAACTGCAACTGGATAGCTACGTACCGGAGTTGCAGCAAACGGTTGCAGATGTTTTGTTGGAGCCAACGCTAATCTATAGCAAACTGACTCGTACTGTTCTGAGCCACTACAAAGTCAAGAGGGTGGTGCATGGGCTAGCGCACATCACCGGTGGTGGGCTGTTGGAAAATACGGAGCGCATTTTGCCTCCAACCGTCGACTTAGTTTTCCATCGAGGAACTTGGCCTGTATTGCCAGTTTTCAATTGGATTGCCAAGCTTGGTGATATCGCTTCTACGGAGATGGAGCACGTGTTTAACATGGGTGTTGGGTTTGTGTTGGTGGTTCGCCCGTACTATGCAACAAACATTCAGCAAATGATTCAGTCGTTGGGATATGAATGTTGGCCTATAGGTGAGTCCGTCGAAGGGACTGGAAAAAGCCGTTACGCTTGAGAATCAATATGAAACAATCACCACAACGATTCCGTCGGCAGATCGCATATGCACCTGTTGGAGAAGACGGACAGCGGATGCTAGAGAACGCGACCGTAGCGGTATTGGGGCTCGGTGCATTGGGTTCAACGATTGCAGAACGATTGCTTCGTTGCGGTGTCGGCAAATTACGATTGGTGGACCGCGATTGGGTTGAGCTGGACAATTTGCCGAGGCAAGCACTCTACACGTTGCACGACGCGGAGTATCACGCAACGAAGGCGCATGCGGCAGCCGGTCATTTGGCGGCAATCGACCCGGTGACTAAGTTAGAACCGATTGTCGCGGACATTACCTATCGCAACGTACGGTCGTTGCTCGAAGGGGTCGATATCGTCCTTGATGGCACCGATAATTTCGAGGTTCGCTATTTGATCAATGACGCTTGCGTCGCGATGGGTTTACCTTGGGTGCACGGTGGGATTTTAGGTGCGGCAGGTCAAGCGATGTTGATTGAGCCGGAGCATACAGCTTGTTTTCGTTGTCTTCTTCCAGATCCTCCCTCTGCGGAGTCAATGGGTACTTGTGATTCTGTGGGTGTTTTGGGTCCTGCCGTTGGAGTGATTGCGAGTTGGCAAGCGTTACGTGCTGTACAGTGGTTGGTTGAGCGCAAAGACGAAGACGCATCGAAGCGAGAGAGTTTGCTAACCGTCTTTGATCTGTGGATGGGAGAGGTGCGCAACATCAAATTGCACAGGTCCCCGAGTTGTCCTTGTTGCGGCGAGAAGCAATTCCCATTTTTGGAGGGAAAGCACAGCACGGACGCGCAAGTGATGTGTGGAAAGAATGCGGTACAGGTTCAGGTCCCGGCAGGGATTCGACTACAACTCAGCGAGTTAGCTAGCCGCTTGCGAGGGATTGGAGAAGTCGTCGAAACCCCATTTTTGGTCCGTTTTACGCAAGAGGGGACAACCATTACCGTCTTTGCCGACGGCAGAGCCGTCATTCACGGTACAGAAAACCCTGCAGAAGCTCGAAAAATTTATCAACGCTGGATCGGCGGCTAGAGGTTTTCTGGTATCTTAATGGCGTTAAACCACACATTAACCCGACTACGCCCTACTCGTAGCCCAACCTAAAGCAAATAAAGAATAGATATCATGAGGTATGCGTTTCGACTTGCGGAATTGCTCGGACACACACCGGACCGAAAAAAACGCCCGGGCACCATTAAAGCGATCGTCGAGTATACGGGTTTGGATCGTCACCAAGTTGCGGCGTTGCTGAAGAACGAAGCGAAGTACATTCCGCTCGAAGCACTTTCGCGACTTTGCGATTACTTGATCGAGCATGGATATGCTCGAGCGGACGAGTTGCCTGGTGCGTTGTTTGCCGTTACACCGGAGAATTTTTGGGAGTTGCTGGCGAGGCGTTCGCGGTTGGAGTTGTGTGTTGGGGTGCGCAAGCCCCCGTCGGACGATAGTGCCGACACGGCGTGGATCGTTGCTTCGGATAATGTCCTTGCGGGAGAAGTCCTCAATGGGGTATCGACCTTAGGTGGGACGGCAAAAGCGATGAAGCGGACTTCGGGTAAAGAAGTCCCGCATATCGAACACCTGCGACAAACTTTGGTTTGGAGTCCCGGCACGATGAGTGCCGAGCATGTACAAAGTCGTGCTCGAGATGTCTTTGAAGAGTTCGACGAAATCAACGGCGACAAGGCTATCGTTTGTTTGGGAAGCGTTAAGAGCAACCCAACTGTGGAGTTGGTGTTGGGCAGCGCTTTTGCTTGCGACCCCTTCACTAGTCAGGACAACGTCGCGAAAGCTTCGGATCGCTCGGTACCGTTCTTTCTGCGATACCGGGACCACGATCCACATCCCCCTGCATGTTCCGCAGGTATGCAATTAAGTAAAAATCAGAAGGTGAGCGAACCTGGGATTTACTACGAGCAAGCAGACGGAACATGGGAGTTTGCCGGTGGCTCAGCGCCTGGCAAGGACGCAGCTTTGGTCTTCTACATTTTTCGAGAATCTTTAGGTCGGCTCGATATGGTGCTAAGCGGTTTTTCGGGGCGAGCAACACGTTTGCTTGCACGCACCCTCGCGCATCGCGCCGAAGACTTTTGGCCACCGGTGTTCCATGAGAACTATTTACAAGTCGGTGCATTCATTGTGAAGTATGAAGCAACGGACGCCGTAGACGAGTCGAATGACATCTTGTCGACCGACTTGATGGCGAATGCGACTGTCATCCCACTATCCCCAGAGGTCTTTGCACGACGACTTGGCAAGGGAAATGCTTAGGTTTGTAGGAAACAATGAAGGACACAAACGAGCAAATTCAAACTGCCGGACAAGCCGATTCTCAACAGGGCTCAGCGTCAAGGGAAATCGACTTGAGCGTGCAACTAGGGCGATTGCAACTGCGCAATCCAGTGCTGGTCGCCTCCGGCACCTTTGGGTACGCCAAGGAGATGGCGGGAATCGTCGACTTGTGTAAGCTTGGCGGGATTTTGCCGAAGACGATTACAAAAGATCCTCGGCCAGGTAATCCACCTTGGAGAACAGTCGAGATTTCTGCGGGCTTGCTCAATGCCATTGGATTAGACAATGACGGAATCGACTACTTCATCGAGAACCATTGGCCTTATCTGCGTAGCACTGGGGCAGACATCATCATTAGCATTGCAGGGAAGTCTCACGACGACTTTGTGTATTTAGCGCAGCGTCTCGATGAGTTAAATCCCTTCGCTGTGGAACTGAATATATCGTGTCCCAATGTTTCTGGGGGAATTGATTTCGGGACCGATCCTGGCGCATGCTATCGAGTGGTAAGTTCCGTCCGAGGAGTATTGCGTTGCCCGATATTGACCAAGCTAACGCCGAACGTGACAAACATTGCAGAGATTGCAAAATCTGCGTACGAAGCGGGAACGGACGCGGTATCCTGCATCAACACTGTATTGGGAATGGCCATCGACTGGCGAAAACGGCGTCCGATGCTGGCAAATACAGTTGGAGGAATGAGTGGCCCTGCGATTAAGCCGATCGCACTGCGATGTGTATACCAAGTCGCTTCGAGAGTTCCGGTGCCGATTGTCGGCGTTGGTGGTATAGCCACACTCGACGACGCGATGGAATTCTTCGTTGCAGGGGCTTCTGCTATCCAAGTCGGTACCGCAAACTATTATGATCCCAAATTCAGCACTCGATTGATTGATCAGATCTCATCAGCGCTACAAGAATTGAGAATGCAATCACTTTCCGAGTGTATCGGTAGCCTGAGCACGGCAACTGGCATCTTACGATCCACACCACGTTCCTAATTGGATCAAGCTCAGATCGATCCAACAACCATCCATTGAATCAGAGAGTAGACGAGGCCATCATGCAGTCGGGATCATCAACGAGGAGCATCCAAGCGGAGGCAAATGCACCGGGAGGCCCCCCACAAAAGAAACCGATGCGAGTATTGAGTGGAATCCAGCCAACAGGTCGATTCCACTGGGGAAATTACTTCGGAGCCATTAAGCAATACATCGAATTGCAATACGAGAACGAAGGCTTTTATTTTATTGCCGACTTGCATGCTCTCACGACAGTACGCGACGCTGCGCAGTTGCGAGCGAACGTTCGCGATGCAGCGTTGGATTTACTCGCGTTGGGACTTGACCCCAGTCGCGCAACACTTTTCGTCCAATCCCACGTTCCAGAAGTTTCCGAACTCTACTGGATTCTCATGACGGGTGCGCCGCTCGGGTTACTTGAACGTTGCGTTGCATTCAAGGATAAAGAAGCTCGTGGCATCAAAGCGGATGCAGGACTATTTACCTACCCAGTTCTCATGGCCGCAGATATTTTGGCTTATGATTCCGAATGTGTCCCTGTAGGTGAAGATCAGAACCAACACATCGAAGTATGCCGAGATTTGGCAAGAAGTTTTAATGCGCATTTCGGCGATACTTTCGTGATGCCTTCAGCCAGAATTCTGAAGGATACCGCCAAGGTTCCCGGCACCGACGGACAGAAGATGAGCAAGAGTTACGGTAATACGCTTGCGATGTTTGAGGATGCAAAAGAGCTACAAAAGAAGATCATGCGGATCAGTACGGACTCGCGGCCGATGGAAGAAGCCAAAGATCCGGATACCGATCACTTGTACCAGCTATTCTCGCTGTTTGGAACGGACGAGCAACGCGAAGAAATTCGCGCTATGTATCTTCGTGGAGGTTTTGGATACGGCGAGATTAAGAAACGATTGGCTACGGCTGCCGAATCTTTTTTGGCCCCCCTTCGTGAACGCCGCGCGAGTTTAGCCCAAGACCATAAATTGGTTGATGCCGCACTAGCCAACGGTGCTAATCGAGCACGCGAGGTAGCTCGTGAAGTCTTGAACCGCGTACAAAAAGCCTGCGGACTGCGAAGCTAGCATTCCCCACGTGAACCATTGCATTATGACGGAATTGCACTGGACGTAGCAGACTTCCGCTTGCTACTAATCAGGAATTGGAGTGTTGTTACCGCACTCAGACCCGTTCCATCCTTCCCTTATGCCGTGGCTGCTATGGTTTCCACTCATTACAGGCCCTTTTACCTGGCTATCGCTTGGCTTTGTTGCGCCTGTCTTGGATGTACCGACGGACCATTCTTTCAGATGAAGAAGCTCAATCCGTACCTGCAGAGTCAATGGAAGAAGGATCGAGAAAAAACCGTTGTCTTCTCACAACGTGTCGAAGAAATGCGATTGTTGAGGGATCAAATTCAAGGCATGGAGCCATCCGAACAAGCCGAATGGATTAGCAGACTTGACGAAATCGTAAAGAACGAGACGAGTCCAGAGCTTCGTCGCGAAGCCGTCCTGACCTTGGCGCGTGTCAATCAACAGCCCGAAGCAGTTGACATTCTCTCCCGTCTTTCAAAGGACAAAAACGACAAAGTCCGGCTTGCGGTCGTCTCCTCCCTTTCGAATAGTCGAGAAAACGTAGCGACTGGTGTTTTACTTGCCATGGCCGCTAGCGATGCTAACACCAATGTCCGACTTACCGCCACTCGAGCTCTTGGGAAGCACGACAATCCGCAAGTACGTGAGTTTCTCGGCAAACAACTCGATGAACGGAACATTGCCATGCGTTATCAAGCCTCTCAAGCGCTAGAAGAGATGACCGGCAAACGATATGGAGGTGACATCGACGCTTGGAGATCTTACCTAGCAGGGGACGATGTTCCCGAACCCAAAGCATCTATTGCAGAGTCCCTCGAATCGTTCTTTCTCCGCCGCTAAGCACTCTGCGAGAGAATTGAAGGGAGAAAGTGGAAAGTAGATACGGACGGGCCAGGTGTTCTGCGGTCTTCTTTGCGTCTTGGCTTCTTTGCGTGAGAGATCGTTTTTGATTACGAGTACGCCTCCGGCTGACTGCTAAACGAAATCGCGGTTTGAAATGCCATGAGTCTTTGCGTGAGACATGGCTGCCAAGGTATGTTCCGCGGTCCGTTATTTGAACCTCACCCAATGAACAGGTGTGCTGGATGAATCGTGTGTGGCCTATTTTTTAACGTGGACCGCTGCACATACCCTACGGCGCGAGCCTACGGCTCGAGAGAGTTGAAGGGAGAAAGTGGAAAGTAGATACGGACGGGCCAGGTGTTCTGCGGTCTTCTTTGCGTCTTGGCTTCTTTGCGTGAGAGATCGTTTTTGATTACGAGTACGCCTCCGGCTGACTGCTAAACGAAATCGCGGTTTGAAATGCCATGAGTCTTTGCGTGAGACATGGCCGCCAAGGTATGTTCCGCGGCTTGGGCGCAGCGAGGGCAAAGAACCGAGATCGGCATCGCTGCCTGATTGGCACTACAAAGCCAGGAGCATACTTCATCGAATTCTTCGGTTAGCGAATTTGATAAAGCCAAATCAAAGCTTGATTCATGAGACGTTCCCCAGCACCGATCTCTGCCGGTGCGACTTGTGCGTCTGCACCATATCCTCCCTCTGCCGTCGCTTCAATCGTTGGAAAGTACTGATGGTAACCGTTGCAGTACCCGAAAAAGAACAAGTTCTCGAAGCGAGCTCGATCTCTCAAGCGGATAGCATGTTGGCAAAAGAACTCGCCACTTGCACCAACGAACGCTATTTCTTTGTTTAACACTGTCACCGTTAATCGCGGCTTGATTCCGTCTTGGTACTCTTCCACAAAGTTTGCAACTAGTTCTGGAAAAAACGCGACCGAGTAGACCCCTTGAACGACGGGATTGCGGAAATCGGTTCGAGAATCAAAGGTGAAGCGTTCCTCTTTAGTGCGAAGCGTGGGCTTCTCTACTTGTTTCATCTCTATCGTTTCGTAAATCTTAAGGACCTCACGCCCCAGTGCGGTACCGAATCCAAGATAGTCTCCGTGTGGACCGCGATTTACTGAGATGTCTCCAGAAGCTCCTTGCATGAACACCACTCCGCCATTTGTCTTTGCCTGTACTGTTGCTCTCATTGCTCCAACGAAATCAGCTGAGAATTGACGAATCTGCGACGAGATATTCGTTGGATGCCCAGTGAAATTCACCAAAGTCGCGATGTTGGAACCACTTGCCACCGAGTCGAATCGCAAAACGCTGAGTCGTGTATCTACCGGCGCGGGAAGTAGTTTGGTATGCCGATTCCGATTGAACCCCTCGATTTCGCGTGAGGAACTTCCGACGCTCGCCAATTCCCGTTTTCGATCAGCTTGGATAATGCATTGGATAATTGCGTCTTCCAGTTGTTTGTTATAACGAATCGAAGCATCGTAGCGTCCTTTACCTCGACCGGGCTCATCAAAAAGTTCCAACACTGGCCCATGATGGGTATGGGATCCGGCAATGAATGAAGCATCTACTCCCGCTTGCTCCTTGATCGCGGCACGAATACTCTGCAAGGATGCTTCTTGTGGTGCACGTCCCAAATCTAGCCCAACAATCGCAAGCTTTCGCTTGCCGGCTTGGATCACGATCGCCGTCGCTTTCAGCGGATCTAAGGTTCCCTCGGACAGGGTGGCATGGCGGTCTCCATACCCCCACATTGGAACTGGTTCTATAGGAGTGATGTCCACTTCCGAGAACCCCACTTGCAGTCCTTGGCCAACCACCATCTGATCGTTTACCATCCAGAAACCGAAGTAGCAAACGAACAAAAGAAAAATCCGCATATGCTTTTGCGAGTGGTAAATCAGATTCATGGTTGATACGTGTGGTGATATTCAAAACGACAGAGGGGCGGGCCTAACGGAACTGGTCGATTATACCAAAGTCCATCCGACGAATAATTGATTTAAGATGCCCAAGCTCAGTAGGCACCACCGTCTGGCGAGCGGTGGCTACGAGAAATGCGAGTCTCACACTGCGTCGCTTTGCTTTGGCCTAGTCTATCGACCTCCCGAGTGAATTGCTCAGAGGGCAGATCATTTTTTATTCAAGCTCACTGAGGAATTCAGAGGCAAGTGAGGAGCGTAGGGATAGTCCACTGGTGCGTAGCGGATACGCAGATCTGGGGTTTCGATCCGCCGATTCTTTTCACGAAGCGAGACCAGAAGCTGGTCAAGGGCTCCTGCGGTAAGCATCGTGCGTTCTACGGGATACGCTGGCTTGCCGCTATGGAACATTTCTTCGATCCCTTTCAAAAGGTATGCGAAGTGAGGATAGTACGGTTTTTCTCTCTCTTCGACACGAGTGGCAAAGCTCGTACCTGATGCGGTAAGGATTCCTGCACCAATCGCTTGGGCTCGCCCTGGTAGCATCAGGACGGGCACGACAAGTCCATCGACATATTCAAGGATAAACGCAGCACCATCCTCTGGAGGCGAATCCAACACAGCTTGGCGAGTTGTTCCTGTAGCAGTAAGTGCTTGATCTAGCAGTGCGGAATGAATCACTCCTTTTTCCAGAAGCCTTCCAATATCGCTCGTTGGAAATGCTTGAACGTGCCTGATACCCGACTCCGCTCCTTTGCGTCGTTCTAAGATGGCTTGTAAGAACTCCAAAGTATGAATGCCGTAAATATCGAGTCCCGAGTAACCGATCCCCACCGCCGCTCGCACTTCTTCTTGCCATGGGAGGGTAACATCGGGGGATCGATAGCTGACGGTCAGGCTAGAGCCGGCCATCCATGGCACGTTGAGGTCCTTCGCGCGTTTAGCCATCCAGAGAGCATCGCTCCACGCAGGTCCAGGATGTTTGTCATTGAAAACTGGTACAACACGCTGATACTTCTGCATCGCCTCGGTGATTTCTTCGAAGAAGCGTCGGCGTGGGTAAAGATGCTGACCGAATTCATTCCACGGATAGTCACCGTGCTCCCCGATACTAAGGACGCCATCGACAGCAATACTTTGGCCTCCTAGCGTTAGAGCTTGCTCAATGGTGTCGCAGAGTTTGAATCCGTATTTATCCGCGAGTCCTTTCGCCATATCTTCCGCAGGATATTGATCGACGTACAGAGAGACAAGTTCGAGATCGGGGCCGGGGCCACCATCTTGCTCCCATCCTTCGAGAATCTTTCCAACGAGCACATCAGCGTGAGACATCTTTCTGTAGACCGTTACAACAGCTGCAACTTTCTTTTTCTTTCGTGTGGGTTTGTCTTGGGTGCTTCCGAAAGAATGCATCCAAGGAACCAAGCCAACCGCTGCGAGACCTGCACTGCAGGATTGAAGCCATTGGCGACGACTGGTATTCGACTGAAAGTACCCCATACGAAATCTCCCTTAAGGCGTAATTGCAGTAGGTCAAACGGTGCTTGGCGCTGCATACATCATCGACTGTACCCCGGATGGATTAGCCGGGGGATTCGATCGCCCGGAGCAAGGTTTGTCGGAGGGTGTAAAGCCGCGTGGGTTCAGCAATTTTCTGCCCTGACTTATCGGTCACGTAAAATACGTCAACGACTTGGTCGAGGTGCGTACTGACTTTAGCGTACTGTAGGTCGATTTGATAATCGAATAAAGTCTTAGAGATATCGTAGAGCAGTCCAGTACGATCGTAGGCGAAGACCGTCAGGATCGTAAAGTCGTCGGAACTGCTATTATCGAATCGCACTTGTGTCGGTTGTAGACGTGCAGAGGCCGATTCATCTGCTGCGTGTGTTTTCCAAGTTCTTCGTAAACGGGGTGGTTGTGGTTCTTCTATTTCGATCGCTTTTCGAATCACGTTCGCGACCTCGTGGATGCGACCTGCAGGCGGGGTACCTTGGAAATCGACATCATCGACGAGAAACCGATCCCAAGCGATGTTACCTGGAAGTGAGTGGATTTCAGCGGCGAGGATGCTCAATCCTTCAGTAGCTAAAGCACCGGTGATGCGATGAAAAAGCCCTTCGGTGCGTGAGTCATCGACCGCCACGACGTATTCAGTAGCATCACGGTCGTTTAGATACTGTGCCCAGACTTGTACCGGCTTCTCCGGAGATAACAGACGGATGCGCCGAAGTTCCTCCATCAGCTCTTT
>CAZACJ010000071.1:0-1942 GCA_964483385.1 uncultured Pirellula sp. | reverse complement strand
CCGACTTGTTGGGTGAACTTTACGATGGTTGAGGGTTGTGTTAGATCAAAGCGAAACGCGGTATGGGTCATGATCAGGTGCTGATGGACTAAGAAGCAAATCAGTTCTCGGTCTGCGTCGGAGAGTCGAAGAATGCGAGAGGTCTCGTCAGCGATCCGCAAGCCAACTTCTGAATGGTCCTCTACAAATCCTTTTCCGAGATCATGCATCAATAAAGCGAGGTGCAGGACCAGTTTCTGTTTCGAATCTCGATAGAGAGAACCAAGAAAGTCTTCGCGCTTTGCAAAGTCTTCAGCACACTCGACGCTTTTGATGCAGTGTGCATCGACCGTGTACTTGTGGTACTCATTGAATTGGAGCAAGCAACGCGTGTGGCGAACTGCGGGTATAATCTGCTCGAGAACTCGTAGCTCATGAAGCCGTCTTAAAATTTCACCGAGCCGACCGGGCGTGCTCATCAAGTCCAAGAATCTTCCAATCGCTTGTTCGCCCACCGGTTTATCGACACGATTGAGCATTCCTTGGCGAATAGTCCGCCATGTCTTGTGTTCGATGCGTCGCTGGAACTTGTTTGCGATTTGCATCAGTTCAAGGACCTTTGCTGGATCATCTTTGATCTTTGTCAGTCCTCTTTTGGTCGCCCAAACTTCTTTCAACCCAAGCCTGAATTCCTTGCCTGCGGTTAAGCTAAGGAAACGGAAGAAGAATCCAAAGGGTGTTAGTCTTGAGCGGGCCATTCCGACGAAGTTAGCCGAGCTGTAGCGCACTTCAGATGTCAGATCAAAAAACTGAGTCATGAATTCTTCCACGGGTAGAACACCGTCTTTACCCGAGAAGTTCATCCATTTCGAAAGTTCCATTTGTTTAGAGCGATCGAGGGAATCCAGGGCCCGTCCGCTCATAAAATGGAGTTGATTGCGAAGTCGCAGCAGGTAGGCGTATCCGTCCCGGATCGCGTTGTAATCTTCGGGTGCGAGGAGTCCGACGTCAGCAAGCTGTTCGGGGCTTTTTTCGCCGAAGCAGACGAACCCGATCCAGCGAACAATTTGCACGTCTCTTAGGCAGCCGCGTGAGCGTTTGATATTTGGATGGAGCAGGAATTCCGTTTCGCCGTATTTCTGCCGTTCTTCGTAGCGTTCCTTTTCAATCATTGCGGCTAGGGATCGCCAACGAAGTTTCGCACCATTTCGAAAGGAGTTTTCAAAGTTTTCAAAGAGAGCGTCGGAGCCGTATACCAATCGCATTTCAACGAGTGAGGTCAGGACCACTGCATCGGTCCAAGCGAGTTGACGGCACTGAAAGGGGGTGCGAACAGAAAACCCCAATTGGAAGCCGGTATCGACAATCATCTGCGAAACACGGCTAGCGAGGGCTTGTAGTTCCTTTTCCGGCATCCCGTTGTGCAAGAGCATGAGATCGAGATCGGAGTAAGGCGCAAGATCCCTCCGTCCGTAGCCTCCTAGGGCTACGAACGCAAATTTTGTGGAGTCATACGACCCTTCATCGCAAGCAGCGCGGATGAGTCGACGCACTATGGAATCGACTGCATCCGCCCATGCCAAACAAACTTGGGGGCCTGTATTGCCTGAAGAGTGTAGATTCGCCGACTTGAGTCGCGACTCAGCAAGCAACCTGCGCGACTCGAGGACCTGGGGATGAAGAGAGGACAAGTCTCTAAAGACGAACTGAGAGTGTGTGATAAACGACTACAGTGCGTCTTCTCCTTGTTCGCCCGTTCGAATACGAACGGCGTTTTCTAGGGTGGAAACAAATATCTTGCCGTCACCGATTTGACCGGTTTGCGCTGTCTTGACGATCGTGTCGATCACCGATTGCAGATTGCTATCGGAGCAGACTACCTCAATCTTGACCTTGGGAACAAAGTCGACGGCGTATTCGGTGCCACGGTAAATTTCCGTGTGCCCCTTTTGACGACCGTAAC
>CAZACJ010000070.1:0-25764 GCA_964483385.1 uncultured Pirellula sp. | reverse complement strand
CTAGGGGTGCGTAGTGGCTAGGGGTGCGTAGTGGCTAGGGGGGTGCACGCAAGTCAAGGATCCTTTTCAGGCTTGTATCATGAATCGACGCAATGCGTCGAGTATGGGTTTTATGAATGTATAGGGCACGACACTCGAAAGGTGATGACACATGGCAGATTGGTTAGAAGTAGGTAGCAAGGTTCCTGCGTTTTCGTCGACGGATGCTGATGGTAAGAAGGTAAAGTTCTCGGATTGGAAGGGGGCGCCGGTAGTTCTTTATTTTTATCCGAAGGACGACACGCCTGGTTGCACCAAAGAGGCTTGTGCGTTTCGTGATGCTTCGAAGGAGTTGAAGGATCTCGGCGCGATTGTGGTGGGCGTCAGTCCTGATTCGAGCGAATCGCACGCGAAGTTTCGGGACAAGTATCAGTTAAACTTTCCGTTGCTGGCCGATGAGTCCCATAGTATTGCAGAGCTTTTTGGGGCTTGGAGAGAGAAAAACATGTATGGGAAGAAGTCGATGGGGGTACAGCGAAGTACGTATTTGATCGATTCGCAGGGGAAAGTTGCTAAGGTTTGGAAGAAGGTCAGTGTTGATGGTCATGATGCGCAAGTGCTTGAGGCCTTGCGTGAGTTACTCGGATCGGATTAGATAGCACTGCGTTGGGACGATTTCGGTGGTGTTTTTGGTAGCTTGTCAGTTACCAAAAGGTAGCATCCGTCCGGATTCGTTTCGTGCGTTTTTGCCTCACTGGGTTTCGTCTCAATCGGTCGAGCGCGAGTGCGAACATGGTTACTTGCACGACTGAAGTTCGTAAATAGCGAGTCAAACGCGTGATGGCAGTCTCACAGTAATCCTTGAAGAAATTTTTTTGCAACGACACAACCTATGAATTCCCCTCTTGCTCTTGTCATCCATGGTGCTTCTGGTCGCAATGGAAAGCGTTTGATTGCTCTTGGGAGCAGTGACCCTCAGGTTCGGCTTGTTGGTGCGTTGGTTCGCAAGAGTTCGTCGGCTTTGGGGCAGGACGCGGGGGTGTTTGCTGGTGGGGCAGCGATAGGGTTACCGATTGCGTATCAATGGCCGGCGGTTTTTGATGCGGTGATCGACTTCTCGAGTCCGGAAGGTTGTATGGATGCGTTGGAGGCTTGTGTTGAGCATGGCAAGCCGATTGTGATTGCCACGACGGGTCTGGAGAAAGAGCATTTGGACAGGATTCAGAAGGCTTCGGGGACGATCCCAATTTGTTTAGCGCCTAATACGAGTGCGGCGGTGAATATTGGGATGAAGTTGGTTGAGCAAGCGGCTCGGGCATTGCGAGATGTGCCAGGGGGTGCGGACGTCGAGATCATTGAGCGGCATCATCGGTACAAGGAGGACAGTCCGAGTGGTACGGCGGTGAAGCTTGGGCAAATCATCGCTAAGGAGATGGGGATTGAGAATCACGTACACGGTCGACAGGGTATGGTTGGTAAGCGTCCGCATAATGAGATAGGTTATCATGCGGTACGAGTTGGGGATGATGTTGGGCAGCACACGATTGTCTTTGGCATGATGGGTGAGTTGATCGAAATTCGAGTTGCGGCGTCGAGTCGTGACAGTTATGCAACGGGGGCAATCGCTGCGGCGAAGTTTTTGGTGGGCAAGCCTGCGAAGTTGTACTCGATGGCTGACGTTCTAGGGTTGTAGTGGCAAGAATGGCTAGGTGCGACCAGGGATATCTATGCCGTGTATGCGGTGGTGAGGTCGAGCAGATGATCGACAGCGAGTTGTACTTGCGGTTTGTCATTGGCGAGATTGATGCGGAGGTGTTGCATCTAAGTTCCGAGTGTCATTTGAAGTGTAATCCGGTGCTAGCTCAGTTCATTGATGATGATCGTTTTGCTTGGGAGGGGATCGCTCCTGACGGGTTTCGTTCTGAGCAACTCGACGCTTCGTATGCTGATGCTAGAAGGGCATTGGTCACTGCGGGCTATCGTCGCTTATGGGAGATACGCAAACAGCGCAAGTTGTTTCCGACGATTCAGTCTTATCCGCTTTCGACAGGTGAGGGCGGAACTTTCGGTGGTTAGAATGCAGGTCAGCTTAGTCGACTTGTGGTTTTACCCGACTTGCAGGGTTACTTCGAGTGCCCTGAGAATTTCTTGTACTGGTACGTGCGTGCGTCCCATTTGTAGGACTTCATTTGCATCGAGCCAGGTTTCGACTTTTTTGTGCGCCGAGATAACGGTGGAGTGTTGACGGTTACCGAAGTACGCGCCGATTTCGGAGAGAGCGGTACGGGTATATTTGCGAGCTAGGAACATAGCGAGCATGCGTGGCTGGCTAAAGGACTGGCATTTGGATTTCGCTCTTAAAACGTCGTCTTCGAGGCCGAAAGCTTCACAGACTACTTTTTCGATATCCCTTAAGCGGACGATTGGTTGATTAGCTCGGACGATATCACTGATGGAGCGGATCGCGTCATCCGAGGTTAGTTTTCCACCACAGATGCGTTGTTGAGCGGCGAGTCTGTGCACGATGCCTTGGAGCACGCGGGCATCGCTACCACAGTGTTCGGCGACCCAATCGAGAACGTCGGCTTCGACTTGTGTGCCTTGTTGTTCACAGAGTCGAGACAGCAGGGTTCGTCGGGTAGCGGAATCCATTGGATCGATTGCACAGGCCATTCCACCGGAGAGTCTTGCGAACAGATCGGTGCCCATGCCAGCGAGTTCGTGCAAGCCGCGATCTGCGACGAGAATGATTTGGCGTTGGTCACGCATCAGCATGTCTATGGTATTGCGCAGTTCGATCAAGGTACCGGTTTTGCCCAAGAGGAACTGCACATCATCAATCACAAGAACTTCGACGTCACGGTATTTTTTTCGGAAGCTGGCAAAGCCACCGGATCTGGCGCTTTCGGTGTATTCGATCGTGAATTGTTCACCTGTCAGACACACGACACGACGGTATCGGTATATGGTTTTGAGTCGATGAGCAAGACCGACAGCGAGGTGTGACTTGCCGACTCCGTGGGGGCCGTGGATTAGGAGTGGACTGACTCTGCCTGGTTTTTCGAGGACCATCTCGGCGCCGGTGGTAGCAAATCGGTTGTGGTTTCCTACGATCCAGTCTTCCCATCTTCGTTCTTGGGAGCGGCGTAGAGCAACCAATCTTGCGATTTCTTGATCGGCAGCATCGAGGAGGGAGGTATTGATCGGGTTGCGGGGAGTGGTTTCGGATTCTTCGCGAATTAAACGCAACGCGGGAGTTAGGGGCGACGCGGGGTGATTCGCTAGTGGTTCGATGTCTGGCGCACGATGGGCTTCGTCTTGCGTTTGATCGGTTCCCAAGCCATTCGCGACTGCTTCATGAAGGTCAGCGATTGGAGAATCCGCGGGGGGGGCGTGGAGGAGCGAATTGTCTCGAAGGGGGACTACGGACACGGCAGGTATTTGCTCAGTATTCGGTTGGGAAAGGATCGCTGCGTTTGCGACGCCTTCTTTATCGTAAATGATTTGATCCGGCTTGCGAACGGATCCCTCGGAATTCGCCTTGGAATTCCCTGAAGTGACTACGACTTCGAACCCCCAACCCTCACCAACCCCCTCTGCCACCGCCGCCAATAAATCCTTGCGAAACATTCGTTGGATACAATCGGCAAAAAAGGAAGAGAGGACTTCGACTTGGACTTTGCGGTCTTTGGTGATTGTCCATTGAACGGAGGGGCCGAACCAAAGGCTCATCCGTTCTTTTCCGAGGCGTTGCCCTAAGGCAGCCTCTACCCGAGAAACCAGCTGGCATTCTGCCTCGGTTCCTCCGCTTTGTTTTGCTCCAGACACATCTTGTGCTTTCCGCATCGCAAACTCCAAGCCCTGCGATTCCTACCGACCTCCCTTTAGACCGGGTACCTTCCCGATCCTGCTCTCAAAGCGGTGCGTTGAGAGCGGGGACGGATTTTAGAATTGCTAGCACTCGAGTCAAACATATCCGAACAACTTCGGGGAGAAAGGGGGGGCGGGGAGTGTGAAGATGCGGTAAAGGCCAAGAGAAATGGGGTACAAGAAAACGGGATTATGAACAAATAGTGTTCCCGAAGCCGGTGGAAAACCCGTTGGAATCCGTTTCGCGTTCGCGACCGGTAGTATCGCGTTTTACCCATCGTTCGTATCGGCTTGGCCATTGATTTTCCAAATCGCTTGGGAAAAGCTCAAGTTCCTTGAGTTCGAATTGATCGAAGGGAAGCGGGTCGAGGGTAGCATCACCGAGAATGTCTGCGAGAACGTGGGTGATGTGTAGTTCTTGCACGTAGGGTAAACATTGCCGGTATACATCGGCGCCTCCTACGACGAACAGAGTCTTATCGATCCTTGCAATCCGGATAGCTTGGTCTATCGAATTGGCAAAGTGAGTATTGCGAAGGGGTTCGCAAGAGGGTGCGAGAGAATCTCGAGCGGCCTTGGGGTTGCGGGACAGGACGATGGTTTCGCGTCCTGGGAGAGGCTTACCGATGGAAGCGAACGTTTTGCGGCCCATTAGGAGGGTGTGCCCCATGGTTAGCCGTTTGAACCGCAGCAAATCGGCTTTGAGGTGCCAGGGTAAGCGGTCTTCGATGCCGATGACGCCAGTGCGAGCGACGGCGACGACCATTTGCATTGGTATCGCTCCTAGATTTCGTTTCGGACGAGTTGAACGTGGCAGACGGAGTATTTTTTCAGCCATTCGAGCCAGCGTTCGTGTTCTTCGGTCAGTTCGATTTCGGCGACGGATTCTGCGTCGAGAGGAGAGACGACGGAGAAGCAGCCATCTTCGAGCCATTGTTCGACGTTTGCGGGTTCGATCCAGAATTCGTTTGGGCCTAGTTTTGGGGCCCCGGGGGCATCCCCCGGGGTCATAAAGTAGACGATTTCCAATCGAAATCGTTCGGGCATGCGCAAGGGGGGCACGTCGGGTTTGTCGACACTTAGCAAAGTAATTTCTCGACCCATCGTACCTTCGGAGATTCTATTTTTGGGGGGTGGTCAGGAGCTTTGTGCGGGGACGAACTGGTTTTGGGCTACTGAGGTTTTGCGACGCTACAAGCGAAATCTAGGCGAGCTGCCAGTTGTCCGTCGACGGTGACTTTTCCAGTCATAAAGTACGCAGTCGAAACGACTTCGTTCAGTGTCACTTCTATATCTACGGTTTCGCCGGGGCGAACCATTCGTTTGAATTTCGCGCCGTCGATTCTTGTTGCGACGGGAACGATTCCTTCGGCGGGGGTGACTTTAGCGAGCAAGATAGCGCCGCTTTGCAGGCAGCACTCGCAGAGGATGACTCCTGGAACGAGGGGGAAGTTTGGGAAGTGGCCTTGGAGGAAAAACTCGTCGGGGAGGAAAGTCTTGCGGCAGTGAATTCGATTTTCGTCTTGCGTCAGTACTTCGTCGACCAACAGCATTGGTTTGCGGTGCGGGATGACCGATTCGATTTCGGCTTGTTGCATCAAGGGCACGGTTTCGTCTCTCGTCTGAGCAAAGGAGTCACAGCGATGCCGGGGGGTAACTGTTACCATCCGCTTGGTTGCTGCGTGCCATAGCGTAGAGAACTTGCGGTATTCGGCAAGCTCCCTGGGGTGGGGGAGCGGTTAGCAACTTCGTTGAGTGGCGTGGGGGACGGGTTCGGATGGTTGCTGATCAGCGACGCATTGTTCGATGCAGCTTGCTGCTAGCGCATCGAAATCGAGCTGTAGTTGTTCATATTCTCGTCGGGCCGAGAATTCCTTGAACATCATGCTCGGTTGGATATCGTGGTTATTCTGATATTTCGAGCTTTCAAATTGCCCTACTTGGCCGACAATTTCGTGGTAAGCGATTTGGCAAATTCGAATTCCCGCGTAGATTCGGATAGGTTGGACGGTGAAAAGTTCGATGGTCCAATGTCCTTGGAAGCCGATATTTCCAAATCCTCCGGATCCGTGGACGAAGAGTCCCAGCCGCGACAAGGAGGAGCGTCCTTCGATCATGGGAACTAATCGTTTTGTTTCTGTGTATTCGACGGTTCGAGCCAAGTAGACTTGGCCTGGACTTAGGATTAGTCCTTCGTCGGGGATTGTCATACGTCGGAACCGATTGGGTTCTTTGACGTCGAGCACTACTTCTTCGTACACAAGGAGTTCGTTGTGTAGCGTCAGGTCGTAGCTATTGGGATTGCAGTGTTCATCTCGAAAAGGGCTAATCGAAATATCTGCACCCAAACGCGATCGGATCTCTTCACCGGTAAGAATCATTCGGAATCCTTGACTGAATACGGAATCGCCAGAATAGAGAATCAGAATACGGAGAAAAGTCTGAGATAGAGGGATATGGGTCTCGGGACTTGCCATCAAGATACACCCCAGGGGCCCTCTTCGGCTAGCACCCGCAGTGGGCTTAGGGGCGTTTTCCTTCCTTTTTGTAATCTTTTGGTTTGTTAATCCTCCGTTATTGATCAGAGGATGTTGTTTGTCCGTTTAGGATCTCTGTTGGTCTAATGGTCGAAAAACCTTATGATTTGATTCGTTGCGCTCGCGACCATGTTTCCTTTCGCGTCAAAGAACATGGGAACACCGCATCTCCACAAGAATGCCCACGGATGCAACACAGATTTTTTCAATGAATAGCGATCACAACAAGCCACCGGCATTTTCCAGTTCATCTCAAACGATCGATTCGGTTTCAAGGTCATCATCGGCGACCAGCGTTGCGGATGTTCAAGCTGGATCAGGGAGTCGTCGCAAATGGCTGGCGTGGATTTGGGTTCTTGGTTGCATCGCATCTTTTTTCGTTGGTAGGTACTTTCAGGGCGAAGGTCATCGAGCCCATTCGCGATTGGCGTTGGAGCCTTCGGAGGTTGCGAAGCATTCCGCGGATGCTGTGGTGGTGACGGCAACGAGGGTTGAGCCTCGAACGATTGAGCGGACGGTGGAAGCGGTAGGAACGTTGTTTGGATTTGAGGAGGTCGACATCAGTTCCAAGCTCGATGGACGAGTGGTTCGAATCCTAAGTGATCTTTCGAGTGTAGTAAAACCTGGAGATGTGTTGCTTGAACTGGATTCGACGGATGCTCGTTTGGCTTTGGACCAAGCGGAGCGCAGCCTCAATGCCGAGCTAGCGAAGTGGGGTTTTGAATCGGTCCCCGATGCGACTTATGACCGCAACCTTTTACCGATGGTGGTCTCTGCGCGGCTACGATTCGACTTAGCGAGGTCGCGGCTTGAGCGCATGCTGCCCTTGGAGCAGACTCGGTCCATCAGCGCGGATGATTTGGAGCAGGCCAAGTCGGAGGCGAGGATAGCGGAATCGGAGTGGAAGAATCAGTTGTTGCTTGCGAATTCTGCGGCTGCGAATGCCAGGTTAAAGGCTGCGGATGTGCAAGTGGCGATGCAGCGACTGTCGGATTGCCAGATACTGGTTCCGACTCCGACCCTGACAGAGAGTGCGCAACCGCCGCTGTATACGGTTTCCGAGCGATTGGTCTCTGAGGGAACGAATGTTCGGCCAGGGACGGTCGTTTTTCGGTTGGTACTAGGCCGAACGTTAAAGCTGCGGCTTTCCATTCCCGAGGCTTATGCGTCGTCGGTCGCTGTGAACCAGCAGGTGATGATTTCAACGTCGGCTTCGTCTCAGTCGCAGATAGGAATGGTAACGAAGATTAGTCCGGCGATTGATCGAGCGACGCGAACGTTTGTGGTCGAGGTTGAGGTACCGAATGCGGATGGCAAGTGCAAACCGGGTAGTTTTGCGAAGGCGAGGATTTTGGTGGGGCGATCGGAGAATACGATCACGGTTCCGTTGGGAGCTTTATACTCAGCGGCTGGGATCAACAAGATCTTTGTGGTGGATGGAGAGCAGGTGCGAGAGGTGCGAGTGAGAGTTGGCGATCAGTCTTCTGATTGGATTGAAATTGCGGAGCCGATTTTATCTCCCGAATCGCAGGTGGTTACCAGTGGACAGCGTCTCTTGGCTGATGGGACTTTCATTTCTGTGCGAGCGATGACTTTGCAGAGTGGGGATAAGTCACCAGAAGAGTTGTCGAGGCAACCATGAGTATTTCGGAGATCTGCATACGCCGGCCCGTGTTTACATGGGTTTTAGTTCTCGTCCCTGTGGTTCTTGGAATTGTTTCCTATTTAGAACTCGGAGTGGACTTATTTCCCAAAGTTGATTTTCCGGTGATTAGCATTTCGGCTGCCTTTCCAGGGGCTTCTGCCGAGGAGATGGAAAGTTCGGTCACCAAACCTCTTGAAGAGGCGCTCAACACGATATCGGGAATCGACGAGCTTCGATCGGTAACGCGCGAGGGGGTCAGTACGATCGTTGTCCGATTCGTGCTTGAGAAGAACGGGGATGTCGGAGCGCAGGAGGCTCGCGACAAGATTTCTTCGATTAGTAGAACGTTGCCCGAGGGGATGGACATACCGTTGGTCAATAAGTTTGACCTGGATGCAGCGCCGATTATGACGTTGGCGGTATCTGGCAAGCGGGATTTACAAGAAGTCACACAAATAGCGAAGCGGGAGATCCAGGAGTTACTTCAGACGGTACCTGGTGTGGGTAATGTATTTTTGTCTGGAGGGCGTAACCGCGCGATCAATGTTCGAGTCGACACGGATCGATTGCGAGCCTTAGAGATTTCGATTGAAGATGTGCGCAGAGCGTTGGTCTCTCAGAATTTGGAAGTCCCTGGTGGGATTGTCGACCAAGGTCCGCGCGAGATGGTCTTAAGGACGCTTGGGCGAGTCACACGTCCGGAGGACTTCAACGATTTGATCGTTGCGAATCGCAATGGGTATCCGATTCGGATAAAAGACATTGGGCATGCCGAGGACTCCGTGGAAGAGCCTAGGGGGTTGAGTCGATTGGACGGACAAAACGCGGTTAGTTTGTTTGTGCAGAAGCAATCGGGGACCAATACGGTTGCGATTTCGGATGCAGTCCAAGCTCGGTTGGCGAAAATCAAAGCGTCGTTGCCGAAGGACATCGTTGTTGAAATCACGCAGGATCAATCGCGATTCATCCGTGTGTCGATGGAAGAGGTTAAGTTCCACTTACTTTTGGCTGCGGTCTTGGTTGGTGCAACGATTTTGCTATTTATTCGCGACTGGCGGACAACGATTATCGCAACGCTTGCGATACCTACCTCAATCATTCCAACGTTTCTGTTGATGCAGATAATGGGGTTTTCGCTCAATAACATCACGATGCTCGGATTGATCTTAGCAATTGGAATTGTGATCGACGATGCGGTAGTGGTTCATGAGAACATATTCCGGCATATGGAGGAGCATGGTCTCAGCGCCATGCAGGCCGCGAGGGTGGGCACCAATGAGATTGCTTTAGCGGTATTGGCGACAAGTCTTTCTTTGGTTGTGATTTTCGTACCGGTTGCGTTCATGGGCGGAATGGTCGGTCGATTCTTCAGCAGTTTCGGTTTGACCGTGGCCTTTGCGATATTGATGAGTCTATTCGTGTCATTCACCCTTACGCCGATGCTTTGTTCTCGATTTTTGAAAATGGAGAAGGTCGATGGCAAGCATAGCGGTTCGAAATCGAGCCCTTTGTACCGCTTGATTGAATCGAGTTATGGTTTGGTGTTGCGGTGGACTTTGAAGCATCGTTGGATGACGGTCTTGTTCAGTTTGTTGGTTGTCTGTTCGACGGTTCCGATTCTGATGAATTTGGGGGTCAACATGATCCCACGGGATGATCAAAGTGAGATGCAGATCAGCTTTATCACGCCGGAGGGGTACACGTTGGAGCGAACTGATGAAGTGATACGTGAGATCGAGCAGCGTCTGACGCAGCTTCCGGGCGTGGTGCATCGCTATACGTCGATCGGTCAAAGTGGCAGCGCTAAGGGACAGGGGGACGTTACGCGGGGCTCGATTTATTTGCGGCTTGTGGAGTTAGAGGAGAGGCGGTTCAGTCAGTTCGATTTGATGCGACGTTCGCGTGCTATTCTCTCAGAGTATCCCGATTTAAGGACTTCCGTGTCCGACGTTTCAGCGCTTGGGGGAGGACCGAATGGGGACAACCGGATTTTCCAGATAAGCCTACAGGGGCCTGACATCGATCAGCTTGCTCAGTACGCGGAGACATTGCGAGCGAAGTTGCAGGCGTTGCCGGGGCTCGTCGATGTCGATTCAACTTTGTCGATGCGCAAGCCTGAGTTGCAGGTATCGATTGACCGAGAGCGGGCGATGGATGTTGGCATTCCGGTACAGAATGTGGCGAACACGCTCAATGTGCTCGTCGGTGGACAGATTGTATCGAGTTACAAAGAGGGGACAGAGCAGTACGACGTCTGGCTTCGCGCCGAGCGGCAATTCCGAATGGACTCAAAGAGTTTGCTTGCGCTGACACTTCCTTCTCCGACGGTTGGCCCGATTGAGTTAGCGAGTTTGGCGCGACTGAAGGAGCAGCAGGGGCCCAATCAGATTGACCGTTTGAATCGTCAGCGGACAGTGACACTCATGGCGCACCCTGATCAAGTAACGCTCAACGATGCTGTGCAGTATGCTAAGAAGTGCGTAGCCGACATGAAGTTACCTCCGGATTACGGCATTGTTTTTGGTGGCCAAGCGGACATGCTTAACGAGACCGCATATTACTTCGCTGTGGCGTTAATCTTGAGCATTACGTTTATGTATTTGATTCTAGCGGCTCAGTTTGAAAGTTGGATTCATCCGATCAGTATTCTTTCTGCTTTGCCAGTCACCATTCCCTTCGGCTTGCTTTCGCTGTTATTGCTTCGAACACCTTTGGATCTGTATGCGATGTTTGGGCTATTTATGCTAATCGGCATCGTGAAGAAGAATGGAATACTTCAGGTGGACAAAACGAACGAGTTGCGTCGAGGGGGCATGTCTCGTGAATCGGCGATTCTCGAGGCTAATGCGACAAGGCTAAGACCGATCTTGATGACTACCGTGATGCTCATGGCAGCGATGATACCGATAGCGATGGGTCAGGGGCCAGGGGCGAGTGCACGAGCGAGCATGGCGAAAGTGATCATTGGAGGCCAGGCGCTTTCATTATTGTTGTCTCTTGTAGTTACGCCTGTAATCTACTCACTCTTGGACGACTTCAAGCAGATTCTCGGGAGACGATTCCGCAGGTTCAACGAGTTTATGTTGCCTGATAGAGACTCGCAGGGGATACTCGAGCCAGTCGGGGCGCACGCGGCTGTTGTTACCTCGATGGAAGGTGGGGGGATTCGTTGAGAAGCCCTATCGTGGAGCGCGTTTTGCACCCTTTATGGCAATAAGATATAACACTGCGAGGCTCTCGGATTTCGAGGTGCTAAATTGAACTACCATTTCATCATTCCTTTTGCGAGCACAAGGTACCCGAATGACTCACTCGACTACAAAACAGACTTTAGCGAATCGGACAGCAGCGACTCGTTCGTCGATGCGCAAGCTATTGATGACGGTAAGTATTGCATCGTTAGGCACGGCAGCGATAGCGACATCATCGTTCGGCAATGACTGGTATCAATGGCGTGGGCCTAATCGGGACGGAATCGCAAGCGAGACACAGTTGTTGGATCAATGGCCGGAAGACGGCCCGGGGATTACTTATCGCACCAAGGGGCTCGGCTCGGGGATGGCAAGCGTTGCGATCCATGGTGGGCTTGTTTACACCATTGGAAACATCGATGGCCAGACAACGTTGGTTTGTTTGAATCAAGCCGATGGAAGCGATGCGTGGAAGACGCCATTCACACCGGAAAAGGGAGCTGCAAATGGAACGCCGACCATCGATCCTGAGTCGGGGTTAGTTTATGCGATGAGTTTTGATGGGATTTTGGTCTGCTGCAATAGCAAGACGGGTGAAGTGGTTTGGAAGAAGAGTTTTTCGAAGGATTTTGGAGGCAAGATGGAGTCGGGATGGGGCTACAGTGAGTCCCCGTTGGTCGACGGCAACAAGCTTTTGTGTACCCCGGGGGGAACCAAATCGATGGTTGTTGCGTTGGACAAGAAGAGTGGGGAGTTGCTTTGGTCGGGTAAGGCGCCGGAAGGTAAGTTGCGTGGTAATGACGGCGCGGGATATTCATCGATCGTGATTTCGAATGCAGCGGGTCGCAAGCAGTACGTGCAGCTGATCGGGCATGGTATTGTCAGCTACGACGCGCAGTCTGGCGAGTTGCTATGGCACTACGATCGCGTAGCGAATACCACGGCCAACATTCCGACTCCCTTGGTAAGTGGAAACTACGTTTTTTGCTCGACGGGATACGGAGACGGTGGGACGGCACTGCTGGAAGTCGTACGCGAAGCGAAGGGACTAAAGGTCAATGAGGTTTACTATAAATCCTCGAAGGAACTGCAGAACCATCATGGTGGGATGATCATGATTGGCGAGCATGTCTACATGGGGCACGGGCACAACAATGGTTTCCCAGCTTGCGTTGAGTGGCGTACCGGCAAGGACTTGTGGGAAAAGGGGCGTGGTGCTGGCGGTGGTTCGGCAGCGATTCTGGCAGCAGACAAAAAGCTATTCTTTAGGTATCAAGATGGCGTAATGGCGATGATTGATACCGATACGAAAGCGTACAAACTACTCGGCAAGTTTAAGCTTGCGACCCACAATGGGGAAAGCTGGCCGCATCCCGTGATCGTCGATGGGCAGATGTTCATCCGCGATCAGGATGAACTTGTTGTATATAAGGTCTCGAAGTAGTCGAGTTACTCGACTTTCAATTCCCGATAATAAATTGTTTTACCGTTGGCGACGAAGAGGGTGCTGTTGTGGGCACCTCCCAAGATACAAGTCGTTAACGGTTGGGTTTTGTTTGGTTTTGGTAACAGACCGCAGGGGCGTCCGGTGGGATCAAAAATTTGGACGCCAAGCTCGCTGGTGACGTAGTAGCGTCCTTTCTTGTCGACTGCCATTCCATCCCCAAGGGAGGGTTCAACGTATGGCGGGGGTTCGTTGAAATTGAAGGGTTGGTCGTAGTGATAGGCTAGGCGCATCGGCATAACGGGCATTTTTGCATCGAGCTCCCCTGCCCCGTTGATGCGGAATAGCCAAGTTGCGTTGCCGCCGTAATCCGAGACAGCGAGTGTGCCACCGTCGCGCGATAACGCGATGCCATTGGGCTTGTTGATGCCTTCATCGACTACTGTGGTTTTACCGCTGTTCGGATCGACACGAACAACTTGTTTGGCTCCTGTATCTGTAAATAGGATGTGACCTTCTGAGGTAACAGCGAGGTCATTTGGGTTGACTCCCTCGACGATTGTCTTAATTGCACCTGTTGCAAGATCGATCGAGAGGATACGTTTTTTGGAACCTTGGCAAGCGATCAGTCGTTTGCCATCGGGGGAAAGTTCTAGGCCACTGACTGATTCTTTCCATAGTTCGGTTACTTTTCCGTCTGCGGCATCGATGCGGAAGATACCAGGGGCTCGCATATCGCAGAAGTAGACGTGTCCCATTGCATCGGCACAGAGAGCATCTGCGAATCCCAAGTTGTCTGCAGCAACTTTCCATCCCTCGCCAGGAATTAGCAGGTTCAGTAGTGTTAGATCTCCTCCGAGGTCACCGCGGGTATCATAGACTGGGACATGTTTTTCCTTGCGCCATAACCAACGCATGGCATCTGGAAAGCGTGAGCTACCGAAGTCATCATTGTGGGCGTAGCCTTCGGCCCAGTCGAAACGAACGTCGTATCCCATATATTTCAGTGAGGAAGCCATCAATTGATTCGCCAGTGGCCAGCTTCCGAATTGGTTATCGATATCACCACTCGTATCGGACATGTAGACCCGAATCGGCTTCGGTTCGGTTTTGCGAACAATGGCTTGGTAGACGTCACCTCCTCGAAGGTTGGTAAAGCTACCGACGGTGGAGAAGACTTTACGGAAGCTTTCTGGGCGTTCCCAAGCTACGGTAAAGGCGCAGATGGCACCGGAGCTCGAGCCGGCGATCCCGCGCATTTCGGGATCTTGGGTGATGCGGTATCGTTTTTCGACTTCGGGAATAATTTCTTCGAGGAGGAACCTTGCGTATCGATCACCTAAGCTATCGTATTCGACGCTACGGTTGGAGAACCGATTGTTTTGTAGAGGTTTGGATTTTTCATGGCCGGGATTTAGAAAGATGGCGATGGTCACTGGCATCTCACCATTGGCAATTAAGTTGTCGAAAACTGTTGGAACTCGCCAACGTCCTTTTTCATTTTGCATCCGTTCACCGTCTTGGAAAACCATGAGTGCTGCTGGTTCTTCGGGTTTGTATTGAGCGGGGACATAGATCCACCAATCGCGTGTGGTATCTGGGTAGATCTTCGATTCCCAAGCGGTCATCTTTTCGATGGTACCTTTAGGGACACCTTCTTTGGCAATTGCGTCGGGGTGAGGTTCCCAAGCGGGCTTAGATTCTTTGTTGGGAATGGTGGTCGATTCGGAGTCTTTTGCCCAAAGCCAACGCAAAGCATCTGGGAGGACTTCGCCTCCAAATTTCCCTGTATGTCCACCTTCGGTCATCACTAACTTGTAGTTGTAGCCGGCGAATTGCAGAGCAGCGGCCATGTCTTGGTTTCCTAAAGGCCAATTGCCGTGCAAATTGCTCAGATCGTCAACTCCTTCTTGCAAGTAGACCTTTATAGGTTTGGGTTTTCCTTTTGTCTTTCGGATCAGACCTGGGTATGCCCATCCGCCGCGTATGTTGGTGTAGCTTCCGATGTGGCTGAGGACTTTTCCGAATTGGTCAGGTCGTTCCCACGCGAGGGTGAACGCACAGATGCCGCTTGAGGAGATACCGGCAACGGCTCGATCGGAAGGATTCTTCGATACGTTGAGGTCTTGCAAGGCGACCGGCAGAAATTCGTCGATCAGAAAACGACTGTATCGATCGCCTAAGGAATCGTATTCAAACGAGCGATTGCTGCGATCTGATGCACCTTCTTTGTTCGCAACCACGGTACCGGGATTGACGAATACGGCGATGGTTACTGGCATTTGTCCTTTGTGGATCAAGTTGTCGAATACGGTAGGAACTCGGAATGCGCCGTCGGCTTGTGCGTATCCAGATCCGTCCATAAAAACCATCAAGCTTGCAGGGTTAGTCGGTTGGTACTGAGCTGGTACGTAAACGCTGTAAGCCCGCTTGGTATTGGGATAGATTTGACTGTTCGTAAATTCGCCGCTTCGGATGGTTCCCTTCGGTACGTCCTGCTGGACGGTTCGATCTGGGGATTCTTGTCCAAGGGTAAGGGATGAAAACAGAGACAGCAGTGCAACGAGTCGTAGTAGATTTCGAATGTTCATCAGTTTGATAAGTGGTAAAAATTCTTTGCGTGAATGAGTATTGATTAACACTGATTGCAACGTGAAACTGGGGTGGTTGCTCTTTGGGATCAGTATCGTCATTTTTTATCTGCTTGCGTCGAGCGGTACGAAGGGGCGTTCGGTTCGCCAGCGTCGCATCAATTCTAAATTGGTTTGATAGGCAGGAGCTCGATTTCCTTTGCCACCTTCCAAGTGTTCGGCACCTGCCTCTGCATTGTAGATTTCTTCGGATTCAATTCCATGATGATCCCCGGTGCGTTTTTGCCATTGGATTAGCATGTTTCTTAATTGTTCGAGTTGTGCGATATGTTCGGGAAGGGCGGTGTTTTGGGAGTTTGCAAGGTTCTTGAATTCAAATGGGTCATTTTCCAAATCATACAATTCTTCGAGGGGGCGTGTGGGAGCCATGATAAGCGCTTGAGCGTCGTTGAGCTTGCCTTCTTCATGCAGTTGTCGCATGGTTTGAACGATTGCTTTGGTGTCTTTGTAGTTATTGGGTTGCAGGTAGGGGCGGCTTGGGAATCCGTTTCGTATGTATTTCCAGCGGTTGGTTCGAACGGACCGAATCCAGTCAACTGTTTCATCCGCGCGATCGCGTGCCGCGAAGACGGCTTCTCTGGCTTTGTAATTGGTTGCGAAGATATCTTGGGACTGCATGGCACCGGGTTTGGCGATACCTGCAAAACCTAGGCTAGTGGCAGCTAGATCGATATGTTCAACGAGATCCGTTCGGAGTCGACCGAGAGAGTCTTTTGAGACACTAGTTCGTTCTGCGGATCCATCTTCGAATGGATGGTCAGTGCTGTTTTGGGCTTCGTTGGTGTATGACAGTTGTGAAGGAACGCCTGGGCCAGCGACTATTAATGGGACGTGTGTACCACCGTCGTAGAGAAATTGTTTGTTCCTGACATGGCTGATGCCGTGATCGGTCATGAAGAACACGATGGTGTTCTCCAATTCCCCTGTTTCTTTTAATCTCTCGATGATCCTGCCGACTTGATGATCGGTGTAACGAACGCAGTCGAGGTATTGCGCCCAATCGGCGCGAATGACTGGGTGGTCGGGAAGGTACGGGGGAAGGACAATCGACTCTGGGTTAGTGGTGCTTCCAAGTTCTTTCGCGACGCGTGTTGGCCAGGCTTCCAGGGGAGCTTGGCCTCGGAATTTGCCACCATTGAGTTGTATTTGTACGAAGAATGGTTGTCCTTCGTTGCGTTTGCTCCAGTGGATTGGATCGTAAGAAGCTTCTGGGTTCCATTCAAAGTTATAGTCTGTTTTTGCGATGGGGACTTTTGGATCCTTAGCGACCTGTTCTTGTGTTTTTAAGAAGGCTTCCCAGGTCAAGTTATTGACGTGGTATCCCGCATTTTTGAAGAGTTCGCTGACGAGAGGAGCATTTTCAGGAAGGGTAATGTTATGCCCCGGTACGCTTGAACGGTGGTTCTGGACTCCCAAGCTAGTTTGGTATCTTCCGGTGATCAGGGCGGATCGCGAGATGCTGCAGATCGGTCCGGTGACGAATGCGTGTGTGAAGCGGGTGCCGCGAGCAGCGAGTGCATCGACATTGGGTGTCTGAATTGCACTTTGGCCGTAACAAGCGAAGTCGGGTGACATGTCTTCGACAATCATCCAGAGGATGTTGGGCCGAGTCCGTGGATTCTTGTTGGTTTGAGGGTTTGGAAATTGTTGTCGAAAGCGGACTTTGAAGGGGTTTTCGGTTACTGGGGTTACTTGTTCGTTCACCAAGTTTGGTTGGACATCATTCCACCATTGTTCATAGGATGCGGCAAGGGATTCAACGATGTTGGGATGTTGTTGTGCAATGTCTCGTTGTTGACCTGGATCGGCGAGGACATCGTACAGTTCCCATTTCGGTTTGGGGTTTTGATCGCCGGTTACTTTAGCAGCGCTGACCAATGTGAATTGGGAGTTTCTGATTGCTGCATGATGGTATTTATGTGGGTTGGGTGAGGCTTTTTGGGGCCAACGGCCCAGATGAGTTACCAGAGTGCGCTCGTCCCAGTTCGCTTGTGGGTTTTCTAGGAGCGACAGCAGGTTCTTGCCGTGAGCTTGGGCTTGGGCTTGTTCGTTGAGATTTGCGTTTGCGAGGGAGGCGAAGGTACGGAATAGATCGACGTGGGCGGTCAGTGCGTTGCAAGTACCTGGTTCGATGTGATTGGGCCATCGCCAGAAGCAGTTTGCGCGTGTTCCTCCTAGCCAAGCGGTTCCCTTTGTTCCACGCATTCCAGCGTTGTAGCGATCGGCACCGAGTGCAGTTCCATTATCGTTCATGAAGACGATCAGAGTCTGATCATCGATGCCCCAGGATTCGAGTTGGTGCAGCAACTTGCCGACGTTTTCGTCGATGTTATGAATCATCCCGTAGAAGTTCTTCAAGTTGTCCGGGAGTTTTTCTTGGTCAAAGCGCGCGGCGTCGTCTGGTCGTGCGTTATAGGGGGCGTGGGGAGCATTCGTAGCGATCCAGCACAAAAAAGGCTCCTTGCCACGTTTCGAGTCTATCCATTGAATCGCGCGATCAAAAAACACATCGGTGCAGTAGCCTTTTGTTTTTTCGAAGACACCGTTGTGTAGGATCCAAGGATCCGTGTACTTGTTGTCGGGTGCATCGCCACCACTACCGGGATAAGTTTGCCCGATTCCACCGGCTCCGTGAATGAAGACTTCTTGGAAGCCTCTGCGTTGTGGTTGATAGAGGTCTTCGTCGCCTAAGTGCCATTTTCCAAAGATACCGGTACTGTAGCCGGCATATTGGAGTACATCAGCGATGGTCACGGCATCGAGTCGCAGTCGTTCGCGTTCGAGGATAGTGTGGGTTATGCCATTAAAGAATTCATGCCGACCGGTCATCAGGGCGCTGCGGGTCGGGGCGCAGGTAGGAGAGACATAAAAGTTTTGAAAAGAGCGTCCTTCGTTTTCAAGGCGGTCCAAGTTTGGAGTTTTAAGGGTTGGATGACCATGGCCGGAGGTATCACCGTATCCTTGGTCGTCGGTCAGAACCACAATGATGTTTGGACGCGACCCTTCCAGTGTTTTCACAGACTGAGCCCGAGAATTCTGTGTGCAAAGAAAGAGGAGAGAGAATACGATTAGACGACCGATCCAAATTCGAGCGTTTGGGAACATAGCTGGAGAGTGCCAATTGAGAGGTGGGAAGAAAGCGAGAGCCAGAGGAATCTTACTCAGATTTTCTGCGAGATGCGACACCCTGCGAGAGGTGGTTGCGGTTGGTAGGACGGGATTCGGAGTTGGTCGATTGAGTTTCCATAAATTCTAGTTAGAGTGGCGAGACTATTGCCTGGTACATTCGCGTGCATGGTACATTCGAACCCATGCGATCCATTCCTGGAACTTCCAAAAACGAACTTCAAAAAACTAGCGAGCAAACTTCATGAGCAGCAGCGAAACGAATACCGTGCACCTGCAAGCAGAGAATGACAATGGGGAGTCTGCTGTCTTGAACCGGTTAGGTAATACTTCGCAATGCCCGATTTGTGGTAGTGAAGTTCACAACGAAGCATATCACTGCACGAAGTGTCGGAGTTTTTTCTGTTATCACTGTCGTGCACGATTAGGGTTTAACGAGTCTGTGCTTCAATGTGCGAATCGCGAGTGTGGGTACTACGGCAAGTTGCTGTGTTCGACTTGTGACGCTCCGGCGAGCAAGCGGGAAGCTCCGATGCAATACAATGAGCCTATCGATGGTTATTGGCCTGGTTGGTTGTTGTTGGCTTCGATTACGGGATTTGCTGTTGGTTTGTACTTCACTTGGATTGCCGGGATTTTGACCTTTTTGACAATGTTCGTCGGAGTAGGCTGGGTTTTGCATGCGATGCAATTCAACATCTTTGGTCGGGAGCGTGAGGTACTAATGGAGCGGATCAACAACTACCATCCTTGCATTTGTTGCCAAAGCGAGACGAAAGTCACCTCGTTACAAAAGCGGACGAGCTAAGAATCTTTTAACGATAACGAATCAACGCAACATGGCAGACTTTCAAGTCAAGTACCTCGAGGGCATGTACTTTGTCGAAGCTCACTTGCATCAGGAGATGGTGCGATGCGAAGCGGGTGCGATGAGTTACATGGTTGGGAAGATACGGGTTCACTCACAACTGATCCCCTCGATTGGCAGTGTGGCTTCTTCGTGGCTTGCAGGCGAGAAGGTTTATCGACCGACTTATACAGGCACTGGGGTGATAACGTTGGAGTCATCGTTAGGTGGGTTTCATGTCGTTGAGTTAGAGGGGCAATCGTGGATTCTGGAAAAGGGTGCATTTTGGGCTTGTGAAGGTTCCATCGACTTGAAGTTTTTCCGCGAAAAGTTGTTGACATCGCTGTGGGCTGGGGAGGGGTTTGTGTATTTGCAGACGCAGGTCACGGGGCACGGGAAGGTAGTGGTTACGACGAAGGGACCGGTGGAGGTGATCGATCTACAGGAGGATCAGGAGGTGGTGGTCGATGGGGAGTATGTTATTGGCCGGATGGCGAGTGTTCGATTTCAGATGCGTCGGCCGACGGAGAATTATTTGGGTCGTTTTACGGCGGGGGAGCCGATAGTTCGCGTCTACAAAGGCCCAGGAAAAATTCTTCTAAATCCAACGTATTATTGGCGTTACTACATGGCGGAACAACGAAAACGGTAGGTTTTGGCGTTAGAAGTCGGTCGTTGTTTTGGGTTTATGTGCTCGTGGATGTGTAGGTAGTCGGCGGGTAAGATCCGTTAAATTACTCAGCAAATTCCCCTGCACTCTGCGGTTCCAGGTACGATTTCTCCGATAACACGAGAGATCCAACCTAAGGAACGACTTGATATGGCTACGCCTCCCTCGAATTCTGTTCGCTGGCTCCGACGATTTGTCCTACTGGGATTTCTTGCTGCGGGCACGGTCGCTTTGGGAGCTTTTGCTCCCAAGTACCTTTCCCAGGAGCAGAAGGTCAAGCATTTGACGCACGAGGTAACGCGTGGTGATTTAGCGGTGACGGTGACCGAGAATGGGGCGGTGGAAAGTTCCAACAACAAGGAGATTAAGTGTTTGGTCAAGGGTGGCAGCACGGTGTTGTGGGTGATCGAAACGGGGACGATGGTCAAGCCCGGAGATGAATTGGTCAAGCTGGATCAATCGCAGATTGAAGACAAGATTCTTCAGCAGAAGATCGTCTATGAGAATGCCTTAGCGAACAAGATCACTGCTGAGAGTGACGTTGCGGTGGCCAAAACGAGTGTAACGGAGTATTTAGAGGGAACTTACCAGGAGGAGAAAAGCAAAGTCGAGAAAGAGATATTCGAGGCTGAGCAGGCATTGCGTAAGGCTGAGTTGTCGTTGCAATCGGCTTTGCGATTGACTGCGAAGGGGGTAGTGAAAGACTTGCAGCTTGAAGGAGAACAGTTTGCGGTTGATTCTGCACGAAAGGATCTTGAGCTGAAGAAAACGCGGCTTGAGTCTTTAGAGAAGTACAACAAGGTCAAAACCTTGCAAGAGTTGCAGAGCAAGTTGCGGGCGGCAGAGGCAAAACTCGCCTCGTTCGAAGCGTCTTTGTCTTTGGAAGACGCGAGGTTGGAGCGAGAGAAAAAGCAGTTGGAGAACTGTGTGATTCGGGCTGATACTGACGGTATGGTGATTTTCCCATCGATGGCAGCTTGGAAGGACACGCCGGATATCGCTGAGGGGGCGGTGGTTCGTGAGCAACAGACATTACTGATGATTCCTGATGTCACGCAGATGCAAGTGAAAGTTGGGATCCATGAATCAAAAGTTGATCGGCTCAAGGTGGGTATGAAGGCTAAGGTGCAGTTGCAGGAGTTGGTTCTGGAGGGGGAAGTCAGCGAGATTGCAGAAGTCACACGGCCGGCGGGTTGGTGGACGGGGAACTTGGTCAAATACGACACAATAATCAAGTTACCAATGAATACGTCGCTGAAACCTGGGATGAGTGCGATTGTCGATATTGTTCTTGCGGAGCATAAAGCGGTACTGACATTACCGGTGGCGGCTATTATCCAAGGTGCGGAGGGGACTTACTACTGTTGGACGCAATCGTCCGAGGGGGTTCGCAAGCGAGCGATACGGGTTGGTGATACGAATGACCAGTTCACTGTTGTGCTCGACGGAGTAAGTGAGGGTGACGAAGTGATACTCAATCCGCTTTCCTTCATTGAGGAAGCGCAAGATATTGCATTGCAATTCGAGCAACAACGGACACAGACACGAGGTGCGAAGGAAGATTTGCAATCCAAATCACGGGAAGCTGAGTGAGTGCCAGCAAGCCCGCGCCTGCTCCCATATATTAGTCACCTGAGTACACGAACTACCTGAGTACACGAACGACTCGCATGCTTGCTTCCTTCTTGCAGACCTTTCGGCTTGGGCTAAAGAGCCTGATGCTTCAAAAAATGCGATCGGCCTTGGCGGCCTTAGGGATTTTCATTGGAACAACGACAGTGATTTGGCTCGTTGCGATGGGAGAAGGGGTAAGTTACCAAGCGCAGCAGCAGATTCTGGAGTTGGGTGCAAACAACATCATCATTCGCAGTATAGAGCCGAAGACTACGACTTCTTCTGAACAGAATCGGGTGAAGAGTTACGGTCTACTACGGTCGGACCATCAGCGATTCCTTTCCAACATTCCTGGGATTACGCGATCGGTACCGATGCGAGAGTTGCGGCGGGAGTTTGCGTCGAAGGGGCGGGTTCTGAACGCGAACTTGGTTGGATGTTCTCCGGAGTATTTCGAATTGAATCGATTGGAGATTGCGAGGGGGCGATGGTTTAGCAACTCTGATGGTCGTGAAAATGTGATCGTGCTCGCTGACGGGACAGCCAAGCGACTTTTTCCGCAGGACAATCCTGTGGGGCAAAAGATACGAGTTGAAAGCGACGTTTATACGATTGTAGGACAAACAAAACCCAGGAGTGCATCGGCGGCTATCGGTGGGAGCCTTGAGGCCCGTGAGTATAGCTTTGATGCTTACATCCCTCTCGAAACGTTTCGGCAGCGTGTGGGTGATCAGATAATGACTCGTACGGGTGAGGGGTTCAACTTCAAGGGGGAGATTGTAGAGTTGACTCAAATCACGCTGACCTTGGCTGATATTGCGATGGTAGACGAAACGGTAGCGATACTTGAGCGGTTGCTAAAGAAGTACCACGAGCAAGAGGATTATGCGATTGTGGTACCGAAGGAGTTATTGCAGCAGGCGGAGCGTACGCGGGCAATGTTCAATGCGATGTTGGTGATCATTGCGGGTATCTCGTTGCTTGTCGGTGGAATTGGCATCATGAATATCATGTTGGCAACGGTGACGGAGCGGACGAGAGAGATTGGGATTCGCCGAGCGTTGGGGGCGAAGCGATCACATATTATTCAGCAGTTCTTGGTAGAGACGCTGGTGCTTACTGGAAGTGGCGGGTTGCTCGGGGTGGTTGTAGGGTTGCTCTGTGGTCCGATCTTTCGCGCGATCCGTTGGGGATTGGTTCAATTATCGCCAGATATGTTGCCGCCGACCATCTTGAATCTTGAACCGAGGATAGCGCTTTGGTCGGTGTTACTGAGTGTAGGGATTTCGCTCTTTGTGGGATTATTGTTCGGGCTTTACCCTGCTCGGCGAGCGGCCAACATGAATCCCATCGAAGCCCTTCGTCACGAATAGGCGGTTTAGCTCAAGTTTCCTGGTCGACGAGGCATTTGCCGTGGAAATGGAAGCGGCTTGCGGGGAGGAAGATCCAGTCCGGATTCGAGAGCCCATTGTTCTCGTTCATCGTCGTTGGCATAGTACATCAGCCAGCATTCCATGTCGTCGTCATCGAGGCAGTGCCAGTGGAGGAAGTTGCGGGTGCCAGATATTTTCTTTTGATAGACGGGTAGAATGTCGCGAGCGAGCAAGCAATAAAGTTGTCGGTCGCTCAGATGGTCGGTGAAGTCGAGGGCGATTTTCTGGCTGTAGAGTTGATGAATGGTGCGCCAGAGGAGCGAGGATACTTCCGCGTCGCTCATGGAATCGGGTGAGGGTAGTGTCAACTCTGGTTCGAACCATTTGGCGATCGGGAGCGAGGGAGCTCGTTCCCAAGCCAAAATGGATTCGAGGAATTCGTTTTCCTCTTCGATGCTCATGGCTTTCGCGGTCAGGACATCGACGGACTCATCCAGGAATGGTTCGAGTTCGTCTCGCAACTGCGCGTTCTTGAGCAAAAGTTCCACTTCAGCATCTCGGGAAGCAGGTCGATTCGACATGGAGGTCATTGATTTCTATTGTTGTGGTCCGCAGGTTTGCATCGGGCTGGAGTATGGTATTCCTGAACCACAGCGCCCCCAAGCGGCAACTTGAACAATTCCCGATTTGTCAAAGAGAAAAAACCACTACTGCGCCGCAGAAACGGCAAAAACGTTATTCTTTGACATGTTGTAGTGACTGGAACGATTATCGGGGGGGGCTATGCAAGGTTGCTTGCGCGGTGCTCTTTGATGAGTCGGTCGAGAATGCCGTTGACGAACGAGCCGGAATGGAGACTTCCATAACGTCGTGCGATGTCGATTGCTTCGTTGATCGCGACACGATCTGGTGTTTCGCCATAAAGTGTTTCGTAGGTGGCGATACGCATCACGTTACGGTCTATGGTAGCCATCCGTTTAATTGACCAGTTCGAAGAGTGTTTCGAAATCAGCTTGTCGATCTCAGCCCTGTGCGTTCGAACCCCTTGCAGTAATTGCATCGCAAATTCAATTAAATTTTCGTTGTACAACAATCGCTTCGATAGAAACTCCATGGCGATGTGCTCATCGCGCATGGGGTGGAGATCTTCTTCAAAGAGGACTTGGAGTACGATTTCGCGAGCTCGCCTGCGTGTTGTCATGAAGATCGTTTGCTAGTTATCTAGGTGTTAAAAATATCGTGTGTTTGAGTTACACCGAACCAGCGGTTCTCGTGAGCATTTGGTCGACTTCGTTCGATACGATCACGCCGTAATTGATCGCTCCGAGCCAGCCTGACATGATGATTCCTACGCTGCCTGCGTGGTATAGTCCAGGGATCTGTTGCGGTAACGTGCGCGAGACGTTTAAGCCTTCAAATTTGGTTCCAAAACTCGCGCCGCTTAGGTGTTTGGTGTAATGGTTGAAGGTCCTAGGCGTCGCGGCTTCTACCCATTCAATCTTCTCGCGACAGTTCGGTACGTATTTTTCTAAAGCATCAAGCGTCGTTTCGATTAGCTCTTGTTTGCTAGCCGCGTAAGCTTGCTCGTCGAGGTCGGCCCAATCGCTCCAATGGGCATTCGTACTTGAGACAATTGCGTGGCGCTGTTTGCCGTCTGGCCGGGTGCGTGGGTAGTAGAAGCTAAAGGTGCGGGAGGTGATGTTGCGATCGAGCAAAAGATCGGTTCGGAATTCTGGTGCAGTAGAACAGAACAGCAAATCACCGGTGGATTCAGGAATCTCAACACCGGGTTTGATCGCCATGTAAACCTGTGTGCTGCTATTGTTGAGTCGTACCGCTTGGGCTTCTTCGACAAACGTTGGATCGAAGTGTTCTTGGCCCACAAGGTTAAAAATTGTGGATCGTAAATTCGAATTGCTAACCACGGCTCGGCATTTGATTTCTCGGTCGTTGACGACGACCCCTCGTACTCCCTTGCGGTCGACGATGATTTTGGATACATCGCATTTGATGCGAGTATCGACTCCATTGCGAGTCATCTCCGCTTGCATCTTGCTCACGAGGTCATCGGTCCCACCTTCGTAGATGAAGACCCCTTTGGCCATGAAGTTCGAAAAGACGATCCCGTAGGTGATTGCGGGGTCTTCTAGGGTCGAACCGTTTGCATAGGTGATCGGTTCCATCAGTAGCCGCACGATGTCTTGGCGACCCGGAAAGAATTTCTCGAAAAGCTCTCGGGTGCTCATCGACTGATCGTCGTAGAAGTTCATTCCACGAGCGGTGTCGAAGAAAGCGGAAACGGTTTCGCGAGGTACTGCGAAGCGGGTTGCGAGCAGGTCGGTGAAGTCTTCGCGATTGTAGGTTGTCATTAACGAGAACATTGGATTGTCGAATCGAATGTTCTTGAGCTGTACTATGTTCGATGCGATTTCTTCATTCCAGTAACGACGGCAGCTTTTGAGCATGCCGTAGGGAAAGCCGTGCAAAGAAATATCGAATGTGTGCCCGCCGGGGCGTTTAAACCAGGTGGCCAGTCCTCCGAGTTTGTAGTGTTGTTCGAGCAAGAGAACGCGGTGGCCGGCGCGTCCAAGAATATTTGCAGAGGTCATCCCTGCTAGTCCAGAGCCAATGACAACTACATCATATTCGGGCTGGATTCCGGCTAGGAAGTCTTTAGGCATTTCAAAGATCGTTCGTCGAACAAGAACGGCACGCAGTTACGGTGAGTGCGGATGAGAGGGGTCGAACCTCCACGGCCGTATGTATTAGGCCACTAGATCCTGAGTCTAGCGCGTCTGCCAATTCCGCCACATCCGC
>CAZACJ010000069.1:16562-25875 GCA_964483385.1 uncultured Pirellula sp. | reverse complement strand
GAGGACCACCCGGAGCTCGCGCATTCCGGCTCAGAGGACCACCCGGAGCTCGCGCTTTCCGGCTCAGAGGACCACCCGGTTCAATTTATCAACACACCGAACAAATCAGCTCCTACAACGATTCGATCCGCAGAAGCCAATCACGTAGCTCGCCGAGGATCATCGCCGTTGCACCCCAAACCCAATGCCCATCGACCCAAAATCCAGGAGCTCGAAAAACCATCGCCCCTCGCGTCATCGCCCGCTCTGTTGGGACCAACTCAAGTAGTTCATCGATCGGTAACAACAGCACTCGTGCAACCTCCTCAGGACACGGAGTAAGTTCCGGAAACGACGTTCCAATCGCAACCACGGGAGTCACATCATGACGACTCGCATAAACGTACAAACGTGGTAACTCCCCCAGTCTCATCAAAGACTCGATCGGGAATCCCAACTCTTCGCGCATTTCGCGACAAGCCGTTTGCCAAGCCGATTCTTGTCCTTCACGTCTCCCACCCGGCAGAGAAACTTGGCCCGCATGATCGGGTAAATGGGTCGGACGGAGCGTCAGTGGAATGACCCAGCGATTCTCCTTTGGCAATATCGCCGCTAGAACCGATGCAGGAAAACACGACTTGGGCGCCGGACCTCGATGCCTGCCGTAACCCATCTCAGGTCTGAATGGGTTGTCGCGCCAAGGTCGATGATTGGCAGTTTCCTCCCGTAGAATACGGTCTCTATTTAGTTGCCGTGCCAACGCAACGGGGTCCGTAAACAAACCATCAAAACGGGTCATCAGAGTCACGATTTCTAGATGCCGGACTTTCATCAGCCCAACTTAAACCACGGATTTCTGCAAAACTCCTCGTAAACCAGTAGAACACAACACTCCATAGATCACAACATCCTCTTCGGTCAAACATCTGAAACAGGAAAGCCGCAATGTGTTAGCATTCCGAACTCGATTCCCTTCGTTTATCATACAAGGTTGCGGATCCTGCTTTCGTCGTGAATGCTTGGGTACTGAAAAGGAAACAAGGCAACCAGTCTCCATGGACTGAATTCCCTGACCGAATTGCCTTACCGAATTCCCCTACCGAGCAACTGAAAATCCAAAGGTGATTGCTGCTATGGCCCGTCGTTCCAATAACGAGACCGAACAGATTGCAAACGTGCTGCGGTTGCTCCCCGCAAAATATGTCGTCGCACTCATCGCTGCCGTCTTACTCTACTTCGTCATGCAGCCACGCCTAAACGCTTGGTTCGGATGGAATCTTCCTTCCGTCGCTGCAATGCTCGGCCAAGAACCCCCGGCGAAGCCACCGGCAAAAACGACTCCGCCGAAATCGGACCTGACCAAGTCGACGACAACGCCCAAGCCAACAGCGACGCCAAAGCCAACAGCGACGCCTCAGTCGACAGCAACGCCCAAGTCATCGACAACGCCAAAGTCGTCAGCAAGCCCAGCCGCGAACAACAAGAGTAACGCTTCTGCACCCCTACCCGACCTTTTTAATCAGCCAGATCCGGTTGCGAACGATGCAAAATACCGCATTCTAAAACCTGTCGGCCGAGATCGATACGAATCCCCTGCCGGTCTGATCTACGCCCCCGGAAGCGAAGAAGGACACCGGCTTGACCATATTGCCAAACACTTGCAAGACCAACCCGACCGCCCCGGTAGCCACGGCGTATTTGAAGGCGACATGGCCGAGTTTCTTGTCGCTATCGACGACGCTTATAAACGCGCTAAAGGGCACGCCAAAGGAACCAAAAGCCGAGTGGAAGATGGCGCTACGATTCTCGAAGCTCCCTTCGACAAGCCGATCGGATACCTTGGTGGCACCGAAGGTGCACGTCGCAGAAACCCTAAACTTAAACGGATGAGAATCGTTCTGCGAGATCGAAATCTCATCACGGCTTTTCCAATTCAATAACACTCCCCGCAAGTCTCCGTCGCACCGTTCCACAAAACGAAGGCTCTAACCAACCGAGCTCCAACTCCGAATATCAACCCAAAGCTTCGATGCCTAAACCATTCCTTATCTACGTAAAAAAATGTCCTGTCTGCGGAGACGGTTTGTGCCGCGTGCGAATCTGCCAACATCGCGGACGACTCACCGGCGCCATCCTCTGCGACGAATGTGAAACAGTTTGGACCGATCCAAGTATGAAACAGAAATTCACCCAAGGGAACGAACCCGCTACCCCTTGTTGCCCCGATTGCAAAAATTCTCTCTGGGAACCCAATAGCCATTGGGCGGATATCCCTGAAGTCTGCTTGCTCGGTTGGTATGATCTTGTCCACATCGTTCGTCCAGATGGAGCTCAAGCATAGCCCACTCCAAACCCAAACCAAACTAGCTTACCCTATTCGACCTGTAGCAACTTCTCGCCCTGCCCAGCTCGTATCCCTACCTCTTTACAACTTCCTTCTCCAGTTCCTACTCGGCGTCTCTCTCAATGTTAACCTGGGTTATCCTCATCTTCGTCGTTGGCTATCTCGCCATTGCACTCGAACACCAACTCCATATCAATAAGGCTGCCTCGGCAATCCTAACAGGAGTCCTTTGCTGGACCTTATACGCAATCAACTTCAACACGTTGGTGCCCCAAGAAGCCTACGAAGCTTGGCACAATCTACAAGGTGCAACCGATGAAGGTGGGGGAATCGATCCGAAATTACACTACCTGGTCGATGGACAATTAAGCCACCTATTCTCTGAGACCGCTGGCATTCTGTTTTTCTTGATCGGTGCGATGACCATCGTCGAACTTGTCGATGCCCACGAAGGCTTCTCGCTCATCACTCGGTACGTACGCTCGAAGAACAAAGTCACCCTGCTGTGGGTAATCGCTACATGCACGTTCTTCCTCTCGGCAGTCCTCGATAATCTGACAACCACGATCGTAATGATATCCGTCTTGCGGAAACTCGTCGCTGACCGTGAATTGAGATTGCTATACGTGGGTGTTGTTGTCATCGCAGCAAATGCCGGTGGAGCTTGGACCGTCATCGGAGACGTAACCACAACCATGATCTGGATGAAACACAAGATCGGTGAATGGGAAGTGATGCGAGACCTGTTCTTGGCCAGCATCGCTTGCTTGCTCGTCCCTCTTTTCATTCTTTCGACAAGACTGAAAGGGGACTTAGAAGCTCCACAGGATGCCGATGCCGATCGCGAAGAACGCTCTATTGAGACTTGGCACAAAGCACTCTTTCTCTTCCTTGGCGTCGCTGGACTACTCAGTGTTCCAATCTTCAAAACCTACACCCATCTGCCCCCCTTCATGGGCATGATGCTTAGCTTGGGCACTCTGTGGCTCGCTTCCGAAATCGTCTCGCACACCATGGACGAAAAAACCAAGAGCAGCACCGGAGTCCTAGCAGCCTTACGCCGCATCGACATGTCGAGCGTTCTTTTTTTCCTAGGGATCCTGTTGGCCGTCGGTGCTCTCGGTTCGATCGGTGTATTGACCCAATTGGCGAAAACCCTTGAAGCAACTTTGAAGAATCAATCGCTGATCGCAGTCATCATCGGATTGGTCTCCGCCGTCGTTGACAACGTCCCGCTGGTCGCCGCAGGTATCGAGATGTATTCGGCTACCAACGGTCTGAATGATCCGTTCTGGATGTTGCTAGCATATTGTGGCGGAACAGGTGGAAGCTGCTTGATCATCGGTTCGGCGGCAGGGGTTGCAGCGATGGGACTCGAGAAAATCGATTTCTTTTGGTACATGAAGAAAATCACTCCCCTGGCTTTCGCTGGTTATTTAGCTGGGATTCTGGTCTATTTCTTGCAACAAGCCATCTTTTAAAACACACAAAAACCACGCTAAGTCAGTCGACAAACAGCAAGAGATTGTGGTCGACTCTGGCCCGATTGCGGTTTTTCTCCTTACCGAGTCGGGCTGAATCCCTAAAATTCTGACCGTAAACGCCGGCGGCCCGAACGACGGTCGATCCCTCCTATTCGAATTGAACGAAGCGATGAGCAAGCAGTTTTCCGATCGAACCTCCCAATTGCCAGACGATCAGCGGATTGTGATGACCGCCGTGGGTTTGACGAGCCCGAACGGGAACAATCTCGAAGACTATCGCGAGGCGCTTTTGGCGGGTCGCAGTGGTGTTCGCAACTACAATATCCGTTATGTCGGTGATACCCATGCCGGTGTATGCGAATTCGAAGCAGTCAAATACCAAAGCAAACGGGACATGCGGCGTGGAACACGCGCCGGGACGATCGGGATCTGGTCGGCCCGAGAAGCGATTGGCCGCAGCGGTATCGACTGGGAAAACGTCGACAAATCCCGTGTTGGAATCTACATCGGTATTACCGAACACGGAAACGTGGAAACCGAAAACGAAATCTACTCGATTTCGCAATTCAACTACGATACGACCGTCTGGTCCCACCACCATAACCCGCGCACCGTCGCCAACAATCCCGCCGGCGAAATCGCACTAAATATGGGAATCACCGGGCCGCACTACACCATAGGTGCCGCCTGCGCTGCTGGAAATGCAGGGATCATCCAAGGTGTTCAGATGCTGCGCCTGCACGAATGCGACTTAGCCATCGCAGGTGGTGTCTCCGAAAGTATTCACACGTTCGGTATTTTCGCGTCTTTCAAATCCCAAGGCGCTCTGGCGAGCAACACCGATCCGACGAAAGCCTCCCGCCCGTTCGACAAAGATCGAAACGGTATCGTGGTCGCAGAAGGTGGTTGCCTGTACATCCTTGAGCGACTTTCCGATGCCAAAGCCCGATCCGCCAAAATCTTGGCCGAAATCGTCTCCTATGCCATCAACACCGATGCGACCGACTTCGTTCTCCCCAACCCGGAACGCCAAGCCCAATGCGTGAGGATGGCCTTGCAACGCGGGGGAGTCTCCCCCGAACAAATCGATATCGTCAGCACCCACGCTACCGGTACAACCAGCGGCGACAATCAAGAAACCGACGCGCTACGGCAAGTTTTCAACGGGCCGTCCGGAAGCGGAAAAACCCGTTTCAACAACACGAAAAGTTTCATCGGTCACACCATGGGCGCTGCTGGAGCCTTGGAATTAGCAGGGAATTTGCCCAGTTTTGAGGACAGGGTTTGCCATGCTACCATAAATGTGGACAATTTAGACGAGCAGTGCGCGCTCGATGGACTGGTCATCAACCAACCCCAAGAGCTCGGCAGCGTCGACTACATTCTCAATAATTCCTTCGGCATGCTAGGGATCAACTCCGTCCTGCTCGTCAGACGGTTCAACTGATCCCCCAAGCAACACCTTCGTCGTTTTTCCCTCGGAGTGACGTGATCCATGACAGCAGCAGAAATCCGGAATGAGATCCTCGATATTTTGAGCGACATCGCTCCCGATGAAGATCTCTCCGGTCTTGAAGACAGCAAGTCGTTTCGTGAGCAATTGGAGCTCGATAGCATGGACTTCTTGGATATCGTGATGGAACTCCGTAAACGCCACCGCGTCCAGATTCCTGAAGAAGACTACGGTAATCTCGCTTCCATGGCCTCGACCGTGACTTACCTTGAGCCAAAGATGCGCGATATCGTTGCCGCTTAGCCTCGAGCTACAATTCGAAGTTACCTTGCAAAATCTAGTACGGGTAGGCATGAAAGTGCCTCCCGTTTCTTTATTGGTCTCCAACTAACTCCGCCATGCGCCATCGATCTACCCGTGATGTCGTTGATGATCTGCGCAAAGGCGGTCGACTCATCGAAGTCGACGAACCACTCTCTCCCCATCTGGAAATCCCTGAGATCCAGCGCAGAGTCTACGCTCGTGGCGGCCCCGCTCTACTGTTCACAAGACCGACACAGACTTCGTTCCCAATGGCGAGCAACCTCTTCGGCTCGCTCGACCAAGCACGCTACCTCTTTCGCGATACCATCGATCGCGTCCGAAGAGCCATCGAACTGAAAATCGATCCAACCGCATTCTTCCGCAAACCTACCCGCTACCTATCCGCCCCCTGGACCGCTTGGACCATGCTTCCCAAGCCCGTTCGAACCGGCCCCGTAATGGCAAACCCATGCCGCATCAGTGACCTTCCAAAACTAATCTCATGGCCTGATGACGGTGGCCCATTCGTTACTCTACCCCAAGTCCTCAGCTTACCTCCTCTCCTCTCATCCAATCCATCCTCCCAACCACAACCGCGACGCGACCTGACCCGATGCAATCTCGGTATGTACCGCATCCAACTCTCAGGCAACGAATACCAAACCGATCGCGAAATTGGTCTGCATTACCAATTGCACCGAGGAATCGGCGTGCATCACCAACAAGCCCTCGCAGCAGGCGCACCCTTCCCCGTAACCATCACCGTCGGCGGTAATCCAGCAATGACCCTCGCAGCCGTCATGCCACTGCCCGAAGGAGTCGGTGAACTGACTTTTGCCGGCGCGTTAGCCGGAGGCCGAATCCCTATGGTCACCGCACCCGCCCCCATCTACGCAGATGCAGACTTCGCTATCAGCGGCGTTATCGATCCGACCACTTTGAAACCCGAAGGTCCCTTCGGTGACCACCTCGGATACTACGCAAAAACACATCCATTCCCATTCATGCACGTGACCAGTGTCAGCCATCGCCCCGGCGCGATTTGGCCCTTCACCGTCGTCGGGCGACCACCCCAAGAAGACACAACCTTCGGCGAACTGATCCACGAACTGACCGGCCCCATCATCCCGACCGTCCTTCCCGGTGTTCGCGAAGTCCACGCGGTAGATGTTGCCGGCGTTCACCCACTACTCCTTGCCATCGGCTCGGAACGCTATACCCCCTACAAAAAACCGAACCGACCACAAGAACTCCTTACACAATCCAATGCCATCCTCGGTCAAGGACAGATGTCTTTGGCAAAGTACCTGTTCATCATCGACGGAAACGACCCTAAACACCCGAACTTGCACGACCTGCAGTCGTTCTTCAATTGGGTATTCGAACGACTCGATTTCTCCAGCGGTCTACACTTCCAAACCAAAACGACCATCGACACCCTCGACTACTCTGGTGAAGGATGGAACCAGGGCTCCAAGCTAGTTACTGCAATCAGCGGCGATAAACGACGCGAACTTGCCAAGTCCCTGCCAACAGACTTCCACCTTCCCGATCTTCTTTCCAATCCAAAAATTTGTTTCCCTGGCGTCCTCGCGGTCGAATCCAAAGCCGATCTCGATACGATCCTTCATCGATGGAACCAACACCCACCTCATAACGACAAAACCAGGAGCAACCCTGAAATTGCACTCGTCGTCATCGCAGATGACGCTCACTTCACAAGCCGATCCGTCGAGAACTGGGCTTGGGTTACCTTCACCCGCTCCAACCCATCGAACGACCTGCGAGGAGTCGGTGAACGAATCGAACACAAACACTGGAGTTGCACCGGTCCTATCGTCATCGATGCACGCACCAAACCCCATCATGCTCCCCCCCTGATTGAAAATGACGAAGTAACCAAGAAAATTGACGCACTAGCTGGTCGTGGCGGCCCTCTGGCAAAGTTTCTGTAAAGATTTTCATCTGGTGAGCGAATACTTCCGATAGCCCCACTAAACCTATCCAATGCATTCGCTTTTTGAGTCCTACAGTAAGACTCGCCATCGAGTGTATGTAGAATAGAATCGCTAGCAGATCCACTGGAATCGAAGATAAACTAGACGCTTTGAGAAGGTGCTCGCGAGAAAGTGATCGCGAGAACGTGCTCACTGCGAGGCATGCGAACTTATTCCCTTCGAATTGAACATGAAACCCAACCCAGCAACGCAAAACTCTCGGGTCTCGTCTGAGCAACACATAACCGCAGCTTGCGATTCGTATCGCCGCTGGCTCAACCAAAGCCAACGCACTCGCCGTTCATTGCTCAAATCTGCTGCAATTCTTGGCTCGGGTGCGCTCGCCACAAGCTCTCTATCTTCTTGGACAACAATCGCCGAATCCATCGCAAGAGCCAACGAACCCAACGCACCACGCCGGAAAAAAAATCAGCCCAAAGCGATGATCTTGTTATGGATGCAAGGTGGACCAAGCCAACTCGATACATTTGATCCCCATCCCAACTCACCTATCGGCGGTCCCACGCGAGCAATTCGAACTTCTCTAGCAGATTTACAAATTGCCGATTCGCTTCCGCAAACTGCTGAAGTGATGCATCAAGCCACGCTCATTCGTTCGATGACTTCGAAAGAAGGGGATCATGAACGTGCATCCTACAACATGAAGACGGGGTGGCGTCCCGATCCGACCCTCATCCATCCCGCCATCGGTTCCATACTCTGCCATCAATCCAAAACGAATCTGGAAATACCGAAACATGTCTCGATTCTCTCAGGCGAATGGCCGGCTCGCGGCGGATACCTTGGCAGTCAATGGGATGCATTTCAACTCGGAGATCCCCAAAACCCATTGCCCAATCTCAAGAGCCCGGTGGCAGACCAACAATTCCGACAACGAATCGCTGACCTCGAAGTCCTTGAAAAACAATTTCGTCGCGGGAGACGCAAAGACATCGACAGCAACAAAACTCTTCACTCCATCTCCACGCAGCGGGCATTGCAGATGATGTCGAGCGAGCAGATCCAAGCCTTCGAGATCGAACGCGAAGACCGCAGCACCCGAGAGAGTTTCGGCGATACTCCTTTTGGTCGAGGCTGTTTGGCTGCTGTCCGATTGGTGGAACAAGGAGTCACGTGCGTAGAAGTCGAACTCAGTGGATGGGATACCCACGTTGAAAATCACACTTTGCAATCGGGCCGATGCAAAATCCTAGACTCAGCGCTCCATGCGTTGATCCGATTGCTTGAAGCCCGCGAACTACTTGACTCGACCGTCGTCGTTTGCGGCGGTGAGTTCGGACGCACTCCGAAAATCAATGTTGCCGATGGGCGCGATCATTGGCCCAACGGTTTCAGCACCGTGCTGTTCGGTGGACCGTTCCGACGTGGTTTCGTCCACGGTGCCACTACACATGAAGTAATTGAAGATGGAGAAGACGCGATTAAAGGCATTCAAGACCCCGTGGGCATCGAAGATTTACACGCGACCTTGCTACACGGCTTCGGGATCGATCCTGCAGTTGAATCGCTGACACCGATTGGCCGTCCGATGGCTTGGAGCAAAGGCCGAATTATCGAATCGCTGTTCGCTTAAGAAATGTCAATCCTACGACAAATAAGCCACTTCCGAGATTCACAGCTTCACAGCTAAGATCCACAGCTAGGTGCACGATTAGGTATTCCTGGCGACTACCCTTCATCGGTGCTGCGATTATCGGTGCTGCGATTATTCGAAGCGATGCGACTCGAGGTC
>CAZACJ010000069.1:14007-16462 GCA_964483385.1 uncultured Pirellula sp. | reverse complement strand
ATCGGTGCTGCGATTATCGGTGCTGCGATTATTCGAAGCGATGCGACTCGAGGTCCTCTAAATCGACAAACTCTAGCGTTGAAATATGCGTCGCTTCTAAGACTACAGGTGGTGCAACACCAGCTTGAAAAGCCTCCTTCCAACGCAAAACGCACAAACACCACTGATCACCCGGCTTGAGTCCAGGAAAATGATAACCAGGAACCGGTGTACTCAAGTCGTTTCCGCGCTGACGGGAAAACACGAGAAATTCTTCCGTCATTTTTGCGCAGACCAAATGCAACCCGATGTCATCTGCTCCTGATCGGCAGCATCCATCTCGGAAAAAGCCGGTCATGGGGTCGAACGAGCAAGGCTGTAATTCGGTACCGAGAACGTTGGTTGCGCGCGTCATTTTCTATGTCCTTTTGTATTTTCTTGCGTCAAGTAATTTTATCGACAAGCACCTGAATTGCTCGTACTCATCATCAAAGCACTAATGCACAATATACGCCATGCCAAGCCACAGATATTCATGAGCGTCCCTGTTTTCTAGGAGGTGAATCGGGACTTGAGCTATCGATCGATGACTTTGGATTTATGCGTTTCAGCGCGAACGAAACTGCGACCATTCGATGCCTAGTTTTCGCATTTTCGCTCGCAATGTATGGGGATTTACTTCGAGTAGTTCTGCAGCGCCTCCGACGCCTTCGATTTTTCCCTGGGCTAGCACTAAAGCTCGTTCAATGTGCTGTTTCATCATTTCGTTTAGACTCAAACAAGACATTTCATTGGAGGCAAGAGTTGCAATCGGTGCTTTAGATGGAGTTGATTCGATGAGAGGCGATGAGGGAGGTTGCAACATAAAGCCAGATCCCAATGCTGTCGCGATATCCAAATGATGGCCTCGCCCTAGGATCACTGCGCGATCAATGACCGCTTGCAATTCACGGACGTTTCCGGGCCAAGGGTAACTTTGGAGTCGCTGAAGATCCTCTTCGGTGGGTTCTGCGTAAGGAACTCCAAAATTGTTGGCGGCCTTTTTTGCAAAGTGCTTTGCGAGGGCGGGAATATCGGAAAGTCGTTCACAAAGCCTCGGCAATAGAATCGGAAAGAGATTGATCCGATACCAAAGGTCTTCGCGAAAGGTTCGCTCATGAACCATGGTAGCCAAGTCTCGGTGGGTCGCGGCGACAATGCGAACATCCACGTCCATAGTTTGCTGACCTCCAACTCGTTCAATCTGATGTTCTTGTAACACACGCAATAATCTCACCTGCGCCGCGAGAGGCAACTCGCCAATCTCATCAAGAAACAAAGTTCCGCCGTTAGCTCGCTCAAACCAACCCTTGCGCTGATCCAAAGCCCCGGTGAAGCTACCGCGTTCGTGACCGAAGAGCTGAGAGTCGATCAAATCTGGCGGAATCGCGCCGCAGTTCACCCGCAAAAACGGTTGCTTCGACCGTGGAGATCGCGAGTGAATCGCCCTCGCGATTACTTCTTTACCGGTCCCTGTATCTCCCAAGATCAATATAGGTAGCTCGGATGGAGCAACTAGGGCTACTCGCTCCATCACCGCTTTCAAACCCTCGTCCGCACCCACGACCAAGTCTCGCATCGTTTTACGGTCGTCGGCCATGTCCTCTGTCGGATCCTGGACTCGTTCCTTGGTCGTCGAAGGAGTTTTCTGCGCAACGAGTGCGTCAACGGACTCGCCAGGAGGAATCGCCCAGGTATTCTGAAGCATCCAAGCTAATGGCGGACCGATTTCTGGCAGCAATGACAGAAGTGCCGTTGACAAGGAACGACCTAACTCAATCTCAAGCACAGCAATTCCACGCGTTCGAATTCCCGTAGCCTCGTTACTCTTTGAGTCCATGGGCCCCAAAGCTGCCGGTCGCAAAGGAATAGCGACTAAGCTACCTGCGGTTTCCTCTGGAGCGATCCAAGCGAGCTTACCTGTTCTCTTGGGGCTAGGTTGAATCAGTGGGTTTCCTGTATCCGCCCATTCGATCAAGTCCATCCAGTGCGCATCGGAACACTCACGCGTTTCGACTTTGGTGTATGGCGCGAAATGTGTACGAAGCAGAAAAAGTTGCTGTAGCTTGCCACTCTGAAAGGGGCTCCCCAATTCGGGAACTGCCGAACCAAGTTCCTGAGCAGTAACTGCTCGTGGGTTCGGATCAAGCAACAGCACCGAAAAACTTCGCAGAGGCAAGACTGAAACCAAACGAGAGAAGGCCTCAATCGCCAGGGTGTAGCCGGAATGCCTTGCGACAGCAAGCTGCCACAGGGAGCCGACGAGATGCTCTCCGCTGGGGCCAGAAGCAGAGCCGTTTACATTGGAAGATGGTGGTTTTGCTGAGTGAGACATACAGAACGGAAAACCCTGGCCCTAAGAACCGAAACTTGGCTTTTTCACACGGAGACTCTCAATATTGCAATCCGGCAACATTGCAATCCGGCAACAACGCAA
>CAZACJ010000069.1:0-13907 GCA_964483385.1 uncultured Pirellula sp. | reverse complement strand
GCAATCCGGCAACAACGCAACCGGGTGGGACACGCAATTCTGAGACCTTCCACACCCCGCACAAGGTAGACTAACGCATCATTCCGCTTCCGTCAAATAACACGGGTAAGCACCCGAAAAAACCCAGTCCGTTAAATAGAACGGCTCTGTCAAATACGACGGCCTATCCAGGACATGCCACGGAAATGCTATCAACCCACCAAAAAAGGGGTGTTCTGCGAGCGGTTCAGGGACTGTCCCCTGGTGCATCTCATTTTTGCCTTGAAAATCATGCGGTTTTTGCCAATCCAAAAGAACGGAACTGAAATTTTACATCCCGTTGTAATATTTCATTAGATTGGATCGGCGTTTGCATAGGCTAAGCGTTTCTCGCTTTGACGAGGTGTGCATGTCGTGATGGAAACGGGGGCTGTTGCCCCTGCGATCGAGTCTAAGCAGTCTCCTTTGCTCCCTTCGATCGGCAGCTTGTTGATCGAGTGATTCCGTGATTGATATCGAGTCCCTGTCCGCTAGAGACACTCTATGCCATCGTACTTTTTCTTTATGCTTCGCTCTGCCATGCCTCGCTCTGCCGACGTGGCTCGAAGCCTCACCCTTGGTTTTCTAGCCGTACTAGGACTTGCCACCGGTTGTGGAACTGGAGAGGACTCACTGTCTCAGAGCACCCGATCGGACGGCAGCACCCGAACTGATCTATCCTCGGCAAGCCCTCGTAATTTGACCAATGTCTCATACGATCCGACGCGCGAACTTTATGCGGAATTCAACGAAGCCTTCGCAGCGTATTGGTTAGAAAAGCAAGGGGAGAAAGTCGAGGTCGCTCAATCGCACGGCGGCTCGGGCAAACAATCGCGTGCGGTGATCGAAGGCCTCGACGCTGATGTGGTTTCCCTTGCCCTCTCGGGCGATATCGACGCAATTGCAGAGAAAGCCGAAGCGTTACCCACCGACTGGCAAAAACGACTACCGAACAACAGTTCTCCCTACACTTCAACCATCGTCTTTCTTGTCCGCAAAGGGAATCCCAAGAAAATCAAAGACTGGGATGACTTGATACGCGAAGGCGTCGAAGTGATCACACCAAATCCGAAGACTGGCGGAGGAGCTCGCTGGAACTACTTGGCGGCTTGGGGTTATGCACTGCATCGCGACCTCAATGGTGGTGTTACCACGTCAGGTGACACTGAACTCAAGTTGCTCAAAGAATTTCGAACAGCAACGACCGCAGACAAGAAACAGGCGGCCGTAGAAGCAGCAAAACAGTTCATCTCCAAGCTCTATAAAAACGTTCCGATTCTCGACACCTCCGCTCGTGCCGCCACCAACACCTTTTTGCAGCGATCCATAGGTGATGTGTTGATCACTTGGGAAAACGAAGCCTTTCTCGCTATGCGCGAACTAGGAACCGATCAAGTCGAGCTTATTGTTCCGAGTTTAAGTATTCTCGCTGAACCTCCCGTGGCCGTTGTAGATCGCAACGCGAAATCACACGGTACAGAAGACTTAGCAAAGGCTTATCTGGAATACCTTTACTCCGAAGTCGGTCAAAAGATCGCAGCCAAGCACTATTATCGGCCTCGTATTCGAGACGGAATTCCTGCCGAAACCTTGAGTTCATTCGCGGACGTGAAGCTCTTTGAGTTGACCGATATCGTCGCCGACTGGAAGGAAGCCCAAGAGTTCCACTTCAAGGAACGCACCGGTGTATTCGATCAAGTCTACTCCAGCGAATCGAAATAAGACTTGTCGCAAACGAAACAGGATCGGCTCCCAAAGGCGGTCCTTCTGAAACGTCTACAACACACACGGGTATTTATGATTTTCCAGTCTTCAACGAGAAAGTCTGTTCGACTGCCGGGATTCGGCCTGCCCTTTGGCATCACTTTGGCCTACATCCTCTTGATGATTGTCATCCCAACTGCCGCGCTCTTGGTCAAAGCCTCAACGATCGCTTCCGGCGAGCTTTGGGCAACGCTGGCATCTCCGCGGGTTCAAGCCGCATTACGGTTAACCTTTGGTGCCTCTTTAGTGGCAGCCCTGATCAATCTTGTCTTTGGCTCCATCGTCGCTTGGACCCTCGTTCGATACCGATTCGTAGGCCGAAAACTCCTCGATGCACTCGTCGACTTGCCCTTCGCCATGCCTACTGCAGTTTCAGGAATTGCGTTGATGGCGGTCTACGCGCCTACAGGTTTGATCGGAAAACAACTACTCCCCTTGGGCATCAAGACCGCAATCAGTCCCCTGGGTGTTGTGATCGCTCTGATCTTCATTGGATTCCCCTTCGTGGTAAGAACCATGCAACCTGCCATTGAAGATTTAGATGCAGAAGCTGAACAAGCTGCGGCGATTCTCGGAGCCAACCGTTTGCAAACTTTTTTTCGAGTCACCTTCCCGAGCCTGCTTCCCTCTGCCCTGACAGGCTTCACTCTTGCTCTAGCTCGAGCACTTGGGGAATACGGTAGCGTGATTTTTATCGCAGGAAATCTGCCACTAAAAACGGAGATCGCATCGCTACTCATCGTCAATCGACTGGACGAAAATGACGTCGCGGGCGCTTCTGCTATCGCCATCGTGATGCTCGCTTCAACGCTCGCCCTGTTGCTCTTGATCCAAGGCCTGCAGTGGATCGTTTCGCGCAGAACAGGAAGGATCTAAGCGATCATGTCTCTGACCAAAACTACAAAAGCCAATAGCCAGCCCCTGAACTCCAAATCCGTGACACCTTTGCACTGCACGGATGATCCGGCATGGGTTCGTTGGCTATTGATCAGCCTCACGATAACTTTCATGGGACTGCTTTTGATCATGCCACTAGGTGTGATTTTCTACGAAGCCCTCCGCAAGGGCTGGACAACTTACGTCGCTGCGCTATCCAGTCGCAATGCACAAAGCGCTATTCTCTTAAGTATCTTTGCCGCCGCGATCGCCGTTCCGGTCAATACACTCTTTGGAATCGCAGCTGCTTGGGCGACAGCCAAGTATCAGTTTCGAGGCAAAGCTCTCTTGGTGTCAGTTCTCGATTTACCTTTCGCCATCTCCCCAATCATCGCCGGCTTGATGCTAATCCTGGTTTACGGAGTTCAAGGTTGGTTCGGCGAGTCGCTGCGATCGATCGGTTTCCCAGTGATTTTCGCAGTCCCAGGAGTTGTTCTCGCAACCATGTTCGTCACCGTACCTTTTGTTGCACGCGAATTGATTCCGTTGATGCAAGAACAAGGGAGCGAACAAGAATGGGCGGCGGTATCTCTAGGTGCTAACGCTTGGCAAACCTTCTGGAAGGTTACTCTTCCTAACATCAAATGGGCTCTTCTCTATGGAGTATTGCTATGCAGTGCACGAGCGATGGGTGAATACGGCGCTGTTGCTGTCGTTTCATCGAACATCCGCGGTAAAACCAACACATTGCCTTTGCAAATCGATGCCCTGTACAACGACTACAACGCTCCCGCAGCTTTCGCACTCGCTTCGTTGCTCGCCCTATTAGGCATCATCACGCTGATCTTAAAGTCCTGGTTGGAATCACGTACTCACCACCACCACCACGTATCGGAGAACGGCCAAGCCCCATGAGCGTCGAAGTCAATCGAGTCACAAAAACTTTCGGATCCTATGTAGCACTCGACGACGTGAGCTTGTCAGTTGCTACCGGCGAACTGGTCGCTTTGCTTGGACCATCCGGTTCCGGAAAAACAACACTTTTGCGAATTATCGCTGGGATGGAGTTACCTGACCCGGCCCAAAGCCCCGATTCGGGCCAGGTCCTCTTTTTTGGAGAAGACGTTGCTCAATGGTCTGTCGGGCAGCGCCAAGTCGGATTTGTATTCCAGCATTACGCTTTGTTCAAACACATGAGTGTTTACGATAACATTGCTTTCGGCCTGCGAGTTCGCTCAAAAGAGCTGCGGCCGAGTAAGACAGAAATCGATCAACGCGTTCGAAAGCTCCTTCAGCTAATTCAGCTCGAAGGTCTCGGGAACCGCTTCCCCATGCAACTCTCAGGCGGACAACGCCAAAGAGTCGCTCTAGCTCGCGCTTTGGCTATCGAACCAAAAATTCTATTGCTCGACGAACCCTTCGGCGCACTCGACGCAAAAGTTCGCCAGAAATTACGTGAATGGTTACGCGAACTCCACGAAACCATGCATACCACAACCATTCTTGTCACGCACGATCAAGAAGAGGCACTAGAGGTCGCGGACCGTGTCGTGGTGATGAATCAAGCCAAGGTCGAACAGATCGGATCCCCTGAAGAAGTCTTCCATCATCCTGCATCCGAGTTCGTCATCGATTTTCTCGGTAGCGTCAATGTTTTCTCCGGACGACATCCTCAAAAGCAGTCCACGAACTCACCAGATTTCGACGCGTCGAAAATGTACGTTCGACCTCATGAGCTATCCATCACTCGCCATGCGACCGATGAAAGTTCACTTCCTGCAAAGATACAACGTATACACCGCGCCGGTGCCCATGCCAAAGTCTTCCTTCAAACCGCGTTGGAGCAGAGTGTACGCGTGGACATTCCGATCACGCAATGCCAAGCACTCAGACTTGCGGATGGCGAACAAGTCTACATAACACCTTTGAACGCCCACGTCTTCACCAACGAATTCAACATCTAAAAGGATTTGATGCATGAATGAAAACAAACCGGAATATTTTCAAAACTCACAACCAAATCCCGACGGAATGGAACAAGAAATGCAACTTGATTCTAGTCCTTCGGGAATAACGAAGGATAAACAAGTTCACGAGAGTGAATTGCAGCAAATTCGCCACGCACTTCAAGGATTAAAGTTTGGACAAGTCACGATCGTGATGCACGACGGTGCGATAGTTCAAATCGAGAGAACGGAGAAAAGGCGTATTCGTCCATCGAAATCCTCGAATGGACGCTAAGTTTAGCTGACCCGACCCCGGGAGGCGTGTTCATCACTCTGATTAGAGTTTCACCAGACGACTTGGAAGACTCTTGATCGCCTCCGGTTGCATTGCAACCACGTTCGTTTGGGAAAGAGGGTTTCATGTCGATGGTTCGACGTTTGTCTTATGGATTGCTGTTTGGAATTGCACCTGCACCGATACGAAATTTCAAGCGTAAAGTTGCGGTTGCATCTTTCCTTATGACATGCTGTGTTGTTATCGGTTGCTCTGGGGAAAAACATATCCCTACTTTCCCGGTCACCGGAAAAGTCTTGAGTGTAGATGGAGGTCCGGTCGATCACGCCCTGGTCGTACTACATCCGCAGTCAAGCAATGCTACAGCGCCCAAGCCGCGAGGGACAACACAAGCGGACGGCAGCTTTGAAGTCTCAACATTCAATACTGCTGACGGTGCACCGGAGGGAAAATACCAAGTGACGATCGAACGTTGGGTTCGCAAGGATCCCAATGAATCTCCTGTCAATCACTTGCCTGCGAATCTTGCGTCTCCCACAACTTCTGGAATCGAAGTCGAGGTCAAGAACGGCCCCAATACCCTCGAACCCTTTCGTTTGCGTTGATGCAAATCGCAATCGAAAGTTGAGTTCGAGGCGGAAGTAATGTCGGTCTTTTTTACGTAATCGTTTGTTTTTATGTCTATTAGAAAGAATTTGAAGATGAAAATGTCCAATCGACTTTCGGCTGCAACCAAGCGTCGAGCGTTCACCCTCGTGGAACTCCTCGTAGTTATTGCGATTATCGGAATCCTCGTCGGCTTACTATTACCTGCGGTACAAGCAGCACGCGAAGCGGCCCGAAGAATGTCTTGCTCGAATAACATTCGGCAAGTCGAGTTAGCGTTTCAGAATTTCCATAGTGCGCAGAAGTACTTCCCGAGCAACATTCGTCCCAGCGCTGTTTCGACCGTGCGTGTACGATGGGCAACATCACTTCTGCCATACATTGAGATGCAATCGCTGTATCAACGCATCGACTTGAGCAAGAACTGGTCATCGGTCGTTCCGAACACGGATGGATCGCTGAACTACGATTTGTTTGGTACCAAGATCCCAATTTACGAATGCCCCTCGAATCCTGATTCGGGCAAAGTACTCGATGGATCTCCTCCACCAGATACACCGGTTTGGCAAGCTCGTGTAGCCAACGGTGATTACGCAGGTTTCTACGGCGTTTCGCCACAGCTCGCGACTCTTGGTTTGGTGGATGCTTCGTCGGCGCGTGACAACAACGGTGCGCTATCCAAAACGACAAACTTGAAATTCTCTAGTTTTGTCGATGGCACGAGCAATACCGTTCGCTTGGTCGAATCAGCCGGTCGTCCCCACATCTATCGCAACGGGAGAAAGGTCATCGATGTGCAACCCGGTAGCGGGACACGGGTAAACGGTGGTGGCTGGTGCCGTCCAGCTTCGGAGCTCAATGTACTGTTGGGTGTTGCTGGTGACGGACTTTCTTACCCCGGTCCACGTGCGATGAACGTTACAAATGGCATCGCCTTGAGCTCGAATTATCCAGATCCATTCTTCGGTGTGGATGGAACCGGACAACCTTACTCATTCCACACCGGCGGAAACATGTCCGTATTTGTTGATGGAAGTTCCAGATACTTGAATTCGAATATCGACATCCGGGTGTTCGCAAGACTCGTATCGCGAGACGGCGCCGAAGTCATCACCGACTTGGAACTGTAAAATCGCGTGTCGTAGAGATAGTCGCAAGGTTTTTACAATCCTGTCCCTCCGCTTTTTAAAGGAATCGTCACATGCAAAAACACGCTTTTGCATGTGACTTATACCGAGTACTCGCTTTTATGGATCAAGTCGATCGGGCGCTGTACCAGTCCCCGTGAAGTCAGTCAGATCATTTAGACTTGCGAAGAACCAATCTTGGTTCAAACCGCCAGACAGGGAATCGTTGTCTGTATCGGCAAAAACGGTATCCGTGATGTCGTCCGACGGCTGACTGTTCAGGAAGTAGTTACTGTTACTTCGGGTCCCGGTTCCATTTCCCCATAGATTGGCTGTTCTCTGTGCGAATGTTCTTGTAGAAGTCCATTCAGCAAGTACACCCTTCATTGCATCGAAATTCAGATCATATGACGTGCGACCCGAGATAAGGAGGTCATCACCGTTTCCGCCCTGTAAAAGGTCGTTTCCTAATCCCGCAGCGAGTATATCTCGCTGCGTTCCACCAACTAGCGAATCGTTGCCCGCGAGACCGATCAGAACCGTCGTCTTCGAAGCGTTACCTCGAAGAGAGTCGTCTCCCGACCCACCAGTGACCATTTGGAAATTCGAGGTGATACCTCCGATGGCGGTAGCATTCGCTGCCGTACCGACGGATAGGTTTACCGAAACGCCCGAAGTCCATTGCGAATAACTCAATGCGTTGATTCCTGCACCAGTTCCACCATTGAGGTTCGATGAGATGGAACCTGCCTGCCGAATTTCAAATACATCGTCACCCGTGCCACCCGCCAGGCCATTGATGCTAGAGAATGCAATGGTTTTGATGGATGGAAGCGAGATAGACCCTCCGTTGGCGGAATCGATGATCCACTGGACTGTACTAGAAGCGAGCGCCGGGCCAGTGAGCGTATCTGTTCCAGGTCCTCCGGCAATCATGGGGACATTCGCATAAGTTGCACCGAGGACAACGATATTCCCGAACGCATCAACGGTCCACATTGTGGTTGTGTTGCTACTTCGCGATACCTTGCTGTTGGCATGGTTGTTTCCAGTGAGGTGTTCAATACCTGTGTAGGTACCTATAGAACCTGGGACGCTTGTCGAGGTTCCATCCAATCGGAATTCCAATGCTGCAGTTTTCTCAGACAAATCGACCGTATCAATAACGCCAGTAGCTGTTCCGCCCGTTAGGGTCTTTGTCAATCTCCCAGCATTCGAGAAAACGAACGAGTCACGCGAGGTTCCACCTGTAAGGTTTTCGAACCCTGTGAACGCGACTGTTCCGGTAACAGCACTCGACAGTATTCCTTGATCGGTTCCATCAATATTCCAAGTCGTATCGCTATTTGCTCCAATCAAAACATCAAATACGGTTGCGCTAGTGCTACCGATAAAATACTCGATTCCCCCGATGCCACCCGTTGAGGTCGCGGTGTTGGTTTGAAGATTAATCGTATGGGCGAGAGTCTTGGCCGCCATACTCAGCATGTCAATCCCACCTCCACCGAGAATTTTCCCCGTCGTTTTGCCCAAGGCAGAGAGGACGAATTGGTCTTCGTTCGCGCCACCCTGGATGGACTCTGTAGCTGTAAATGTAAGATTGCTGTTTAGGGAGCCGGAATCCGTGCCGAGAACGTTCCAAACGTTTGTTCCCGCGACCGCTTCGAGACGATCTAAGCCAACTCCTCCATCGAAGCTTCCCGTGACTCCACTAGGTAAAGCTGTGGTTACAGTTAGCGTGTCGTTCCCTTCCTTGGCTTGGATGCGAATCGACTCGATTCTTGGGAAGCGTAATTTCGCGGTATTGATGAAGAGTTGACTTCCATCGAGTTGGATAACATCATCGGCTGATCTTCCGACAACATCGAGGGTGTCTGTTCCTCCTAAACCATCGATGAGTAGAGACGTGTTTGGAAGAGTTCCGTTAAATAGCAATGTTCCATTGCGCGTGACGGACCATGCATGAACTATGCCATCACCCGTGTACGTTGCAACGAATGCATCATTGGCTGTAGTTCCCAATAGCGGGAAGCCCTCATCGACATCGGTAACTCGGATGGTGAAGATTTTTTCCTTAAAGAGATCTCCTTGGTCTGTGGCTCGGATACGAATGGAATAAGACGATTTGGTCTCGAAATCGAAGCTTCCAACTGCCCTAAGGTTTGTACCCTCGATAAAGAAGGAGGCGTTATCGTCACTGCCTAAACCCTCCACAAGTTGATAGATGTGAACGTCTCCTGGATTCGGATCCAAAACGCTCAGAGTTCCTACCAATGTATTCTCCTCCATGTTTTCTTCGATGCTCGATGAAGAAAGGAGGATGTCGGTAGGACGATTGTTACCATTCGTTACATGAATCGTCACGGGGACAGTACTGCTTAAGACACCATCGGACACAAGTGCTGTCAGAGCGTAGGTGGGTTGAAGGTTGAAATCCATCACCCCCGTTGAAGAGAGTTCAATTTGGCCGGTGATTGGGTTGATCACGAAGGCATCCGCCCCAGGGCCCGTAAGGGTATACCGCAAGACGGAGTTCGCATCTTGATCGGTTCCAGATACTTGTCCGATCAATACGCGAGAGTTGTTTCCAACCGCGAGCCTCGTTTCGCCGGTGATTAGGTTCTTGATAAAGATATCTGGCACACCATTGGTGTCGTTTGGTACTAGGTTGGTGGCAGTAGAGGTAAAAGCCACTAAATTACCCGCCGCACTGACAAAAGCTTCAGACGAAGCATCATTTGCCTGAGCTCGGTCGCTACTAGTTGATACGCGTGTGATCGTACCCGTTAGTGTATCTTTGATAAAGACATCTTCTTTTCCGTTCGTGTCATCAGATACTAGATTGGATGCCGAACTCAGGAAGGTGACATAGCGCCCATCACCGCTGATCGTGGCGTAGTTCGATGCGCCATTGGCTTGAGTGCCGTTGACGGTGGTTGAAACGCGGGTTGTTTCTCCAGTATTTAGATCTTTGAGGAACACGTCCCACGCTGCATTTGTATCACCCGGCACCAAGTTGGTTGCGGTGCTTGGGAAACTGAGGAACCGACCATCATAGCTCAGGCTTGGGACCCAAACAGCGTTATTTCCTTGTTGTCCATCCGTACTAGTGTTCGCACGAAGAATGGTTCCTGTGCGAAGGTCTTTGACGTAGATGTCTTCGAAGTTGTTATCAGTACCCGCAACTAGATTAGAAGCATAGCTTCGGAACGCCACCTTGTTACCGTCGCCGCTAATTGCAGGCTCAAAGGAGTGATTGTTTCCTTGGGATCCATCGAACGCGTTGGAGACACGGGATAGTTCCCCTGTGAGTCTGTCCTTAATAAAAATATCGCCTTTGCCGTTAGTGTCTCCATCAACGAGGTTATTGGCATCGCTACGAAAGGCGACGAATCGTCCGTCGTCACTGACGCTTGGGCTATAAGAGCGGTCATTTCCTGCCGTGCCTGTGCTACTGGTAGAGATACGTTCAAGAGTTCCTGTTTGTAGATCGCGAAGGAAAATATCACCAGTTGGGCTAGTGTCTTCTGGAACTAAATTGGAGGCGTAGCTTTCAAAGACAACAAATCTTCCGTCAGGGGTGATCGTTGGATTGAAGGAATCTCCATTGGAACGTCCTCCGGACTGAGTGTTGGAAACTTCGACTACATTCCCGCTAAAGGTATCCTTGACGAAGACGTCCATTTCGAAATCGTTGGCTGCAAGGTTTGTTGCGTAACTCACGAAGGCAACGAACCGCCCATCGCGGCTTATGCTTGGGCGCCACTGTCCGTTGTTGGCCTGAGAACCATTGTCTTGGCGTGTACCGTCGGCAACTTCGAATTCGTATTCGGGATCGACAAATCGAGGAGCGTCATTAACGTCAGTGACATTGATAACAAGCACTTTTTGCGTAGAAAGCCCACCTTGATCGGTCGATTTGACTCGAATCGAATAGGATGATTTTGCTTCGTAATCGAAACTTTGACTGGTCCGGAGAAGGGATCCACTAATACGGAACGCACTGTTGTCGTTATCTCCTAAACCTGCTACCAGGGCGTAGGAGAAGGTGTTTCCGGTGTCGGGATCGATGGAACGCAGGGTACCGACGGTTGAATTCGGTGCCGCGTTTTCTGGGATAGAGTTCGGGGTGAGAGTTATGTCGGTTGGAGCGTCGTTGACTGACGTAACCGTAATACTCAGGAAGTCTCGAAGTGTGTCCTTGCCACCGTTCGCAGTACCGCCATTATCCTTCACGTTCCATTCAAGCTTGCCAGTTCCAAAAGCATTCGGATGTGTCTTGTACATCAGCCCTTGAAGTTCCAGTAGCGTGACGGATTGCTGGACCGTGACTTGCGTGGTTCCATCATTTTTAAAGACCCTAATTGCGGATGGAATTGCAACGATCGTGAAGGAAAGCGTTTGTGTGTTTTCATCGGAACCACCACCTGGTCCGTAGTTCAGCGAAGACAATCCGAGCGTAACCGCGGTTGTGTTTGCGCTATCTTCCAAAACGCTGATAGGCGATGGGTTTCCAGCAGTGCGAACGGGAGCGTCGTTGACTGCGGTAACCGTCACACTGAGCGAGTTAGTTATTGTATCGACGCCGCCGTTAGCTGTCCCGCCGTTGTCTTTGATGGTCCATGTAAGCGATCCCGAACCGTTTGCATTCGGAATCGTCTTGTATTTGAGTCCTTGGAGTTCGAGCAATGAAACTGTTTGATTCACAAGGACGCCGGTGGTACCGTCGGCTTTGAAGATTTGGATCGCGGACGGGATTGCGGTGATAGTGTAGGTGAGCGTTTGTGTATTTTCATCGGAACCACCACCTGGTCCGTAGTTCAGCGAGGACAATCCGAGGGAAACCGCGGTTGTGTTTGCGCTATCTTCCAAAACGCTGATAGGCGAAGGGTTTCCAGCAGTGCGAACGGGAGCGTCGTTGACTGGAAGTATGGTGAACAGCAGTGAATCGGAGGTCGAATCGCTCCCACCATTAGCAGTTCCACCGTTGTCTGTAACGTTCCACGTAAGTAGACCGCTCCCATTGGCATGAGGGGGTGTCTTATACTTGAGTCCCCGGAACTCAGGTAGAGTGATTGTTTGATTGACAGTGACTTCCGTAATTCCGTCCGATTTGTACAGTTTGCTGAAGGAGGGTATTGACGTGAAAGTGATTGAAATGGTTTGGGTCGCTTCGTCGGAGCCTCCACCTGGACCGTAATTAGGAAGGTCTAGAAACAACGACGATGGTGCAATGCTCGCGCTATCCTCGAGAACTACAATTGGGCTGAGGGGAGGGATGCGAACGGGCGGGTCATTGACGGCGGTAACATTAATGGACTTGCGAGCGGGCGTAGGATCGGCAGCGCCAGCGGCGTCAATGACGCTGAAGGTGAACGAGGTGTAATTCAAACCATTCTCGTCTTGGCTTGGTGTAAATGACAAGGCTGGAATACTTGCAGCAGCGATCACTTGGCCCGGTGCGACTGAATTTCCTGCAAGTCGCAAGGCACCTCGGCTGGGCAGTGTATCGATTCGAACGCCCGACATGTAGTCGCCAGCATCCGGGTCCGTGAATAGGAAATCACCTTGGGAAAATGTGTATGTTGAGTCCTCGCGGATCGTAATAGTGCTATCGTCAGCGCCTGCATTAGGCGGATCGTTCACATTTTTGACGGTAATTTCATAGAGCCTTTCTATCCACTTTCCACCACGGTCAGTACTTCGGACTCGGATCGAATAACTACTCTTTGTTTCGAAATCCATACTAACTTTGGTCTTGAGTGACGATCCGACTATTTCAAACGAATCATTGTCTTGCCCTCCCGGACCGTCGACTAGGGAATATGTATGTGAATCATCATGGTCAACATCTGTTGTTGAGAACAAACCTATGATGGTTCCGATGGGACTGTTTTCGTTGACGGTTCTCTCGGATAGATCTTGTGCGGTCGGTGCGTCATTGACACCATAAATGGCAACGTAGAGGTTTTGTTGATTGTAAAAGCCGTTTTGAATCTCATTTGCAGTGCCAACCGTAATTTGGTCACGTACCCCTGGAGCAAAGGCATCACTGAGAGGGGGGTGCCACGGCGCTAAGTACGCAAGTGGGTCGGCTGTATACCATGCATCACCATTAGAATATATGGTAAGCGACCCGTATTTACCACGTAAAGGCACACCTACCTGCCCTTCCCCAAGTTCAGAACCAATGGTTACTACCGCATCCGCGCCAAGCCGTACATATCTGTCGTTTGCTAAGATATTTCGTGCAGCGATTCCTCCTGCATCGACATCAAAATGGTCATCAACGGCGTTATCGGGGCGGGACCAAGTTAGATCATCGATTGCAAAGCGAGCGTCCCGGAAATTCGGTAATTGCTCGTCCAGCCGGAAAGTAACCTTCGACAATCCCGACCAGTCAACACTATCCGGCGATTCCCCGGGGTCAGTATTCCAGTCGAACCTCTCTGTTTGATACCAAAAACTTTTTGCTATGGTTCCCGTTGCGACGTCCCTGAGTTCCATTTGACCTCGTATTCGCCGTACGCTGGGAGTGGTGGCCGAGTTAACATTGTCATCAAAAATACCCCAGCCGAAGAACGTATCTCCGGGCCGTGTATCAAAATTTCGAGCCATTCTCTGCTCGAGGGTATTGGTTCTTGCCGAATTTTGGTCGTTTATCCGCAATCGCAAGAACTTTGCTCCACTATGTGGGGCGGAGGCAGTGGCATCGGATGCTATAAGTGCGTACTCACCACCCGTGTAGCCCGGAACCTCAGCGAATCCATCGTAAGATGTGTCAAAAGAAAATACGATCGGAGCTGGTGCAGAAAAAACGGTACGCTCATCAAGCTTTTCGAAACGCCTTGGCCGACTTTGTCTGGGACTGCCAGCCTGCTTGAAGAGTTGATGTAGAACCCGAGAGAAACTTCCGAAATGACGACCGTTTTTTTTACTTCTCATTTTATCTGCGATGATCGTGGGGAAAGAGAACGAAACTACATCAGGAATCAATTCCTACCGATTCGGTTTGATTTTCTTCGGTAAGCTTTTAACGGTGGTAAGCGCCTTTGCCTCGAAGGTGATTCCCCGGGGAATAAACGCGTGGGAAAAAGTCTGAATTATGGACCGCTAGTCCGAATGTGTGGTCAACCAGGAGGTGCCACTCAGACTGAAAATATGTTCTCAGGTTTAAGGTGAACTCTCCTTCTAAGATCAAATACGAAATCTAGTTGGGTTTTCCGTCAGGATTTCTAATTTTTCTTTTGATTTCTTCTTAAAGATCTTTAAGAT
>CAZACJ010000068.1:12070-26004 GCA_964483385.1 uncultured Pirellula sp. | reverse complement strand
TTGCGCATTCCGGCTCAAGAGAACCACCCGGTGCTTGCGCATTCCGGCTCAAGAGGCACTCCCGAACCCCCTCGAATTACCAATCTGACGGTATTGCCCCAGCACTTATCGCCTACATCCTCCCCACTCCCCAGAACCAACTCTTACCCTCAACCCAGCTTCTGCGGTATAACCTTCTGCAAAGCCCACTCAACAAAAACACTCAACAGTCACTCCCCACCAAAGGTTCACCCACATGCGAATCCGCGAAATCCGAGTCTACCAAGTGGACTTACCACTCCACGAAACTACCTACAAATGGAGCGGCGGCAAATCCGTCACCGTCTTCGATTCCACCGTCGTCGCAATCCACACCGATTCCGGTCACGTTGGCTGGGGAGAAAGTTGCCCACTCGGACCCGTTTACCTCCCCTCCTATGCCCTAGGCGTCCGCGCAGGACTCGCTGAACTCGCCCCACAACTCATCGGCGAGAACCCATTAGAAATCGATCGCATCAATCGACGTATGGACCAACTCCTCAAAGGTCACCCCTACGTCAAATCTCCCCTCGATGTGGCTTGCTGGGATCTCCTCGGTCAACAAGCAGGACTGCCCGTTTGCACCCTCCTCGGTGGACGCTACGGCCAAGACTTCCATCTCTACCGCGCGATCTCCCAAGAATCCCCAGAACAAATGGCCTCCAACGTCGCTGGCTACCGCGCCCAAGGCTATCGACGCTTTCAACTCAAAGTCGGCGGTGACCCCGATGTCGATATTGAACGTATCCACGCCGTCCGAGCCGCACTGCAACCTACCGACCGACTCGTCGCCGATGCGAACACCGGCTGGACACAACACGAAGCCATCCGCGTCTGCCGTGGTGTTAAAAACCTCGATGTCTATATCGAACAACCCTGTGCTACTTACGAAGAATGCCTCGCAGTTCGACGTCAAACCGATCACCCATTTGTCCTCGATGAAAATATCGATGGACTCGAAACCCTCCTCCGCGCACGCCGCGACCTCGCGATGGATGTCGTGAATCTGAAAATCAGCAAGTTCGGTGGCTTGACCAAAATTCGCCAAGCTCGCGATTTATGCGTCGCTATGGGAATCGGTATGACCCTCGAAGATACTTGGGGAGGCGATATCGTCACCGCTACCATCGCTCACCTCGCGCACAGCACACCAACCGAACTGCTGTTCACCAGCACCGACTTCAATAGCTACGGACCTGTCAGCATCGCCGAAGGTGCACCGCAACGCACCAACGGGCGCTTGGCTGCACCAACTTCTCCAGGACTCGGCGTGCAACCACGCCTCGATGTCCTCGGAAAGGCTGTTGCTGTCTACTCCTAGTCAGGACTCGTCCAATGCTCGATGCAATTGTCCTAGGTGTCGGCGGCGTCGGTGCCGCCGCACTCTACGCTCTCGCAAAACGAGGACTCCGTGTCCTCGGTATCGATCAACACCAACCTCCCCATCCCTTCGGTAGCTCGCACGGTGATACACGCATCATCCGAAAGTCCTACTTCGAACACCCTAGCTACGTACCACTGCTACAACACGCCTACTCTCTCTGGAAATCTCTCGAAGAACACTCGAACAAACAACTCTACTTCCCTACTGGACTCCTCGAAATCGGACCTAGCGACGGTACCGTAATCCAAGGGGTACTTCGCAGCGCAAACGAACACCAACTTCCCATTGAACGCATGTCCATGCGACAAGCCGAACGCGATTTCCCCGGCATCCAGGGGGACCCTCAATGGGAAGTCATCCTGGAAAAGGATGCAGGCTATCTCCTCGTTGAACAATGTATCCAAACACAAATGGATCTCGCTCGGTCCCTCGGTGCTACTATTCTTACCAACACTCCTGTCACCCACTGGTCTGCCGATAAAAACTGCGTAAGCGTACAAACCCCAACCGATACGTTCATCGCAAAAAAACTCATCCTCTGCGCTGGACCTTGGTCCGCTCGCGCTCTGCATGAACTCAAACTCCCCCTACAAGTCCTTCACAAATACTTGTACTGGTACCAACCCAACCTACGCCATTACCAACAATCCCAAGGCTTCCCTTGCTTCTTCTTTGATACCCCCGAAGGCTACTTCTATGGATTCCCACAACGCGATTCACTCGGATTAAAAGTTGCTCGCCATAGCGGCGGTGCTCCTACATCCCAGGTCGATGGGATCCACCCACCTGATCTAGACGACCAACGCAGCGTCGAGTCGTTCTTGCATGCCTACATGCCACAAGCAGCCCCCTCACCGAACGCCAACTCCCTCGTCCAATCCAAAGGCTGCTACTACACCATGACCCCCGACGAACACTTTATCGTCGACACCCTTCCCGATAATAACCTCGTCTACCTCATCGCCGGACTCTCCGGCCATGGCTTCAAATTCACCTCCGCCCTCGGTGAACTCGCTGCTCAATTCGTTTCCGAGGAATCTCCGAATATCAACTTGGATTTTCTTCAACTCTCGCGATTCTCTCCTTCTCAATCCAACCACCGGTGAATCAACACATTGAACTGACTCTCCGCGGCAACCTCCAAGGCATCGGCCTGCGACCCTTCCTTTGGCGACTCGCGCAATCCCTCCATATCGAAGGCTCTGTCTCCAATACACCCAACGGTGTCGTGATCTATGCCCAAGGCCCACACGAGAATCTCCAAGCATTCCAACAACACATCCTTACGTCCCCCCCTGACTTCGCGCGCATCGACTCGTTTCAAATTCGCTTCCTCCCCCTGAACACAAACATCGACGGTTTCTCCATCGCTGAAAGCATCGCAGAAACAACTCCTGAACACGCCATTGCTCCCTACGCAATCCCCGACCTCCCTCCCTGCCAATCCTGCATCGCTGAATTGCTTGAGCCAAATCATCGACGCTTCATGGACCCGATGATCAGTTGCACCCAATGCGGTCCGAGATACTCGATTCAATCATCAACCCCCTTCGATCGATGCCGCACCTCGATGGCTCCCTACCCACTTTGCGATCGGTGCAATCAGGAATATCAAAACCCCTACGACCGCAGGTTCCATTCGCAAACCATCAGTTGCTTTCAATGTGGTCCAAACTGGAAATGGACAACTTCTTCCCACCCTCCCATCGTCGCCCAGGACGCACACAGCATCCAAAACATCCTTCAACAACTCATTCAATATCTTCTCGCAGGGAATCTGATTCTCGTTAAATCCGTCGGCGGATACCAATTCCTATGTGACCCCTGCAACCCATCAGCAGTCCAAGCCTTGCGAGAGCTGAAACACAGACCCACGAAACCCTTCGCCATTCTCACCGATTCCCTTGAATCCGCACTCGCTCTCGTCGATCTCTCTCCCTCCGGTCAATTGTTGCTCTCATCACCAGAACGTCCCATCGTCATCGCGCACCGCACTTCCTCAGCGCGAACAAAATCCTTGCCAATCCCCGCACAAACTCATCGAGACTATCACCTACCCCTCGCATCCAACCTCAATCCTATCGATGCGACCCTTGGCGTGATGCTTCCCAATTCCCCGTTGCATTTTCTTCTGCTCCACTCCCTAAAAAAACATCGCCAACCCCCAGCAATCCTCATAACCTCGGCGAACCAGTCCAACGCTCCAATGCTCACCGATGACGCCACTGCTCACTCCTGCTACGCTCGCGCTGTCGCAGGTGTTCTGAGCCACCCACGCCAAATCATCCAACCCCTCGATGACTCCGTTTGGATCGATCTACCCCAAACCACAACAACTCTCTCCAACCCCACTCCCGTTCGCCGTGCACGTGGCGCAAGTCCCATGCGATTTCCCATCCTGAATTCGCGCACTTCCGAAGCAAATCTCGATCATCCTCCGTGTATCGCGCTTGGCGGAGATCTCAAAACAACCCTTGCCATTCGCCACGCGGACTCCATCTGCTGCTCCCAACACCTCGGTGATGCTAGTAACCCCGAAGTCCTCACAAACATCCGCCACAAGATCACTCAAGAACTCCAAGCCCACCCGCTCACCCCCCTGAACATCCTCGCCGATGACCACCCAGGCTACCATTCCCACCGGCTTGCCAAGGAGGTGCACCACCAAGCTACTGTGCATGGCCCAGTTACGGCGCACAACCAAACAACCGTGCAAAATCAAATCACCGTATCCACCTTTCCGCATCACTACGCACACCTCGCATCCCTCGCATGCGATCTCCAACTCCCAACCAATCTCCCCTTCCTCAGCTTTGTCTTCGATGGCACAGGATACGGTACCGATCAAACCATCTGGGGCGGAGAACTTCTCCTGTACCGGCCAAAACACGACAGCCCAACACTCCAACATCCCCCAGAAAATGATCGAACAAAGTCACTTCAGCGTATCGGACACCTAAAAGCCGTACCGCTACCACGCAGCGATATCGCAACCAAACATCCTTGGCGATGTGCTTTGGCCTACCTCCTTGCCATTGATGAGAACCCCACGAACTGGCTTGCTCCCTTCCGTAATATCACCCCTCAAGAACAAACGATCCTTGTTCAAAACGCCACGCAACCATCGAGAAACATTCTCAGTAGCAGCATCGGACGACTCATTGATGCAGTCGCCTCGATCCTCGATCTCGTGCATGATAATGAGTTCGAAGCCCATGCAGCTATGCGTCTCGAACACGCTGCTTGGACTCACTACCACACCCTGCTTGCCCAAAAACAACAGCCCCTTGATTTCGAAGATCACTACTCCTTCCCAACCATTTGGCAGGACGATCTCCTCCTGTTCGACTACTCTCCTACCCTGCTAGCGATCTTAGAGGACTTGCAAGCACAAATCCCTATTACAACGATCGCTTATCGATTCCACGGCGCGCTGCTCAATCTAATCCTCAACGCACTCGATGCCCTTTCGAACATCGATGATCACAACTCGACGTCGAAGATCCTCAAGAATCCTAACCCGTTGATACCACCTCAAAAAACAATCGGTTGCACCGGAGGTGTCTTTCAAAACACACTCCTTCTCTCAGCTCTCAAACACCACATTCCAAACCTTGGCTGGACGCTTCTTACTCACCAGCAAATCCCACCCAACGATGCCGGTATCTCCATCGGCCAAGCATGGATGTTCGCGTCGCAGAAATCGCAGTGAGTTGTCAATCTAGGTACGCAAAACAACTCAAGTAAACATCAGGATCTTGCCTAACAAAGAGCCAAGCTACCCAAGGTCGCCGCGAGTGCCACCGCAGTTTCCACTCTCAAGATACGTTCACCGAGATCAAGTACCCTCAGCGAATGGGCTAATGCAATTTCAATCTCTTGGTCGGTGAATCCACCTTCCGGCCCCACTGCAAACACGATGGGCTCTCCTTGGACCGAGGCGTTCACACCCGCATTTCCCCGAGCTACCTCAAGAAATTCACGGCGGTCGGATAGCAAATCAGCATTGGAATTCTCTGGCAACAAACCTTTCGGATGGAGAACCCATGCGTTCTTCGATTGGTTTGCAACCCACTGTTCCCATCGAATACACGGTTCGATTTCCATCAGTCGATTCCGCTGACACTGCTTACAAGCCTCCATTCCATAACGACGCAGTTTCTCCACAGCGTCCGGATCGAATTTCGAAACGCTTCGATGGGTCTCTAACAAAATCAACCGATCGACCCCAAGCTCCACCAGTTTCTCAATCACATTCCGCTGCCGGTCCCCTTTGGGCATCGCAATTGCAAAATGCAATCGATTGCCATGATCGCGCGGAGCAAATCGCTTATCACTACAAGCCACCGTGACCGCACGCTTCTCCACCGTCGCAACGACCCCTTGAGCCTCATGACCGACGCCATCAAAAACAATGCAAGGATCCCCGACCCCCATTCGCAATACCCGGCTCGCATGATGCGATTCCGCTTCCGGTAACACCACGGGTGTGGCCTCATCAATCGAATCGACTAAAAATCGGGGTAATGCCATCGTCATTGCCCTCCATGGACCGCTTGAAACTCTTCGACCTTCATAGCTGGTGTGTCAGGTCGTACTCGAAACAGTAGAACATAAATCGCGGGCAAGTTAATCAAGGTCAAGAAAGTTGCAATCGATAGCCCACCCATAATCGCCATGGCCATCGGCCCCCAAAACACGCTGCGAGTCAGCGGGATCATCGCCAAAATCGCCGTTGCTGCGGTCAAGATTACTGGCCGTGCCCGACGCACGGAAGACTCAATCACCGCTTCCCATGGACTGAGTCCCAACCGCATGTCCTGCTCAATCTGATCAACCAAAATCACCGAGTTGCGCATATCCATGCCAGCTAGCGCAATGACCCCTAACAACGCAACAAATCCAAAAGGTGCATGAAACAGATGCAACGACGCAACGGCTCCGATCAAGCCTAATGGTGCAATCCCGAAGATTAAGAGCATCTTACGAAAGTTCTGCACCTGCGCCATCAGCAACGTCAGCATCACCATCACCATGATCGGAAACATTCCGAACAACGCAACGTTCGCCTTGTTGCTCTCCTCGATGCTTCCACCCAAATCGATCCGATATCCAGGTGGCAACTCATTTCGCAAATCCTTAAGCTCCCCATCAATCCGCTTGCTGACATCCGGGGCTTGATTCCCATCCGAAATGTCACAGCGCACCGAAAGAATCTGCTCCTGACTCCGTCGCCAAACAATAGGGTCTTCTTGAGAATACTCCAAATGCCCGACCTGCTGCAAAGGTACACTCTTTCCACTAAGTGTGAACAAGGTGATGTCTTCAAACTGATCCAAGTTCAACCGCTCCTCATCAATCGCACGAGCGACCACAGGGATCGTTTCCGTTCCCTCACGATAAAAAGAAATCGTCGAGCCACTTAGCAGCGTCTGTAACCCTAACTCGATCTCTTGTGGCGACAAACCCAGTAGCCTAGCTCGATCCTGATCGATACGCACTTGGATCGTTTTAGCGGGCTCTTCCCACTCCAAATTAACGTCTACAGCCGCAGGATCCTTACGCATGATCTCCCGCACACGGTTTGCGTAACTTCGCACCACAGATTTATCCGGTCCGACCACGCGAAACTGTACCGGATACCCAACCGGTGGACCAAAATCCAATCGCAACACCCGAGTCGATGCCGCTGAGTACTTTGGATCGCGTTCAAACAAATTCTTCAAATGAGTACGAAGCCTCTCTCGAGCTTCCACACCCGAAGTCAAAATCACTAGTTTCCCAAAACTAGGGTTCGGTAAATCTGGGTTTAGAGCGAGGAAAAAGCGAGCGGAGCCAGCCCCGATATACGAAGCCACATGCAACACATCTCCGGGTCCAACAAGCGCTCCTGCAGCGCTAGCTTTTCCTTCTCCCACCGTGGCCTGAGCGCTCGATGGATGATCCTCAATCAACGGTAACAATTCCGTTTCCACACGTCGAACCATTTCTGCAGTTGCCCCGATCGAAGCCCCTTCGTTCATCCGAATATCCACCAACAATTCCGGACGAGAGGATTGCGGAAAAAACTGCTGCTGTAGCTTGGTCATCCCAAAGACAGCGACGAGAAACAACGCAAAAGTTGTCGCTACCACCAACCAAGGCCGTGTCACTGCGGCTCGCACTATCCTGCGCAAAACGCGATGAAACGTAGTGTCAAACGCTTCATGGGAACCCCCCGAACCCCCACCATGGTGCTTGCCCGGATCGGGTAGTAGATGTAGTCCCAACAACGGAGTGAACAACACCGCCACGACCCAGGAAGTAATCAACGTAATCCCAACCACCCAAAAAATACCACCTGCATACTCGCCAGACGTCGAAGGTGCAAAGCCCACAGGCAAAAACCCAGCCACCGTAATCAATGTGCCGGAGAACATCGGAAAGGCCGTCGAAGTCCAAGCAAAGGTAGCAGCCTCCAACCGATTCCAACCCTGCTCCATTTTTACCGCCATCATCTCCACGGCGATGATCGCATCATCGACCAGCAATCCCAACGCAAGAATCAATGCCCCAAGAGAAATACGATCCAAGTTCATTCCCATCGCATTCATGATCACCAACGAGATCGCCAACACCAACGGCACGCTCAATGCTACGACAATCCCCGTTCGCAATCCCAGGCTGATAAACGATACGATCAATACGATCACCAACGCCTCGAGAAAGGACTTGATGAACTCACCCACTGAAGCCTCAACCACTTGTGGCTGAAACGATACCGTTCCGATCTGAACTCCAACCGGAACTTCATCGCGAAGCACCTCCAGCTCCTTGCTCAACGCCTTGCCCAGCTCCAGTACGTTCCCACCTTTGCTCATGACCAACCCCAACGAAACTGCTGGCTTGCCGTTGTACTGCATCAAGAATGTCGGTGGTGTTTCATACGATCGGGTAACCTTCGCAACATCACCAAGTCGAAAAACGCGACCCGACGCCTCGACCGGAACCGCTTCTATCTCTTCGATCCCTCCAAAGTCGCGGCTGACTCGAACGTGAATACGATCCTCAGCAGTATCTACACTGCCCGATCGACGCATTCCACTTTGTCGTGCAACACTATCGAAAATCTGTTGCGGAGTGATCCCCAACGTCGCCAGTTTCTTGTGCGAGAACTCAACAACTACCTGCTCTTGCTGTTCGCCGATAATATCGACCTTCTCAATGTCTTTTACCTTCAACAACCGTCGACGAGCTTGCTCACACATTCGTTTCAGTTCCGCCAACGAATAGTCGTCGCCTGTGAACGAATAAATCGCGCTGTAAACATCCCCATATTCATCGTCTACACTCGGGCCGATCAATCCACTCGGTAGCTCACCACGAATGTCATCGAGCTTCTTGCGAATCTGATACCAAGTATCCGCCACAGCCCTTCCACGCACCGAATCTTTGAGCTGCACCAAAGTCATCATCCGGTCGCTGATGCAATAAGTCAGCAAAAAATCGAGCTTCGGCGTCTCTCGCAGTTTGTCTTCCACTCTCTGAGCAACATAACGCTGCATTTCATCAGGCGTTGCACCCGGCCAAACCGCTCCCACCACACAAGTCTTGATCGCAAACGTCGGATCTTCTGCTCGCCCCATCTGCAGATAAGCGGCCAAGCCCGCTACGCTGCTAGCCAACATCAAAAACCATACGAACGCTTGGTGCGTCACCGCCCACCGAGAAAGATTCCACCGATGATCGCTCTGGTTCATCCATTGGCGATCTTGATCAGACGATTCAGATTTCTGCATACGATGGCATCAAACTAGGAATGAGGTAACGCCTAAGTTAAAGAATGTCTTGCCAGACACGAACACGACACTGTGCGTCGATTCGCTGAACCCCCGCGCTGACAATCTGATCCCCGGGGGCTAAAGCACCCCGAACCATCGCTTGCTGCGATCCATATTTGAGGATCTCCACAGGGACTCGCTCCACCGAACCATCCTTGAGTATCCGCCAAACAATCGGCGATGATTCCGTTTGCGCAATTGCCCCCATCGGTACCGATATCCCATCGGTATCGGATTGCTCGATAATCACCGTCGCGGTTAGCCCCAAAGCCAAGTCGCTCGGAGGATCAATCAGCGTAAACCTTGCGTCGTAAGTCCGAGACAATGGATCCGCTACGGGTGATACCTCTCGCAGCATTCCCTTAACGATCAGATCGGGACGCGACCAAAATCGAATCGTCGCATGACGCTGATCCAACATGTGCTGCATCGACTCCGGAATGCTCACGACTGCTTCTAACTCACTGCCATGCACCCAATGCACCACCGGTTGACCAGGTGAAACTACCTGCCCAATCTCCGCCATAATCCGCGTTACCAATCCGTCTTGGTCTGCTATCAGCTCCGCATAGTCACGCTGATTCTTGGCCATTGACCAACGATTCTCCGCAGCACGCAATCGCGCACGAGCCGTGTCACGAGCCGCAAGCGCCAAGTCATAATCGGACTGACTCGTCGAACGCGTCTGCCGCAAATCCGCTAATCGACGCTCCTCCGCTTCAATCTGAACCAACTGCGATTTTGCCGCTTGTAAATCCGATTCAGCAACCTGTATCTGCAAATCAAAGTCGGTCGGATCCAACCGGAACAACACTTGCCCCTTCTCTACGCGATCCCCAACTTCGACGTGCCGCTCCACAATCTTGCCCGCAACGCGAAACCCCAACAAACTCTGATACCGAGCTTGCAAAGTTCCCGAAAATGTCCGCTGACTCCCCACGCGAGCATTGTGATCTGGAATGCGGTAAGCCCGGACCAACAACTCCGTACCGTTTGCCGCAACACCCAACCCCCCTTCGGCACCCGACGGCACACCCTTGCGAATCGGATTGGTCAAGACCGACGCTCCCGGCCCATGTGTCGTCGACTCATGCGAAAAGAAGACGACCCAAGCCAAGATGGCAAGCATCACACTTCCAACCACCCAACGCACCATCCAAGGTGCAATCTTTGACTTCATTGAGACTGTCGCACTCATGAATGCTCTCGCTGTACTTCTTGAAACTTCGGCACCATCGACTCCGCCAAACGATCCATCCATTGCAGATATACATCCGCAGATAGAATCGGCTTCCATCCAAATCCATTGAGCAACGTGCAACAATGCACCCGCGTCGAACGAATCGGGTCCATCACCCCCAACGCTGGCAACGAAGGACTGCTAGCCGTAAGAATCTGAGATCCAAAAGTGATGGCCCACAAACCGAAAACCATCTCCTCCGGGCTCAGCGAATGACTGGCGTACGTATTTCGACCTTCGCCTTCGGAGGCTTGCAATTCACCCGTAGCTGAACCACTCGAAGATGCAGGTGCACAACCAGGCAAATCCCCCGACTCAATCCCCTCACGCACCAAACTTGCCACCAACGACATGCACCCCGCTTCACACTCGCGAATACATGCCTGCCGCTCCGCCGAAGACTTGTCCCAAATATTGGCATGCCTCATCCACTGCTCGACCTGGAACTCCTCCCGACAATGCTGCGTGTAGTATTCGCAAGCCAGTCCGATCCCCATCAGCCGCTCCCGGCTCGAACCCCTCCCGCCGGCCGCCACCGCAAACAACGCTTGCCGCAAACGCATCGCGTCGATCGCCAAAGCCAAAACGATCTCCTCTTTGTGCGGAAAATGGTTGTAGATCGTCCCCTTCGCATACTGCATCAAAGCCGCAACCCGATCCATCGTCAGGGCGTGAAACCCCTCCCGCAACAAAATCGGCTTGGCTACCCGCAGTATTTCTCGGGTCCTCTGTTCAATTTCGCGTTGTTTTCGTGTTAATTCGACCATCACGTCAATTATTGACGCGGCGTCAAAAACGACAACCCCGAATTTGACCAAGATTCTCAAAGAAAAACGAATTCGACTTTGGCAACCGGGGGTTATAAAGTACCTACGTTGGTTTACCCCGGTTCCCAATATCAACGCCTCGAATAGCAACGAGCAAGTCAAAACGTCGGAGATAGATCGCAATGGCACGACCTAAAAACCTGGTAACAAAACTCCTGCTCTCACTTCGATACCCACTCTTTACTTGCTGCATTTGCACCGCGACCCTCGGTGGAATTGCCCAAGCCCAAGACGCGACGGAGGCAACGAAGAAAGAAGCAACCGAGAAAGCCTCGGCACCAAAAACACCGCCGTTTATGCGTGTGACCGAATCGCAATCGGGCACCCCGGAAGAGCTTCAATGCGCCATCGCGAAATACCGTATCGCGTCCGGGCCTTACCAAGGGGCGGAAGTCCACCTGATCGGTGCAGTACACGTCGGAGAAAAGTCGTACTACCAACGCCTCAACAGCATGTTCAAGTCGTACGAAGTGATTCTCTATGAACTCGTAGCGGAGTCGACCGATCGCCCACGCAAAAATGAGCGCCGCCGAGGCGGAAACCCGGTCAGCTCGATCCAAGGCGGGATGAAAGATGCGCTGAAACTGACCTTCCAGCTCGATGAAATCGACTACCAGGCCAAGAACTTCGTCCACGCCGACATGAATCCAAGCGAGTTCAGCGAGGATATGTCAAAACGCAACGACGGGATTGTCAGCATGATGGCCCGTGTCATGGGAGCAGGTTTTGCAACCCAATCGTCCAAGAAGGTCAACGAGGCCCAAGCCGACATGATGTCCGCGATGCTCAGCCGCGACCCGGTCAAACTCCGCCGCGCTATGGCCAAACAGTTCGAATCCCTAGATAATCAAATGGTTGGGATTGCGGATAAAGATGGAAAGAGTACCCTTCTGACCGAACGAAACGCCAAAGCGTTCTCGGTTCTCGAAGAGCAATTGCAAGCCGGAAAACGCAAGCTGGGTGTCTTCTACGGCGCTGGACACTTCCCCGATATGCACGAACGCTTGCTCAGGGACTTCCAAGCCGAACTGGTAGAGACCGACTGGGTCGAAGCCTGGAACTTGCGCAGCGACGCGATCAAGTAATCCCTTCCGGCGATTCCCGAAGTCACCCTTTATCGACAGCAAGGTGGCCTACTCGACGGTTTCGATGCTTTGACGTTCGAGAAACGCAAGTTCCGAACCAACATAACACCCTTTCGATCGATCACCCATGGCTGTTCCACGCATCGCAATTGTCGGACGTCCTAACGTCGGCAAAAGTTCTATCTTCAATTGGCTCGCAGGTCGTCGACTCGCCATCGTCGAAGACTTCGCCGGAGTCACCCGCGATCGCTTGAACACCATGCTCGAGCACAACGATCGGCACTTCGAACTCATCGATACCGGCGGAATCGGTATCGAAGATGTCGATAACTTGACCGAACAAGTCGAAGGGCAAATCCTAGCTGCAATCGAAGAAGCTGACGTATTGCTCTTTGTCGTCGACTCTCGATCGGGAATGGTCCCCCTCGACTCCGAGGTCGCAGACCGGCTTCGCAAAGTCAACAAACCAATCTTGTTGGTGGCAAACAAAACCGATAGCCCATCGCTCGACTCCAATGCTGATGAGTTCCATCAACTCGGCTACAAACACTTGATGCGCGTGAGCGTCTTGCAAAACCGAAACAAATCCGATCTGCTCGATTGGATCGTCGGCCATCTTCCAAACTTCGACGCAAACGCCCAGGAACTCGAACCACCGACGATGAAAGTCGCCATCGTTGGCCGACGCAACGTCGGAAAAAGTACCTTCGTCAACACGCTGGCCAAAGAAGAACGTTGCATCGTCAGCGAAGTACCAGGAACAACACGCGACAGCGTTGACGTGATGTTTGAGCTCGATGGTCACAAGTTCATGGCGATCGATACACCAGGTTTACGGCGCAACAAAAGCATCAAAACAGACATCGATTGGTACGGTTTGCATCGCGCGCAACGCAGCGTCCGCCGCGCTGATGTCGTACTGCTCTTCTTCGATTGCACCGAACCGATGAGCAAAGTCGATAAACAACTCGCTCACTACATCCACGACGAATTCAAACCTTGTATCTTCGTCGTCAACAAATGGGACAAACTCGCTGGCTTTATCCCCACCGAACGCTGGGTGGAATACATCCGCGAACACTTCCCGACCATGGCATACTGCCCCATCGCGTTCGTCACCGGACAAACCGGTAAAAACGTGAAGACTCTTCTGAACCACGCGCAGATGCTCTTCAAACAAGCCAAAGAGCGGATCTCCACGAGCATGCTCAACAAGCTCGTCAAAGCCGCACTCGAACGGCACGAACCACCGTTGTACCAACTCAAACGCCCGAAGATCTACTATGCCACCCAAGTAGCATCCGAACCACCTACCATCATCCTCGTCTGCAACCAACCCCAAGGATTCAGCAACCAATACCGTCGGTACCTGCTGAACTTCCTACGCGATCACCTCCCCTTCGGCGAAATCCCCATCAAACTCTACCTGCAACCACGCAAACGGGACGACGAACGGGATGAAATCCAAGGCGATAACGCCATGGCTTCACGCGGAAAACCAGGCGAACAATGGGAAGGTGCCTTCGATGACCGCGTCGATCCCGCCTCCCTCGGAAAAAC
>CAZACJ010000068.1:0-11970 GCA_964483385.1 uncultured Pirellula sp. | reverse complement strand
GACCAAGAGCTAGACGAAGGCGAAGTCGACGACCAAGAACAAGCCGATGATGAAGAGGTAGATGACACCGAAGAAGATGACGCCGAAGATGGCGATTCAGAAGATGATGAGGATGAAGACGAATTCTACGAAGAAGAATACCTCGACGAAGGTGCCTTCAATCCAGAAGACATCCCCAACAACAAGAGTAAGGGAACTGACGGGAACCCTCCTGATCAGCCTCCCTCCTCATCCGTGACTTGAGATTCCGTCACCATGAAACCCTCCCTTCAAGGTCTACGTATCGGATACATCGGGCTCGGTAACATGGGGAGCCCCGGTGCTCGACACTTGCACCAAGCAGGTGCCAGTGTCACCGTATGGAACCGAAGTCCCGGGCCAATGGCAAAAGCCTCCGAACTCGGCATGCAAACCGCCGAATCACCCTCTGACCTCGCAGCAAAAGTCAACGATGGTATCCTCTGCCTGAATCTCACAAATACCGATGCAGTGGAAGCAGTCGTCTTCGGCCCAAACGGTTTGATCGAAGCGTTAAGCAATCAATCCCTCATCATCGATTTCGGTACGACAAGCGTCCCGTCCACTCGCAAATTCGCCAACCGAGTTCCTTGGGTCGATGCACCTGTCAGCGGCGGACAAGTCGGTGCAGAAGCCGCTACGCTCTCGATCATGGCCGGTGGATCTCCAGAGAATTTTCAACGCGCTCTGCCAATCTTGCAAACCGTCGGAAGCCGCGTAACGCACATCGGCCCGACCGGCTCGGGGCAAGTCGCTAAGCTTGCCAATCAGCTCATCGTTGCACAAACCATCGATGCGGTCGCACAAGCGATCCGGCTTGCGGAACTCTCCGGCGCCGATCCGAAACTTGTGCGCGAAGCGTTGCTCGGCGGGTTTGCAGCTAGCCGTATCCTGGATCTGCACGGCGATCGAATGATCCGCCGGGATTTCCAACCTGGTGGACGATCCGAGCTTCAACTCAAAGATATCCGCTTGATCTGCGAGCTCGCCCAAGACGTTGGACTCGAATCCTCAACGCTGCAACATTGCCGCGATCTCTGGGAGTCGTTTGTTCATGAACGCGGGCACGGAAACCTCGACCACTCCGGCTTGTTCAAGATCTACGAGTAGGTCGGACCATGAAACGCATCGCGATCCGCTCCTTCTTTGCCATCGCTTGTGCACTCATCACCATCGATACGATACCCAAGGAATGGTTCCCCGTAACCAACTTCCAAGACTTCATTCATCGCGCACTGGATCGAATTGGGCTCTCCCAAGGTTCCTGGCCTCTCTTCGCTCCGAACCCCGTGCTGAACAACGGGGTACTTATCGCAGAAGCCACCGACCATAAATCCCAAACAGCAACCTGGAGCAGCATCGACTGGACACAAGCCAACGCATGGGAAAAGTTCTATCGCTTTCGGCACATGAACTACCTGCAACGCCTTCCTAACAACGCCTTAGCCGCAGGGGACTTTGCCCACTACCTACTCCTTGCGATCCCAGACCGCGAAACTGCGATCCCAAACGTGCGGTGGTCGGAAGACAACCAGATGCTTGAACCGCAACCCATCACACCTCCGCTGCAGGAAGTGAGGTTGTACCATTACCGCGATCGGATGAGTTTGCCAGAAGGCACTCCGGGCATCGACTATCCCTTCCCGCCCAAAGACGAAACCGTCTGGAGCACTCAAATCGGATTTATGGCTCGCCGCGCGAGGGAACCATGAATCGCTTCGATCGCTTCCTGTTCGATACGTGCAATCCAAACATCGTGCCGGTACTTCGCATCGGATACGCGATTTGTATTTTGATCCATGCCCTCGTCCTCTTACCCGAGGCTAGCTATTGGTTCTCCGATGCAGGCGTTCTTCAAACGGAAACCGCACGCAGTCTCGCAGGCACTTCAAAGTGGTCTCTCTTCTTCCTGCTTCCTAACACCCCAACCATCGCTTACCTATCGATCACCTCCGTCTGTATCCATTGCGTGCTCTTGGCCTTGGGGATTTTCTCTCGCTTCCAAGTCGCCATTTTATTTGTGTGGCTTGTCTCCTACCAAAATCGCATGCCACTAATCCATGACGGCGAAGACACCGTCATGCGGCTCTTCGCATTCTTCTTATTCTTTCTCCCCTTAGACTCCAAATACTCGCTGCTTCAGCGATGGCGAAGCACCAACACGCAACCGATACGGAGTGATCAAGCCTGGGCATTGCGGTTGATTCAATTCGAGATGACCGCGATCTACGTATCGACTTGCATCAGCAAACTCGCCGGGGAAACTTGGCAAAACGGAACGGCTCTATGGTACGTATCCCGGATGAACGACAACTATGGTCGCCTGATTCCAAGCGACTGGTTCGATTCGCTTGCGGTTAGTCAAGCCGCAACGTATGGTGCACTTGCGATCGAAGCTTTCTTACCGATCGGTTTGTGGATCCCCAAACTGTGTTGGGTCGCAATCGGACTTGGCATCACACTGCACCTAGGGATTGAGTTCTCGATGAACCTGTTCATTTTTGAGTGGGTCATGATCCTCGGGTTGCTCAGTTTTGTTCCTTCAAGAGCGAGTGACGCGCAAGCAACCCAAGGTACCAACGAACCTTCTGAAGCTGTCCCTAGCCTTTTGCAGCGTTAAAACTCCAAGGCTTATCCACCTCCGGTACGACCGGTTTCGCAGAAGTCTTCGATAGGATTTGTTTTGCCCAAGCTTGTGCGTCTTGAGCGATGGGAGGCCACGTCCCGTAGTGGGTTGGCATCACCACGCTTGGTTGTACGAAGCGTGTCGCTTCGATGCTGTCATCGATCCCCATCGTAAACAGATCACCAATCGGAACGATTAGCACATCGACATGAGTGCGAGCTACCCATTGCATATCGCTAAAGAGTGCCGTATCCCCTGCGTAGTAAATGCGACCTGCTTCTTGATCGCGTCGCCATTGAATCACCCAGCCCCCTGCGGTGCCACCGTAGCTGCCATCGGGTAGACTCGATGAATGGATCGCTGGTACCAACTGGAACGATAACTCGATGCCATCAACCTTGTGACGGAACGTTCCTCCATGATTCATCCCCACGGTATCGCTAACGCCGTGCTCTTTGGATAACCAAGTAGCGATTTCATAGTTCGCGAACACTTTCGCATCCGACCGCTTGGCAATCGCAGGTGCATCAGCGATATGATCGAAATGGCCGTGAGAAATCAGAATATGGCTTGGCGAGAGTGTTGCTGCCTTGGTCTTAGCCGACGGATTGTCATTGAGGAAGGGATCGATCAGCACATGAGTTTTGCCCAAGTGCAAGCTCCAGGTAGAGTGTCCGTGCCAAGTCAGAGAGCAGTTGAAGGGTTGATTTTGGTTGATCGCCATTTCGCTATTCTTTGAAAGGTTTAGAGTTCACAGCAAGGTTAACGGCATTCTAAGCCGTGAGACAAAGAAGCTTAGTCTTTCCGACCACCAAACGAAAGAACCCCCGATTGCGGTGATCGGGGGTTCTGACGAATCTTTTGGATCGTATAGCGACCGGTTGGTCTGAACTACACGAGTTCTTTCTTTGCACCGATGAGTGTTCGGAGTCGTTCTGCAAGCAATCGCGCATCGAATGGCTTCTTGAAAGTCTCATTGATGCTAGAACGATCGAAGCTCATCGTGTTCCCATCATCTGGGAGCAGGGCGATCAATACGATTTCCGAGAAGTCAACGTTCTTGCGGAGGTTTTGGCAAATCTGCAGAGCTTCAAGCTTGCCGACAGAGAAGTCGACAATCATGCAGTCTGGATGGAAACTTTCCGCTTGAATACCTGCCTCGAAACCGCTCGCAGCAACCTGAACTTTGAAGCTCTTTTCCAGAGGAAGTTCTCGCTTCAAGTTCTCGATTAAGACCTGATCTTGCGCAACGATCAGGACTTTGGCCATGGCCTCATCTTCCAAGTCTCCAAGGGGCATACCATGCTCTTTGAGAAACTTGATCAGATACTCGCGGGGAATGCGTCGGTCTTGCGAACCTGGGATGCGATACCCTTTGAGACGGCCGGAGTCGAACCACTTGCTGACGGTTCTCGGGGCCACCTTGCAGATCTTCGCGACCTGGCCTGTGGTGAACACCTTCATATTTTTGGTCTCCGTTACCTTCCAAATTTTGAGTCGAGTCAGAGCCTCCACCAAATCGGCGGAGGCTCAAGACAGTTGTTGCCCTTTGTCGCGTCCGCAGAAAAGCTTGTCTGCAGTGTGAATTCCTGCAACTCGCTCCTAGCGTCAACAACTGGGTCAGGGCACTTACGTTGTCGGACGAACTCGCCACTCATGACAACTAGATCCATCTAGCCGCTCCGAGTGTGGATTTTCCCTGAACTGTGCTTCTTTCGAAACACCGCCATGCCACCGACGTAATCCGTTCTGCAACGCGCGATCCTCGCACCCCTACGACGCTGTAATCGCACAGAACGTTTTCCTCGGCGGACTTCACCGAGCGAGCCAATCAAGAAAATGAAACCAGAGTCCATCTAAGAGCGCGGCTGTACGGAATGCCGAACCCATAGAATCGAGGGGTGCATTGCTGCACCTCTCGCCTGTGATTCCCCCCTATCTTGTTTCCCTCGGCTCTGGACTAAACCGGTATTGACTCCGAGGAGCCATCCGGCGCAGTACAGGCCGTCCAGGACATAATTTCGTTTCAAACCGGGTGATTACTTTAGAAAGAATCCCCCGTTGACTCAGTAAGGGATGAATTTTGCATACTGCCCAAGCCCGAGGCGATGGGTTTTGGAAATATGCAATTGCCAAAAGAAAAATTCTCAAGTTCGCCAATGATAACTTCCGAAATCCGCACCCCCCTACACGCCACCCCAGGGTGCGTGCAGCCGTCGCGCCGTAGCCAGCCACCCGCTACCAAGCGGTAGAAGTCACCAAGAAAGATCTCCACGGTCTAGCGAACGGTGGCTAGGAGGCAACGGTGACTCCCAATTCTCAATTCTCAATTCCCAATTCTCCCAATAGCACCGTCAGGCCAACGTCGGCTACGAGAGAACGACGCGGCTCAAGTATCTATCCCACTATCCGGCTTCGCCGGCTTGGCCTGCTTCTCCTCGGTCTCCTTCTTCTCGCGCCAAGGCTTCTTCTCTTGGTAACTCTTGAGTTCTTCCTTCAATTGATCCAACTGCTCATTCTCGTCTTTGCTACCTAGCTCCACCGCTTTTGTCGAAAACTCAATCGCTTTCTCAAAATCCCCGGTCTCCGCATAAGCTGCCGCCAACGTGCTGAGAATGTGAGCTTCGGAGTACTTGGTCAACTCACAAGCCCGCAGACCAAGCTCCAGCGCTCGCTTACCATTGCGTACCGATTCCTCAGGACTAGTAGACAAAACCCACGACAAGTTGTTGAGGATCCCGGAGAGCTCGTCTTGATCGTCCTCCGAAGCGTTTTCGATGGCCGACTCAAAATCAGCAATTGCATCGGTATGACGCCCAAGTGCTAGCAAGATATCTCCCCGCAATCGCAACGCGCGCCAATCTGTCTCCTCGGCTTGTACCAACCGGTCGGCAATCCGTAACGCTTTCCTCGGTCGGTCGTCCATTTGGTACATACCTGCCAACTGCATGAGCAGCATCCGATTTTCAGGGTTGGCTTGTACCAACCGCTCCAAATCGGCAATCGCTTCCCCATACCGCTTCTCTTGGATCGCAATATCCATCCGCAGCAAAGCCAAATCTGGCAACTCCGGACGCTTCTGCTCCATCCATTCAATATCTTTTTTCGCTTGCTCCAAATCTTTCAAAGCCAAACTGATTCGGATTCGGTTGAGGTAGGCGTCCAAATTCTCTTCGCTCAACTCAATCGCTTTGTCCGCATCACCCTTCGCTGCCTTCAACTTATCGTTGAGCTTTTCTCCGGTGGCTTGCGCCATCAAAACGCCCGACCTCAGGGAGTACAAATAGCTGGTCTTGTCATCCTTGGCAATTCGCTCGTTGAGGAACGTCTCTGCCTCATCGATCTTCTCGTTCTGGACCAAGATCAACACCAAACGGCGTATCGCATACTCGTTGTCCGGTTGTGCTTCCAAAAACTTGCGAACAATCTTCTCGGCTTCATCAAATCGTCCGACTGCAGTGAGCGACTCAACTGTCAATTGCACTGCTTTTTCATTCTCGGGATTTACCTCGATTGCTCGAATCAGATCTGCGATCCGTTCGTCGATGTCTTGGCGTGAAATCGACCGCATAATGATCACGTCTGCTAACTTGTTTCGCACTTGCGGATCTTTGTCCCCCGCATCAAGCATCCCTTGTAACTTCGATTGGGCTTGTTCAAGCGCATCGGCGCTCTTAGCCAACTCTTGACGCGCCAAGTGAATCCGGGCCTTCAACACATAGGCATCAATCATGCTCGGGTCGTACTCAATGGCGGTCTGCAAATCCAACATCGCCTCGTTAGTCACCCGCGTGGCTCGGTTCTGCGGAACTCGAGCCCCGGACATCTCTTCGAGCGTGCTCTGCGCTCGCTGCATCGCGGCCGCCGCCAACATCCGCTTCGCATCCGCCGTGTCGAGCTCGTCGAGCCCCAACTCCAACGCTTTCTTACAAAGCTCGATTACCTTCCCTAATCCCTCTTTTGAGCCTTCGGTGACCCGAATCCGGTTCGCTTCCTCAAAAGCCTCCACACCCTTGTTGTCGTCCGTTTCCTCTTGCTTCGCAGTTGGCTTTTCTTGCGTTGCAGTTTCCTGCGCTACGGCTAGCCCCCTGAGAAAACCATTACCTAGGTGTGCGAACCCGAGCATCTCTGCATCCAAGCCCCCGAAACCCAGGGCCCAAACTACGCTACAGGCCAAATAGCCCCGAATACGACGGCGAGCAGCTTTTCGATCCCTCTGACAGCCTACGCCCAAGCTTGAAATGCGCGACACAGTAAACCTCTTCGACAGTTTGAAGATCCGAACTTGTGAAACCAACCACCTACAACCGGCCACTCCATTGACAAAACCTGCAATAGGCCTTTGTATTGTAGCCTTCCTATTGTAGCGTTTGGTCACCCCATAAGGTAAGCCAATCCCAGTCACTGTCCACCGAAAGCATCGCATGAGCTCCCAGGACAAAGCCCCTTTTCAACTCTTTCACCTCGACGCCTCCGACCAAGGCACCGTTCTCGAACGCGCCTTGAAAAAGCGGCTGGAAGGAACCAGTTGGGGCGAGATTCGAGAAGCTATCCGCAGGCGTAAAGTTCAAGTCAACGGAAACCTTTGCCTGGATCCCGTCCGTAAAGTCACCGCAAAAGACGTGGTAAAACTCTGGCGCGAGTCCCTGCCTAAACCTATCGAAGCCTCCGACATACGTATTGTTCATGTCGACGATTTCCTCGTAGTCGTCGAAAAACCTGCCGGAATCACCAGCGTTCGCCACTTCGAAGAACGAAACCTCCCCGATAAACGCCGCCAACTTCAACCAACCCTCGAAGAACTCTTACCACTATCATTGCTACAGCATTTTTTACGCAACGGTCGCCCAGACCGCTCCCAGAAAAAACTACCGAATTCCCCCGGCGAACTCAAAGACTGGCGCCCCGAAGAACGAAAAAATCTCGAACATAAACTCAATAAACTCCGCGTCATCGCTGTCCACCGATTGGACCGCGATACCAGCGGCCTGATGCTCTTCGCTCGCACCGAAAGCATCGCGCGATCCCTAATCGAAGCTTTCAAACACCACAGAGTCGTTCGGAAATATCATGCGGTCGTCCACGGACACCCCGAAGCTCAAACCATCGATTCAATCCTCATTCGAGACCGTGGCGACGGCCACCGAGGCACCAAACCTACCACCGCCACCGAACCCGACCCAACCGAACAACGCGCCATCACCCATTTCAAACCGGTCGAAAAAATCGGCCCCTATAGCCTTATCGAATGCCAACTCGAAACCGGTAGGACACACCAAATCCGAATCCACCTCTCCGAAGCCGGCCACCTGCTGTGCGGAGACCCTATCTACTGCAAACGACCCGACGGTAGCCTCATCCCAGATTCCAGCGAAGCACCACGCCAAGCACTCCATTCAGCAACCCTTTCCTTCCAACATCCGATCTCCGAGGAAACGATTGAATTCAAAATGCCTTGGCCTGCCGACTTGCACCGCTGGCTTACTTCTCTGAGGCAAAAGCATTCCAAACAGTAATCCTGCAATTCCTTTCTACCCTCCTAGAAACCCCCGAAGCACTTCGAGGTTTTCTCTTTTGACCTATTTGCTTTTGCAAGTTACTACAACCTGTGTTAGCCTTGACCCCGTCGATCGTTACATTCCCCCCACTCCGCGACCCCTCATAACGACCTCGCAATGCTACGCTACTGGACCGCCGGTGAATCTCACGGCAAAGCCCTCATCGCCCTGATCGATGGATTCCCCGCTGGACTGACGATCGACGAAGCCTTCATCAACCACGAATTGCGATTGAGACAAGGTGGCTACGGCCGCGGTGGACGCCAAAAACTTGAACAAGACACCGTCGATGTTCTCACCGGCGTCTGGCAATCCAAAACGCTCGGCTCTCCGATTACTCTGCAAGTCGTCAACAACGACTATAAACTCGAACGCCTCAAAGAACTTGAACGCCCCCGCCCCGGACACGCCGATCTGACCGGTGCTATCAAGTACCTCGGATCGATCCGAGGGATTCTAGAGCGCTCGAGCGCTCGCGAAACCGCCGTTCGTGTCGCCGCCGGAGCACTCGCTCGTTTGCTACTGCGCGAATTCGGCATCGAAACCATCGGCTACGTTGTCGAACTCGGTGAAATGAACCTTGGCTCCCAAGGAACCAAAGAGCTCTCCATCGAACAAACCCGAGCGCTTCGCGACCAAAGCTCCATCTACTCCGTCCAACCCGCTTCTGATCCCCAAGCCGAAAAATACATCGACCAAATGGCCGACGAAGGGGATACCCTCGGCGGTGTCATCGAAGTCCGTGTCGATGGCCTACCCTTCGGACTCGGTACCCACGCCCAATGGGATCGCAAACTCGATGGAAAACTCGCTCAAGCCGTCATGGCTGTCCAAGCCATCAAGGGAGTCGAAATCGGTTTAGGTTTCGAAGCCGCACGAAGACGAGGATCCCAAGTCCACGATCCAATCCATCACGATCCAAACCTCGCACACCTTCCTCACCTCGGATACGTTCGCCCCTCGAACAATGCCGGTGGACTCGAAGGTGGTATGACCAACGGCCAAAGCCTCATTCTGCGAGCCGCGAAAAAACCGATCAGCACCCTTCGCAAACCTCTCGACTCGATCCGCATGGAAGACAAACAACCCCATCGCGCGAATTACGAACGAAGTGATGTCTGCGCAATTTCCGCCGCTGCGATCATCGTTGAGCATGTGGTCGCCTTCGAAATCGCTTCTGCTCTCGTCGAAAAATTTGGTGGCGATAGCCTCGTCGAGATGAAAGCACGCTACGATCTATTCATGAAACTCGCCCGCGAACGCTAATCCGTTCTCAGCCACCACTCCCTTTCGCAGTACACCATCCTTTTCGCACTCCCCTAGGAGCAATTGCCATGCGAGCTCCCCTCTCCCCTCGCGCTGCTTTCTCTTGCTTTCAACGGACCATTGCCGCAAACCTCCTGCTTGGATCATCCGTCCTGCTTGGGCTCGGATGCCTCTCCTGCACACTCACATTCGCGGACGGGCCTGCGGACAACAAAGTCGAAAACATTCGACCTATCCCACCACTGGGAATCGAAGTCCCAGCAGAAATGCGAGAGGGGATCGTTCAAGCCCTCGCGCCACTACAGCAAGCCGTCGAGCAATTGCGCAAGGACAAAAATCCTATCGCTCAAAAGTACCTACCCGATGTTGAAATTTTCTCTCGCGCCGTCGAGATCGCTCTGAATGAAAATGGTTTCTTTGAACCCGCTGATTTCGATCGTGCAAAAGAACTGATCGCAGAAGGATTACGACGCAGCGAAGTCCTTCTCAAAAATGATCTTCTTCGAAACGCAACACCTCGAACCGAAAAAGGACATATGTATTGGTGGTGGCCAGAAAATGGTCTTACCGTTCGTGGCTTCCGTTCTCAACTCGACGGTTCCGTCCAACCCTACGGAGTTGTCTTGAACGGCCCTCCAGGTCGACCAAGTGAACGCCGTGCCGACGTATGGTGCCGAGGACGAAGCGAAAAGGGACTAGAACTGCAGTTCCTTTCCACTCGCATGAAAAACCGCGATCCCGCTCCAGCAAACGGAGTGGGAATGATGATCCACCCCTTCGGACGATATTGCAATGCGAACAAGCTCGCTGGGGAAATCGACACGCTCGAAGCCATCGAACACGCCAAAGCACAATACCCGATCGACTCTCATCGAATCGCCATGCGAGGTTTCTCCATGGGTGGTGCTGCGGCTTGGCACATGGCCGTTCACTATCCTGATCGTTGGTTTGCAGCCACCCCAGGTGCCGGCTTCTCCGAAACCCCAGACTTCCTCAAAGTCTTCCAGTCCGAAGAGCTCAAGCCCTACTGGTTCGAAGAAAAACTTTGGCAAATGTACGACTGCCCTGTTTGGGTTGAAAATCTAAAATTGGTTCCAACCATTGCCTACAGCGGACAACTCGATAAACAAAAACAAGCGGCAGACATCATGGCAAAGGCAAGCTGGAACTTGCCAGAGCTCGATCGCTTTGAACTTACTCACATCGTTGCCCCAAACACTGCCCATACGATTGCTCCAGAGGCACGACAAGAAATCGAACGACGCTTGGAACTACTCGATCCTGGCAAGGAACGTCCCTCCGTCCCCACAAGCTTCGCCTTTACCACTCCCACGCTGCGCTACAACCGAGCCCATTGGCTTGTCATCGATGCCCTCAAAGAACATTGGGTCCCATCGAAAATCGCCGTCAATACCATACTGACGCCAGAAGACAAAGGACAGGGAATTCAAATGATTGAAATCACCGTGTTCCCCTCTCCTGGCATTTCCCAATTCACCATCGATCTTCCAACGAGCGTTTGGGAACCGGTCGGAAATATGAAAGTGCGCGTGGTCTCTACGCGGAAGATCAAGCGAGATGCCGCCGAAGTCGAAGCGATGGACATTGGAGAATTTTGGGTTCGACGGCGTTCGGATCGTTCCTTGCACGCCACCTTCCGCGACAACGGTACCAAGTGGGAAGTAGTCTCACCGTTGGAATCCGAAACACAACCGCTTCGCAAACGACCAGGCTTGCAGGGCCCCATTGATGACGCGTTAATGAGCCCCTTTCTGTTTGTGAAGCCTTCTGGCCAAGGCTGGCACAGCGAGACAGATCAGTGGGTGCAATCGGAATTCGATCGCGCTGTGAAAGAATGGCATCGGCAAATGCGAGGAGACGTTCGGATCAAATCCTCCGAAGAGCTCACGCCTGCCGATTTGCAAAACTACAACCTGATTCTTTGGGGTGATCCAAAAAGCAATCCAACAATTGCCAAAGTTCTCGACGCTTCTGTTCCTTTGAAAATGGACTCACAAGAACAAAGTCAAAGCAAGATGCCCATTTCATGGACATCCGAATCGGTCGCTATCGGCCAGAATCAAGGACGCAGTTCCAAAGGGCACATCCCTGTGTTGGTCTATCCAAACCCATTGGCAACCCACCGCTACGTAGTATTCAACAGCAGTTTTACCTACCGCGAATACGACTACTTGAACAATGCGAGACAAGTACCCAAGCTACCCGATTGGGCGATTATTGACTTATCAACGCCACCGAATGGTCGTTGGCCGGGTGGGATCGCCGACGCGGACTTCTTCGACGAAGCATGGCTTGCGCGTCCGAAATGAAGTTAGGATAGTGACGTGGATCGCAGTGACTTGGATCGCGACTGCGATCCACGGTTTGGAATTGAACGCAGTACGCCTTCGGCTGACTGCTAAACGAAAAAACACCCAGCCGTGGCTCCGGAATGCGCGAGCACCGGGTGGTTTTTTGAGCCGGAATGCGCGAGCACCGGGT
>CAZACJ010000067.1:15215-27269 GCA_964483385.1 uncultured Pirellula sp. | reverse complement strand
TTTAGCGGTCGGAGGAGTTAACGAGCATCAGCGAATCGAGCCAATCTCGCCATTGCCGCATAGAAATGGCGTCCATAATCGGTACTTCTAACGGAGCCGCAACAATTTGTTTGTTTCCGGCGAGCCAGGTCAATGAGGTTGTCACAAGTCCACTCGAATCGGTTTCGATCGTCAATTGGAGAGGATCGGCTTGTGATCGCCCATCAAAACAGGTTTGTAAAGGCAGTCGACTAAGGCGGTTCCAAGTTAGATTTCCGAAGCGGGTACCTTCGATCAACTGTAGCGTCGGTTGTTGTTTCCCTTCTTTGGTGAATCGAAGAGTACGGCTAAGTTGATGGCCAAGGCTTGTATCTTTGGGGATAAGGACTTTGGGTGGATGGACGTTTCCATCTTGTTCTTGAACGACCATGCCCAAATCGTAGCTTGAGGCACCAACGGCGATGGGGTTTTTCGGATCGAGGGGGGGCATAAGATGCCGGGACTGCAAGGCTGCGCCTCGGGCTAGATCTGCGGAGCCGTAAGAAACGACTTTCGCGTCTGGACGAACATATTTTGTGACATTTTGCTGAAGTTTCGGTAACCAGCGTATGTCTCCGATAAGGATGAGTGTATCCAATTCGGAGGGATCCACATTTGCTCGCGCGAGTGCTTCTTTTGTGAAAAGTTCACAATCTGCTTCGAGGTCATCGACCCATTCGCCGACTCTATCGCGTTCGATAGCCGCTTCGTATTTTCGCTGATGCAGTTCAACAACGAAGGGGACTTTTTGCGCATGGCGTAAGCGTTCAAAGGCGCGTTCCATGGTACGTTGCAGTTGGGAGGCCAGGGCAATGTTTTCCCTTGCGCTGACTCCATAGTTTTTCTCGATGATGCCAGCCAACCTTTTGGTCGCAACATCGTGCCATCGGACGGTTCCACGTCGCCAGTCACCTACTAAGGATAGAGTTTTCACACGTGTCGCATTCGCTTGAATAACCGCAGCCTCGCAAGCGCTTCCGCTGAGCATGACCACTAGCATTCTCTTTTGATAGTTCTCTTCGCCTCGGGCTTGGGCAAGTCTCGACTCGATCTCAACGTGTGCGAGAGCGGCAGCCAGTGGTTTGTCTAGTAGTTGTAGGACTTCCAGACCCGCGATTGCACAAGCAGTTTTCGTGCTCAATCGATGCAGTTGATCATAGCAACCGGGGACTGTAACCACTGCGTGTGATGCACTGGGGTAACGGCGCCGAGTACCGTTGATGATTTGTCTTAGGATAGCACCGACAAGAACTTCCGGGGCAACACGTCGACCACCAAAGGTTCTTTCGAGCAATGGGAGACCGTACCAGCGTTGGATACCGTAAAAAATCTGTTCGGGATGTTGTACACGTTTTAGAGCAGCAGCCGACCCGATCGCGATGTTTCCATCGTCGCTATAGAGCATGTTGCGAAGCTCGTGTAAGTCACCATCGAGAAGAACTTGTTCGACTTTGTAATCGTTATTCACGTAGCTACATCGCGAGTGGATCATGCCCAAGTCGATTCCGATGGGCGCGAAAGACTTTAGTGAAGACGAAGTACCACGTCCCATACTGGTTGGTCGATCGCGAGACAAAAGACTAGCAGTTTTAACTACACCTTCTCGAGAGGCAACAGTGTTGCTGGATCGTTCGATCAAGCGGAGTTCATAGAGTTTTTCAAGAAGGTCTTTTGCGGACGGGCATCGAGCGACGACATCCTTTGCCACCAAGGACTGGAAAACGTTATCGAAACGCAGATCGAGGTCGCTGCGGACTTCGTAGAGAGCAGGGGGGATTCTGTTCAGTTGGGCGAGCGCCGTCTGGACCGCTTCGCCTGTAAACATAGGTCTTCCAGTGAGCAAATAGAAAAATGTAGCACCGAGCGAATATAGATCTGTGCGATGGTCGACGAGCTCCGGCGTATTGATTTGTTCGGGAGACATGTATTCAACGGTACCGATAAGTTGATTTCTGGTGCCGTCCGATGTTCCACCGACATCGCGAAGAACTGCCAAACCAAAGTCGAGGATTTTCAGCACTCCTTGCTGGGTGAGCATCATATTACCCGGCTTGATGTCTCGATGGACGATCCCCAATCCATGCGCATATTCGAGAGCAGTGGCGGCTTGCTTAAGCACTTGCAACGCATCGGATGCGGACATAGGGCCTTGAAGTGAGACACGCTGAGAGAGCGATTCGCCGTGAATCAACTCCATTACTAAATAATGAACTGTATTGGTGCGAGTGCGATGACAGCCTGCGTCAAAAGCTGTGACGATATTCGGATGCATCAAGCGGCCTTGCGCTCGGACTTCGGCATAGAATCTTTCTACGGCAAGCGGATCCGACGAAAGTCTTTTGGGGAGTATTTTGACCGCTACTTCTCGATCCATTGTCCGGTGTTTGGCACGGTAGACTTGTCCCATTCCACCGGAGCCGAGACGGTCGAGGATGATATATTCACCAAGGATAGGATTGCGTCGCTCTCGGGTGACGTTGGATTGCAGGTCACCTGAAAAAGCGAAGTCGAAATCATCGTTGGATTGGCGACTTAACGCTTCGAGTTCTTCCTTCGAAAAAGTCCGAGTCTTGCCGGCGAGGTCGTGCTCAGAACGATCGTTGCTCATGCCGTACCACCGGAGAACCTATGTCTGAAAAGAATCGTGAGCCCAACTAGCCATCCTGTAAGGCTTTAGAAGCTAACCTTAAAAGATAGTCCCTAGGCTTCGTGTCGGCTACTACCGGAGCACTCCTGAGATCCAAGTTTCCCGGGGTGCTCCCTTTTGATAATTTCGGAAATCCGTCACAATCGCTTTATTAAGCGTTTTTTTATTCGTCCAAGCGGTTCCCATGAGCAACATCCCCCCATCAAAGGTCTCCCCAGGACTCCGTCCGTCAAACGCTCCATCAATTTTAGAGGTTCGAGATGTCAGTCTTGTTCGTGGTAGCACCACAATTCTCAACCAGCTCACGGTTGCAATTTCGCCTGGGGAGCACACCGCGTTACTTGGTCCAAACGGTTCAGGAAAATCGACTCTTTTGAAGCTTTTGATGCGACGGGTTTACCCTTCGTTTGTCGATGGACATGCGGGAACGGTAAAGATCTTCGGCGAGACAGAATGGAATGTGTGGGATTTGCGCACTCGACTCGGGTTTGTAAGCAGCGAGGTGGACCAGCATTTTTTAGTTGGTCGGTCTGGAAAACTCACGGCAGAATTAGCGGTGCTTACGGGATTCTTTTCTTCAGAGCTTGAGCCGGATCCTGATCAGGTAACACCGCAGATGCGAGAAGCTGCGGCGATCGCCTTGGAGAGAATGAAAATGACGCGGTTGGCTAATCGCCCCCTCGGACACATGTCTACCGGAGAGCGACGTCGAACGTTATTGGCTCGAGCGATTGTTCATCAGCCAGAAGCCTTGGTGCTGGATGAACCAACATCGGGCTTGGATATGCGAGCGCAATTCCAGCTTTTGGAAGACCTACAACACATTGCGCAATCGGGTACAACATTAATTCTCGTCACTCATCACATGCACGAAGTTCTCCCGTGCATTCAGCGGACGGTGTTGCTCGATCAAGGTGAGGTCGCCTTTGACGGCTCGACGGAACAAGCGATGGCGAGTGAACGACTTAGCAAAGTGTTTGGCTGTAAATTGGAAAGCCAACAGTCCGCGAAGGGATATTGGCACGTGGCCATGCAAGCGATGCTGTGATGCACATTTTCGTCGATCACTCCCGCGATCCACGGGAGTGAGGTAGAAGACTATCAGGCACGGCGCTCGTTTGAGAACCCGTTGGAACCTGACTGCGATGGAACCGAATAGGAGAGAGTTAGGGCGCTGATGAGGTGACGAGACTGATCGGCGGAGCGATCAGCGACAATGGGACTAGAGCGGGATTTTTGTTTTTGTGAACGGTTTTTCACTAAGAAATTTCTACTCCCCCGCGTTATTCTTGAACTAGGGTCTCTCTAAGCCGGTATGCAAAAAGACTGGGTTAGCGAAATTCCCAGCCCCAAATCTACTCCTCGTCTGCCTTAAAAAATTATGCAAACCCTTCTACTCCTCGCCGGTTTGGCACTCTTCTCCCTCTTTTGCCTCCCCCAAAAGGCTCTCGCACAAGGCGAACCCCTGGGATTTCTCGAACGTTTCGCACTCTCCGAACAACGTGATCAAGCTTTAGAAGAACTTATCCCCGGAACGCCGGATTACTTTTACTACCAAATCCTGCACCACCAAAACCTCGGGCGAGTCGCCGAAGCCCGCGCACTGCTGAAATCCTGGATCGATAAATCCGGACTCAACGGACAGTCAAAAGCACTCCTCACCCGACAAACGCTGCTCGAATACGCCTCCAATCCCGATGCCACCGTCGAATACCTTCAACGCGAATTCCAAATCGTTACCAGCCACCCCGCTCCCAAAAAAGATGAAGCGGCTGAACTGGCGACCAAACTCGATCCGGCAATCCTCGATTGGAATCGTACCCTTCGCGAAACTGTCCAAGGCCCCGGACTGGATTCGATCGAAGACCCAGCACTGCCAGAGGCACTCGAGTCGGTGAATAACATCGATTCCCTAAGGCGTTGGTTCTCCCGCTCCCATCGTGTCGATACCCCAAAACTCATGGACCGACTCGTGGAAGAATTGACAACCATCCATTCCCAAGGATTCGGATGGGCTCCTATCCACCGCGAATTGACTCTCTCCCAACTTGAAGAACTTCGTAAACGAATCCCAACTATCGATCAAAATGCAAATTATGTAGTCGAAGTCCTTCGGCGCTTGCAACCGACCGACGATGAGTCGCTGCAAGACGCCGATGTCCGAAAACGTCATTTGGATCGCATGGAAGCATTTGTGGTAGGTCTACCAGAACTACACAACAGCTTGATCGCTTCTGTCCTGCATCAACGCTTGGTCTTTGATCTCGAACAAGGTACCCCTGATCGTGATCGCTTTAAACGCTACTTGCGCTTACCTAACCAGCGGCCGATCTGCACGCAATCGTTTCGCGAGTGGTCTCAGAAACGAACGGTGGTCGACTGGAACGTCGCTTTCCCTGTCCGTTATCTAGAACGACCTATCGGGGACGACCGCCAACTGATTGAAAAGTACTTGGATATCTTCTTCCGTACCGATGCCAATGTGGATGACTTTAGCGAATGGCTCGAGCGTAGCTATCTGCAGACCTTTTTTGCAACAACCAAAATCTTGCACGGCATCGGAGATCCTAAGACCTATTACGCGCAGCTATCTCCAGAAGCACAGAAAGAACTCGCCGAACGCATCGAAGTTCGATTTGCTCCCACAAACCCAGCAACCTACAAATCGGATGAAAAGGTTCGATTGGAAATCGATTTGAAAAACACTCCCGAACTTTTCGTTCGTGTCTATCGACTCAATGCTCGGAACATCTTGAGCAAACAAATGACTCCGATTTCGACAGCTATCGATCTCGATGGTGTTGTTCCGAACATCGAGCGGAAACTCAACTATGCCCAGCGAAATGATCGTCGTCATCGAGAAATCCTCGAACTACCTGAATTAGAAGGACTTGGGATGTGGATTGTCGAAGTCCTCGCTGGGGGGCAACGCAGCCGAGCTCTCGTACAGAAAGGTAAACTGCAGTCGATCCAAACAATCTCTGATGCAGGTCAGTTGCTTCGAATTGTCGATGCCGCAGGGAACCACGTGCCGACGGCAAAGGTACTACTGCGTGAACGGGAGTTCTTGCCCGCTGAAGATGGTTGGATTCTGATCCCCTTTGAGCAAACGACTCAATCCAAAGCAATTCTGCTTTGCGATGGAAACTTCGCTGTGCTCGAGCCCCTAGCGCATCTAGCAGAAGCTTATGACTTCCAAGCTGATTTCTTAGTAGATCCCCAAAGTGTTCTTTCCGGGAATCGAGCAGCAATTGTTTTGCGAGCTCGTTTGTTAGCTCATAACCAACCCCTCCCTCTTTCGAACCTATCTGAAATTGAGCTGATAGCAAAATGCACCGATTTAGACGGTATGTCTACAACGCAACAGTTTAAGAACTTGGAACTGAACGATCAGCAAGAGTTGACACAAGAGTTCTCGGTTCCACCAAGGCTTGCGCAAATCGATTGGACGCTCCAAGCGCAGATTCGCGAAGTGCGTACGGATACCGTGCGTTCGCTATCAGCAAACCATACAACCCGAGTCAACGACTTCGCGAAAACAGGCTATGTTTTCGATTCTTATTTGAATCGCACTGCAGACGGATACCGATTGGAACTGCGGGGACGCAATGGAGAACCTATTCCTCGCACTCCAGTTGACATCGAATTCAAACTGTATGGAATTCAGCCAACGCGAAGTGTTCGATTGGCATCAGATGCTTCTGGAGAAATCGAACTTGGTACACTTGTCGGTGTAGAACGTTTTTGGGTCGCAAGTGCTCAATCGCAACGTCGAATGTATGTGCTGCCAAAATCGTCGATGGATTGGCCTCAAAAGATCCATGCTACTGCAGGTCAAGCAATTCGCGTAACAGGTCCGCTAGCACAAGACAACCTGGTCGGTGCTCAAGTAGGAATCGAAGCGCTCAAGCGGCAGGCGAGACGGTTTTCTCTCTTCGAGTTTCGTTCTGGTTTAGCGATGGCTGATCAAAGCGAGAAGATCAAACCGCTGGCTGGTGTTTTGGAGATTGCTGGGCTTGATGCTGGCAACTACGCCCTTTTGGATCATGAACAAGGTACCCGATTGGATTTGGAGATAACCCAAGGCGAACAGCGAGATGCTTGGATCGTAGGGAAGAATAAAACCCTTGCGACGACCCCTCTCGATACGTTGGCAATCACAAGTACCAAGTTGGATGAGAACAACTTGCGGATCGATCTTATCGGTGTCGATGCAACAACTCGATTATTGGTAGTAGCCGCACCTTTTGCACATAGCGAAACAGAGCAGTGGTTGCGCCGAACTCAACGCCCTTTTGCGCCTAGCATTCGACGAGAACGACCATCGAATTTTTATGTCGATTCGATGAAGCTCGATGAAGAATATCAGTACGTCCTTGCGCGGCAACAGGCGATGAAACTGATGGGTAGCAGTCTTGCACACCCGACGGTACTGCTGAACCCTTGGGAGCTTTCTGCGACGCGTAACGAAAACCAACTCGCGCAAGCCGGTGATGCGATTGCGGAGAAAAGCAACGCTCCTGGCCAAGTACCTGGAGCGCCGATGGCTGCAGATCCCGGTCGAGTCGGTGATGCGATGGGTGAGTCGCGAGACTATGGGTTCTTGGGCCTTGGCGCTCAATTACTGGTCAATATTCGACCTGACAAGAACGGAACTATCGCTATTGGTCTTCAAGAACTCGAAGGGGTAACGGATTTAGGGATTGTTGCCGTTTCGGCGGATATGACAGCATCGACGCGTATCGCGTTACCTTGGAAAGGTCCACGCAAACTAGCTGATCGACGTTTGCAAGAATCGCTCGACGATCAGAAACACTTTATTCAGAAGGAATCGGTTTACAGCATTGATGCCAACGTCGCGAAAGATCTTGGCGATGTTGGTGTAACCCGTATCCGTTCCTACACTTCGATCGCGGACTTGATCCCGATGTTGGACTCCATTCTTCAGGGAGCCCCACAATTCCGACGCTATGACTTTTTAAAGACGTGGAGTGGGTTATCTGACGAACAAAAACAAGACCGATACAGTGAATTCGCTTGCCACGAGTTGCACTTGTTTCTTCGTCAACATGACCGTGCTTTCTTTGATCGTGTGGTTCGACCTCACCTCGCGAACAAAACTCCACGGCAATTTGTTGATGATTGGTTGTTGGATCAAGATCTAACGTCTTATACCGTTCCTTGGCGATATCAGCAATTGAATACGACGGAGCGCGTACTGCTCGGAAAGTCCTTCGAGGCAAAGCGAGAGGGGTTGATACGACTCTTTGAAAACAGTCTTGCTGCGCAGCCTGTTACGGTAGAAACACAAAATCAGTGGTTTAGCCAAGCCCTTCGGACTTCAGAGTTAGACTTTGCTAAACAAGACGCGTCATACTACTTCGACCAACGTCTTCTCGAACGAGAGGAATTGGGGATTCGTCCAGGTAAGCCGAGTGGTGGTGGTAGGCTAAGTGGAGGCATGGGTGGTGGTGGCATGGGTGGCATGGGTGGCATACCCGCGACAGGTGGTATTGCTGCAGGGACCGAAGGACTCGATGCGGTTGAAGGGGTTCCGGGAGCTGCACTGAAAGCCCAATTGAGTGACGCAAAGGAACTTTCGGAATCACTGCAACGCAGAGAGACACGCGGTCGAGGGGCACTTCGGGATTTAGCGAAGGACAAAGCAGGTAAATCGGCTTCGCTCGCCTTTGGCTTGGAGGCCAAGGGAGTTGAGGGTGCAAATGCCGGCGGCGACCCGGTTGCGGACAGTCCAGATTTTGAGCCTGAGATGCGTGGTTTAAGTTTAAATCGAACGACAGATCGCTTTTTCGGAGCCAACGCCGCTCGGAGGAATCGCGCTGACTTGGGTCTACAGATCCAACTCTTTGAACCACTGGCTGCGACGCGCAAATGGGCGGAATCCCAATTCGATCAAGTCTTATTGGCGAATCAAAACCCCAGCTTGGTCAGCCCAAGTCCATTTTGGATCGATACGCTTAAACTACCAGCTGGTAAGTTATCTGAAAATCTACACTTCGCAGCCCGAAATAGTAACGAAGCGATTCTTGCTTTGGCTTTCGTTGATCTACCGCTACAAAGCGAGCCTGGTACGTTGAAGATTGAAAATGGCCGCTGGATTTACCAACACACGGGGAAGACTTTGGCGTATGTCCAAGGGATCATTGGTATTGATGCCGCTGAGCCTAAGTCTAAGGTTCTGCTCAGCGAAAATTTGTATCTAGCAAACGCAGACACAACGGCGGCACCTGTCAATCGTCAGGAATTGGTAATTGGGGTACCTTATCGCGATCGCGTTGTGCTAACCAACCCAACCGGTAATCCGATGCGGGTGCAAATTCTGATGCAGATTCCACAAGGTGCAATTCCGCTGGAAGCGGGTCGCAGTGTTACCGTTCGTGAGTTTCAGTTGGCTCCGTTTTCGACGCAAGAAACGTCGCACGTGTTCTACTTCCCTGCTTCCGGTGAATTCCAGCAGTATGGGGCTCGCGCGTCGAGCGATGGAAATTATTTGGCACATGTGAACTCGGAGCCGGTGAAGGTACTCGATGCTCCTTTGCGTGTGGATGATACTTCTTGGGAGTATGTCGCCGCTTGGGGAACAAGCGAACAAGTTCTCGCAGCCTTGGATCGTGTAAATCTTGCGAAAATCGATTTAGGTTTGATCGCTTGGCGGATGAGTGACAAAGCGTTCTGGTCTGAGGTGCTGACGAAACTCGACCGCTTTGGGATGTATCATCCAACCTTGTGGGGATACAGCCTCGTGCACCGGGATGAACAGAGGATCAAAGAGTGCCTCGAAGCCAACAACGCAATTGTCGCGGAAGTCTCACCGGTGTTCCGATGCCCGTTGATGAACATTGATGATGAATCACGACTAAAAATTGAGCATCTTGATTTCCGTCCGATCGTTGTCGCTCGAACGCATCGGCTTGGACGTGATTGGAAGATCCTCAACGATGGTTTGGCGTCGCAGTATCAAGCATGGTTGCGGCTCTTAGCGTATCAACCCAAGATGTTACCAAGGCATCGGCTTTCCTTGGTTTACTACCAATTGATCCAAAACCGTGTCGAGGAGGCTTTAGAGAACTTCAAACGCGTAGATCGTGCGGCGCTGATTACAGGCAAAGAGACGACCGAAGCCCAGATGCAGTATGACTATTTTGATGCATACTTTGCAATGCGAACGGGGGCTTGGGACCGCGCGAAGGCACTTGCTGAAAAATATGCGAAGTACCCGGTGCCGCGATGGAACGTTTGGTTTGGACAAATTGCGCAGCAACTCAAGGAACGCGAAGATTTGCAACAAGGACTAGTAGCAGTGTCGAACGCTGATACCGAAGCTTCCGCGAATGAGGAAGGAAACCGAGGTAATGCAGGAGACGAAGGCAAGTATGCCAACGATGGGCAGCGTGAGCTTGCAGGTGGGCGCGAAGCAGAGATGGCGGCCGGAGCTGCGAAGCTACCAGGTTTGGAGGTCGCTTCTAAAGATGGCCAAATCTGGATCCAGCATCGCAATATCGATTCCGTACAAGTCAACCTTTACTTTATCGACGTAGAGTTGATGTTCAGCCGCAATCCATTTGTAGGACAAAACCAAACACGCTCCGCTGTGATTGAACCGAACCGCACGCAGAAACTTGAGGTTGCTTCCAAGGGGACTTGGGAGAAGACCGAATGGAAGATCCCTGACGAGTTCAAGAATCGCAACATGATTCTTGAGGTTGTCTCCGGTGGGATCGTGCGTAGTTTGCCGGTGTATTCCAATTCGCTTAGTGTGAACTTGACTGCACCTCTCGGACGTTTACAAGTGTTAGGAGCAGGCAACAAGCATCCACTTGAGGGAGCTTACGTAAAGGTCTATGCGAAGCACGCCGATGGTTCGATACGTTTCTATAAAGACGGGTACACGGATCTTCGCGGGGTTTTTGACTACGCAAGCTTGAGTACCGATGAATGGACTACTGTAGCACGTTACTCGATTCTGGTGATTCATCCGGAGTTAGGAACTTGGATTCAAGAGTCCGAGCCGGTTAGCAAGTAATTAGCTGCAGTAGCTCACGGTGTTGTTGGGTTACTGAGCCCGCTTCGCGCAAGCCGCGGAGAGCCGATGGCTCTCAGAGAGTTGAAAGGAGAAAGTGGAAAGTAGAACGCGGGGGACGTTTCTAAGAATTCGCGTTTTGGTTCTGTTTGATTTGCTTTCCCTTTGCGATCTTGGCGTCTTGAGCGGAGCGGGCGTGAGAATCGGTTCGGTCGGTGGGACGGTCTCAGACAAAGAGGCCGTCGGAATATATCGATTTGACGGTATTGGGCTATTGGCCCACTGCCGGTGCTTTCGGTTGCATGGTTGGATTTCCTTCTAAGGCTCGGCGAGGGATTTTTTCATCTCGCATTGCGGCTTGGTAGGCAAAGGTAGCCATGATGATCGAAGCTTGTTTGGCATCGTCTTCGATGAGTCGTTCGAAAACATCCATACTGGAGTGATGCGTGCGAGTGTCGTATTCAATGGGGTCTTGGATGAATTGGAATCCAGGTAATCCGATGCCCGTGAACGACTGGTGGTCTGTTCCCCCTGTATTTGCAGCGGTGACAGTGGATGCGCCGTATTCGGAGAAGGGAGCGAGCCAGCTGCGGAAAATTCCGCGAGCCCCCTCGTTGCCTTGTAAGTAGATACCTCGAATCTTTCCGGCACCGTTATCTAAGTTGAAATAGGTAGAGAACTTCTCGTATTCGGGAGTGTATTCAATCACGGAACTTGGTCGGCGTTCTTCGCTACCTTCCGCATTGCGTTCGCGCGGGGTGGTTTGCAGAGTTCCGAAATGTTGTGTGACGTAGGCGCGTGATCCGAGCAAGCCTTGTTCTTCGCCCGTCCACAACGCTACGCGAATTGTTCGGCGCGGTGTGGCACCGATGGATTTAAGGATTCGCATCGCTTCCATGACTACCCCGCAACCGATTGCGTTATCGGTGGCACCTGTGCCAGAGTGCCAAGAGTCGAAGTGTGCGCCGATCATGACGATTTCATCTTTGAGATCGGTGCCGGGGATTTCAGCGATGATGTTAAAGCTGTTGACATCCCCGTCGTGGTAGGTGGATTCGATATCGATCTCGAGTTGTGGTTTAACTCCCTTTTGGATCATTCGAACGAGGCGATTGTAGTGTTCTGCAGCGACGACCATTTGCGGTAGGATGGCGGGAGAATCGACTGTCCAAGGTCTTGGACCTCGAGACATAGGGCCACCTTCGCCGGGGCTACGTAGATCGCGTCCCGCATCGGCGCGGCGGGGCATAGTAGCAGAAGCGACGAAGACCGTTCCACCATCTCCTCGACCGGCTTCAAGAACCACTGCTGCCCCTTCATCGTAGGCAAGTTGCCACTTATCGGTGGT
>CAZACJ010000067.1:0-15115 GCA_964483385.1 uncultured Pirellula sp. | reverse complement strand
CTTCAAGAACCACTGCTGCCCCTTCATCGTAGGCAAGTTGCCACTTATCGGTGGTCAGATTGGTAGCACCACCTCTGGGGTCGTTGCCGCGTTGTTCGTTGTTGCGATTCGGTGGGGGATTGCCAGCGCCTTGGTTTGCGCCCGGTGGTGGAATCACGTTGTTGCTTGGTGGTGTTCCCGTCGCGCCATTAGAAGGTTCTGCTCCGGGTGGACGACGGCGTCTCGATCCACCTACTTCGGCATTTGCAAGATTCAAAAGTTCCGAATCGGTTTGCCGAGTGCCTGGTGCTTCAAACCAAGGCTTTACATCTCGAGGTGGACTGATCAAGACAATCGCGCGTCCAAGTTTTCCTCGGTATTTCTCCAACTCTTCTGGCGTATTGGCATCAAGATAAATCGGTTCCCCTTTGACCGTAGTTGGGGTGCTGGGAGTCCAAGCTTTCGGGTAGGCAATCAGCGAGAAGAAGTTTGGAGCGGTTACATTGGCGCGATAGTTTTGTAACGACCAGCCGCGTCCGAACGGTCCCCAAGGTTCGAGGTGCGCGTTTTCCAGTCCCCACTCCTCCATTTTCTTCTGAGCCCATTCACCAGCGACCTTTGTTTCAGGTGCACCGGTCAAACGAGGGCCGTAGACATCGGTCAAATAACTGATGGTCTCCATGACCTTGGACCGCTCCATCCCCTCTTGTTTGATTTTCGATACGATTTCATTATCGACTGCATCAGATTGCCCATAGGCTTGTTGGGTTCGTGATGGCTGACTCAGGATCGCTTCTGGGGCATTGAAGCAAAGTAGGGCAGTGCAGAGATGGCGAACGAGATTTCGCCGATTCCAAAGAGAAGTCCGCATGATCGATGTACCTAAAGAGCAAGGATGAAAAAAATTACAGGCCGATGGACGCTGCAACGATAGTTATTGAAACATTTTAGTTGCGAGGGAGAGGTAGACCGCCTTGGACCATTATCGCATTGAAGCAACTGGAACACGAGTAGAGAGACCCACCAAAATTTTTGCTTGAACCCTTGCCGTAAGTCCACAGGAACGAGGGAGCACACTACCTGTGATCGGCTCTGAGGAGCGTAAGTTAGTTCTGAGGGCCGGTTGTTGTTTGAGCTGCTTTATTCCGCTTGGGATTCACCCAGATTGCAATGGCGTTAGCAAGGATGATGGTGTAGCTAATGACCAGCAGAATGATGGCTCCGCCGCTTAGTCCTCCGCGAAGGGATTGGGCAACATTTCCCGATTTTAGTCCGTTGACCAGATCGGGCCAGAAGGTCCCTTGGACTAGTTCGGCCGCGGCGGTGAAGGTCGTTGTCGTAACGAAGAGCATGGGCAGGATGGTGACCCAAGTCAGCCGTCCGCGACCTTCTTGGAAGAGCCATGTAGTGACAGTACAAAGGGCGATTGCGGCCAAGAGTTGGTTCGCGATACCGAACATTGGCCAGATCGTTTGAATGGATCCGGACCAGATAAGGCTTCCCCAGCCTAGCGTTACGAGAGCAGTGGATATCCAGACTCCCGGCCACCAATCCATGCGTTGAAATTTAGTTGATACGTTACCGAGCAATTCTTGGAGGAGGAACCGTGCGATACGTGTTCCGGTGTCGATGGTAGTAAGAATGAATAAGGCTTCGAACATGATTGCGAAGTGAAACCAGTACTTGACCAAGCTGTCGACCATATCTGCGGAAGAGAACTTGGAAATCGCTTGGGTCATGATTTGAGCCATACCCACGGCGAGGGTGACAGCACCACCGGTTCGGCCTCGAAGTGTTTCACCTCCAACTTGCGTTTCAATTTGATCCAAGTGATCGATATCCGCATGCATTTTGGTGAGAGTTTCAGCGTATTGGTGGGCTTTGGCCATATCGATATTGATTGCCCAATAATCACCTTGGGGCAATGCAGCGGCGGCGATCAAAGCACAGACCGCCACGAGACCTTCCATCAACATCGATCCATAGCCGATCATGCGAAGGTCTTTTTCGTTACTGACCATTTTGGGGGTTGTACCGGAGGAGACCAAGGCATGGAAGCCGGACACGGCTCCACACATGATGCAGATAAAGACGAACGGGAAGATGGCTCCCGCCATGTTTGGTCCGCCACCGTTTGCGAAGAATGAATTGACTGCGGGGGCTTCTAGTTTTGGATTGGCGACGATAACGCCGAGCATCAGCAGTCCGATGGTTCCAATTTTTAAGAACGAGGAGAGATAGTCGCGAGGGCAAAGCAATAGCCACACGGGTAGGACCGATGCGATGAATCCATAGAGGCAGATCGCAGCGATGATGCCATCGCGAGAGAAGAGGAAGTAGTGTTCGATTGGAGAGCCGGGAATCCAAGCTCCTGCGACGGTGGCGAAGAGGACCGCGGCTGCGCCGATGAGGGAGGCTTCTACCACACGTCCTTTTCGAAATCGGTACATATACCAACCGACGAAAAGTGCAATCGGAATGGTGCAAGCGATGGTGAAGGTTCCCCAAGAGCTACCTCGCACGCGTTCGAACGACTTGGCAGGAATATCCAAACTTGAGATCGCTTGGGCGTTTGCACCGTCCGTTTCGTTACTCGATGTTGAGGCGTCTGATGTTGAGGCGTTTTTCGTTGAGGGAATTTCGATGGTGAACGGTTCGCTACGCAGGAACTCGGAGCCATTGGGGTAGGTGATTCGGGCTTTGGCGGGAATTTGGTAGAGGGTAGAAGTTGGAGTTTGCTGTGCGGGTTCGATGGGAGTTGGGGTGACGATTTTGCTGCCGGGCATCAGTGCAACGCTTTCGCCACCGAGCGCTTTGACGACGACTACTCCGAGTCCTGAGAGTGCGATGATGACGATAAAGAGGATGGCGAAGGATGCCAGGATTCCGATTTTTTTCCCCATAAGGGAGCGGATAATTTGGGCGAGAGATTGGCCACGATGTCGCACGCTGGCGGCCAGGACGAGGAAGTCTTGGACGGCACCGGCGAGGCAAACCCCGATAACGAGCCAGATCAGGCCGGGCATATAGCCGAATTGGACGGCGAGAACTGGCCCGATCAGCGGGCCGGCTCCGGAGATGGCTGCGAAATGATGGCCGAAGAGGATCCAACGATTGGTCGGATGGTAATTTTGTCCGTCATTAAGCTCGTGAGCCGGGGTGGTTCGTGCCGGGTCGACCATTGCCACGCGGGCGGCGAGGAATGCGCTATAGAATCGATAGGCCACAGCCATAGCGGCTAGGACCCCGAGGAGAATGGGCATCGCATGCATAAGTCTCAATGATTCCTTGCGGTTTTATGATTAAAGAAACTTTGCGGGTCGCTTGCTCAGGGACTTCCTGACGCTACAGTATGGGGTCAGCAAAGGCATATCAGCTTAACAATTGCGTTCACTTTTGTGGTGCCTCAACTCGGGAATCTTCGGAATCGTTTTGTGCAAGGGCTTATGCACTAAGGCGGTTTTGGTGAGTTCATCCTGAGGATTTGGTGTGAGCAAATAGGCGGAGTGCATCCAAGGCTTGGCAGGTTCGGGCGCCGGGTAGACGTCTGGGCTTGTTGAGCTCGCGGGTGAAGGATCGTGATGTTAGTTGACAGGGGTCGAGCGGCGTGGTCTGCAACCTTTGACTTTCGGGGCTCATAGGAAGCTATGTTTTTGCGAATGTTTCGATGTCTGTTTTTTGGAAGGAAGAGTACGCTAAATGTCTTCGGATAACAAATTCAAGCTCGAGTACATTTGGTTGGATGGGTATCTACCCGAGCCCAATATGCGCAGCAAGACCAAGGTGGTCGATAAGGCACCGACGAGCGTTGCCGATCTCCCGATGTGGGGATTTGACGGTAGCTCGACGCAGCAAGCAGAGGGGCGAAGCTCCGATTGTTTGCTCAAGCCTGTTGCGCTCTACCCAGATAGCACTCGCAAAAACGGCTTCCTCGTTCTGTGCGAGGTTTTGCTCCCCAATGGTGAACCACACCCATCGAACTTCCGCGCTCAAGTGGAAGACATGGATGACTTGTGGATTGGTTTTGAACAAGAATATTTCTTCTACGAAAATGGCCGTCCGCTCGGATTCCCAGCGGAAGGTTACCCAGCACCTCAAGGCCCATATTACACGGGCGTTGGCTACAAGAATGTAGGTGACATTGCACGTCAGGTTGTCGAAGAGCACATCGACATCGCTTTGGACGCAGGGATTAATCTCGAAGGGATTAACGCTGAAGTTGCCAAGGGACAGTGGGAGTTCCAAATTTTCTCCAAGGGATCGAAGAAGGCAGGCGACGACATGTGGGTCGCTCGTTACCTCATGGTTCGCTTGGCTGAAAAGTATGGTTTGGACATCGAGTTCCATTGCAAGCCTATCCGTGGGGACTGGAACGGTTCCGGGATGCACACGAATTTCTCGTATGAGAAGTTGCGTAGCCAAGGTGGCAAGGAATATTTCGAGAAGCTCATGGCGGCGTTTGAGAAGTATCGCGACGAGCATATCGCTGCTTACGGTCCAGACAACCATTTGCGTTTGACCGGTCTGCACGAGACTCAGTCGATCGACAAGTTCAGCTATGGTGTTGCTGACCGCGGTGCTTCGATCCGTATCCCGCACAGCTTCGTCAACAGCGGCTACAAGGGTTACTTGGAAGATCGTCGTCCGAACTCGCAAGCCGATCCGTACAAGATCCTTTCTCGCTTGGTCAAGACGATCAAGACGGTTGGCTAATCCCAACTCGGTTAGGATTAAGAATTGCAAGGCCGGGGCTTCGATGCTCCGGCCTTTTTGTTGGCCTAATTCGAAACCTGGTGTGTCCGACTATGCATCTTTGAGGACATCACGATTTGTTGTTGCGAGTTGTTGTCTTTAGAATTCAGTCGAGTTTAGAATTCAGTCGAGCAGACAGTGCGATCGACCAAAGGGATTCAGAAATAATCCGGCGGGATTATGAAAATGAGTACAGAGAGTCCATTTCAAGAGAATCCATTTCAAACGACTGAAGTCATACCGCCTCCGGTCGCGACGAATATGAGACCGTCGAATCGATCGCTTTGGTGGGCTTATTTGTTTGCGCCAGCCGTTGCTCCATTGGTTTTTGTTTTGATTGTGTTCGCTGCAGGATTCTTGTCTACGTGGTTTGGGGCTGATGTCAATGAAGCATCTATGTTAGTACTACCGGTGCTTGCGTTGACGGTGGGGCTTGTCAGTTGTTATTTGGTTGCAGGAATGATTGGGATGCCGATCGCATTTTATCTTCGGCGTAAAGATGCGCTCAATGCGTACTCGATTCACTTATCAGCGTTTTGCTGGGCAGCTTTGTTTACGACTGCGTGTGCTTGGTCGTTTGTCGGTGGCAATTGGAAAGAATTGCCGCTTGCCTTTTGTTATGTTGGGGTGGGCGTTATTCCGTCGGTGTTGCTAAGTGGTACTACGTTTTGGTGGCTTGTGAAGTTCTTTATGCGATGGGATTTTCAGCCTCCGACCCAAACAACCTAGCGGATGCTATTGGGTCGGAGCTTGAATACCATTTGGTTAACGAGGTTAAGCGTTTCGCTTGCGGCGAGCTCGGTATGCCATTCCCAGTGCTCCGATACCGAAGATCGCCATGGAGGTCGGTTCGGGAACGACTTCTCCACCAGGCGTTTGAATTGCTACACCTGGATCGGATTCATACGCAGCGCTGACGATCTTGAATGTGTCGACGCCGTTCCATTCGATTTCTATGTATCCGTAGCGACCTAAGCTGTCCTTGAAGCCAAGGAAAGAGTTCGGTCCAAAGGCTGGTGAAGTTGCCCCGAAGATACCTTTAAAGTAGGTTTCGGAAGTGTCAGTGTAGCTACCACCTCCTGCACTTGCATCGATCGTTGCGCCTGCACCGAAAGCTATTGGCGTTGCGGTGCTTCCGCCATAAGCGATCCCGCCTCCCAGAGAGTTTTGAAGAGTCAATCCATGCACGATACCCAAGAAGCCGTAGTCGTTCATATTGACAATGTCCAATCGGCTTGTTGAACCTGGAGTGAACGGATCAATGCTTACTCCGCCACCGGTAGCAAGTCCCCCGTTATCTCCTGCGTAGGCTGACATGTCGATTGGAATGACCCCTGCTTCGGCAGTATTGCTCGGCATGCCTAGCAACACTCCCATCGCCAATGTAGCGAAAGTTGCTGCACGGAAAACCAATTGTTGAGCCCAAGTGTTTTTCTTCATTGCGAAGAATTCCTCTTAAATACGCGAACCCCCTGCAATCCATTGCTAACAAAATTGATCTTTTGCATTCCCTTCGCATCCATTCGATGGGTTGGCAGGTGATGTCACTTCGACAATCAAGACAATCCTACCGATGAATAGAAACGCCGCGTGCAGCGTCTTTCTGACAGATACTTTCTTGGAAACAGGGATATTCGGAAAAAGAATTTGAAATGTTCCAATCGAGAACAGGTCGGTGAAGAACTTGGAACTAGCAACCCCATGGATTGAATGCGTTTGATTAAAGTCTAGGGTTGGATTACATTTTATCACATGACAAGTTCTATCTGCGAGACATCGTTGTCCTTGATCGAACGCCTCGGGTCGCAAGAACCGCGAGCTTGGGAAGATTTTGCAACCAAGTACACTTGGATGATGCGACGTTGGTTGAGGGCGTGGGATATACCGTTGCACGAGGTTGAAGACCTGTTGCAAGACACTTGTTTGCGGGTTTACAGAAACATTCACAAGTTTCAGCATCGGGGCAACGGTTCGTTCAGGGCTTGGCTCAAAGAAACTTCACGCAGTTGTTGGCTTCAGGTTATCCGGAAGTCGGCTTACCGAGCTAGGCTCGAGCACAAGCCTTTGGACTTGGCTAGCTTGGTTTCGGAGGAGACACTTTGGCGTATCGATCATGAGATCGACTTATTGATCGAAGAGGAGCTTTTTCTCTTGGCGATCTCGCGAACGCGCAAGCAATTCAAGGAGTCGGCTTGGGAAGCTTATCGATTGACGGTTTTGGAAGGCAACTCCGGTGCCTTTGCCTCACAGACCTTGGGAATCTCTCTGGATTTGGTTTACAAGAACAAAGAGCGCTTCGAACGGCGGCTTGAGGACGAGCTGCGTTCGCTTCGAGCATCGGATTAGTTGGTTACTCGAACTGGGTAAAATAAGATCAGTGGATCGTCCTTCCCTCCAGCAGCATGTTTCTCAAGAGGCCTTACGCGATTTTTTTCTGGGTGTTACTTCCGCGGATGAAGCCCAGTCGATAAGCGATCACTTGGCAGTTTGCCTGGATTGTCGCACTGCGTTTGTCGAGGTCATGGAAGTTTGCGCAATGCCGGATAGGAGCACAGTGCCGGAAAACATCAAGCAGGATTCGCCGATTTCGCGGGAACCTGTTTATGAATTACTCGAAGTGATCTCCCATGGTGGGATGGGCATTGTTCATCTTGCAGTTGACCATCGAACGGGTAAGAAAGTTGCGATTAAGAAGATAACTCAGAGTTCCTACATTTCGCAGAGCCAGGATCGCAAACAGAGGTTGATTCGGGAGGCACATGCGTTAACGAAGCTACAGCACCCCAACATCGTTCGATCCATCGATGTGATTTTAGTGGAAGACGCGCCGGCTTTGGTGATGGAATATGTGCCTGGGATTCCTTTGCATCGTTGGATACGAGACGAGAAGCCAGATATTGCGACTTGTGTTCGGATGATGCTCATTTTGGCGGATGCGGTCGAGCATGCTCACCAGCAAGGGGTCGTTCATTGTGATTTGAAACCGCAGAATGTTTTGGTGACGCAAGATGATTCGCCGTGGGGATTAAAGCTCATTGATTTTGGACTAGCTAAACTCACCAATGAGGAGTGGACGCTGACTTATTCAGGAGATGTTATTGGAACTCCTGCATACATGGCCCCAGAGCAGACGACAGGTAGGATGAACGATGCGAGTCCAGCGATCGATGTGTACGGGTTGGGTGCGATCTTCTACGAGCTTCTTTTGGAACGAGCACCGTTTGAAGCCGTCAACACTGCGATACTCCTTTCAAAGGTAGCTTGTGATCCGCCTGTTCGTCCAAGGCGTTTGCGAGCCGAGATTCCGCAGCCCATTGAGATCATTTGTTTGAAGTGCTTAGAGAAGCAGCCTGGAGATCGGTACTTGTCTGCTGGCTTGTTGGCTTCGGACTTGCGTGCATTCTTAGAGAAACGTCCGATAGACGCCCAGGCACCCAGTGTAGCGACCCGAGTCGTACGCCGCTTGAGGCGGTACCGCAGCAGTGTCTGGCTACTTTCTGCGATGGCTGCAATTCTCATTGTGGGTTCTTCCATACTCTGGAGTCTCACGAAGTCTAGAACTGATTTGCAATCTACAATGCAAAAGGTTGTCGATGAAAAGTTAGTCGCCGAATCGCGCGCGGATCTAGCGGAAGAGGGGGTGCTAGAAGAGCTTCGAGTTAGCCTTGAAGAGACCACGGAGCGGCTTTTCGGCTCCACGCCTGAGAAAGAGGGCCTGGAATGGGAATCTCTCCAGAGGATAGCCAAGCGTTGGGAGCGTTTTGCTGAAAGGATCGACAATTCTGCGTCGAGTCAGTTAGTGCGATCGGAAGCAATGATGCGGTTAGGTTCTATCGAAACGACCCTTGGCAATCTAAAAACCGCAGAAGAGAAAATCCGATTTGCTTTGAAGAACCTTCCGGCATCCGATTTGGAACCTGAATTGAGCCAACGTAAATCCATGATTGAGGCTGAGGCCTATTGGCGGCTTGCGCTCTGTTTATTCGATCGTGGCGAAGCGGTAGAGTCACAGCAGTCTTTTGAAGAAGCGATTGCGAGAGCGCAGTCCTTGGCGGATGAAAATGCCACTGAGCCAAAGTACGGAATGTTCTTGTCTAAGATTTTACGAGACTATGGGACAATGCTAACCCGTATTTCGAGGTTGGATGAAGCGGAAGCTTCGTTAGAGCAGTCGAACCGAATACTTGAGGCCTTAGCCGCTGCGAAGAATAGTGAGCTGAATCCAAATGAATCGCAATTTGCGACTTCGCAATCAATGGAGCAGCGGCAGGAAAGCGTGACGCTTCGACGTAACGAAATCCTCCAACAACTTTGTTCGTCAAGACAGGCGCAAGCCATAGTGATGCGGGCGCGTGGTGCATCAGCGCAAGCAATCGAGTTATTAGAGAAGACAAAAAGCGTGTTGCGTGAACTGGAATCTTACTTTTCGGAAGACTCAAGTGTTCTTAGGCTACTCTTCATGCAGAATTTTAATACAGGGATGATTCAGCTTGATGTTGGAGATTTTGCAGCGAGCAAAGGTTCGTTTCTCGAAGCACGTGGGTATCAGAACAAGTTAATCGAAATGTATCCTCGTCGACAGGATTTGCGGAGAAACTACGGTAGTCTCTGCGGGTCGTTGGGAGTTGTCTCCATTCGGTTAGGTCAAGTAAATGACGCGTTAGATTACATTCGAGAGAGCCTTAGTGTTCAGACTCAATTGGCCAGCGAATACCCTGACATACCGGAGTATCGCATTGAGAAAGCCAAATCACTCTCGAATCTGATCGCTATTCTAGCTTCGGCAAATCGATTAGAGGAAGCTAGTACGTTGAGTAGTGAGTTGATAAGGCTTTTAGAGTCGCTTCGTAAAGAGTATCCCGACCAGTCCGAATACACGTATAGTCTTGCGGCATCTTCGAACATTCTCGGGACCGTTTTTGGGCGGTTGCACGACGAGGTTAAGGCTTATGCGATGTTCGAGCAAAGTCGAGTTAACTATTCTGAGCTGGTACAAACGAACCCGAATGTCGCAAGGTTTCGGATAGGAATGGCAAATGCACTTATGGCACTAGGAGAGTTCGCAAGGAGTCGTGGCGATTGGGACTATTCGTTACGCGTTTTTGGCGAAACGATCGAAATTCTTTGCAGTAATCCTCCTCAGTCTTTGATGTCAGAGTCTATTACTCTGGCGAGGGCTTATTCGGGCCAAGCTGCGTGCTATGCCGCATTTGGGGAGGCATCAAAAAGCAGGATTTGCGCTGCTCTTGGACGCGACACGGTGGCTCCTTGGGTGCTGACGAATCCACAATGTAAACTGCTTTATGAAGAGTGTTCGGAAATGGCAAAGGTCCCCTAGGAGTTTTATAGGGCGAGACATTTTTTGCTAGGCAAGAATGTTCATGAATAGATCTTTGAGGAAAGGGCGGACAGTACAAATGAAAATTCCTATCTACCAGATCGATGCCTTTGCAGAAGCTCCATTTCGGGGGAATCCTGCTGCAGTATGTCCACTGGAGACATGGTTACCGGATTCGGTACTTCAATCGATTGCGGAAGAGAACAACCTCTCGGAGACCGCCTTTTATGTAGCGGAAGGTTCTGCGTTTAGGCTGCGATGGTTCACGCCGAACAAGGAAGTTGATTTGTGTGGTCATGCGACGTTAGCTACGGCATTCGTGATATTCCATAGTTCTCCGATGCTCAAGGAGATCACGTTTCAATCTCGCTCTGGACCGCTGCGTGTGTCGAGGGATGAGGATGTGTTAACGCTGGATTTCCCAGCACTGAAACGAGAAGTATCGTCTGCACCGGAGAGTCTTGTGCAAGCTTTGGGTAAGGTTCCCTGCGAATACTATCGTGGCATGGACCATATGGCTGTGTTTCGATCGCAAAAGGAAATCGAAGAGATGAGCCCAGACTTTGGGGTGATGAAGTCTCTAGATTTGCGAGGAGTGATCGTCACTGCACCGGGGGAGACCAAGGATTTCGTAAGTCGATTCTTTGCGCCCAATTGTGGGATAGACGAAGACCCTGTGACAGGATCAGCTCACTGCATGCTGGCACCTTATTGGGGAGAAAAGTTAGGGAAGAGCACGATGAGCGCGATCCAGTTATCGAAGCGTACTGGGGTGCTTGAGTGTCGACTGGTTCAAGACCGCGTCTATATATCTGGGCGTGCGGTGGCTTATCTCGAAGGAACCATTCTCGTGCCGGAGAGTCACTGTTGAGAAATACGCCTGTAAAAGGCGTATTGAAAGAGTTTTGGCACCTAACTTCGATTATGGCTTTTAGTAGTGTCCAGTGGCGCTTATGAAGTGTCGTGGATCGCTCCTGCGATCCACGGGAGTGATGCTGGAAGTAATAATGCACGTTGCTGGGTTCAAAGTACCGCTTGGTGTCTGACTGCGATGATGCCGAATAGGAGAGAGTTGGGGCACTTATGAAGTGAGCAACTGATCGGCGGAGCGATCAGCGACAATGATGCTGGAAGTAATAATGCACGTTGCTGGGTTCAAAGTACCGCTTGGTGTCTGACTGCGATGATGCCGAATAGGAGAGAGTTGGGGCGATTATGAAGTGAGCGACTGATCGGCGGAGCGATCAGCGACAATGGGGGGACTGTAACCCACGAAGGTGGGGGTTTTGAGGAAAAATTTTTCAAATTCCAACTCGAGTGACCAAACTAGTCACTGCGCCGGTTCACATTGTCTTAACTGTTGGTTTTTTCAAAGGTTAAGCACAAAAACAAGGCCCCGAAAAACGCCTTTTGGGCCGGTAGTAGCAATGCTTACCCAATCCTCAAACCCCGACTCGCTCGGACTTTAGGCGCTGCGAAAGAAAAAGTTTGACACGCCCCGAGGAAACGATAAACTGCGGAGCCATGACGCAACATGTAGTGTCTTCTTAGAGAATTAACTACTATAGGTAGTGGTTTTCTCCGATACACTCCCTAGGAGCAGTCAACGCAAAACCCTGCAAATCCAGTGTTTTGCTTGCTTTCTCCTTTTCATGTTCATCGTTTGGCGGCCACCACCCTGCGATCAGGTGGCCTCCCAACGCGCGTCGGAGGCTTGTACGGAGACTGGGTATGAAACCCAACCATGGTCGCAACCAATGGTCTTTTCCACCACGCCAGCTTACGGATTGCCCAGAACCTTATCCCGATCACGGCTTGTCCGTGCCTTCGTCACTAAATTTTGGATTGTCCGTTAAGTACTGCGTTCGTTTTTAATACCTCGAAATTTGGGAGTCGTACGAAGGAATGGCAACAGTAGAAATGGGACGTGAGCGTCGCACCCGGACCCGAACGACGCGGGAAGTTCGCGGAAATCGTAGCGGACTGAAGATCGAATCCAAGTTCTGCCCGACAGCCGTCGCAGATCCTTTCGATACCGTCACTTGGGAAATCCGTAGCGCCGCGATCAAGGACGAAAACGGAAAGGTCCTGTTCGAGCAAAATAACGCAGAAATCCCTTCGACTTGGAGCCAACTGGCGACCAACGTCGTGGTGAGCAAGTACTTTTACGGCGATCCTAAGAATCCTGGCGAGCGGGAATACTCCGTGCGGCAGTTGGTGCACCGAGTGACCCGCACCATCGCAGACTGGGGACGCGAAGACGGATATTTTGACACTGCCGAAGACGCGGAACGCTTCTACCGTGACTTGACCTGGCTATGTTTGCACCAATACGGCTCGTTTAATTCCCCTGTGTGGTTCAACGTTGGTTTGTTCCATCAGTACAACGTGGTAGGTACCAAGTGCAATTGGCGCTACAACGTGGAGAAGGGTGAACTGGAGCAGCCAGAGAATCCTTACGAGTTCCCACAAGCTTCCGCATGTTTCATCCAAAGTGTTGATGACAACATGGAAGACATCATGCGACTGGCGACCAGCGAAGCGATGCTCTTCAAGTTCGGATCGGGAACCGGTACCGACTTGTCGACGATTCGTTCAAGCCGCGAAGCCTTGTCCGGTGGTGGCAAGCCGAGTGGCCCACTTTCTTTCATGCGAGTTTACGATCAAATCGCTGCAGTAGTAAAGTCGGGTGGTAAAACGCGACGGGCCGCGAAGATGCAATCCATCAAGGTCTGGCACCCAGACATCATGGAATTCATCGAGTGCAAGTGGAAGGAAGAGCAAAAAGCACATGCGTTGATTCGCGAAGGCTACGAATCGAACTTCAACGGCGAAGCTTATTCGTCGGTCATGTTCCAAAACGCCAACCTCTCCGTTCGGGTCACCGATGATTTCATGGAATCCGTGAAGAGCGACGGTAACTGGAAGACTCGCTGGATCTCTGATAAGTGTCGCGAAGAGCCACCAACCTACAAGGCTCGCGAGATCCTCACCCGAATGGCTGATTGCGCTTGGCACTGCGGTGACCCAGGTGTTCAGTACGATACGACCATCAACAAATGGCACACCTGCCCGAACAGCGGTCGCATCAACGCTTCGAACCCCTGCTCGGAGTACATGTTCCTCGATAACACCGCTTGCAACCTCGCTTCGATCAACTTGATGAAGTTCCGGCGCGAAGATGGATCGTTCGATTACCAAGGTTTTATGTCCGCTTGTCGGTTGTTCTTTATCGCTCAAGAAATCTTGGTCGACCACGCTGCGTATCCAACAGATCGCATCGCTCACAATAGCCATTTGTTCCGTCCGTTGGGACTGGGCTATTCGAACCTCGGTTCCTTGATCATGACCAATGGAGCTCCTTACGATTCCTCCACCGGCCATGGCTTGTGCGGATCGATCACCGCGTTGCTTCACGGAGCGGCAAACCTCACCAGCGCTGAAATGGCTGGCGTCGTAGGGCCTTTCGCTGAATACGAAGAAAACGCGGAACCGATGATGCGGGTCATGCAAATGCACCGCAATGCCGTCGAGCAAATCCCTGATTCGAGCCCCCGCTACCTCAAAGACGCGGCGCGCGAAGTTTGGGATCGCGTATTGGAAGCAGGTCGCAAGAATGGTTTCCGCAACGCACAAGCGACGGTGCTGGCACCAACCGGTACCATCAGCTTCATGATGGACTGCGATACCACCGGGATCGAACCCGATATTGCGTTGGTCAAGTACAAGCAGCTTGCTGGCGGCGGAATGCTCAAGATCGTTAACGGCTCCGTAGCACTAGGCTTGGAAAACCTTGGTTACCCAAGCGAGCAAGTTCAAGATATCGTCAAGTACATCAACGAACGCGATACGATCGAAGGCGCACCGCACTTGAAAGACGAACACTTGCCAGTATTCGACTGCGCGTTCACCCCTGCCAATGGAACACGTAGTATCCGCTGGCAAGCTCACGTAGAGATGATGGCCGCTGCCCAACCGTTCCTCTCCGGAGCGATCAGCAAGACTGTCAACATGCCCAACGACACCACCATCCAGGACATCGAACAAGCTTACTACTGGGGCTGGGAACTAGGGCTCAAAGCGATCGCGATCTATCGCGATGGATCCAAGCAAAGCCAACCACTCTCCACCAAAACCGAAGGCAAGAAGGCAGAAGATGCAGCTGCTGCCCAAGTCATCGAGAAGATTACGGAGAAGATTGTCTTCAAGCCACGCCGCGAGCGATTGCCGGATACCCGGAACTCGGTCACGCACAAGTTCAGCATTGCGGGACATGAAGGCTACATCAATGTCGGCCTCTATCCAGATGGTCGCCCAGGCGAAGTCTTCATCACGATGGCCAAAGAAGGTAGCACCATCGGTGGTCTTATGGATAGTTTCGGCACTGCGATTTCGATCTCCCTGCAATACGGGGTTCCTTTAGAAGTCTTGGTCAACAAGTTCAGTCACACTCGATTTGAACCGAACGGACATACAACCAATCCGGACATCCGAATCGCCAAGAGCGTTGTGGACTACATCTTCCGCTGGCTCGGCATGACCTTCCTCGCCGGATACCGTGAAGAGCAAAAGGCTAAGGCAGACTTGATTTCGGGAAACGACAAGCAACAATCTGGTAAGTCTACCGCTTTGCCGGTGGCGAGCAGCGATGCCACACTGCGAACCGAAGCGAAGTTTGTCAGCCATGACGAACGCGGAGCGGCTTGGGCAATCTCTTCTGCTCCGATGCGAGAAGAAACCTCCATGCGTGAAGAAGGTCGAACCGAACAGTTCTCTCGCTTCCAAAGCGATGCTCCAGCTTGTGATAACTGCGGTTCGGTTACCGTCCGAAACGGAAACTGCTACTTGTGCCACAACTGCGGCAACAGTCTCGGTTGTAGCTAACTAAAAGCTTACTGATCTCTAAGTTTGAATCCTCAAAGGCACTCGGTTTTCACCGGGTGCCTTTTTGTTTAGTCAGCAAAACGCATAATCGGTGGGGTTGATGTAGTACACGTGGCCGATTCAAACACCCCGCTTGAGCCGGAAAGCGCAAGCTCCGGGTGG
>CAZACJ010000066.1:0-27820 GCA_964483385.1 uncultured Pirellula sp. | reverse complement strand
GATAACTGCAATTCTCGTTCACGAACTTCATCGCGCTGCTTCTTGAGATCCTGTTCAAACTGCGATTGCAGTTGTAACAGTTTTTCTTTTTGCTCTAGTTCCGATTTCTTGACCAAATTCTCTGCATCGAGTTTGGCTTGCTCCAAAAGTCGAACCGATTGCGTGCGTGCGTCTTGGCCCATCATTTTCTGGACGATTGCGGTGATTACTGCACCGGCGACCAAACCAGCGATTCCGAGAAGCAATCCACTAGTCCCCGAGGTGGTTGCAGTTTCCGCGACTAGTGGAGGGGGGAACAGGATCGGGAAGGTGCGATCTGCCACTGTCCAGGAGATCCGCGTTGCGTCGGGGAACAAACAAAACACAGGGGGCAATCCTAAGGCAAAGAGAGATTGATTCGGTTTGCCGAATGGAGAGGGTTTGTATCGGTTCACGCGAGGATTTCTTTCTGATGGGTAAACGAAAAACGCCGCTTCTTAAGCTACGCTCCGTTTCCATCACTTGAATAATCGACACGTTACGACGGACTTAGGCAGTCAGTCCCACTGATGCAGTGCGACCAACTGGCACGATCCGACCGCTACCTGCGCACTGCGGACCGGTCGCCATCATGCCACTGAGATGCAGGTGAGCGCCGTCAGTGCGCATTCGCATATGCTCTGCGTAGCCGTCCGATCCCGCTGTGTACGCAACCCCTGCATCAACTTGGCGAGTCGCAGTCGAACGATCGACAGCGAAATGCGGTTGGATGAAGTACGCGGGCCGCGTGTGAGAATCCGCAGAAGAATCTGAGACTCCCGAAGCAGGCTCAGAAGTTCGAGGGAGCAACGTTCCGTACCGCGCGGATGGTGGGCCGAAAGCCAACCATAAGATCCCTGATAGTACCAGGAACGCGAGAACGAGTGCAAATGCGAACAGTGTCATAGGTCAATCATCAAGCAATGGAAATTTGAGGGTAGGCGTCTGACAGTCATGTCGACGTCCACCCTATGCTTTCGCGAAATTCTAACAGATCGCCCCAAGGGTTGAAACAACGTTTCTCGGGTTTTGTCCCCCGGGAAACCAAAGCCACGCCGGTGCAATCGGTAGATCCGTAGGAGTTTGCTCAAAAGAAAGATCGTCGAACCATGAGATTTTCTGGTTGCATCGAGAATTTCCGGCGGACCGGGCGGATTTCGGGCAGTCGGAAAGACTCGCAAGTCGTCTCCTTTCGACCTCCTTTCGCCGGCTAGCGGTGAACTGGATAAAGTCACAACGGAAAGAAAACAAGTCATTGTACCACCATGCCGTGCGTTTTCCCCTGCTATACTGTTTATTGACGATGGGATTGCGATTCGGAGGAATTCCAAGCCCAGCGATGATTCGTCATCCTTCGACGATGGTTCGTTTTGCCTTTCGCCCTCTTTGGTGCGTATGATTAGCAACTTCCAAATCGGTTTTCAGTACCCATGGATCTTGTTGCTCTTGCTCGTGATTCCTTGGATCTGGTGGTCGAGTAGGTCTTCGTTGGCGGGGTTGGGGCCAGTCCGCCAATGGATCGCACTGGTTTTGCGCAGTCTTGTGTTGTTAATGGTGATTTTTGCACTCGCGGGGATTCAGTGGATTTGGGTAAGCGATCGCCAAACGGTCATTTTTCTCCTTGATCAAAGCGACTCAATTTCATTGCCCAAGAGGCAGTTGATGTTGCGTTACGCTATCGAGAGTGTCAAAAAGCATCGGCGAGAAAATCGCTTGGATCGGGCTGGACTAATCTTGTTCGGGCGAGAGGCCTCGATCGAAATACCACCCCTCGATGAAAACCTCCCTCCACTCTCAAAACCAGAAAGTAATTTTGGTAAGCCCGACGCCACAAATCTTGAAGGCGCGCTAAAACTAGCTGCGGCAACATTCCTTGAAGATTCGGCAAAACGTATTGTCGTACTGACCGACGGAAATCAAACGCTTGGCTCCGCCGAAACAGCTGCCAAGAGACTCTCAGAGTCTGGTATCGGGATCGATGTAATCCCTGTTCGACTCGATTCGAACTCCGAGGTTCTTGTAGAGAAAATCGACATCCCTGGTTTTGTTCGCCAAGGTCAAACAGTAGATGCACGGGTGGTGATCAATCGATTCCAAGCAGCCGAGCAATCGTCCAAGGAGATCTCAGGACGTTTGCGAGTTGTCCGACGGATCGGGAATCAATCAGAAGTTCTTGCTGATGCACCTTATACATTAGATCGCGAGGTTAACGTTGTTCCGATCCCTCACAAGATCGAACAGACTGCAGGTTACACCTACGAGGCAGAGTTTATCGCTGATAATCAACAGGAAGATACGATACCTCAAAACAACCGAGCGACCGCATTTACTTATGCGAGAGGTAGGGCTCGCGTAATGCTGATCGAAGATGCGAATAACATCGGAAATTACAACGAGCTTATCGAAGCCCTAGCACGCAACGATATTGAGGTGGACGTTCGCAATACTTCGAACCTCTTTTCGAGCTTAGTGGAGCTTCAGAGCTATGACTCGGTCATCCTCGCAGGGGTTCCTCGTACGAGCGGTGAATCAATGGATCAACTGGCTTCTATTACCGAAGAACAAGTTGAGATGATGGTGAAGAGCTCTCAGCAATTCGGGATGGGGATTTTGATGCTTGGTGGTCCCGAGGCTTTTGGTGCCGGAGGATGGACGAACACGAAACTTGAAGAAGCCATGCCGGTGAACTTCTCCGTAAAAAACCCCAAACTCAATGCCGTTGGCGCTCTGGCAATGGTTATGCATGCTTCGGAAATGGCTGAGGGAAACCACTGGCAGAAGGTCATAGGGAAATCAGCTCTCGAAGCGCTCGGGCCAGAAGACTACTGTGGCGTAATTCAATATGACATGACAATGGACAGTTGGCTCTGGGGCAGTCCGAATCAAGGATTGATCAAGGTTCGAGGAAATAAAAATATGATGCGCTCGCGTCTGTCCCGAATGGTTCCCGGCGACATGCCTGATTTTGACTCTTCTCTAAAACTGGCAATTACTTCACTGGCAACGGTGCCTGCCTCGCTCAAGCACATGATCGTGATCAGTGACGGCGATCCGACTCCAGCATCCCAAGCCGTATTGGGGAGTTTCACTAAGAATAAAGTGAAGATCTCTACGGTAGCTGTCGGTGCACATGGTTCGGTGGGAACGAATGAACTAAAACGAATTGCCACGGTAACCGGGGGAAACTACTACATCGTAAATAATTCATCAGCTTTACCGAAGATTTTTATGCGTGAGGCAAGACGAGTAACTCGCCCGCTCGTCTTTGAACCAGTTGGCGGTGTCCCCTCCATTCGCCAGTTGCCTAATCATGAAATCCTATCTGGAATTCCAGATGAATTGCCAAACCTCAGAGGGTTCGTCCTCACTGAGAAGAAGGACAGTCCACTGGTAGAAGTCCCCCTGCTTGCGGCAAAGCCTGACGATCCACAGAACGCCTCTCTCCTAGCAACTTGGAACTACGGGTTGGGCCGTACGGCGGTATTTACAAGTGATGGTGGAAAGCGTTGGGCTGGTGATTGGATCGGATCTCCGTATTACGATCAGTTTTTTTCCCAATTGGTCCGTTGGACAATGAAGCCTCAGTCCGATTCTGCGAACTACAGCTTGGCAACTCAAGTCAAAGAGGGCAGAGTTCAAATCGTTGTCAATGCGACCGATAAGAATGATCGCACATTGAATTTTCTAGAAATGAGCGCCACTGCAATCGGCCCGAATCTGGAGCCAATGTCTCTGCCGCTAAAGCAGCAATCGCCCGGGCGATATGTCGGGGAGTTTGCACCTGAACAAGCCGGTAGCTACATGGTTAGTATTAATCCAGGGGCCGGAAAACCAGCGCTTACCACCGGAGTGACGGTGCCATTCTCTGACGAATATCGGATACGACAAGCCAATTCGAGACTGATGGAGCAGATTGCATCCAACCGCCCTCTCGGAGGTGAGTCTGGGAAGGTTCTCCCGGACCTAGCCGAGGAGAACCTTGCGGATCTCCTCGGCGTGGATACCTTTCGGCAAGGCGTACCACCGGCAAAATCACTGAAAGATGTCTGGCCTATCGTTGTGCTTATCGGTGCAACTTTGTTTTTTTCGGATGTCTTCATAAGACGTGTAGCAGTAGATTTCGGTTGGCCCCTCCGCAAACTCGCTTTACTGCTCGGTCGACGAAGCCTTACAACCACCGATCAGCTTCGGCAACAAACCTTGGATCGCCTTCGTTCAAGTAAGAAAACAATCGCGGATGACCTTGGAAGACAGAAGACTGCCGCGACTCTTCAAGGGAATTCCTTTGAGGTTCGAACCGATAGTTCTAGCCCTGCGGTCGATACACAAAAGGAGGCTGTCTCATCCGCGAGTTCCTTTGGAGACATCTCATCCGGTACAGGGCGAATCAAGCGGGATTCCCCACGAAATGAACCCGATCGCAGTCCTAAAGCCAACGACTCGGAGAGTGAAAACTACACGGCGCGGCTTCTGGAAGCAAAACGCAAGGCTCAGAAAAAGAACCCGTAAACGAAACGAATTCTCAGACTTGATCGACATCACGCTCCGATCAGACTGGGAAATCATGTGCGAAATCCTTATCCCATCATAGAAAGCCCCGCCTATCCATGAGTACTACTGCCGAAACGATGCAACAAGAAGCGCAAAGGTTTCGCGATCGATTTGCTGCAGTCCGGGAACAAATCGGACGGGTAATCGTAGGCCATGACGAAATCGTTCAAGGGGTGTTAACAGCGATGTTTGTCGGAGGGCATTGTTTGCTCGAAGGTGTTCCCGGCCTAGGAAAAACAATGCTCATTCGAACACTCTCAGAGACACTCAGCCTCGACTTCAATCGAATCCAATTCACTCCCGATTTGATGCCCTCCGATATTCTCGGAACCAACATGATTGTCGAACGCGATGGACGCAGGCAATTCGAATTTCAAAAAGGGCCGATCTTTACCCAGATTTGCCTGGCCGACGAAATCAACCGCGCTACACCAAAGACGCAGTCTGCTCTACTAGAAACAATGCAAGAAGGAACGGTGACCGTCGCAGGTACACGTTATGATCTTCAAAAGCCCTTTTTCGTACTCGCAACCCAAAACCCCATAGAGCAGGAAGGCACCTACCCGCTGCCCGAAGCCCAATTAGACCGGTTTCTCTTCAAGCTCGTCGTCGGATACTCAAGCAGAGATGAACTCAACACAATTATTGATCGCACGACCCGCGGAGTGAATGTTCGTCCCGAGAAAGTGATGGACGGGAATGAGATCGTTCATTGGCAGGGACTAGTGCGCCAGGTTGTGCTCGCAAAACATGTCCAGGATTACATTGCTCGTTTGGTACTGGCTACTCATCCAGGCGGACCTATGGCTCCCGATGTAACAAACCAATCGATTCGATGGGGAGCAAGCCCTCGTGGTGCACAGACCATCGCATTGGCGGCCAAAGTCCGAGCGCTATTAGATGGACGATATAACGTCAGTTTTGAGGATATTCGTCGCGTCTACTTGCCAGCCCTGCGCCACCGAGTCTTGCTAAATTTCGAAGCCCAAGCCGAAGGGCTTGAAGTTGATCAAGTGCTCCTCGATATCTTGGAAAAAGTCAGTGAGAAAGCAGATGATGTTTGAGAATTCGATCCCGACCCATTTCTTACAACGAGTCATTGCTTATTCAAAGAACCCGCATCGCCACTTGCGAGGATCACGGATCGCAGTTGCATGCATAGTAGCGATCTTTGTTATCGGGGGGCCGCATTCATGGCTCGGTTCGATTGCCTTGGCCCAACAAGCTTTTCAAAAAGACGAAATTGATGCAGGGGTCTCCAAAGCAATTTCTTTTCTTTTAACTCAACAAAAGCCTAATGGCTCGATTACCGATCGCGGACACGAAAACGCGATGACCGCGTTGGCGATTATGGCTATGGCTTCGGTGGGACACCAACCCTCTGATCCAACCCCCGAAGGCATTGCAATGACGCGAGGTTTGCGTTTTCTCCTGGGTGAGGGACGGCAAGACAAATCCGGGTACTTTGGTGCTGCGGATGGTTCACGTATGTATGGCCATGGCATCGTCACTTTGATGCTCACGGAAATGCTAGGCATGGGCGTTGATCCCGAGATGGATGCTCAGTTGCACGAAGCCTGTCAAAGAGCAATTGATCTGATTGTTCGAAGCCAGCGAGTTAAAAAAGGTGTCCAAGCACGGGGAGGATGGAGGTATACCCCTGATGCAGGCGACAGTGACTTGAGCGTGAGTGTATGGCAATTGATGGCCCTGCGTAGCGCAAAGAACGATGGGCTTGATGTCGCCGCTGCCACCATCGATGACGCTATTGGCTACCTGAAGCGTTCTTTCACTTCTCCTGTTGACACACAAGGAGTACCGCGCGAGCCAAAAGCCGGATTCTCCTACGAAGCGAATGGGGGAGGCCCCAGCTTTACGATGACTTCCGCAGGGTTGCTCGCAATGCAGGTTTGTGGACAGTATGAGTCCCCATTAGTTACAGGCGCATCGGATTGGTTGCTCGAACATCCTCCAAAGTGGAATGAGCGGTTCATCCTCTATGGCTTGTACTACTTTGCCCAAGGAATGCATCAACGCGGCGGGGATCACGCGCAGCGAGCAGCAAGCATTGTCTCCGAGTTGCTACTTGGACAGCAAAAACCTAACGGTTCGTGGGAGTCCTCTGGAGGAGAGGAACAAAATGCCGGTACCGTGTATTGCACTTCTCTGGCTGTTTTGAGCCTCTCTGTTAAATACCACTATTTGCCGATTTACCAACGGTAGAATTCATCTCGGCATGAAGCAAATCTGCGAGGATCATCCATTGCAGCCACTGTCCAATCGCTAACTCATCAACGATGGGAAAATTAATGATCAGACCAGATGTGTTGGAGGTACCTAGATTGTTTATCTTCTGTTGGATGTGTCGATGCAACTTGTCTCTGTAGTTCGATTCGGAACCTTCAGGAACCTGCAAAGCATCATACCGAACAGAATCAACAACCAGATGGCATTGCCATAAATCACGCGTTTGCTTTGACTCGTAGCCGTCGTGGTACCGATGGGGAGGACACCGCGCCCAAGAACATGGAGGAGTTGATTCATCGCGTGAAACAAGCTGATTCCTGCTTTCGTTGAGCTCAAGCAACCAGCGAACGCAGCTATCTAAAGTGCTGTTGGTAAAATACAACTGACGTTCGATACCCGACCGCTGAGCAAGGATCTGCCATGCAGTCCATCGCAATACGGGGTTCGAAGATTTGTCCAATTCAAAAAATTGTCTGCTGATGAAGTGAGCGCCTGCAAGTAACTCCATCACGTTGACCCCAAGAATGGCTGCGGGTAACAGGCCGCAAAAGGTGAAAGCGAGTAGCGACGAGGGGATAACCGGCGTCGATTCTTTACCGATAGCTTTTGAGAAGCAAGCCGATGGCCCAGTTGCAAGACAGTCGATCCATAACTCCTCATCGGCATTGGTCCTAAGCACTGCAGTCGGAATGTGCCTCGCAGCATGCAGTTTCTTAACAATGGCAGCAAAACTATCCACAGGATCATCCGTGCCCAAGTCTTCCTCCGGGTGTTCGTGTTGGCTACTTTTTGGGGCAGTCAGACGAACAACACCCCAATCGCATTCCTCGCGCCGGTTTGAGGCTCGTCTATCGGAAAAGAACTCCAGAATGGCTTGGTGCGTGTCGTTATCCCAAGACTCCCCCGCAAAAAAACGCCGTGGTTTACTCCCTCGTTCAGCCCGAGTCCAATGATTCCAGTACGGATCGCAACATGCATGCAAAATAGACTTGACCACCGATTGGCTCTGCGCGTCACCCACAAAGATGACTCGATCCGTCTGATTTTGGAAATTTGCAGCGATTCGAAAAACGTGGCTAAGAAGACTCTGATCCCTCGTTTGTGAATATTCTCCCAGAGTCTTTTGCGGGAGATCAGCTAGGTACGGGCCGAGACCCCGTTCGCTAAGCGGTCGATCGGAAATAGCTGGTTTCGACGAAGTGAACTGGGGGGCCTGGGAGGGCTGGGGTGCTTGAGCGTGCTGGATGGAGTGTGCGGTTTGGGGTAGCCAGTCTCGGCGAATGGAGTCGAGTGCTTCAAGAATCTCCTCGAAGCGATCTCGAGCCCCCACGTCAAGCGCGACGTGTTCCTGAAGCCTTAGTGGAACTAGTTTGTTTTGCCGAAGTTTCATGCGTAATGAGAACGCAGGTTAGGAATAGTGAATTTCTTAATGATTAAATCGTGGTAAGGGCGATGGAGAAAGTAACCTGGACACCGCATCGCTGAAGATTCTAGCATGCCGCGTGCTTCTGGGGAGTTGGCCGCGGATGTGCATTCACATTCCGCTGGTTCTAAAACGCGAAGAGGGGCAGGATCATTAACATGGGGCCACAGTCGAACCTAAAGATTCAAAAGGAATGGTGTCGCTATTGGATTCGATCCCATTACGGATTCGAACAACGATCTGCCTTGGTTTTGCTACTTTCCGAAGAACGGCCACGACGGGTGGATTCCTGTCCAATCACGGAAAATCTTGGTAACGCAACTGCGACGGCAGCAAGTGAGACATCTGATGCCTTTGAAAAAGCACTCCACGAACTTCGTTGGCATTTCGCGCAACCCGTTATTGTTCATCTGAAATTGCCTTCGAAATCCAGTCGAGATCTGCCTAAAGGACCTCACACGGACTGCGCGACCTACGATTTGCCAGCGCGGTGGTTATCCGCACTTGATCATTCAGAATCTGTCAGTTCCGCATCAGATCTTTGCGCATGGATTTGTGCATCAGACACATTACTAATGGTAGAGCACCCTCAAAATACAGATCCAATGGGTCGTATCGGTTGGCTCAAGCCCATTGCGGAGGTGGCATACGGATTCGGTAAGCCTCTCAACAACGTGGGCCTGAGCGGGGGAAATCGCGAACATAGTCACTCAACGACCGGTTGCGTTTCGAATGCCGATTCAGATCCTAAAGGGTGGGAGCTGAACTGGGAACGCTTGCACCAATCAAACCGGGATATGCTAGCGATCGCGCTAGCCCCCTCGGACTTGCGAATCCATACGAATCCTGGATCCTGGACGTACGATCAAGGACTGCAAAGTCTTGAAAACGCTTGGAACTTAGTCTGCGGAGTTGCCGTGGAGCCTTTAGAACTAAGTCGCGACTCACGAAAGGCAGCGTGAATGCGTCCGATCTGCACGTTTGAACAGACCGGCGAAATTCGTGCTAGTGACCGAAAGTCCGGTTGTAGCGGCAATGCTCGAATTAGTGCGTCGGTTGAGGAAATGGATTCGATAAACCTACAGGCGGTCCGAGATGGACTCTTAGGAAAGAGCCGGCTTGAAAAGTCTCGGAGAAGCAGATGTATGCGAATTGACCGCTTGCAGGTTCCCGAAGGGAGTATGAGATTGATGAGTCAGCACAGCAAAAAGGTTATTCGCGCGACGGTTTTTGGGTTTGCATCACTAGTCGTGGGGGATATCTCCAGGTCGATAGCGCAAGAGCCCCCTGCTACTGGCTCTAACCTAACGGAGCCAGTGGCACGCGTTTCGAAGAACTTGCCATCGAATACTCCAGCTATCTCGAATACCGCAGCCTTATCGAGCAGCAACGCTATTTCTGCGCCGCATCCACTCGATCCAGCTCTGGAACTTGCAAGGCAGTCACTCGGGTTGATGCAAACGCACGTCAATGACTATACCGCTGTCTTAGTCAAACGCGAGCGAATTGGAGATGAACTGGGTGACAATGAGTTCATGTTCGTGAAGATCCGCAATCGAAAAATGGAGGGGGATAAGATCAAGGTACCGTTTTCGGTCTACTTGGCCTTCCTCAAGCCTGCTTCGGTTAAAGGCCGCGAAGTGATTTATATCGAGAACGCGAATGAGGGCAAGCTAGTTGCACACGAAGGTGGTATGAAGCGAATGCTTGGCACCCACCTCCTGGAACCAGATGGATACTTGGCAATGGCTGGTCAGAAGTATCCTCTGACAGACATTGGACTTGAGAACCTTTTGGTCAAGTTGATTGAAAAAGGGGAACGAGACAAGCAGTATGGGCATTGCCACGTCAAGCTTGAAGGTGGAGCCAAGGTAGGCGGACGGGAGTGCTCAATTCTCGAAGTGGTTCACCCAGTACAAAAGCCTCACTACGAGTTCCATAAGGCTCAAATCTTTATGGATAATGAGTGGAAGATTCCAGTGCGCTATGCGGCTTTCGATTGGCCAGAGGGTTCCGAAGGTGAGTTGGAAGTGATCGAAGAGTACACTTACCAAAACGTGAAGATCAACGTAGGATTGACCGACAAAGATTTCGATGTTGCGAATGGTGATTACAATTTCCACAAGCGGTAACGCTTGAGGGGCACTATCAGATGTCTTGAACAACAAAAGCCGCTGAAGTAGCTTCAGCGGCTTTTGCTTTGACGTCACAGATGTTGCAACGATAGAATCGTTGCTGCAATCTCGCTACTTTTTCTTCTCTGCTGCTTCTTTGAGCTCTTCCAAGAACGCGTTCATGTCTGGCGAAGCATCATCGCCTGCTGCTTTGATCGCAGCTTCTTGCGTCTTCACCGCTTCATTGATCTGGCCAAGTGCAAATTGAAGGTGTGCTGCGGTATCCAAGGTTGCTCCCTTCGATCCCCCTTCGAGCTTATCTGCCGAGCTCATTGCAAGTTTAAGTGCATCACTTAGAAGCGATTCATTTTTTTCGAGACGCTTTTGGTCGATCATTTCCCAGACCATCCAAGCGATTTGGTTACCCATCATCGGCTCAGCACTTGCCAGATCCATCGCTTGCTTGAGCGTCTTGACGGTCTCTTCAGGTTTACTTCCGACGATCGAATGTAGGGAAACCTTCATCATTGTGAATTGGAGTTTGTTCATCGGAGTTTTGACCGACTCAGTTAACTCGTCGAACTTCGCGAGAGCTTCTTCACCTTTCTTCTCCCGAAGTAACGCACCGACTTCTTTTTGAACCTTCATTTGCAAAGCGGCAATTTGTTGTGATTCTTGGAACTCGTCCGCGAACTTCTTGCGATCCCATTTGCCATCGACGACAGCCTTGAGTGGCTCATCAAGTTGCATTGGGTGACCGATCCATTCAATCTTGCCGTCTTTGCCAACGAGGAAAGCACAAGGAATCCCGTTTTGTGCGGCCGCTTCCATATAGTCTTTGTTCGAGGAACCATCTGGATCGGTGGTCAGGCAATAAGACTTCGTCAGATCCGCAAAGGTCATCTCTTTTTCCGAACGAGGGACTTTGCGAGCCAAGAATTCCTTGACCGTATCTAAAGGCTCGTCGCTGATGCTGATAATTTGGACACCTTTGTCACCATATTCCTTTTGCATCTCAACGATGTGAGGCATGCTAGCGACGCATGGTCCACACCATGTGGCCCAGAATTCGACGACATAGACTTTGTCTTTTTCGAATTCGGAAACCTTGGAGAATTTTCCTTCGCCGTTTTGAACCCAATGCTCAACGTCTAGGGCAGGCGCAGTACTTCCGATGGTTAAGGTGTCTTCGCCGTACGCAATTTGGAGCAACCCTAGAGCAAATGTCGCTCCTAGGAGGCTTTTAGACACAACGCTCTTTGCAACGCTACTGCTAAAGCTTGAGAAAAATCGTTTCATGGACAATTGTCCTTCGCTTACAAAAGGTGACTGAAATGTTGAACGAAGACGATCTGCGCGGGAATCATCACTCCCTAGCGTACCTGTCTAGCCACCAAGTATACGAAGTTTTGATATTCGAGACAGCAAGCAACTGCGGTGCAAAGAGAAAAAACCGCGAGGTCTCACCAAACCCTACAAAGGGAACTGTTGCCGGGATATCCGACTATATCGGGATGGGAATACGCTGGATTTCGCAGAATAAGTGGAAGAATTCAAAACCTGAGAAATTTCTAAAGTAAATCTCTCAAGTGACCGACGGACGGCTTCCGGCAATCGAATCTGAAGATTTCGAGCCGGGGCAAGTCTGCACGGTGCTGGATTTTTATTGCTAGTGGTTCGCGTTGCCTCATTCCTACCCCGAAAGGTATTTTTTGGAATGCCAGTTGAATTTTTAAGTACTACCCTGAGCTTGCTCTTCCTTGGCGTATGGCTATTTGTCGGGCATATTCTCGCCGCTGATCACTTTTAATACGAAATGTATCTTGTGCCGAGAAAAACTTCCTTGAGGAATGCTCCGATTCTACCATCCCCGGTTCTACCCATTTCAGTCAGGTGAGATTGGCCGGACGATTCTGCCGTCGGTGTCGACTGGGAATAGTGCATGCTGATCGTCTAATTCTCGGGTCATTTCATCTACGAGTTGTTTGACTTGGGCCATATGACTCTGAGCAAGGTCTTTTTGTTCGAACGGATCTTCTCTTAAAGAGAACAACTGGTAATGCGTGGATTGTCCTTTAGGGTTGGGGAAGTAATGGTAAATCAGTTTCCAGTCGCCCTTGCGAAAGATGGTGAAATAGTCCGAGCGATGTGGGGCGTGTGGAAAGTGCATTAGAAACGACCTCCCGGATGCTTCATCTGATGATGATGGTTTAGAATTTTGGTTCGGTAGTAATTCTCCAACAGTTTTAGAGGATTCAGTTGTTGATTTTGCGTGAAGGAATTTTGGAAACAGAGAGCTACCGTCAACAACGTGATCTTTTGGTAGTGGATGCTCGAGCAACTCCGAGATCGTGGGCAAAACATCGTAGATCGCTCCCCAGTCCAGCGCAATGTGGCCGGATGGTATCTTGTAGCGCTCTTGAAGATCAGTTTCCGCAGGTTTGGCCCACGAAACGATGAATGGAACCCGAACACCACCTTCGTAATGCGAACCCTTTTTACCTCGAAGAGGTGCGCTGCTACCAACTTCGTGTGGACCTCCTATGGGGGCGTCAGACCCATTATCTCCCAAGAATATCACGAGGGTATTTTCGGCAACTCCGAGTTCTTCAAATTGTTCGAGCATTTGTCCGAGAGAATCATCCATTCCTCGAATCAATGAAGCGTATGTACCTGCATCTTTGTACTTTTTGGTTACACCCTTCCTGTCATCAGCCGGTTCGGCTTCGAAGGGACCGGTTTCTATAACTGGGAACTTGGGATCCGCTTGGAAGGGTGCATGTACTGCATAATGGGGAAAGTACAGTAAAAAAGGTTTGCCATCTTCGACCGATTGGGCCACATGTTTTTTCGCTTCTCGCGTTAAGGCTTCGGTCAAGAAGATCTCTTGCCCATGGTACGCATCTAATCCTGGGACAGGGTGTGTGGACTTCGGACCATTCGCTCCAAAGTTCTTTGTACCGTAATAACTTCCAGGTTGCCCGATCGATGATCCACCAACGTTGATGTCAAATCCGAGATTGCAAGGATCAGCTCCAGGACTGCCTCTCGGTCCGAAATGCCCTTTTCCAACGTGAATCGTTCGATAGCCAGCCTGTTGCATCCACCTCGCTAGTGTGAAATTCTCCGGTCGCAGTCCCTTCCAATTCCAGTCCGGCGGCCCCTGCGGTCCCTTGTTGTTGCTATCAGGGTTGATCCAAGTTGTCGTCCGATGCCGTGCGCTATTTTGGCCAGTCATCAACGCGATACGAGATGGGGAACAAACACTCATCGCGTAGAACTCGCTGAATCGAATACCATTCTTCGCAAGTCGTTCCATGTTGGGAGTTGAGTACCAATCGTTGAGCGGATAACGTACTGGCTTGCCTGCCTGATCAACCAAAAAGGGAACTGAGCTATCCATCACTCCCATGTCATCGATCAACATGATCATAATATTGGGGCGGTGTCTTTCCCGCAGTTCTGCGGGATCCGCAGCAACGAGCAACGCAGATTCCACCATCAAGCATTGCGTAGCCCAAAGAACCAGACCCAGGAATAGGCCAATCCTCAAACCGAAGCTTTTAATTGCCAACCGGTAGTGCTTGGAAGTAATTCTCTGTGCAAAAGCCAAGCGGTTGTGTTTCCGATCCTCTGAGCAATTCGAAAGTGCAATCGTGTTCACTGTCATTTGGGAGCCACCGCAGGAAAGGGATTCATTTGGCCTTCGATCCAAACCAAGCGTTGGTTTGCATTTATACCTTCTGTTGTCTCAACAAGTCCGCTCGGCCAGCGTACTTCGATCCGATCAAGGCGTTGGGCAGGACCAATTCCGATGTGGATAACATGCTCGTTCGTCCCATAAAAACCATCTCCCACCGTACTAGCTGCAACCCAACGCTCTGAGCCAGAAGAAACTTCCACGGTAGCTCCAATGGCATTGCGTTCCGAGCGAGTTCCTATCAGTTCCAGTTGCAAGAATCCAAACGAATTAGATGATTTGTTTTCAAGAACCGCTGTCGGACGATCCAAATGTGTTATGGCAAAGTCCATCCTACCATCTCGGTTCCAGTCCAGAGCCGTCAGGGATCGTCCCACGTTGTACTTTTCAAAATACTTGCCTGGACTCGGATTCTTTTGCCAATCGAATTTTCCATTCCTGTTGCGAAGTACCTGCGGAGGCATTTGCCACGGATCCAGATAATCGATGTGCCCATTGACAGTGATAAAATCTAACCAACCATCGTTGTCGATATCTGAAAGTTGACAACCAAAACTGAGCCATTCCAGTGTTGGTTCACCCAGCCGCGCGGTTCGCGTCGCATCCATAAAAAGCCCTGGCTGAGTCTGAAGGTATAGCGTGCTGACTTCGTAACGAAAATTCGTCACAATCACATCGAGTAGTCCGTCGCGATTCTGATCACCGGAAGCGATCCCCATCGATGCTTGAGCGCGACCGAGCAAGTCAACAGCGACACCCGCACGGATCGCTTCTTCAGAAAGTTCCCATAATCCGTTCGCTGTTTGTTGCTCAGTGGTTGAACGACTGACCAAGAAGTGATTTGGCGAAACATCGTTAGCTATAAAAACATCGTTGCCGTCGTGTTGGTCAAGGTTGGTGATCAAAGCGCCCAGAGCGTAACCGTCAACAAGCGAATCCAACAATGATCTGTCGGCAAGCCTCCATTGGCCATTTCCTAAATTAAATAGGATCCTCGAATGTCCAGCGGGAAATCGTTTGGGGTGACAAAACATCGCTTCCGGATTTGCCGGCGTTGGGCACTTGCGGGTCAAAAACTCATCTCCATCGATGTAAACGCATTGCACAATGTCTGGCAAAGTGTCCCCATTTAAATCTGCAGCTTGGATCGCGCTGTTCCAGATTGAATTCTCTGATGCTGCTGGTTGAGGCAACTCCATCGCTTCGAATGTGCCGTCCCCTTGATTGCGGTACCAACATGTCACTCCAATATTGGCGACCAATAGATCGTCAAAGCCGTCTTGGTCAAGATCCGCTACACCTGTGCCTTGTCCGTATCCCCTGTCAGCAACTTGTGCTAACTCCTCCACCGAGCGAAACTGCTTCGCACCTTCAGAGCGATAAAGCTGTTTGACACCATAGGGTGCTTTTCCCGCCTGTGAATAATACAAATCTGGCCAACCATCTCGATCGTAATCGAGTGCTGATACCCCACCACCAATTCCCTCTAGTGTTGTCCATGTGCGGCGTTCTCCGGCCCCGTTATGATAGAAGGCTAAGATTCCCTTCTCCTGCGCGACGTCCTCTAGTCGTATACTTGAGGCAGTCTCGACAGAAGGGACATTCACTGAATCGCTCTTGGGACCCGATCGTTCCGAATCATCATTTGCTACTGCAAGCGTCTCTGGTATCTTCCAGTTATCCATGGGTAGCTTTGCAAGAATCGGTAACGCTTGCGGCTTGCTTCCTCGTAGCTCACGCTGCTGCTCTTGTAGTTTCTCCGGTATCGGTTGTTTGGTATTCGTTAATCCAATCGCTTCCCACCCCAAGCTTGGAACCGGATCATCCAATTCCCCATACAATCGCGCGATCTCAAAAAATGCATCGTCCTTCGCTTGTCCCCGTTGCAATTGAAACGTCAAGTCCTTGATTCGGATCAACTTTCCGGAGACATTTCGCACGAGTAGAGCAAGGTCTGGTTGATCCAGCTCCAATAAACACTCAGAGAGTGACTGCATGGCAGCCAAGTGCCGACGATCTAGTTGCAATGCCTCTGAGAAACACTTCGAAGCCGCTTGCCAATCCCCTTTCTGCATCCAATAACGACCACTTATGTACCAAAACTCAGGATGCTTGGAATGACCGTTAGGAGCCGATTGAAACCAAGTGCCAAAGGCGTCCATGCGACGAGTCTCTAGGATCGCTTCGCCATACCAGATCCAAGGTTCAAGTTGTTCCGGGTGGGACTTGTGGAAGGCTTCAAGTCGTTCGTAACAGTCCTTCCATCGATCCGCAAAAAGTAGTAGTCGGACTTCGCCTAGTTCGCTCAAAGGATCCGCTGGATGTTTTGTGTGATAAGCCCTTCGCAGCTGCTCTTGGTCCACCGGTTCCCGTAGGTCCACTAAGCTCATCAAGTCTTGGGTTGTAAAATTGCCCAAGCGAACAAGCCGATCGAGCACCTTTCCCGCATCCCATCGACGTCCCTGGGAGTGAAGGACATCGACGAGCAACCGAAGGGCGGGAATTGCTGTTGGATAATCTTTAAGAATTGATCGAAGCAAAGCTTCGGCTTGTGGAATATCACCGCTTTGCGCGAGCCACTCGGCAAGTTGCCCGGATGCAGCAACCCCCGCCTTCGGGTCGTCTTTTGGTATTTTTGCAATAAGCTGGATCGCTCCGGAGAGATTATTGCGAGCGGCCATCAACCGAGAAGCAATGAAGATGGCCTGAGGAGAACTCGGTTGCTCTACTAAGAGACCTTTGGCGATCTCCCAAGCTTCATCAAACGCTTTCGCTTCAAAAAGTGATTCAGCTTTCGCCAAGCGTTCGAGGAATTCTTGTGAATTCGAAAGATTTTGCTCGGACCGCTGCAATGGAGCTTGCGTTTCTTTCGTTCCAGATGAATTCTCCCTTTCCTTGCCTCCACATCCTAAATGAATCCCTAAGAAAGCAGCAAGTAGTATTAGGTAGATTCGCAGTGGGGACTTCATCGAGGTCGCTAGGCAATCGCGTAGCATCCTTTCTTTGTACGACTTCAAATCCTCACACAACATGATCGCCTCACGTCACTCAATTCTTCTGCGTTAATCTAAGTTTTTGATACTCATGAACAGAGCGGATGATGTCGTCTAAAGCATACTTCGGTTCGTATTGGATGGCCGAACGCAATCGAGTCAGATCAGGCACTCTCCGACGAATGTCTTCAAAATCCTCGTCGTACGCTTCCGCATACGATTGAAATGTGATGCTCGCCTTAGGATTGACAATCGTAATAACCTTCTTAGCCATCTCAAGAATCGCTACAGGTTTATCTGAGCCAATGTTGTAGATTCGACCGAAGCAGTTGTCGTGTTGCATCAGCGTGGTCACCGCATGAATCACATCGGCAACATGTGCAAAGCAACGCGTCTGCATACCGTCGTCATGAACCATCAAGGAATGTCCCTGCATCGCTGCTTCGACAAATCTTGGAAGGACCATTCCGTAGGCTCCTGTCTGCCGTGGGCCAACGACATTGAAAAATCTACCGATCGTGATCCTCATTCCGTATTCTCGAACGCATGCCATGCATAGGAATTCATCGATCGCCTTGCTCGCTCCGTAACTCCAGCGAGGCTTTGTTGTGGGTCCGAAAACCAAATCGTCGTTTTCGTTCCAAATTGGTTTGGGGTTCTTCCCATAAACTTCACTGGTGCTAGCGAGGAATAGAGGCACCGATTTGCCTGCTAAATGTTGCCTGCGAAGTTCATCGAGTAGTAACTGAGTCGGATAGATGTTGCGATGAATCGTTTGCGTCGGCTGTTTCGCAATCAATGCTACTCCCACGGCGGCAGCAAGGTGATACACCGAATCGATCCCCCTGCAAACTTCTTGGACCAAACCTGGTTGAGCCAGATCGGACTCAATGACCTTGAGGCGGGGATTCCGGTCGTGATGACGCAAGTTATTTGGGCTGCCCGTGCTGAAGTCATCAACGACGAGAACTTCATCGCCGCGAGCCAAAAAATAATCCGTTAGATGCGAACCGATAAATCCGCCCCCTCCGGTGACCAATATACGCATGAAAAATCCCTAGCCGCTGAAGTGTCGTAGTAGCCAATCGCTCATGTTTTCTTGAAGAAATCTCCCGGGTGGAAGTCCGGTTAAGGATTAGCCGTATGTGCATTGTACTAGCAAACTCCACATTGTGACGCTCCGAGCGCATTTACCCGTCGCCCAGCGTCCGCGAGCATTGGTATTCAGGGCGATTCCAGATAAAACACTAGATTTTGCCGGTTGCGCAATTTGGGATGTTAAAGGATTCCACGGCGGAAGCTTTTGCAGTTGTAACACTCTGCGTCAGTCCGATGGAACGAAAGTCTGGAATGGACTCCTTTATTTTTTCTTCGAGATCATTTTTCGCCGAGCCCACCATTCGGTAAATTACGTTGAAACAACGCAACCGAATCGCGGGGTACTGATGAATGATTGTCGAACCGACCATCAAGGGAATGTTGGGTATGATACGATTTTCTCCACGGAAATCCGAACGCCGGAAACTCGTGCTCTGGACGCTCGCCTCGCTGACCTCCCTAGGGAGTCTCTCCAGCCTTCCTGAAGAAGCGACTGGGCAGAATCGTCCAAACACACAACCGCCAACCGCAGGTCGTCCGGGAACTCCGAGGCCAAATCCTGGTGCACAACCCAAACCGGGCCAACAACCCGGTTCCCGCCAACAACAACCTGAGGGGAAGCCTTCGCAAACCAGCGGTCAGAATCCGCCAGGACGTGGGAACAACCCGGCAGGTGCAGCGGCGAAGAATCCCACTCCACCGGCCAAAAAGGTCAGCGAAGAGGATAAACGCAAGGAGCAGGCTCGGGCTCTGTTCGCGGATGCGGCTAATGCCCAAAACAACGGTGCTTATGCCCTAGCGATGGAACAATGGGGAAAACTAATCAAGGAGTTCCCGAGCGATCCCCTCGCGTCGAGCGCCCGGTATTATTTAGGGCTGTGCTACCAGGAGCAAGAATCTCCGGACTATGCAAATGCGGCAGCGACTTTCCGAAAAGCTCTGGAGGACAAGAACCTCAAGGAGCAAGAAGAAGCGCTGTTTAACCTGGGCTGGTGCCTTGTGCAAATCGGAACACTCGAAGACATCCAGCCGGAAGAATCGCAACGAAAAGCTTCGCTTGCCGAAGCGTCTAAAGTCCTCAGTGCGTTTCTCGAAAAGTATCCAGATAGCAACGCGCTCGACCGCGCTATGTTTTACGCTGCCGAGGCTCAATCGCGCTTGGGAAATCCCGAGAAAGCGATCGGTATCTACAATCAATTAGTTCAAAACAAAAAACTCTCACAGTCCACTTGGATTCCAGAAGCCTTGTTTGCAATGGGCTTTTCCTATGAAGAGATCCAACAAACCAAGCAGGCTAGCGAGAACTACGAAGCACTCATCGCAAACCATCCTAAACATCCGCTGGTTCGCGACGCAAATCTCCGCTTAGGAGAGATCGCTCTACAACTCGATCGTCCAGCGCAAGCCGTAGAGCGTTACAAGAAGGTTGTTGATGCCCCTGATTTCGCGAAATCCCCGCTCGCGGATTACATCCTTTCGCGTTACGCGTTTTCACTTGCGAAATCTGGAGACTTTGCAAAGTCCGCTGAAACCTATCAGCAACTCGCTTCGTTGTTCCCCAAGTCAAAGTACGCGCAAAACGCATCGCTCGCAACGGCACAAACGTTGATGCGAGATAAGAAGTACGACCAAGCGGCTGAAGCGTTTAAAGCCGTTCTCGCCAATAAAGACGAAAAGGCAATCGAAGCTGCACACTGGATCTGCCAAATTGCGATCCTCCAGAATCGTCCAGCGGATGCGGTTCCAGTTGCCCGAGAAACTCTCGGTTGGATTGCGAACCTGAACAAGCAGAAGCTATCCGATGATGCACTCAACCAAATTGGGCTATTGCGAATGGATCTCGCGGACGGGCTTTTTGCTACAGCCGAAGGTAAGGCAGAAGCGAGAAGGTTATACGAGCAAGTTGCTGTCGAGTACGCCGAGCAAGCGTTCTCTCCAAGGGCTACCTATAACGCTGCTTTTGCTGCGTTGCAAATGGGGGATTTGCCGGAAGCACAACGATGGTCAGAAGCCTTCTCCAGGCAGTTTCCAGGTAATGAACTCGGACTCGATGTCAGCTATGTTCGCGCCGAAGCATTATTGCAGCAAGGACAGCACGAAGCGGCCTCTGAGGCATTTTTAGAACTCGTTAGTGCTGCAAAAGACCATCCATCTCGAGACGCTTGGGAAGTTCGAGGAATTACCGCTCAGTATCTTGCTGCTCAGCCTGAAAAAGCCATCGAACGGGCTGACGCTTTGCTAAAGCTCAAACTCGAACCTTCGATGCTTGCTGAAGTCCTATTCCTCAAGGGAGCATCGCTGTTGCGATCCTCTAAGCCGCAGGAAGCCATCGTCGCTCTAGAACAGTCTCTCAAGACCAGCACGCAGTGGGGCCAAGCAGATGAAGTTCTGCTGGTGCTCGCACAAGCCTATGAAGCAAAACAAGATAAGGCAAAAGCAAAGGAGAGCTTAGAAAGACTCCTGAAAGACTATCCAAAGTCGCGGTTCAAGGGACAAGCAGAGTTTCGACTTGGGCAACTCTCCGCACAACTTGGGAATCCACAAGCGGCGATTGTCTGGTACGAAAAACTTCTTTCTGGAGATGCTGAATCGAACCTCAAAGACTTTGCAAAGTTCGATCTGGCTTACCTTCGTATTCAAGAGGGGGCGATTGACCTTGCAAAGAAATCCCTCGACGAAATTATCGCAACTTCGAAGAATCTCGGTTTAGTCCATGAGGCAACTATCGCAAACGCAATCTGCTTGCGGGAATTGAATCAGCAAGATGAATCGATTGCTCTGCTGACCAAGTTGATCTCGAGCAATCTGTCGAAACCTACCCAGGCAAAAGCTTTATACGAACTTGGTGTAGCAAATGCCCAAAGTCAGAAGTACGCGGAAGCAGTCTCTACTTTTGATCGTCTGGAGCGTGAGTCGCCAGACTATGCTTTGATGGACCGTGTTCTCTTCGAACGAGCCTGGGCTCATAAAGAACTTGGGGAGATGGCCAAGGCCAATCAGGACTTCCAAAAACTTGCCGAGCGATTTCCGGATAGTACTCTCGCAGCAGAATCCTACTTTCATGTTGGCCAAGCAGAATTTGAAAATGCATCATTTGATTCGGCAGTCCAAGCTTATAGTGTTGCCGCGAAAAAAACCTCAAACAAAGAGTTGCAGGAAAAGTCGATCTATAAGATTGGTCTAGCACTTTTTCAACTTGGAGATTTTGAAGGTGCAAGCAAACAATTCACCCGTCAGCTTACTGAGTTCCCTAAGGGGGCTTTGAACTTAGACGCAAAATTGATGGTTGCTGAATGCGCTTTCAAGCAAAAGCAGTTCCCCAGTGCCATGCTTCATTACGAGTCCGCCCGTAAAGCAATTGATGCATTGAAGAAAGAGGTATCAAACAAATCCGAAGGATCGCGCATTAGTGAACAAGTCGAAGCCTTGGTTTACTTGCACGGAGCGCAAACCGCTAGTGAACTCAAGAAGTGGACAGAAGTCGAAGGCTGGGTTTCACAGATGGAGAAATCGGTTCCAAACTCGACTCTCCTCCCCGTAGCGAAGTACGAGCTTGCAGTGGCTCTGCAAAGCCTTCGTAAAAACGGAGATGCTTTGAAAGTCTTCGAAGCGATCGCAGAGGAACATCGCAATGAGATCGGTGCACGATCCCGCTTTATGGCCGGTGAGCTGCACTTCGCGCAAAAAGAATTCACGGAAGCCGTCACTGACTTTCAAAAAGTGATGTACGGCTACGGTGGCACACAAGCCCCTGCAGAGATCAAGAATTGGCAAGCGCGCTCGGCTTACGAAGCAGGTAGGTGTTCAGAGGTTCTCGTCGGTGATTTGACCGGTGAACGAAGGAAGAAAGGGATCGAAATTGCCAAGAAATTCTACGAATTCTTGCTCGAGAACCACCCAGATCACGAACTGACGCAGCAAGCCAAAGATCGGATCGACGAATTAAATCGAGGCTAGAGGCTGAGCTTATTTTTCAAATCGACTCACTCGTGAGCGATCTGAAAGGCTTTTAATGAACAAACGGAGCGGGTGTGTTCCGCTCCGTTTTCATGTCTGCCCTTTGAGGGCGGTCGTTGGTTGTCTTACTTCTTGCAAGAAATCAATTACTTCTTGCGACGTAGAGCTTCTGCAACAGCAGCACCCATTTCTGCTGGCGATGGAGCAACCACGATGCCAGCGGCTTCCAACGCGGCTACCTTCTCCGCTGCTGTTCCTTTTCCTCCAGTGATGATAGCGCCCGCGTGTCCCATCCGCTTTCCGGGAGGTGCCGTTCGACCAGCAATAAATGCTGCAACCGGTTTGGTCACGTGTTTCGCAACATACTCTGCTGCTTTCTCTTCCGCATCCCCGCCGATTTCACCGATCATCAAGATCACTTCGGTTTGCGGATCATTCTCAAAGCGTTCGAAGATGTCGATGTAGGACGTTCCAACGATTGGATCCCCTCCAAGTCCGATACAGCTCGACTGACCAAGCTTTAAATTCGAAGTTTGCCAAACGGCTTCATACGTCAGCGTGCCACTTCGAGACATAATCCCAACTTTACCCGGTTGGTGAATATATCCTGGCATGATACCGATCTTGCATTCCCCAGGAGTGATCACGCCTGGGCAATTCGGACCGATCAATACAGACTTGCTTCGTTTGACGCGGTCATAAACATGCACCATGTCTAAAACTGGCACCCCCTCGGTAATCGCACAAATCACTTCAATTCCCGCGTCTACAGCTTCAAGAATCGCGTCCGCAGTGAAAGGTGGTGGCACGAAGATCATCGTGGCGTTGGCACCGGTTTGTTTTACGGCTTCTTCAACGGTATCGAAAACGGGCAGGCCTTCGACGGTTTCCCCAGACTTCCCAGGGGTTACACCACCGACCATTTTGGTGCCGTATTCTTTGCACCCTTTGGTATGGAATGCTCCGGCCTTCCCTGTGATCCCTTGGCAGATCACCCGCGTATTTTTGTTAACGAGAATACTCATGATTAATTTTGACTTAGATTGTAATTTGACTGAGACTGTAGCTTGAAAGTAGGCCGCAAATGCAAGGAATAGTCATTTGCGATGGTGTGATAGTTCAAAAGCGCAAGAGTGCTTTGTTCATTTGGCAATCGAATGACTAAGCGATCGAAGCGACGACCTTTTTCGCCGCGTCAGTCAAATCGTCGGCAGAAATGATTGCCAATCCGCTTTCGCGTAGCATCTTCTTCCCTTCCTCCACTTCGGTGCCTTCCAAGCGAACGACCAAAGGAACTTGAAAACCTACCTCCTTTGAAGCGTCGATAATGGCTTGTGCAATGGTCGTGCAACGTGCGATTCCACCGAAGATATTTACCAAAATCGCTTTGACGTTCGGATCGGAAAGGATGATTCGAAACGCTTCGGTAACTTGCTGGGTGTTTGCTCCACCACCAACATCCAAGAAGTTTGCAGGAGCTCCACCGTGGTACTTGATGATGTCCATGGTCGCCATTGCCAGTCCCGCACCATTGACCAAACAACCGATGTTCCCGTCGAGTTTAACAAAGCTCAGGCCGCTATTCGCAGCACGTAGTTCGGCGGGTTCTTCTTCAGCTTCATCTCGTAGCTCTTTAATGTCTGCGTGACGATAAAGAGCGTTGTCGTCGAAAGTGATCTTTGCGTCGAGGGCGATCATCTTTTCATCTTCGGTGATCACCAATGGATTAATTTCTGCCATCGAACAGTCGAGTTTGACGAATACGTCACAGAGTTTGCGGAAAAACAAATCTGCGCTCTTTGCGGAATTGCCGCTGATACCTAGCTTCTTACAGAGCTTTCGCACTTGGAAAGGCATTAATCCATGCGCTGGGTCAAAGTGCTCTCGAAGTATCTTCTCAGGCGATTCTTCTGCCACCTTCTCGATTTCAACACCACCTTCACTACTAACCATCAACAGTGGTAACTTGGCAGCACGATCCAAAACGACCGCAGCATACAATTCTCGAGCGATCTTGCAGCCTTGTTCCAGAAAGACTTGGTTGACGACAGATCCCGCGGCACCTGTCTGAATAGTGACCAGTCGATTCCCCAGCATGTTCTTCGCGGCCGCTGCAGCTTCATCTGCGCTCTTCACCAACTGCACACCACGCTGCGATGGAACTTCTTGGAAGGTACCCTTACCCCGGCCCCCTGCGTGAACTTGAGCTTTGATCACTGCCAGCGACCCGCCAAGCTTCTCGAATGCGGCCTTTGCTTCGTCTGGCGTCTTAGCAACGATCCCCTCAAGGATGGGAACCTGGAAGGCTTTGAAAAGCGACTTCGCTTGATATTCGTGGATTTTCATTGAGTAATTCTCAGTCCAAGTAAAGACAGTGGGGCGGCTGGATGTACCCTCATTCGGGTATCGAGCCGAACCAGCAAAAGGGTTCAGAAACAGGGTTTTGTAAGCGTCCCAACACTTGATTCAGTGTAGACCCGAGTCAATCAACAACGGTCCAACGCTTAGTTCCGGGTGGACTCAACCCGTGATTATCGGAGGGGTTGGGAAGTCGGTCAAGGTCAGGTAACCCGGTGAACACCGTAGAAACTTCAACACGTACACGCTAGCCGTGGGGTGTTTTCAGCAACTGTCAAAACAATTCCCTACTCCGGATCGCTTTGGAACTCAAAAATGACGATCCAGGATTCGCTACCGACGCTTGGAACGAAATCGAGTTCTAGCTAGAAGCCTTGCCCGACGAAGTCGCTTTCAATGAGTTGAGCAATTGCACTGCATGCTGGATCTCCGCCTTCTGACGTTCAGGGTCTTGCGGAATCTCGCGTTCAATAGTCAGCGGACCGCTATAACCGATTTCCTTGAGCGTTTGCAAATACAACGGCACATCCACTTGCCCCTTGCCCAATGGGACTTCTGCTCCCCAGGTTACACCGGGTTGGTCGCTCCAAGTTGCGTCTTTGCAGTGCACGCTGCGTACGTATTTGCCCACTTTTCTCAATGCCGCGATCGGCTCACCAGTGCCGTAGAGAATCATATTCGCAGGGTCGAAGTTGATGAATAAATTCTGACGTTGCGTGTCGGCGATGAATTGCAGAAGCGCATCAGCGGTTTCCTGCCCGGTTTCTAAATGGATGGCTTGCTCATTTTTACCGGCATGATCGCAGAGTTGCCGGGTGACTTCAACGACATCTGCGTAGTCTTTACTTTTTGTATCGTGAGGCACCACGCCGATGTGCAATCCAACGACATCACAACCAAGCAATCGGGAGAAGTCCGCGATCTCTTTCATTTCCTTTAACCGAGCGGCCCGCGTTTCTGCTGGTACTAACCCAATCGTTCGAGTGACTGTCGGAATGTCTGCATAACTCTCTCCGTCAAAACCACCGAACACACAGGTCAGTTCAATTCCGTACGCGTCGAGCTTCTTGAGGAATGCCTCCGCTGCCTCCGGTGTTCGACCCGCTGCGTGCGGTGTGTGCAACTGAATCGACGGAATACCAAGCTCTTTGGCAACGTCCAGGTGCACTCCCAATCCAGCATCAATACTGGTGAATACCCCGATAGACCAAGGTGCGAGTGTCATGAACAAAACCTTTCGACAACGTGAAAAATGAACGGTGGGGGTTATTGAAGGACCGACCTAAAAGGGGACGAATCACACGAAATATGTTAGAGCATTCGGGATCTTGCCATCGCATCTTCAGCCATCCGAATGTATTTGTGGTCTCCCGTACCAGCGTATGCTCGTTGATACGTCACACTGAGCAAAGTGTAGTTGAACGATTCGGTCGGTTCCAATGTGCAAGCTTGTTCAGCGTGAGAAACAGCCAACTCATGCTCATTGAGACCTGTGAAAATCCGTGCAAGTGTCAGATGGCTCAATACGTGATCAGGAGACTCCGCAAGAATCGCGAGCAACATGTCTTTCGCTTGCTGAACTTCGCCAGAATCTTTGAGTTTTTCTGCTTGATTGTATCGCTCGGATATCGTGCTCATAGTGTTCGTTCAAAACGAGGAATCGTTATGGATCCGCGACCGATTTGCCCAGCTACCAACTAGTTGGTTCAAACGAAGCGTGATCATCGAGAATGTCTATTCTCGCGTCTGCATGAAATCGCGTCGAAATGAGCTTTGCTTTCAACGAACGACCTGCGTCTCTCGTCTTCAGGAAAGCCCTTCTGATTCGCAATTCCTATCAGGTGGTTGACCTTGAATATAGCGAATCGGAAAGAAATCGGGGACTCGATCGATCGATTCCCAGCCTTTCTCGGACAATCCACTGCAGGTATTCTCTCACCATTGCGCCGGGATTGTAACCGGTAAGCAAGGGATTGGGGAACCACCCAAAACACGTTCTGGCTCGGAACCTATGGCATGCTTGCCCGTTTTCGATAAGCTTTGCGTTCTGCGCTGGGAATTCCGATACCGCAGCTCCGGCCCCCTACCCTGCCCAAATCTGTATCCGATGCATGCAGAAGAAACCTGAAAAGCAAAACTGTAGTGCAAAACGCCGGTGGGTCGGGCATCCCCCTTAAATCGTCAATTTTGAAAATTATGGAAATTTGGCCTGCAATCGATCTGTTGGGTGGCAAATGTGTGCGTCTGCAGCAAGGGGACTACAACCGGGAGACGGTTTTCAGCGACCAACCAGCGGAAATGGCAAAACGTTGGTTCGACCAGGGGGCGGAGTTCCTCCATTGCGTAGATCTCGATGGTGCGAAATCAGGAAGTATCGCCAATGAAGAAGCGATTCGGGGAATCGTCAAAGCAGCCTCTGGGCGAGTTGTGCAACTCGGTGGCGGGGTGCGTGAGGAAAGTACCATTGCTCGGTTGCTAGGAACCGGGCTATCCAGACTTGTCGTTGGCACGGCAGCCCTCAAAAACCCCGACTGGTTTGCGGAGATGTGCCGTAAGTATCCGAAACAACTTGTGCTCGGGGTGGATGCTCGTGGCGGTATGGTGGCGACCGAAGGATGGCTGGAAACCTCCAAAACCCCCGCTTCCGAACTGATTTTGCGGGTCGCGGCCAAAACCGACCTCTGTGCTGCGGTGGTCTACACCGACATCGAAAAAGATGGAATGATGGCGGGGCCAAACTTCAAAAGCCTTCTCGAAATACAGAGCACTTCCCCGTTCCCCGTGATCGCATCCGGCGGAGTCAGCTCACTGGATGATCTACGAAAATTAGCTCAACAAAACTCCCACGGAGCGATCGTCGGCCGAGCCCTCTACGATAATGCTTTCTCCCTTCCTGACGCCCTGGCAATCGGTCGCCATTCCAACTAGCCGTTCGCCAGCAAGCCACTTCGCCAAATTGCACGCCAGGAAACAAGGGGGCTCTCAAGCCATCGGGCATTGTGGCTAGTAGTCGTTCCTCCTGGCGATAGTAGGTCTTGTAATAGACCGTTTTGGAAAAAACCGAAACATTTTAACGATGGGTAGACTCAAGCCTTGTTCTCGAGATTCGATGCAAGGTAGACTATGGGGAGAGGTGCACGGTTTTGCACTTCGTGGGAGTGTGCTTCGGCATACAGGCGGTCCCGCGTTTTTACCAATTGGTCGTCGCGAAGCAGAAGCTCTGCGGCATAGGATCCTGGAGTTCGTCGAATGAAGAAAGTTGAAGCTGTTGTTCGCCACTTCAAACTCGAAGACGTCAAAAACGCGCTGACTGAAAAAGGGATTCACGGTATGACCGTGAGCGAAGTTCGTGGTTACGGTC
>CAZACJ010000065.1:22845-28855 GCA_964483385.1 uncultured Pirellula sp. | reverse complement strand
AAATACCCCGCGGCTTGCGCGAAGCGGGCTCAAGCAGAGTGGCTGTCAATTTGACGGTAGTGAGGACAAGCTCCCGGTGATCCGCAGTATTTCCTCTATTTTGCAATTTTTGCCAAAGCTTCTGTCATTTCTACAAAGCAACCAGCAAATGCTATCGTTCATCGTTCGCTTGGAACTTTGCCGACGTATCATTCCTCGAGGAATGCACTTTCCCTACGATTTCTCTAGGTTACCCCCGTACGTCTCGAGCACCTGATCTCCTACCTCCGAGCACGCAAAACGATTTGCGACGATTTGGAACACAAGTTGCATTTGATGCAATGTAAGTAGCTTCTCAGCGGACTGCCTGACCTTCGCAATGCCCAAAGGCTTGCGAAACATTTACCAACTAGGTGTGTCTTTCCAAGGGAGGGAGAATGAAGCCATGACAGTTTTAGGGATTCTCTATTTGCTAACCAAACTACGTTCCTTGCAAGCACGCGGTGCGTGCTTAGGTACGATCGCATGGGGAGTGATTGCAGTGCAAGCACTCGCGCAAGTCCACTTCGATGTGAATAGCTCCGCACCCGTCCGCTCGCTTCACCCCAATGGGACCTTCTCTCAATTTCCAAACTCACGTTTGGTTGCATTGGATTTCAACGTGTCGACCCTCTTCCAACCAGGAGCCGCCCAATCGACTCGGGAAATTCTGATTCAATGCATGAGCCGTCGCGAAGGAGTACTCATTGTCGATTACTCACCCAAGACTGAACTTCACACGGATGTCTTCGGACCGATGCAAGTCGTACAGGAGCAAGATGCCTCGCGAGACATGGCGCTGCAAGGATTTGCCGGCTATCCAGGTGTCGGAACTGCTTCAGGAAATTTGAATCAGTCCGAATATCAACGCCAGAGTATTCAGTTCTCGCAACGTCCTTCACTCGAACTGACTCTGGCTTCCGGATCGTTGCATCGTCAACGCGGGGTGTATTTCAAACTTCGACCCAATAGTCAATCTACCTTAGAAGGATCAAAAACCTTCAGCCTTGTACTTAGCGTACCCGCAAACTGGAGAGCTGACCTTCTTGACGTGACGGTCCAAGCTGCTGGGATTGACCCTCGCGCAGGCCGTCGGGAAACAGTACTTGCCAAACAATCGTTCGTCGTTGGGATCTACCAACAAAACGACGCTGTGGCTGGTCAAGCGATTGCGGAGTATGTCAAGCAACAATCGAATCTTGTTCGTTCCGTCAAAACCTACGCAAAGAACATCGAACAACGTGCGTATCCAACACCGTTTCATAAACTCGGTGCGAAACTTGATCTCTACGAACCAGAGATCCCGGAGAATTGGCTCGACGCCGTCATCTACAAACCTCTCGGAAACACGTATGCAACACCCCATCAACTACAGATGCAGCTCGCGGCATTACCTGTTGACGTCCGTGTTGCTGTGATGAACTTCCAAGACCAAAAAGCAAGGATCGAATCGCTAGCGGGTGAAGAATGGCGAGGTGCTGAAGGACCTCAGACGTACACCCTTGGTTATCGAGGTGTAGATAACAGCCACCAAGGACACCGCTAATTATATGAGGGCGACAACTTACCAATAACGCTCAACGACATAATGACCTGGCTCACTCCGCTTATGCTTGCGCATCCTGCGTGCGTGCAATAAGGCTTCGACATCATCAAGCATTTGTGGGTTACCGCATAACATGACCGCACTCGAATCGGCAGCGAGTGTGGTCTGTGCAAGCGACTCGAGTTGCCCGCTTTCGATCGCTTGCGTTATCCTTCCTTGGTAACCGTGCCAAGCGGATTCGCGGGAGACTACAGGTACATAGTCAAAGCGTCCTGGGTGTTGTTGTCTGTAATCCTGTAGCTCTTCGACATAAGCCAAATCGGAGAGGAAACGAACGCCGTGCACAACAACGATTTTTTCGTACCTTCTCCAAATGGTTCCTTCGCGTAGCATCGCGATGTAAGGAGCCAATCCCGTTCCAGTTGCTAGTAACCAGATGTTTTTCGCTTCAGGCGCGTGGCTTAAAGTAAATCCTCCCGTGGCCTTCATCGCTACATCGATCGATGCACCACACTCTAAATTCCAAAGCCGGGGCGTTAACTCTCCACCTTCAACCATCACGATGAAAAATTCCAGAGACTCTCCGTGTGGCGAAGCGACCGAGTAGGGACGATGCAGGTGTTTTTCTGGAAGCGATAAGCCAACTTGCAGAAATTGTCCCGCTTCAAATGGCTCTACTCCAGGGCAATGAACGGTCAACGTAAAGAGACCCTCGGACCAGATTTTTCTTGCATGCACTGTACCTTGAATCCATTGTAGCGCCATGACGAATCGCGTTCCTTCTTTTGTAAGCAAAATACCTTTGATTCAGTATACCACCTTGCACCCGCGCGTTGACTCTTCCTTACCCTTGTCTTACGGGAAGTGATGGGATAAGGTACTTCTATGCATCGTGAATCAAACCGAATCCCTCCGCAGCTGATACGAACTCGAATGCGATCCTTAGGTGAAACCCGATCGTGTTCCGAGCACTTCGTTTATTTAGTGCTGTTCATTTCAAATGGTGGCGGTTGGTGATTTAGCGACTGAAAGCATTCGGACACTTTGTCGTGGCCATCCTTTCACTCGTCGCAGGATTCAACAAGTTTGATACTTTACGAAACATTTTTCGCTAATGGCGTTGCGCCTCGGTATTTTGTTTTGCCAGTGATGCTTTTCCTTGCTTGGGTGCTTGGTGAGTACGGAGCCCTATTGCGAGTACCAAAAATTGTCACCTATGGAATCATAGGTCTTTTTTGCGGCCCACTCGTCGCTCAGCACAATGCTAGTTTCCTTGCCGCATTACTGCTACTTGCTGATGCAGCCCTAGGACTGTTGCTAACTGAATTGGGCTTTCGTTTCAATCCGCAATGGTTCTATTACCAGCCACGAGTGTTGCTGATCAGTCTAGCCGAAGCCTTTGGTTGTTTTTTTGTAGTTTATCTTTTCTGTACGTTCTGGATCGGATTGCAATCAGGCGGAGCAGCGACTATCGCGAGTCTGTCGATGGCAACTTCCCCTGCAGCGATTCTTTTGGTTGCTCGCCAAGAGCAAAGCAGTGGTCCATTGACCAATATGGTCATCAATTTGTCCGCCGCAAACTGCATCCTCTCTGTTGTGACTTATCACGTGGTCACCGGTTTGATTCTTCGAGGAGGTGGGGCGGAGACTAGCAATTACTACGCTGGCATGAACTTCGCTGCTATGGCTGTATCCGTCCTGGTGGGATCCGCTGTGGCGATCCTCGTAAAGTGGGGGCTTTATCCACTGAAACTTACGGGTGAAGCGCGAGCGTTTGCGATCGCTATCAGCTCAATTTCGGTTTCCATGTTTTTACACGAGCTGCGATTTTCTCCCATCGTCGGCGCACTTTCGGTCGGCATTACGATGCGATCGATCGGATTGAAAATGACGGGAATCCATCAAGACTTCGGTTCGCTCGGGCGACTGCTTACACTCTTCCTGTTTTTGTTTTTGTCCACGCAGTTGCAATGGGATTCGATTTGGGAAGGATTCAGCGTAGGATTCGCTATCCTCGCATTGCGCAGCATGATGAAGTGGGGCGTTCTTCGCACTCTTGGACCAACTTGTCAACTAACTTCAACGCAAGCTTGGTATACCGGGCTAGCGATGATGCCAGCGTCTTCGTTTACCGCATGTCTGCTCGAGCAATCGCGTACGATGGGAATGGACTTGCTCAAGGGTTTTAATCCGATTATCTCATTCATATTCATCGCTGAGATCTTCGGTCCAATTGCCACCGCTATCGGAGTTGTCTACGCAAAAGAATCCTTCGAGGATAGTCAATCATGACTCTTGTTTTCTCGGACTCTCAAAGCGGTACCCTAGGGATCGAACTTGAATTGCAACTCATCGACTTGAGCGATTTCGATCTTGCATCAAGTGCTTCGTACTTGTTGCAACACTTTCGTCGCGTACCGGACAAAGTCCGTGTAACGCCCGAGTTGACGGAAAGCATGATCGAGATATCAGCAGGGATCTTCACCAACTGGATGGAATGCGTTGAATCCATGCAGTCCATCCAATCGATGCTTTCAGAGGTAAGCCAAAAACTCAATCTAGGGATATGTGGCGGTGGAGCACACCCCTTTCAACGCTGGCAGCAGCGAAGGATTTTCGATAATCAAAGATTTCAACGAGTCTCCTCACTCTATGGCTACTTGGCAAAACAGTTCACCGTATTCGGGCAACATGTGCATGTAGGATGTTCGAATGCGAACGAAGCTCTGCTATTACTCCACGGACTAAATCGATACATTCCTCACTTTATCGCTCTGGCCGCTTCTTCCCCATTCTTTCAAGGTACCTCCACGAGCTTTCACTCCTCGCGATTGAATTCCATCGCAGCATTTCCTCTTAGTGGCCGTGCTCCGTATTTTATGGAATGGAAACGCTTTATCGAGGATTTCTACGAACCAATGCTTCGCACCGGAATTATTTCGAGCATGAAGGACTTTTATTGGGATCTGCGACCCAAGCCAGAATACGGAACGATTGAATTAAGAGTGTGTGATACACCTCTGTCTCTCTACGATGCTGCTTTGATTGCCGGTTACATGCAACTACTCTGCCGAGCAATCCTACTCGAAAATCGCCAATCGCAAGAATCAGACTACTTGGTGTATTCTTATAATCGCTTCCAAGCTTCCCGGTTCGGTTTTGACGCTGACTATGTCGACCCCTTGAGCAATAAAAGGTCTTCGCTTCGCGAGTCCATCGCCGAAACACTCGCTTGGTTGAGCCACTGTACACATGCAGATCGTTCCGAGGATGTGCTGCTCCATGAAGTGCAAAAGAAAATCGAACGTGGTACGGATGCCTCGGAATTGGTGCAGCATTATCGGCGTTCGGGTACTATGGAAGACGTTGTGTTGCACGCGATCAACCGTTTCGTTTCGCCATTCCCCAAATGAATCGCAATAGCGATGTCATCCTAAGTCATTTCCTCGTTCATTTTATTCCGCTTCCATGCTCGCACAAAGAATATCTACTACTCGACGCTCCTTCCTACTGAACACGGCAATCGCTCCGTGGATGCTCCCATTAGGATCCTATAACTCGCCGCGCTTGGTCCGATTCGGTCTCATTACCGATGTGCATCAAGATGTCATGCATGACGGGATCCAACGTATCGAGAAATTCGTCCAAGCTATGCAGGCTTCCAGCGTCGATTTTGTTATTCAACTCGGGGACTTCTGCCAGCCCCACCCGCGCAATCGCCCTTTTCTTGATGCTTGGAATGCCTTCGATGGCCCCAAGTACCACGTGCTCGGAAATCATGACATGGATGGTGGATATGCTCGCGAGAAAACGGTTGAGTATTACGGTATGCCACATCGCTACTACACGTTTGATACCCCAAGCGTACGCGGGATTGTGCTAGATACGAATGATCCAGGTGGGACGGCGAAGGGATACAAAAAGTTTATCGCTGCCGATCAACAGCTATGGTTGCAGAATCAGCTTGCAGAGAGCGACCGTCCCGTATGTGTTTTCTTGCACCATCCACTCGATGATCCAAATGGGATCGAAAACCGCAAGGAACTACGCGACATTCTCACGTCCGCCGAAAACTCAAAACCAGGTTTGATTCTAGGTGTTTTCTCTGGGCACTTTCATCAAGACTACACAATGCTCACCGAAAAGATTCGCTACATCCAAATCAACAGCGCATCGTACGTGTGGCTTGGCGGTAACAGCGCAAAAGAAACCTATCCCGCTGAAGTGCATAAAAAACATCCAAGCCTCAGCAGTGTGGCAGCTTACGAAGATCCACTATGGGCGATCGTTCAAATTGACTTTGAAAAGGGTGAGTTGGCGATTGAGGGCAAGTCGACTCAGTGGCACGGGCCAAATCCTTGGGAACGCGGAGCAAACCAAACCGACTACCCGTACGACAAAAACCGACCCGCGATTTCCTCGACATCGCTGAAGCTGTAGGCCCTC
>CAZACJ010000065.1:0-22745 GCA_964483385.1 uncultured Pirellula sp. | reverse complement strand
AGCGCACTCCAAACAGGAATCGAACTCGGTAGCTTTGGCATGATCGAATTGCTCGAGCTTTTCGCTTCACTGTTGCATCGACTTGTCTTCAATGTAAACGTCAACCTGTTGACCCACCGTCGCACCAATCGATTGTGGGCTTACAGAATAAATCACCTGCATCACGCGCGTATCGACTCGCTCGGCAACCGTACCCGTCAAGTTTCGCTTCGGTATCACCAACGGCTCACGCCTTACATAAGTTAGCACCACCCCCTTGCCACTACTGCCGCGCAACGTCGCTGTGGCAACCGCATCAGGCCGAAAGCGAGGTATCTCCGATTCGTCAATGTCGACTCGGACATGCAACGGGTCGATCTGCCCCATCGTGATCAATGGATTCGGTAGGATCGAAGCCGGGATAAACTCCCCCTCTCGTATCTTTACACTCAAAATCGTCCCACTCTTGGGAGCCTTGATCGTTCGCAATTCCAAGTTGGTCTGCGCCCGAACAAGATTCGCTTGCGCTTGTGCAACCGCTGCCTTCTGCACCTCTATACTCGCCGCGATCGGTTTTCCATCAAGCAAATTCAAACTCGCCTGCGCTTCCCTTACCCTCGCTTGCGACTCTCGTAACTTTGCTTTTGCCGTCTCCCAATTCAATCGACGTGTGTCAATCTCCTCCTGCGATAATGCACTCGAAATCCCAATCGCATTCGCTCGATCGTTCTCTCGCTTGGCATTCGCTTCCGTCGCCGCACTCTGATCCTGCATCGAAATGGCCGCGTCAAGCCTTGCTCGCAACGCTTCAACCTGCGCACCGAGTTCCTCAAGCTTCGACTGCTGCGCTCGCAACTCCGCTTGCGCTACCCCTACGTCCGCTTCCGCACTCCGAGCGTCGAGTTGCAATAACGGATCACCGGCTTGTACCACCACTCCGGGTACTACAAACACCCGATCAACTACCCCGGGAAGCTGCGAACCGATCACCGTCGCTTCCCCCACCGGCTCGACAATCCCAACCCCACCAATAAATGCAGATGCTGAATCCGGTGACAATTTCGACTGTGATACCGGCGCAGTAGGAGGAAGCGTCTTCACGACTACCTGCTTCTCCTGCGGCGTGTTCTTCTGGATTGACTTTATCGCAGTAAATAAAGCGTAAGCCGCACCAAGTATCGCAACCACAGAAAAAATCGCTTGTACGTATCGTTGCATGAAAACTCCTCAGTGCTCGATCTTTGTTGAAACCGATGCATCGCTCGCGTTCGTAGAATTCTGACGCTGACAAGATTGAATTCGGCCGTCCGACATCGTGGCAATTACATCGGCAAACGGAAAAATGCGATTGTCATGGGTTACCACCACCACCGCACGTTCCGCACTCGATGCGACTTCACGCAACAACTCCATCACGTCATGACCCGTCTCGGCATCAAGCGATGCTGTCGGCTCATCACTGATCACAATGCGCGGGTTATGCACTAGCGCCCTAGCTATCGCCACCCGCTGCTGCTGACCACCCGAAAGCTGATTCGGGTACTTCCATTTGTTGCTCTCCATCCCCAACCGATCGAGCAATTGCGATGCCTGTCGCTTGGCACTCGCAAGCGTCGCACCACGGACAACCAACGAAACCGCTGCGTTCTCCACGGCACTTAAACTCGGCAATAGATTGAACTGCTGAAAAATAAACCCCAAGTGGTTCGCACGAAATCGAACCACTTTGCCACCTCGCATCTTAGTGATCTCTTGCCCTAGTATCGTTACCGATCCAGCAGTCGCCGTCAGCAAGCCTGCTATGATCGATATCAACGTGGTCTTACCACATCCACTCGGCCCTACTAAAAAGGTCGTCGCACCAATCGGAATCTCTAAGTCAATACCGTGCAACACCCGCTGCTTGGCGTTCCCACTGCCAAAGTCCTTGATGACCCCTCGGCACACGATCGCGTTTGCATTGGCTTGTCCGTCGTCCTGCATGTTTCCGGTTTCCTGGACTTGAGCTATTAACCGCGAAAGACTATCGCAGGATCGACAAACAAGACCCGACGCATCGCAAACAATGCAGCCAACACAATGATCGCTGCTGCCACCGCCCCCGAACCCGCTGCAACATACCAAGGAAGAAAAAATCCCTGAAAGGTCGGGCTCTTCCCAGCTGTCTCAAAGAACATCGTCGCTCCGAACAATCCAAGACTGAAACCGACAAACCCTACCACCGTCGCTTGCAAAAATACCATCCCAATCAATCGCCAATTGCTCGTTCCGATCGCTTTAAGAACCGCAAACTGCTTGAGATTCTCCAAGACAAATAAATTGAACATCAATCCCACTACGGCGATGCCAACCAAAATCCCTAACGCGACCACCGTTCCGATGCTGATTGGTATCCCTGTATTCTGAATCACATACTCAATGGCTTTCCAACGAAATGCCGGCGAACTCATCGCTTGCAGCCCTGTCCTCGCTTTGATGTTCTCGGAGACTTGCTCCGATGTCTGATCTTGAGCTGCCTTCGCAACAATAAAAGACATCTGATTCCTGCCATTGTTCGTGTACTGCAACGCTTGCGAATAACGCGTAAAGAAGGTGATCGAAGAAGTGAACTTGGGCGAGTCCTTGACAATCGCCACCACCACCGCCCGCCTGTCATTCAGCTCCGCAACCTTTCCCAACGCAACAGGCTCATTGCGCCAAACCTTCTTGAACCCTTCTTCACTAACCGCCACCGCATCGGGACGGCGCAGCTCGTCGATGTTTCCCATAATCACCTGCGGAGGCAATCCAATCAGCGTCGTATCATCTACCCCTATCAACAACGAAGCCTCCAACTCACCATTTCCAGTCCGGATTGTGACGTTCGATTTGAACAACGGAACGGCCCAAGCCACCCCGGGAACTCCTCGCACACGACCCAACTCAGTATCCCGCAATGGAAAGATCGTATCCAAGTTCTTTACCCCTGGATCCATCACCCAGATATCAGCCTCAGGTACATCGACTACCACCGCTCCTGCTCGACTGATGAGCCCAATAAAAATTCCCAATTGCTGATTGATCAGCAACGTCGAAAAAGCCACGCCGAGGACCAAGCCGATGAACTTGGCCCGATCGTGAAACAGCATCTTCATGGCGATGGAAAACATCTGGTGCCCTACCCTCTATCCGCGTCCCTGCATCCCATATGCCCGTATCGTTCTACTTCCACCAAGCGTCGAGCTCGGCAAGTATCTCACTTGCAATCCCCAGTTGCGTTCTCGCAAGATTTTTCGACTCCCCCGGATCGGACTCCAGATCATATAGTTCCAAGTCGGCATCCCGCTCTATCGCAGGATTCGGCGCAATCAACTTCCATTGACCTCGAATTGCCCAACGCCAACGCAAATTCGCTCTCGGATCGTCCAAGTCATTCGCGTTATGTGTGAAGCACTCTCCGAAAACAATCTTTCGATTTTGCACCGCTTGTGCGTCGAGCAAGTTCACGCCGGGCAAACCTTCCGGCAAAGGAACCCCCAACGCCGTTAGCAACGTCGGAACTAAATCAATGCTATGAGCAAACTCGGAAGAAAACTCTGGACTCACTCGATTCGGCCAACGAATCATAATCGGTGTACGCACTCCCCCTTCATAAGGAGATTGCTTGGACTTCGGAGCATAACCCGACTTGTCTGGATTTTGGATCCAACCATTGTCGGTCACATAAACAACGATCGTATTCTCTGCTAAACCTCGCTTCTCCAGCGATTCCATCAACTGCCCAACCGATTCGTCAAACCACTCCACCATCGCCCAATACTTGGCGATGTGCTCGCTTTCCGTTAATGGCTTGGTTCGCTCAAGGTACTTATCAGGTGGGGTGTGAGGATCGTGAGGTAGAAAGGGTGCGTACCATACCATCCAAGGCTTCTGCTCCTCGGTCGCCATATCAAGAAAGTCTTCGATCGGTTTCATCGTCTTTCGACCGATCGATAGCCCATCATCCCCGTGACGCTCTCCCCGGGTCATCCCATGCGTAAACCCACCATTGGAGTAATGCCCCTGCCAAAACTTGCCCGTTTGCAACGTCACATATCCATGCTCCTGCAGCAGCCGAGGCAACGTCGGGACTCTCGCCATATGCTCGTTCATTCGCTTACGACCTAACTGAAACGCCTCCGATTGATAAAATTCTCCGGCCTTCATTCCCGGAACCAACGGAGGATCGTTCCCCGTGATCTTATGCTGATGCGGAAATCGCCCAGTCAAGATCGTCGCAAGACTCGGGCAACACAAACTCGATGGAACGTAACCGCGACGAAAGGTCAGACTCTCAGACGCGAGTCGATCCAAATGAGGGGTCTTCAACACCGGATGACCCATAAACCCATAATCTCCATAAGCCTGATCGTCGGAGACAATCATCAAAATGTTCGGCTTAACGCTGTGACCTACAAACAAATTGCTGCGCTCTACAGGATCCTGACCCTCCCTTGAAGATGTTTGCCCAAACGCAGGCGGCATGAGCATCAACAAGGCACAAGCAACACCCAGCAAGAGCATCGCGACCAAGCGATGTAGAACCATTTTTTGAAACAGATGGAAGCTCTTCGGCTGAAGTAGTATCATCGCAACAATTCTCGGCCAACGTGGGAAGGGACTTTGATACCACTATACAAAACACTCAAGCCGAGGCAGTGTTGGCATAACGAAAAAGCCGATTAGAAATGTTGGTTTATTCAACAATTCTCGTGACCAAGTGCGATAGTTGTAGCCAAAGCGCTATAGGTAGTCACCTGCTGCCAAGCGGTGGACGTGGCCAGGAGATTCTCCACTGTCTGGCGAACGGTTGCTACGGGATGCTAAGCGGCTACGGTTGCAAAGTCCTAGACTTGTTTGCGCATGCAGCAGTTCTTGAACTTCTTCCCTGAGCCGCAAGGACAAGCATCATTTCGGCCAGCTTTTTCAGATCGATTCCGAATGGTTATCTGCTCGGCTTCCGCACTGCTCGATTCGCGCCCCGCCTGTTCTGCTGCCTGCAAGTCCGCTTGCTTCTCTGCCAACATCGCTTGCGCCGCATCGTAACTATCGTGGCGAGCCGAAGTTTCCACCCAAGAACTCGCAACGAGATCTTCGTCGATTGCTTCCATACGGAAGATCACATCGGTAATCCGTTCGCCAATCGAAAGCCACATTTTCTCAAACAATCGCATCCCTTCACGCTTGTATTCGACCTTCGGATCCATCTGCCCCATCGAACGGAATGACACGCTCGAACGCACATGGTCCATCGCTAACAAGTGATCCTTCCAAGCGGAATCCAGTGTCGAGAGCAAGACCGTCCGTTCCATGCGGCGAATTTCCGGATGGTACTTGTCATCATAAGCCTGACTTAGCTTGGTCCGACATTCTTCTTTTGTCCAAGTTGCAGCTTCACTTGCGTCAACCGATACATCCAACTCGGTTTGCATCCAAGAAGCTAGACTCTGCGCGGAGTTTGACCCCGTGGCAAATTCAGACATCTTCTTGGTGGTATTCCGACCGTAAATCGAATCGATTTTTTCGAGGATAGAACTCCAAACCTGTTGCGACTTGATCGCATTCTCCCGACTGATCTCAACAAGCACTTCAAAGGGATGCTCCGGATCCGCCTGAAGCTTGTCGATCACATCGTCACTTTGGAACCGACCAGCGGCCCAAGTCGCCAAGGCGGCACCGTTGATGACGAAGTTATTCGGTCCGGTTTGCTCGCGGAAACGATGGAAACCAACCAGAACAGGATACTGTGCCTCACGCTGTAAGTATGCGGACTCTGCCGCAGCAAGCATGCGTTGCTTGATCGGTTCTGGCTCAAGCCCCTTGAGTTCATCAAGCTCGATGTTGATCCCGAACTTGCTCTGCATCCACGAACAAAGCATCTTCAGCCCGTAATCCATGTCGAGGAACGCGTCCCCTTCGCTCAAATCAATCGCATCGATATACGCGTTCGATTTGCCGATGAACTCTTCGTCCATCCGGTCTCGATCAATCTTCTTAATCGCACTGACCGTATAAGTCGTGTTGAACCGATTGTTCACCCACTTAACCATCGCCTCCCAATTCCATTCCGATTGCTCTTCTTCAGCAGGTAGGTTTTCATCGATGGCATCGAGGATCTGCGTTTCGGCCGCCCGTTCCGCTTGGTCCTTTGCATATGAAGTTGCAACCGAGGGTTCGACCCCTCGGAAGTCCTTGGCTTCTAACTGTACACCCAGGCGTGGACCGGCCCAGCGTGCATACGATTCCGGCCCGAACATCGGATCGCAGAACTGCTCGACGTTGCTTTCGATCTGCTCCCGAAGCTGGTGCATGACCAACTCGCGACAACTCTTTCCTTCAAGCACCTGCTGACGATAGGTGTACACCCGCTTGCGCTGATGGTCCATGACTTCGTCGTACTCGAGCAAGTTCTTTCGGGCTTCGAAGTTTCTTTCTTCGACTTTCTTCTGAGCTCCAGAAATCCGCTTGGACACATAAGGGCTCTCAATCGCTTCGCCGTTACCCATCCCCATACGCTGCATCATCGCTCGAACCCAGTCGCCAGCGAAGATACGCATCAAGTCGTCTTCAAGAGATAAGAAGAAACGACTGGAACCTGGGTCGCCCTGACGACCGCAGCGACCTCGCAACTGCAAGTCAATACGACGCGATTCATGCCGCTCCGTACCGATCACATAAAGCCCACCTAGATCGCGAACCTTTTCTCCTTCAACGACCATGTTCTCCGAATCGCTGATCTGCTTGACCAACTGTTCCCACTCTTCTTTAGGAACATCCAAGCGGGTAGCGTATTTATGCTGAAGTTGAGCCCAAGCCATCGTTTCGGGGTTACCACCTAGGATGATGTCCGTACCACGACCCGCCATGTTGGTCGCAATCGTTACCGAACCAATTCGCCCCGCTTGCGCAATAATCTCGGCTTCCCGTTTATGGGCCTTCGCATTGAGCACCTGGTGCTTGACCCCACGCATCTCCAAGAGATGCGAAAGTTTCTCGCTTTTCTCAATCGTCACGGTACCGATAAGTATCGGTCGGCCCGAACGCTCGATGTGGTCAATCTCCGCTCGAGGTATATCGACGACTTCCTTCGAATCGGCCTTCGCAACCGTTACTAAACTTTCGTTTTCCTTAACGATCTTGCCGATGAGAAAACCCCGTTTGCGATCCTTGAACTCAATCGTGTCGTGCTTGTGCACTCGATCGATTTCATCCGCAACAGCCTCGTACTTCTCTTTCTCAGAAAGATAAATCGCGTCTGGAAACTCAATCCGTTGCAACCCTCGGTTCGATGGAATCGCGACAACACCCAAGTTGTAGATCTTGCTGAACTCCTGGGCCTCGGTCATCGCAGTACCCGTCATTCCCCCAAGCTTTTTGTAAAGCTTGAAGAAGTTCTGCAAGGTAATTGTCGCTAGCGTTTGTGTTTCGTCCTTGATCTTTACGCGCTCTTTGGCTTCGACCGCTTGATGCAATCCGTCCGACCACTGCCGACCCTCCATCAACCGACCAGTGAATTCATCGACAATGATGATCTCACCTTCGCGATTCACATAGTTCACGTCACGCTTGTACAAATGATTCGCTTTGAGCGCATTGTCGATCAAGTGAGGCCATTCCATGTTGCCGACCGTATAGAAACTCTCTACACCCGCCAGTCGCTCCGCCTCGCGAACCCCAGCATCCGTGAGATTTACGGTGTGGTCTTTTTCGTTGACAATAAAATGCTCTTCACGCTTTAGTCCCTGCGCTACCCGATCCGCTTCGACATACTTCGACGAATCCCGCGTCGCTGGACCAGAGATAATCAGCGGTGTCCTCGCTTCGTCGATCAAGATATTGTCGACTTCGTCGATGATCGCATAATGCAAAGGGCCTTGTACCTGCTGCATGTAACTCGGGAACTTGCCGTCCCCACGCGCCGCCATACGCATGTTGTCGCGCAAGTAATCGAAACCTAACTCGTTGTTCGTCGCGTAAGTGATGTCGGCTGCATAAGACTTCTGCCGCTCGTCGTTCTCCATGCCACTCTGGATGTTACCTACCGTTAACCCTAACCCCATGTACAAGGGAGCCATCCACTCCATGTCACGACGAGCCAAGTAGTCGTTGACCGTGACCACATGCACCCCTTTGCCCTCCAACGCATTAAGGTAGGCAGGCAAAGTCGCTACCAGCGTCTTCCCTTCCCCTGTGATCATCTCAGCGATGTTGCCTCCATTGAGCACCATCCCACCGATGAGCTGCACGTCGTAGTGTCGCATCCGAAGAAAACGCCGCCCACCCTCGCGACACGTCGCAAAAGCCTCCACTAAGATGTCGTCTAACGTTTGACCATCCGCCAAACGCTTCCGGAATCGGAAAGTTTGCTCACGCAACTCCTCGTCCGACAAAGCCATCATCCGTGGCTCCAACTCCCCGACCTGCTTCGCCAATTCCCCATAACGCTTGATCTGCCGCGAATTGGCCGAACCAAACAATACGGTCAATCCACGGTCTACGCCCGTCAGGACGCCATTGACTGCACTGGTGGTCCCTTCCCAGATTTTCTCGAGGAATTCCATAGTTATCTGTACGCCAATCAGAAGGAGAACACGAAACGGCTGAGTTTACGGACGGCCCACGAACAGCAACCCCCAAGGGCTCCAATGCCGGCACCCCAATGGATTGTATGCTTTTTGCGGATTATTCCGAAGGCCTATCGGTCGGAGAGTACCGATTCCCAACCCCAGCGTCAATCGAAACCCGAAGGGTCCAAGACGTCCGTTCACAGAGGTGAAATAAAAAAACCTTATTCTGATTGGCTTTTACAATCCCTTTTTGAGCCCGCTTCGCGCGTGCCCCAATGTCACCGGGACGTGATGAGGGTAACTTGAATGTACCCTAACCTAGCTGTCTTAGCGCAATTCTTCTTCGACTACCCGCTCCAATTCATCGAGTCTCGCCACCGCCTGAATGCTCCTCGCTTGGATTTTCTCATATCCGATCGACCGGAGAACCTCAAGGATTTCGCTACAAGTCGGAAACTTTCGGCCACTGGAAACCTTGTACCGCTCCAAGGCTTGCATGAACTCTATTTCGTCGGCGGAGTAGTCCCGTTCGCAAGTCGTCGGATCGACTTGTTTACGCTTGGTGGACTTATGATAAGTACGGTTCGGTGAGGTCTTGAACATAGGAGAATCGATCTCTGACGATAAAACGAGTTAGGCAAAAGCGACGTGTTGACGCCCCTGCGGGTGCTTAATCGGCAAGCTTTGCCGACGCGTCAAAGATGCCCGCTGGTTTGTAAACCTCGAAGAAGACTTGAGCAGATTCCCCAAAAAAGTGCTTTTCCTTCGCAAACCTTCATGGAATGTAGCAAACATACCATGTGTAACGAATGGTAAGATGTTGATGACAGGCAAGCTTCTCAAGCTTCACCCCGCACCGCATCCATGCGGTGAAAAGCGACCCTTCGTTTTTTTATTTTGGAGAAAAACCCCAATGGAAAACCATCGCATCCTTGGCAGGAATCGTCATGGGGGGCTACCCCGAAGCGCAACGATGTTCAACGGCAATCCGATAATTCTAGGTGTCTGGGCGATCGTTGCTGGTCTTACCGCTTTCGCACTGTCCCCAAAATTAAAAGCGCAAGATGTCCCTGCTCGCTACGGCGATATCCCCAGAGAATCCGTCGCCGTCGCTTCGTTGGAAGTCAGCCAAATGCGAGAAAGTAAGGCCTTCGCTGCGTGGCCTTGGGAAGTTTTTGACGTACTCTGCCGCGAACAATTCGGATTCCAACTCAACGACATCGAGACAATTGATGCGTCTGTGTTGATGCCCACCAACCAACCCGAATTTGGGCTATCCATCCGAACCTCAAAACCGATGGATATCGCAGAACTAAGCGAAAAAATAGCAACCCCCACCGAATCAGCTCCCAACGACAGCAGTCTGCGATTCCGCGATGTCCTCGAGTATCCACTCTTGCGACTCGCCCAAAAAGATCCTCAACGAATGCTCATGGGGACCCAAGGCACCCTGCGCCGAATGCTAAGTACCCGCACCCAATTCGGTGGCGAATTCGTCTCCCTGGTCCAAAAGAGTCCCTCCATGTTGCGTTTGGCCGTCAATACCGAAAGGCTACGTGACCAGATCACCTCACTCGTGTTGACCCAACAACAAATGTTCCCCCCAGAAATGACGGAGGACATCATGCGTGTGATTGAACTCACCGACAATCTCATGATCGAAATCCGTCCCGACGCTCCCAACCCATTGCATGTGACTTTCGGCACCAGCGGTGCTGCAGATACCGAACTGCTCGCCAAATCCCTGACTCGCATTCGCGTCGAAGGTCTTGCACTAGCCAGAAGCACCGTCGAATCCGCCATCGAAAACGATCCCTCCATGTCCGATGACATGCGATCCGCAGCAAGGAAATACAGCGAGCGAATCGTAGGTATGGTCACTGACGATAGTTTCTGGTCCGTCGAAAACGATCGTATCGTATTGCGAACCGAAGCGTCCATGATGTCGAGCTATCAAACCATCGGTGTGATGACTGGTCTGCTGCTACCTGCCGTCCAAGCCGCCAGGGAAGCCGCCCGAAGAATGTCTTCCTCGAATAACATCAAGCAGATTCTACTTGCGATGCTCAACTACGAATCGGCCTACAAGAGACTTCCACCCCGCGCGATCACCGACGCCGACGGCAACCCGCTCCTAAGCTGGCGCGTAACCATCCTACCCTTCATCGAAGAAAACGCTCTCTACAACGAATTCCATCTCGATGAACCTTGGGATAGTGAACACAACATCAAACTTCTTGATCGTATGCCCGCGATCTACCACCACCCATCCCATCCACCATCCAAAAACATGTCTAGCTACCTTGCTCCCTACGGTAAAGGAATCGGCTTGACCAAAAAAGGCTTACGGTTTAGTGATATTACCGACGGAACCTCCAATACCATTGCCATTGTCGAAGTCGCACCGGGCAAAGGAGTCCCGTGGACCAAGCCAGACGACTTGGATGTGGAATCAACTCCCGTCGAAGACTGGATGGCACCTCTAGGTGCCAATGTTGGGTTCTTCGACGGATCCGTGCGGATGTTCCCTCAAGTCCCGTATGAAATCATCGCCCCGTACTTTACATTCAACGAAGGAACAATCCCGGCTCCGTTGCCGTAAAGCCTCGAAAGCGGCCGCGGTTTGAGGAAATGCCGTTGGGAGGAAAACCCCCAATAAGCGGTCAGAAGGATGTCCTCTTCGATTGTTTTTTCAGTTATATTGGGTGCGGTTCACACGCATCGACGGGTGAGGCGCGTGAACAAACTGTTCCCTCTTTTCTTCAAGGTACTGCGAATCCATGCCAGTAAGCGCGGACGTCTTGTTATCACAGCTTTCTCTTTCCATCCCTATGGCATTCCCAATCCTGGGTCCGATCCCGTTGGGTGATGCTTCGGAAGTCTTCAACGTTGTCGGTCAATTGGCATACGTTGCTCTCGCCGGCGTTGCTCTGTGGGGGGCGTACTACGTTTTCCTCGTGTTGACCCGAGTCAACGCCAAGCGATTCAAGACGGAAAAGGCGCAAGATGAGTTCGTCGATTCGGTCACCGATGATTTGCGGCGCGGGAATTTTGATGCAGTGATCGGCAAATGTGAGGGAAGCAAAAAAGCATTACCGATGATGGTGTCTTACTTGTGCAAGCATCGTGCATTCGGAATGCAAAAAGCTCGCCAAATGACACTCGATCGTTTTCAACGGGACGTCATCGCCGACTTGGACTACAGCATCGCTTGGGTCGTCACGGTTATCAAAACAGCACCGATGATTGGTCTCTTCGGCACGGTCGTTGGGATGATGGGTGCGTTCGGCAAATTAGCTGGGTCAACCAACGTTAATCCAACCGACTTGGCTGGTGACATTCGAGTTGCACTTGAGACCACCGCGATCGGTTTGACAATTGCGATCCCTCTCGTGATGGCTATGGCTGCAATTACCAACCGAATCCGCCACATGCAAGACTTGGTCGGTTCGGGACTCGCTCAGGTTCTCGATGCATTCAAAGTCGGAATGGCCAAGGAAGAACAGCGAGCAAGTCGCCAAAGTGCTTGATCGTCATCAGAGAAAAGTTGCCGAGATTACATCTCCATCGCGTTCCTTTTGCGCCCAAACTGACGCGACCAGTGTCGCGAAAGTCACCTTGGTGACCCTTCCGATTGCAATGGAGTCCCAATACTCGGTGGTATCGCACCCTCGAGATTTGGCAAAGAACGATATCCGGCAAAATAACCAAATCCGGCAAAATAACGAGAGCCGGCAAAATAAGTTGAGCAGACAACGCAATCCTCGAACCATTATCCAACACTAGCGAATCCAACTTATGACAACGATCGACGATTCGTTCGAAGAAGAAAAGCCGCAAGGTGCACCGGAGGAATTCCTTGGCGATGCAGGCCTTTCAACGAAAGGGCCTGTCGATCCCCTCGTTGAAAGGCCTGTGGCCAACGCAACATTGGAAGAGGAAGACGAAGAAGTCGTTATGCCTCCACGTCCACCTATGGACGAAGAGATGGACATCACTCCGATGATCGACATGACCTTCTTGCTACTGATCTTCTTCATCCTCACCTCAAAAATGACGGGTGAGAAATCCTATGAAGTCCCACCTGCAAAACACGGTAGTTCCATTGCAACCAAGAACTGCGTGGTGATTACCGTCGTGCGAGGGAGCGGCGATTCTGCGATTGTCTCCAAAGATGACGGAGGAATCTTCTCGGAAGACCCAGAACAACAATCTGCAGAAATCGCAGAGTACGTCCAATTGCAAATGGAGACCGGTGGGAAAACGGAAGTCCTCATCCGAGCAGAAGGAAACGTCACCGCGAAACAGCTCAAGAAGGTTGAGCAGGCTATCGGTGAAGTTCTCGAAGAGGGCAAAATGATCAACCTCGCCGTGTCGGAGGTCGGAAAATGAGCCAAGTCCCTCCATCGCAATTCGAAGAACCAGACGAAATATCGTTCCCCAAAAAGGAACTCCCCAAGGACGACATGGACATGACCCCAATGGTCGACGTGACGTTCTTGCTCCTGATCTTCTTCATGATCACCGCTTCGTTCTCCAGCGAGAAAGTCTTCGAAAAACCACCACCGCTGTCAGAAACTCCATCCAGCAAGCCACCGGACAAGCCACCCGATCAGTTTGATACGGTGCGGGTCCAAATCGATGAGTTCAACGCTTATACCATTATTTTCCCCACCGGTGACGAACGGGAAGCGAGCAGCAAACAAGACTTGCTCTTGGCGTTGTCGGAAGCGAAGACCGAAGTGTCCACAGGGAAAGAAGACGAGGTCCTCAAGATGCTCGTCGATGCCCACGAAGAATGCATCCACGTCGCAATCGTCGCCGCGCTCGATGCAGGCCGCGAAGCAGGTTTCAGCAGTTTCAGTGTTACGGTTGTGGAGGAGTTTGAGTAGTTCATGAGCGCATCGCAGTTTATACAAATGCTCGAAAGCAAAGGTCTACTCGACCCCGAAAGCATCAAAGAGCTCCAACGCATGGTCGAGCAATCGAAAGTGCGCGTCACCCCGGAAGCCCTCGCAAGAATCCTCGTGGAAAACGGTCAACTTACCCGCTTCCAAGCGACAAAGCTGGTAACCGAACTCAAAGAGCAAGCGGATCCCACGCTCGGAGCAAAATCGACACCGAGCAAATCCTCAAGCTCCTCAGGTTCGGTCGACGATCTACTTCCTCCCGATGAACCCGAAATCGAGGAAGCCGTCGAAGTCATCGAAGACCCCGTAGTTGAAATTGTCGAAGTCGTTGAAACGGTCGAGGAGACGAGCTCCAAAGCCAAAAAGAAACGCCCAAAATCGACCGATGCGTTCGATGATCGCAATGGCGCGGATGCACTTAGCGAAATCGCCGTCGCCAAACCGACCAAGGTCGCCACGAAACCCGAGAAAAGCCCTTGGGAGTCCTTTGGCATCATCGGCATGGGATTCCTCGTGCTGTTGCTCTTGACTCTCTTTGTTCCTCTCTACATCTGGTTCTTCAAAGGCTCCGCAGAAGAAGCCTGGAAAAACGCCGAGACCAATTACGGCAACCTCGATTACGAACGCGCTACCAAAGCCTATGACCTGTTTGCCAAGAATTTTCCTTCGGATGAAAACGCTAGTACGGCACGCGTGAAGTCCGCCTTGGCCAAAGTTCGAGCAGCATCCGAAAAGAATGCAGATCCAGCCGTGGGGCTGAAAGCCGCGCAAGAAGAACTGCCGAAGATCGCAAACGAACCCGGGATCGCAGTCCTGCGTGTTGATATCACCGACAATTTGCTCAAACTCGCCGAAAAATTCATCACCAAAGCTGACAACACCGCCGGAGTCGATGACCGAAAGAATCTCATCGCATTGATGAACCAACAGATGGAGTTAATACGCGACCCACGTTTCGTCGGTACCCAAGAACGTACCCAAAACGAACTCCGGATTAAACGTATCGAAGAAGATCAACAACGGGTCGTTCGTGACATCCAACAAACCGAAGATCTCAACGCGGTTGTCGAAAACATGACTGCAAGTATCGCTGCAAAGGATGTTGTCAAAACCTATGATCTGCGTCGTGAACTGGTGCGCAAGTATCCAATCTTGGAACAAAACGCAAAACTCCGCGACTTGATGCTCCAAGCAACAGACATCCAACGTAGCTTGGTCGACAAATCCTCAAAAACTTTCACTCCAAATGATGACCCTAACAACGGCCGCCTCGTCGGTCCTACCGCTCTTCTTTCAAGCCGCGTTGGCAATAAGATCGATACTCTCGCCGATGAAATCGCTATCTTGCGCATCAAAGGCTCGGTCGTAGCTATCAAAGTCGCCACCGGAGAAGTCATCTGGCGCAAATTCATCGGACGCGATTGGATCAGCGAACCTAAACGGGTCTCGCCAACTTTCGACAGCGATGCGATCCTCTCCGTAAACTCTCGTGGAACCATTACCCGTTTAGCTTCCTCCGATGGAACCCAAGTCTGGGCGAGCAAGTTCTCCGAACCGATTCATGACCCTTCCATCGATGGAGATGATATCTTCGTAACCACCACCGGAGGTACCATTCACTGCCTGGATGCAATCACCGGACAAACGAGATGGTCGAAAAAGATCCCTCAACCCATCGAAGTCGGTGTTGGTGGCGCAACAGGTAAACGCAAACGCTACCTATTGGGCAATCATTCGAATCTCTACGTCCTGAGCCGTGGTAACGGCGAATGCGACGAAGTCGTTTACGTAGGGCATAACCCAGGAACCATCGCGGTTCCTCCCATCTGGGTCCTCAATCAGTTGATCCTTTTCGAAAATGCCGGTCCCGATCACTGCTTGATGCGAGTCTATTCGACCAATGACGAAGGGACCGAACTGAAGTCCGCACAAGCACCCGTGCGATTCAAAGGCCACGTTGTCGTTGAACCCCAGGTCGAAGGTCGAAGGCTCGCTGTTACCACCAATCTGGGCGAAGTTGCCATCTTGGACGTCGAAGTGACCAACCCGAAAGACAAGGTCTTCAAGATGGTTAATCTCGTGTCGAACGAAGCCGCACCGAAAGCAGTCTGGCCTCTGATGGCTGGTACCGATCTGTGGCTGGCTTCAAACCGTTTGGCCTACTTCCAAATCCAAATCACCGGCCAAAAACTCAATTCGATATGGCTTAAAGAAGATCTCGACGAGTTCACAACTCGACCAATCAAGATCAACGACGTAATCCTCCATTCCCGCATCGTTCGAGGCAATAGCGGTGTGCGAGTCGCAGCAATCGATCCAAAAACAGGTGATGCGCACTGGGAAGCCGATATCGGTAATCCAGTCTCCTCGCTCGCAACTGGCCCCCAAGGTCTCATTGCGGTCACGAGCCAAGCTGCCACGTTCAACTTGGCCGACTCCGCATTCGCGACCGAGTCGTCCAAACTCGCTGCGACAACATCCATTGAAAACATGGGACGCAACCAACGCTCCATGATGTTCGCTTCTCCAATCAGTCTCGCAGATGGTCGAAACCTCCTGCTAAACTCTGCCCAAGGAAGCCAGTTGTTGCTGATCGATCCAGCGAAGAAAAGCTCGTCAGTCTCCAAACTCGTCGTCTTGGATCTGGCTGGCTCGTATCCGATCGCAGAAGCCGCAACGGTTGGCAACTCAATTGTTTTGCCTTTGGAAAATGCACAGCTATTGATGCTGGATCCAGACACCGGTAAACAAATCGGAACCGCGTTCCAGCCAACCATCTCCGCTGGCGAACGCCCAACGTGGATGAACCCTGTCCTGCTTAGCGATAAACAATCGATTGTTATCGCCGACCAAAAACGCAATCTCTACAAACTCTCGACTGGCAAACAACTACGGTTGCTCAATAACCAACCTCTCGAGCGCGCTATCAAAGGTCGTATGGATGTTCTCAACGATGTTGCAGTCGGACTCTCTCCCGGTGCATCAGGGGACTTCCTCGATTTCTATGAGTGTGGCGAATTTAAAAAGATCGCCTCGTTAACCTTCGAAGGCCGATTTGCTTGGGGACCCTACACCGCCTCAAACGATTCGCAATCCATAGGACTTGCACTCAGCGACATCGAAGGCTTGGTTGCATTCAACTCCGAAGGCAAACTGCTCTGGTCGCTACCACTACCGCAAACCGTTTTGACCGGTAAACCCGTTCTCGATGGTACCGATGTTCTGCTCGCTAGCACCACCGGAACCTTGCTTCGTGTTTCCATCGCCGATGGAAAAATTGTCGCACAAACCAATGCAGGAGAACCTATATCGGGAACTCCGATCGTTGCATCGAATAACCTGTTGGTCCCCGGAGACGAAGGTACCGTAGTTCGATTGCCTCTGGCCTTCGAGAATAATCCCGTTGCCGAAGTAACCTCAGGTGGAGTGCAATGATGAAGCATCAAGCCGCAATCGCGCCTGAAAGTAACTTTGTTTGGAAGTGTTTCCTGGGATGCTTCGCTCTGATCTGTGCGCTATCGAATCCAGTCCGCGCTCAATACGATCTCGAAAAAGCTCTTGAAGAAATCGAAGTCCCTGGCTCACTCATGGACGAAGAGCCGTTCGATATCGTTACACTCAAACCAGAAGCGACTGGTCGAAGCGTGAAAGTCGCACCGATCGACTTCCCTGATCGTCGAGTTCCTACCGACAAGAAAGATGCCGATAAACTCCAAGTAACCATCCTTCTTTTTCCCGATCGTCGGTATGAAGTTGCTTGGAAGGACATTGGCAAGGTCTGGCTCTACGAACAAATGATCCTGGCTCGCGCCAAGAAACTCGTCGATGACAAGAACTTCGGCGAAGCCTTCGAGCACTTGAACTTCCTCTTTGTTAACTACCCAAAAACACCCGGGCTACAGGTCATGCGGCAAGACTTCTTGTTCCGTAGCGCCGAAGAGATGGCTCGCCAAAAACGACTCGCTCATACCCTCGCAGTGCTCGAAGAACTCCAAAAGACATTTCCCAATTACCAACGGGAGAATGTACGGAGCTACATCACAAGCATCTCCGGACAACTTGTGCAGTCGTACTTCGACAAAAAAGATCTCGCCACCGCCAGAACGATGATCAATCGGTTGGCAAAAGAATACAAAGACGATCCACTTCCTGTCGTCGAAGAGTGGAAAGGGAAGTTTTTGGAACTCGCGACCGAATACAAAAACAAAGCCATCGCGCTGCGGGAACAGAAGGACTACCTCAATGCACGTCGCGAAGCGACAAAGATGCTTGACATTGATCCAGATATCGAAGGTGGCAAACAACTACTGACGGACTTGCTCAAAGAATACCCCATCGCGAGAGTTGGCGTTTTCCAAGTAGCCGATAAACCAGATACCGCCGCTCTGGCCAACTGGCCCGCCTTCCGCTCTGGGCAACTTATCTCCAGACCATTATTCGAGTTCCGTAGTACAGGACCTGAAGGTGGGCAGTACAAGTTCTCTCTCGGCTCATTTCAGCAAAGCGACGACCGACTTGAACTCGACCTCTCCATCCAAAACCCAGGTGTCGCTGGCGTTCCGAATAGCTTAGACCTCTCCCAGTCGTTCTTGCGCCGCGCAACGATCGGCAAAACGGAATACGTTCCAGGTTGGGCCGCTATCTTCGACTCCGTCTCCGTATCAGGACCGGAAAGGTTAAAACTGCGATTCCGTCGCCCACACGTCTTGCCCCAAGCTTTCTTGCAGTGGCCCATCCAAGCCATTGGAGAAGGAAACCTACCCGCCGGAGTTCTATACAAGTACAAATCAGAAGAAGAGAATATTCGACGCTTTGATTGGGCACCAACAACCAAAGCCGCAGATTTCCAACCAATGGAAATCCACGAGACCCTCTATCAAGACCCAGGCCAAGCGATCAACGATTTGTTGCGAGGAGAAATTGACGTTATCGACCGTCTCTTTCCGGCCGACGCACGAAGACTACAAGCTTCTATCGTATCGAAAACCATCAATGTCGAATCGTATGCTTTGCCTACCGTTCACATGCTGGTTCCTCGTACCTCCAACCCATACCTCGACGATCGTGAATTCCGTCGCGCGTTGCTGTATGCAATCAACCGCGAAGGAATCCTAAAAGGCGAAATCCTCGGTGGTGCTGATGCGGAACAGTCGCAAGTCATCAGTGGTCCATTCCCTCGCGGGGCCACCGAAAACGATCCGATCGCTTACGCTTACAACACAAGCATCGATCCCCTCGCCTACGACCCCCGCTTGGCCAAAGTCCTTATGCTCATCACCAACAGCAAACTGAAGATGCAGTATGAAAAACGAAAAGAGCCACTCCCACCTATCCCTAAGATGACTCTTGGGGTCCCAAACTACGAAGCAGCACGTGTGGCTGGCCAAGCGATTGTCGAACAATGGAAGCTGGTGGGAATCGATTCTGAACTCGTCGTACTCGACCGTGTACCCGGTCCAGGTGAAGCACCCAACGTCGATATTCTCTATCTGACCGCTTCAGTATGGGAACCAGCTACCGATGCGGAACGCCTCTTCGGTATCGGAGCTCCCGCAGAATCGAACAACCAGTTCATCGTACAAGTCCTCAGCCAACTTAGCGCTTCGCGAAACTGGCGAGAAGTTCGACAAAGCTGCCAAGACCTTCATGCACTCGTCGCTTCCCATTTGCCTGTACTCCCGTTGTGGCAAGTCGGGGAATCGTTCGCCTACCGCAATGAAATCGGCGGCATCGCCAAGAAACCACTCGGTCTATACCAAGACCTGCAAAAGTGGAGGTACCGCGCACCATGATCCTACCAAAAACAACTACCTACGCGATTACTCTCTTCTGGGCATTTCTCGTCGCTACGACGACTCTGAGCGCACGCGCGCAAGAGGCCGCACCCGCGACGAACTCCTCGGCAGCCGCTTCTACTAACACTGCTTCTGCTAACACTGCTTCTCCGAGCTCAAGCACGGACAGCAAGAAGGCTGTCACTGCTGGGAATCCATCCGATGTGGAAGTATGGGAATACTCTGCTTACCGTTCACGTGTTTGGCTAAGCATTTCACCAACCCTCGGCTTGAGCGAAATCACCAAGCAGCAGATTCAACAGAAGATTTCGCATCTCGTCGAAGCAGACTTTGGCGCAACCATGCAGTGCGACGTCGTCGAAACCCCCGATGCACTCTTCGGATCCGTTCTCTACCACCTCGATGACTTGACCATCGACCAACTTCTCTCGCGCGAACTCGTATTGATGCTCGCGAAAAGCGACCAAGCCAAAGAAGCATTCTTGGCATTACAGCCCAAGAAAGTGGTTGATGATAATCCACAAAGTCCAAGTAAAGCACAGACAGCTAAGAAACTTACCAAGCAAGAAGAAGAGGAGTTGAAAGCCAAGGCCGATGCCGAAGCTAGAGCAGCAAGCCTCAACAGCGTGCGCACGTTAGAGGCAGTCGTCGAACGCATTCCAAATATCGCAATTCCTCCACTGCAATTCGCAGCCATGCAACGGGATATCGTCCCCTACATGCGTGACGAGAAATGGAGCAAAATGCAGTCGAAGCTTGATGCAAGCGAAAAGTCGCTTGACGTGATCTTCGAAAATTTGAAAACCGGAAAATCATTTGCTGCATTGATCCCCAAAGGGGAAGCCGGCAAGTTTAAAGAGGTCGGAAGGCCATTGCCTACGCGTTTTCCTTGGCAACCCGAAGCGATGTTGCGCGATAAAGACAAGATCTTTATGGTCTCCGTCGATGCTGAAGGTGAAATGTTCCGAATCCAAGTCAAAGAGCTAGATGCCTTTGTTCGCAGAATCGGACTTATGGAAACAACGACCGTCACCAACGTCGCCGAAATTCCAAATGCGATCGCATACTTGCAACGACGTTGCTTCACTCCAATGGCTCGGATCGAAGAAAACGATAACAAAACAGCGGTGCTTCGTGTGCGCGCAAATGGATTGGCCATCACTCCCGAGTCCCCAGTCCATATCGGACCAGGTGATGTCCTCGCTCCGTTCATCCGGCGTGATGATATGAACGGAAATCCCACCGTTTTGCAGAATCTTGCATTCACCTACATCGCTGTAACCGAACCGATCGATGCCGCTCGTTTCTACGGCGCAATCTTCGCCGCAAGCCGTGGTTCTCTCGTCGCTGCGAAGAACCGACGTACCAAACGGGTCGCTCTGAAACTGCAACCTCACTATCCAACAACCGACTTGAGACTCGGAGTGCGAGGCCAGCCCAACAGCGCTGTCCCAGGTGCGGAAGTCTATTTGCGAACCCCCGGCTCAGATGATCTACAAATGGTCGGGAGATCCGATTGGAGAGGGGTTATCCCAATCAATAACAACACCCCTCCCGTAATCACATACGATGAACCAACCTCCAGTTCCGTGGATATGATCTCCCGCGCTCGCGCTACCGCCGTGCGAATCAAGAGTCTCGCAGCAACCGAAGGTGCCGCACCAACGGGCGAACCAGATCCCTATCTCGCAGCGGCTCAAGCCGACGAGAAAGCTATCGCCGCAGCGGAAGAAGCCCGCAAGAATCGGGAAAAAGCACCGACACGCACCATTCAACTTAAGCTCCCTTTGTACCTTTACTACGTTAAGAATGGTGAAACCCTGTTGGCCCGCTTACCTGTCATCACAGGCTTTCGCGATCTGGAAAAAGCCGACTTGCCAGATGATCGACGACGTCTGCAAGCCGAAGCATTCCTCAAAGGTCTACAAGGTGAAGTCCTTGATCTGGTCGTGCGACGCAAGATCCTCGATGCACGGATCAAAAAGAAGATCGACGAAGGAAAGAGAGATGAAGCTTTCGCGCTCCTCGACGAGCTGAAGAAAGTTAAGACTTACGATGGTCTCTCCTCACAAATTCAAAACATTCAACGCAGAGCCACCGCGACCGATACTGGTCCAGTCCCGACCCCAGTCGTCGAACGGATTGACAAGATGATCGATGTGACGCGGGTATTGATGCAAAAGTACCTGCAGGAAGACATCGTTAGAGAACTCGAAGTCAAATTGCTTGACGGCAAATCGGGTGCAAGTCCCCCAGCTGCTGCGCCGCCAGCCGCTCCACCTGCTGCCCCAGCAGCGACGCCACCAGCAACACAGCCTGCAGATGCAAAACCTGCACCCAACCCTACCCCAAACCCAGCACCATCTACAAACTCCGGCCCTACCGGTCGAGTTAGTAGCGGGACATAACCCCAAGAATACGCACCTCCGTAAACAGCTTTTCGCAACTAAATTTTCCGTGGCGCGTCTTACCAAAGCTGTGCTCGTAACTCGTTAGAAAAACCCTCATGACTCGCAAAACCGTTCTCGATGTCGGCAATTGTGGCCCAGACCACGCATCCATCTCCACTTTGCTCCGAAAACATTTTGACGTAGAAATCCTAAGAGCGGATCAAGCCGACGACACCTTCGCTCACCTTCAAAAACACCGTGTCGACTTGATTCTGATCAACCGAAAACTCGATATCGACTACAGCGACGGAATCGAAATCCTAAAACAACTCAAGCAAAACGAGACGACCCGAGATATTCCCGCAATGCTCATCACCAACTATCCTGAACATCAACAGCAAGCCGTCGCGTTGGGGGCTCTGCTTGGCTTTGGAAAACTCGAGCTTGCCTCCCCCGATACGCTCGCACGATTGAAATCTGTCCTCCAACCCAACGAAGCGAACGCAGGTGCGTGATGAACGCAAAAAAGAAAACGACTGTTGATGACGTGAATGAAGCCCGAAAACTCATTCGGGAAGCTGGGTTGAGAAGCACCCCTGCCCGCATCTCCGTGATCAACGCTCTGAAGCGTTCCGCCAAACCTCAAACCCATGCAGAACTTTCTGAACAACTCGTCCCACTGGGTTTTGACAAAGCTACCGTTTTTCGCAACCTGACCGATTTGGCAGAAGCGGAACTCGTACTGCGTACAGAGCTTGGAGACCACGTCTGGCGATTTGAATTGCGGGACCCATCGCACGACCGCAGTAGTCACCCTCATTTCGTTTGTATGGACTGCGGAACCGTTTCCTGCATCGAAGAAATGGCACTCCCAAGCCCAACTGTGCGCCGCAATCTCAACATCGCACGCATCAGCGAAGTCCTCGTCAAAGGACACTGCAGCACCTGCGAGGGAGCCCGTAAGTAATAGTAGCCACCGCTTGGCACCAGATGGCTACCTTCAGCCCATACCGTCAAATCGATAGCCATTCTGCTTGAGCCCGCTTCGCGCAAGCCGCGGGGTGTTTTGAGCCCGCTTCGCGCAAG
>CAZACJ010000064.1:21810-29227 GCA_964483385.1 uncultured Pirellula sp. | reverse complement strand
CACCCGGTGCTCGCGCATTCCGGCTCAAAGGACCGATTTTCCTTGGAGTTTTCTTGGGAAGCTTGACGCGACCTTGGTCGAAGAGTGTAATACTGATGGGCGGTAGAAGCGCAGCATATTGCTCGTTTCCAACGCAATCCCTTTTGTTTCGAGGTCATTACCTCTCAACTTTCATTGAGGAATACGATGCGCGCTAAACTTTTGTTGGCCTTGTGCTTGGCCGCGATGCCGATGTGCTTGGTCGGTTGCGACTCGGCAGGTGAAAATCAAGTCGGTACTGGAAATGGTGAGCCACCACCAGACGTCAAGAAGCGAATTGAAGAGCAAAACGCGATGTATCAAAAGATGCAGCAAGAGCAAGCCAAGAACCCAACACCGCAAGATGGTCGCGGTGGCGGTGTTCCATCGGGTGGCTGATCGCAGAGTCGCTGTGTCGCTAGCACTGCCGAATGGCCGGTTTCTAGCGAATCAGACGGCGCTTGATATCGCGCATTGAATTCGAAACCGGAAGGATTCCCCCCTCCGGTTTTTTTTCTTTAACGGCTCAAGAATTCTAGAGATTCCGGGATTCTGCCGGCTTTAGAATTCAGTAGAAACTACATGAGAACTGTGTCGGGATCTCTAGCCTAGAGAGGACATGTAGCTGTCCGTTGGGAAAAGAAAAAGCCTCACCCGACAGTAGTTGGTCACGCCCGAAATCCAACCAATGCCAAGTGAGGCAGTTCTCTTTTGAATTTTTTTAACCAAGAAATAACAGAACACCTAATTAAGCTGTCCGGGTCTGCTTCCTTGAGTTGACACACATATTCTAGCGTCTATTTCCCAAAGTACAGGAGTATATCGGAATTTTGTTTGGAAAAACCAAAGGTTTTTGTTCGGTTTTTACTCAGATTGCGTACCCGGTATCGACATGGCTAATAGGTTGGGGGCGAAGCGGTGAATCCTCTGGTGATTGTGAAGAGGTGATTGTGAAGAGATTATCCGATTTTGTCTTTACCCATCCAGGGGATGAGCACTTTGGGAATTGCGATGGAGCCATCGGCTTGTTGATGGTTTTCCATGATTGCGATCAGGGCGCGGCTCAAGGCGAGCGCGGTGCCGTTGAGGGTGTGGGTGAAGTGGGTACCTTTTTCGCCTTTAACCCGGTAACGGATATTCAATCGGCGGGCTTGGTAGTCGGTGCAGTTTGAGGTGCTGGTGACTTCGCCCCACTCTCCGTTTGTGCCACGTCCGGGCATCCAGGCTTCAAGGTCGTATTTGCGGTAGGCTGGTCCTCCGAGGTCACCGGTTGCGGTATCGACGACTCGGTAGGGGATTTCTAGGAGGTCGAAGAGTTCGCATTCGAGCGCTCGGAGTTCTTCGTGGACTTGATCGCTTTGCTCTGGGAGGGTGAAAGCAAACATTTCGATTTTGGTGAATTGGTGCACGCGGTACAGGCCGCGAGAAGCGCGACCTGCGGCGCCGGCTTCGGTGCGGAAGCAGTGGCTGATACCGACGAGTTTAAGTGGTAGCTGTTCGGCTTCTAAGACTTGGTTGTGGTACATTCCGCCGAGGGTGATTTCAGCGGTTGCCACAAGATTCAGCTCAGTGTTTTCAATGCTGTAGATTTGCGTTTCTGGGCCACGGGGGATGAAGCCGATACCGTGGAGAATTTCGGTATTGGCCACATCGGGGGTGGTGATTGGGATGAATCCTTTTTTCACCAAGTGGGACACGGCGAATTGTTGCAATGCTAGTTCGAGGAGTACGGCATCGCGTTTGAGGAAATAGAAGCCGGCACCGGCGACACGGGCGCCGGACTCAAAGTCGATCATATCGTGGAGCTGTCCGAGCTCGAGGTGATCCTTGGCTTTGAAGTCAAAGTTCTTTACCGGGGTCGCACCGCGTGCGATTTCCAAGTTTGCTCCATCGTCATGCCCGACGGGGGCTTGTGGATGTGTCATATTGGGAACGCGGGAGAGCAGTGCATCGATTTGTTGATCGAGTGCGTCATGCTCATGCTGTACGGCATCTTTGCGAGCTCGCAGTTGTCGTCCTTGTTCTTTGAATTCATCCCGTTGTTCCGGCGAAACTTTTCCGATCTGGGCACTAATTGCATTGGCTTGCCGATTGAGTTCTTCAGCTTCGGCTAATCTTGCGCGGCGTTGGGTTTCGAGCGCGACGACTCGGTCGATTTCTTCTGGGGTACCACGATTCTTGCAATTGGCTTTGACTGCTTCGGCGTTTTCTAAGACGAATTTTCTATCCAGCATGTTTCTTTTCCGATTCCTACCAATGCTTTGGAGTGGTTGCCTGACCTGAGACGATCGTGGTACTGACCTGCAAAAGTGTAACGAAAATCCCGATTCTGAGGAAATGCAAAGCAAGCCGTTTCTTCGCTCGGCGCGGGAAGCTCGGGGTGCAAGATCCTTGGGAGGTCGGAGAGGGACACCTGCGCCATCCATAACGGTTGCTCCTGCTCGGGGAGCTTTTCCACGGTCAGCCGCGATTCCGACCGATAAACCAAGCGATCTCGACGGTCGCGGATTGTTTGCCGCACCGAACATTTTACTCTCTCACGGCAGCGAAATCCGATGAACCGAGACGCATATCCTACGCAGGGTCTACGACGTTCTGTGGTTGTTTTGTGGCTTTTTACAGCCGGATCGGCGTTGCCCGCGAGGGGTTTAGCCCAAGAGGGAGCTGAATTACCGAAAGGCGCTGAGGTTCGAGAGGAGAACCTGGAGCAAGGGCAGCCTGCGGCGGAAGAGCCTGCAAGCAGCGAGAACGGGGCTGCGGTCGATGATGGGGCTGCGGTCGATAAAGCCGAGGAAGTGCCAGAGATTCCCGTCCCTGTCTTCTCGGATTCAGTGGGTGCGGAAAAGCTTGAATCCCCGATTCCGAAGAATCCGTTTGTTCCTGGAGTGGATGTTTCACCAGGGGATGCGGAAGACGGGAAGACGGCAGTTCGGAGTGGTGCGAGTGAGGTGGGCAAGAACCGGTTTAAGAGTAGTTCGACTCGGGAGTATTTGATTCAGCAAGCACGGCAAGATTCTGCAGCGCGGGCTGCATTGCTGAAGCGTTACCGGGATGCGGGTTGGAATTACGGACAGCCGACCATCGATTCGAATATTTGGTACTCGATCAATCCGAAGACCAATCAACCGTTTTCGTCGAACCCATTCTTGCGATCTCGCAGGTTCTTCGTTGCTCCTGTCGCCGCTGAGTAGTGCGAGCCTGCGGCTCGAGAAAGTGGAAAGGAGAAAGTTGAAAGTAGAGCGAGCAGGGCCAAGGCGCTGATTTAATCGATGGCGGGTCGGTTTTTCGTAGGGTGCGGTGCGAGCCTGCGGCTCGAGAAAGTGGAATAGAGAAAGTGGAAAGTAGAGCGAGCAGGGCCAAGGCGCTGATTTAATCAAAGGTGGTTGGTTTTTCGTAGGGTGCGGTGCGAGCGGTCTTACAATCACCGTTGGGTTACGTACAACTTGCAAGACCGGGTTATTAAGTTCGCAAGGTAGTACCAAACGACCGCGAAACCCACCACGGCCTGCGGCTCGAGAAAGTGGAAAGGAGAAAGTTGAAAGTAGAGCGGGTGGGGAAAGGCGTTGATTTAATTGATGGCGGTTGGTTGCGCGCGAGTACGCCTTCGGCTGACTGCTAAACGAAATTGTGCAATGGGTTGTTCCGCGCTTGCACTTGGGGACTCAATCTTCTTAGGCTTTGGCTTGCAACGCGCGTTGGATTTCTTCCAAGCTTGTCATTCCCAATGCACACGCCAATACTCCTTCTTCGAAGAAGCCAAGATGGCCTCGCTGTTTAGCGAACTTTCGCAATTCATCGGGCTTGTCGCTCAGCTTCAAAATGGCTTGTTTCATCTCTGCATCGATGCTCAGCAGTTCGAACAATGCCATGCGTCCGAAGTACCCTCGCCCATTGCATTTCTTGCAGATCTCGATTTCGATGGGATTACCTTTAGCATCGACTCGTTGATCGGGTGGAGGTGGAATTGTCGGCTTGAATAGCTTGGTAACTCGACCCGCTGGGATGTTGAGTTTTTGGAGAAGTTGAGGGGTTGGTTGATAGGGTTGTTTGCAAGTTTCACACAATCGACGTACGAGGCGTTGGTTCAACGCTCCTTGCATGACAGCAACGAGACCTTTGGCATGCTTAGGATTCGCTTGCAGGACTTGCAGGACGGCGTCGATGGCATCGGTAGCGACGACGCGGGTGACGGCGTGTTTGGCTTCTTTGTTGATTTGATTCAGGAGTGCTTCGGTAACTTCTGCATTGTTGAGAACGGGTAGTACGAAGACATCTGGTTGCTTGAGCCGCACTTTTTCGAAGAGTGATTCAGCCGTATCGACACCATCTTCGTAAAAGTATTCAGTGACGTTGATGATGTCGGGTTCTTGGTTCTTTTTATTATCGATCAAAACCCAGTCGCGGACGAACTTGTCAGCGTTCTCTAGGGAAATTCTCCAAGTGGTAGGAAGACCTTGCGTGGCCGGAGCACTGATGACGACGAGACCTTTATCGCCGTTGAGCATTCCTTTGAAGGATTTTTCTACAGCTTCGCGCATCCCTAGGTCGGCGAGCGTCTTGAGAACCGGTTTTTTACGCTCGATGGTAAAGAGGACTCGTTCTCCATTTGGTACTCCGGTGCTCATCATGGAGATGATCCAATCGATATCGCGGAAGTTGGTTGCGAACTTTCCTTCCTGTTTTGCTTTTCGCTCGGTAGGGTTTAGGCCGAGTACTTTTTTCCACACGAGAAGCGCTGCATCACCGTTGGCTCTATCGAGGGCAGGAAGTGCTTCCCATACACCATCGACGCGATACCGCACTACAGCGCCTTGGGTGGAGAAGTCCATCAAGATACGATCTGCACGGCTTTTCAGGGCGTTGACAACCAGCGTTAGAGCTAGTGGGTAACCGGGTAGTTGTTTGCAAGCGATCAGCAGTCCGACTGCTTCGTCTTTCGCTACCCCCATTGCCTTGATTTCCAAATTTGGAACTTCTGGTTCGTCGCTTTTGGAAGTATTGGCGTTGGCTTTCGGTTTTTTTCGTCCAAATATCATGCTATGCGTACTCGAGTGGTAGTTGGGGATGCAGTTTAAAGTTCGGGCCCGGTGAAACGGTTAGATAATACCTGGTTGGCTGACGTTGATGCCCTTAAGCGCCATCTTGAGAGCTTCCGGGTTCGGAGCAACTTCGAATGCAGTTGGTCGATCAATCAGACCATCGTCGATGAGTTGCTTGAGGCTCATCGTGAAGTCTTGCATGCCTTCGGCAGCACCGATTCGGATGGCATCAGCAAGCTTTTGGTCTTTTTCTTCCAAGAGCAGTTTTCGGATCATGGGGGTGAAGGTCATGATTTCGCAAGTCGGTACGCGGGATACACCCTGCTTGATTGATCGCAAGAGTTTTTGCGCGACAATCCCTTTCATGTTGAACGCGATGGCGTTTCGGATTGCTTTGTGAAGTTCTTCTGGGAACAAGTCCAAGATACGGCCGATGGTTGAAGGTGCGGTGGACGCGTGGATGGTACCGAAGACCAAGTGACCGGTTTCCGCGGCGTGGATTGCGGTCATAAACGTTTCTTCGTCCCGCATTTCACCGACGAGGATGATGTCTGGGTCTTCTCGCACCGCGTGTTTCATCGCGATTTCAAAGTTCTTCACATCGGTGCCGACTTCGCGTTGATTGATCAAACACTTGTCTTCGGTGTAAACGAATTCGATGGGGTCTTCGAGGGTAAGAATGTGTTTGCGGTAGTTGCGGTTGATCCAGTTGAGCATCGAAGCGATGGTGGTACTTTTTCCCGAACCGGTAACTCCGGCTAAGAGCACCATCCCTTGGTCGTACTTGCAGAGTTCTTCTAAGACGGGTGGTAAGAACAAGCCTTCGAAGTTGGGGATGAAGTTGTTGATTCGCCGGGCGACGAGACCTGGCTTGCCGAGCTGCTTGAGCATGTTGACCCGGAACCGCCAGTTCTCACCTTCGACGTTGACGGTATACGAGAAGTCCGCGCCACCTTCTTCTTCGAAGATTCTTCGGTTTCGCTCATCGAGCATGGGGATCAAGAGTCGCACCATTTCTTCGACCTCGATGGGGGGACGATTCAGTGGCTTCAAATCCCCTTTGACACGCACGATCGGCGGGGTACCGACTTTCAGGTGCAAGTCGCTACCTTCGAGTTTGACACACGCTTTGAACAGCTTGTCGACTTCTAACTCTTGTTTCCCTCGCAACAGCGAAGCTGCGAGAGCATCGGTTGGGTTGATTGCGGGGGTTCCTGGTCGTGGTGATTCAGAGATTGCCATGGAGGTTCTGAGTTCAAGCGTTGAAGTAAGGATGAAATGAAAAGGCTACGGAGTGCTTTCCCACCCCTTGAAGTTTGGTGGCAGTGAAAGCGCTACGAGACGGAAAAGGGTGGATGAACGCGGCCGGCTGTTGTTTCCGATCGCGTCGAGCCTGAAGTATTTTGTTCAATGCTTCGGTCGCTGTCACCGGGAATTCCGACCGAGCACCGTAATTCTACGCACAGTAATTCTTTGCAAGGTAAATTTACACACAGGGTCGAACGGAAATACCGCTTTGGGCCATCAAATTCTTGGTTTCGGCGATGGAGTATTGCCCAAAGTGAAAAATGCTTGCTGCCAGAACGGCGTCGGCACCTGCGATTTTGATGGCGTCGACGAGATGTTGCGGATGGCCTGCACCGCCACTGGCGACGACTGGAATTCTCACAGCCCGGGAGACGGCGGAAGTGATGGGCAGGTCGTACCCATCTTTGGTTCCATCGCGATCCATGCTGGTAACGACAATTTCACCGGCACCTAGTTCTTCAGCGCGTTGGGCCCATTCGACGACTTCAATGCCGGTGGGAGTCCGACCTCCGTGAATGTGGACTTCCCAAAACTCTTTTCCGTCGCGTTGAACGCGTCTTGGGTCCATGTTGACGACGATGCATTGCGATCCGAAGCGTTCAGCGGCTTGGCGGACAAATTCAGGATTCTTTACGGCGATGGAGTTCAGTGAGACTTTGTCGCAGCCGGCTTGGAGCAAGTCGCGGATATCCTCGAGAGTTCGGATACCGCCGCCGACGGTAAGGGGCATGAAGACTTGGTCGGCCGTGCGTCGCACGACATCGATCATGATTGAGCGTTCTTCGTGGCTGGCCGTGATATCGAGGAACACCAGCTCGTCAGCCCCTTCTTGTTCGTACCGCGCAGCGATTTGAACCGGGTCACCCGCGTCGCGCAGTTGCACGAAGTTCGTTCCTTTCACGACTCGGCCGGCGTGAACATCCAAGCAAGGTATCACGCGTTTAGCGAGCATGATGGTGAGTCTCGAAGGGCCAGAGGAAGGTTAGTGTCGGAGAAATGTTGGTACCAAAGAAATGGTTGAGATCTAGCCGCACCATGAAGTCGGTCACCAT
>CAZACJ010000064.1:6495-21710 GCA_964483385.1 uncultured Pirellula sp. | reverse complement strand
AAGTCGGTCACCATTAAGTCGGTGACCATGAAGTCGGTGGAGACGTTCATGGATTGGCGTTTAGGATTCCCGAGGTTTAGTCTTTCTTGAGCATGGATTGAAAAGTATCGAACAGGTATCCGCTATCGTGTGGGCCGGCGGAAGCTTCGGGGTGGTACTGAACGCTAAATGCGGGGACTTCACGATGCCTTACGCCGGCGATGGTGTTATCGTTCAAGTTGCGGTGAGTGATTTCCAAGCAAGAGGGCATGGTAGCTTCTTCGACAGCGAAGCCATGGTTTTGAGAAGTGATCTCTACGCGACCGGTTTCGTGATGCAGGACTGGTTGGTTTGCGCCGCGGTGTCCGAATTTGAGTTTAAAGGTCTTCGCTCCACTAGCGAGCGAGAGAAGTTGATGTCCCAAGCAAATCCCAAAGATGGGGCGCTTTCCCAAAAGTTCTCGAATGGTTTGATGTGCGTAGAGCAGAGGTTCGGGGTCACCAGGTCCATTGCTCAAGAAGACGCCATCGGGCTCTAGGGCTAGCACATCGGCAGCACTCGCGGTACCGGGTAGGATCGTCACGCGATTACCTCGAGCAGCGAGGTGGCGGGGTATGTTCCACTTCATTCCGAAATCGAGACAGACCACGTGCGGGGAAATCGTGTTAGAGCCGTTGGCATATTGGCCGCAAGCGTATTGGCTGGCTAGGGAGTGCAGCGTCTCAGACCAAGAGCTCACACGTTCCGGGATGACTTCGCGAACCAAGTCTCTGCCGACGAGCCCTGGACTGCATCGGGCTTTTTCAACGAGGGAGTCTCGATTCGCATCGTTGGTGGAGATGATACCTCGGAGGGCACCTTTGTCGCGGATTCTTCGAACCAACGCCCGGGTGTCGATCCCTGCAATGGCAACCACACCGTGATCGATCAAGTAGTTACCGAGAGAGGATTCGGAGCGGTAGTTACTGAACAATCGGCTGCTCTCGCGAACGACAAAGCCGGCCACATGGGGACGAGAGGATTCCAAATCCTGGGTGTTGATTCCGACGTTACCGATCATCGGATAAGTCATCGTGACGATTTGGCCACGATAGCTGGGATCGGTTAAAATCTCTTGGTAACCAGTGATGGAGGTATTGAAAACGACCTCTCCGTCGCGTTCCCCGGCAGCTCCAATAGAAATGCCTTCGAATACGGTACCGTCTTCTAAGGCCAAAAACCCGGGTTTGCTCTGGTCGCTCAATGTATGTTCCTCAAGGCGTTCTCGTCATGTCGTACCCATCTGCCCTGAACACGAATCATAACGCGATTCGCAAAATCTACCAGTCTTCGCTTCTTCGATTTATTCTGCGTGACTAATTCGAATTGCGTTGACTCGGCTCGTTGCGATTGCGGGACCAAGCTGGATTTTTGGAGAGTGAAACGAGAGCGACGCCTGCGATGATCGTAAGACTTGCTAGGGCTATGCGGGGGCCAACGGGTTCGCCGAGGATCCACCAACCCAAGAAAACCGCCACGATGGGGTTGATGTACCCGTAGGTGCTCACAAGGGTTGGCGAGGTGTGTTTCATCAGCCAAACGAACGAAGTGTATCCCAGAAGGGATCCGGCGAGGATTAAGTAGCCCCAGGCCCACCAGGCTGCAGGTGCGATTTGGGACCATTGAAAATCGACAAGTTCACCTGCGAAGTAGCTTGCGGCAAGCATCCAGCCACCACCGCAGAGCATTTGAGCAGCGGCGCCGAACATCGGTTCGGCTGGTTCGCGGGCATGTCGCACGAACATCGAACCTATAGTCCAATTCACGCAAGCCAAAATTAGTCCTGCGAGTCGAGCGATATCAAAAACTTCGCCGGAGCCTTCGCCCAGCGAGGGAGCCACAAGGATCAGCAGACCAAGGAAACCGACGAACAAACCGATCCAAGTCCATAGGTTCGGGCGGCCAGCCCTGCTACTCAAGCCAGCTTTGCCGTAGTGAGAAACCAGCCATTCGGCCAATACGAAGAAGACGGGATTCAAGGAGATCACCAAAGTGGCCACTCCCGACGGGATGGATTGTTCAGCCCAGGAGACCAAGCCGTTACCACCAAGCAGCATAAAGAAGGCTCCGATTGCACTATCGATCCACTGCTTGCGAGTCAGGCGAACGGGGCCTTTGCAGGCGAGTATCGCGTAGAGAGCCAGTCCAGCGACAGCAAAACGAGTAGACCCCATAAGGAACGGTGGAAAGGTCTCTACACCGACACGGATCGCCAGGTAAGTCGACCCCCAGACGACATATAAGGTCAGCAACGCTAAGAGGATCAGGGTTCGAGAAGCGTTAGGCTCACTATTTTTCATGGAATTCGTCGCGTTCCCAACCGATTCGTATTTGTGACACCATCCCTCCGCACGATATAATTGAACATTACGCTATCGACGAGGTTCTTAGCACCCCAAATCGACTGCTTAGTACCTTTCGAGATTCTTCATTGCCTTGCGGAAACCTGTTTGGCAGCACCGATCTCGCATAAATCTGACTTACTCTAAAAACTGTCTCACGGAGTCCAGTCCATGGCTAGTCCAGCTCGGGAATTCACCGACCTTCTCCTCTCCCGTGGTACCATCTCCCTCGACCAGCTTAACGAAGCGAAGTCAATCGCGAGGAAAGATGACAAGAACGTCGGGGATGTGCTTGTGGCCCTGGGATACGCCACCGGAGAAGAGGTTACACAGGCCCTCGCTGAATTCCACCACTTCGAGTACGTAGATCTAACCGCGATCCGGATCCCGGACAACATCATTGAATTGGTGCCCGAGTCGGTCGCTCGAGAAAATACGATTATTCCCGTCTCGGACGAAGACGAGACAATCAAGGTATTGGTGCACGATCCGTTTGATATCGAAACGATCGAAAAGCTCCGGTTTATTCTCAATCGAAAGGTCGAAACGGCGCTGGCACCCAAGGAGCACATTCTCGAAGCGATCAACCGTTATTACGGTCAAGCGGGGGAAGAGTCGGCTGACTCGATGTTGCAAGAGTTCACCGACACCCAGATCGACTTCACCGAGACCGAAGAAGACAAGATGACCGCCAGCGATGGCGAGGGGGATGATTCAGCCCCGGTGGTGAAATTAGTGCACCTGATGATTCAGGAAGCTGTTCAGTTGCGGGCGTCGGACATTCACGTTGAGCCGTTCGAAGATCGGGTACGGATCAGGTATCGGATTGACGGCGTGTTGGTGGAACGGGATTCACCTCCGCGGCGACTATTAGGAGCGATTCTTTCGCGGATCAAGATTCTCGCGAAGATGGACATTGCTGAGCGTCGGCGTCCTCAGGACGGTCGGATCAAGATTACGGTTGGGGAGAAGGAGCTCGATTTGCGGGTGTCGGTGATCCCGACGAACCACGGACAGTCGTCCGTCATGCGGCTGCTCGATAAGGACAACATTAAGGTGGGGGTCAAGCAACTGGGGCTGGGCGACCGGGACTTCAAGAACTTCACGGGGCTTATTAAGCGACCTAATGGTATTTTCTTGGTCACCGGGCCGACGGGATCGGGCAAGACGACGACGTTGTATGCGGCTTTGAACGCCTTGAATCGACCCGACCGCAAGATCATCACGGCGGAGGATCCGGTCGAGTATTACTTGCCAGGGATCAACCAAGTGGAAGTCCGACACAACATCGGACTCGACTTTGCTCGCATCATTCGAGCCATGTTGCGGCAAGCTCCCAACATCATCCTCGTGGGGGAAATGCGAGATACCGAGACCGCTCAGATGGGTATTCAGGCTAGTCTAACTGGACACTTAGTTTTCAGTACGCTGCACACGAACGATGCGCCCAGTGCCGTTACACGGATGACCGACATGGGTGTACCGGCGTACATGGTGGCCAGTTCGGTCATCGCGGTCTTGGCACAGCGGTTGGTGCGGAAGATTTGTACGAGGTGCAAATACAACTTGAACCTGAGCGAATCGGTGCTAGAAGAGGCGGGCATTCCAGATTCGATTTTGCCGTACACGAAGTTTGCGAAGGGCAAGGGGTGCCCATATTGTCAGAAGAAGGGGTACCGCGGTCGGATCGGAATCTACGAACTGATGCTGATCAACGGACGCATCCGCGAGATGATGTTTGCGGCGAAGTCTTCGGCGGAGTTACGGACAGAAGCGATCAAATCGGGGATGACGACGCTGTACTGCGACGGATTAAGAAAGGTTATCACCGGGATAACGACATTAGACGAGGTTTACCGGTCGGCGAAGAAGACCGAGCAGGAGTACATCGCGATCGATCAGGTCGTCAAAGAGGTGCTCGCGGGTGCGGCTACCGCGAGTTAAGGGGGGTGATCCGAGGAAGGTACGCCTGCGGCTGACTGCTAAACGAAAATGCGGTACGCCTACGGCTGACTGCAAAACGAAAATACGGTACGCCTGCGGCTGACTGCTAAACGAAAAAGCGACCTGAGGGGGGCTCTGGCATTATTTTTTCGGTGCTAACCGCCGACTTTCTGCCCGTAACTCTTTATCTCCACGGAACTTGATTAGAATACTGTGGGCAGACAAGCCTCAGATATCCGATCTTGGGATTTATCATTCCGAGCGGGAAAAGCTCATCGATCCTCTTATCCAACGCGTAATCCATGGCTACCGTCCTAATTGATAAGTTGCTACAAGCTGCTGTTAAGCAGGGGGCAAGCGACATTCACATCGTTGTCGGTCAACCTCCTGTGTTTCGGCTTCATGGTCGCATGCGGAAGCTTGAGACGAAGGTGTTGGAGCCTGACGACACGATGCAATTGATGAAGAGTATTGCTCCTGAGCGTTGTCAGCGCGAGTTACAAGAATCCGGGTCAGCGGACTTTGGATTTGCGTTTGGAACACTCGCACGGTTCCGAGTATCGATTTTCAAGCAGCGCGGGAACATATCGATGGTTCTGCGTCAGATTCCCAATGACAAGCTCACACCTGAGCAGTTGGGATTGCCGGAATCGGTGGTCAAGATGGTGTTGCGTCCGCGTGGATTGGTGTTGGTTACTGGTCCGACTGGTTCTGGAAAAAGTACGACGTTGGCGAGTTTGATCGATTACTTGAATATCAATCACGACCACCACATCATCACGATTGAAGACCCGATTGAGTTTTATCACGACCACAAGAAGTCCACGATCAACCAGCGTGAGGTTGGGGTGGATGTGCCGAGTTTCTCGGAAGCGATTCGGCGTGCGTTGCGTCAGGATCCGGATTGTATTCTGGTCGGTGAGATGCGGGACTTGGAAACGATCTCGGCGGCGATTTCGGCTGCAGAAACCGGTCACATCGTTTTCGGTACGTTGCACACGAACAGTGCTCAAGGGACGGTCAACCGCTTGATTGACGCTTTCCCAGGGAACTTGCAAGACCAGATTCGAACGCAGTTGTCGACGAGTCTTCTGGGGGTTGTTGCACAGTCACTGATTCCGAAGATCGGTGGTGGTCGTTGTGCGGCTTATGAGGTTCTTGTTGTGACTCCGGGTATTGCGAACTTGATTCGCGAGAACAAGACGTTCCGAATTGGCTCGGCGATTCAGACTGGGGCCAAGTTCGGGATGCAGTTGATGGATGACTCGTTGTTTAATCTTTGGCGTGATGGCAAGGTTGAGATTGAAGACATTCTTGCCAAGGCGCACCGGCCGGATGATTTAGCCAAGCGGATTGTCAATGCGCGGCGGGGGGTTGAAGATGAGAAACCAGAAGAAGAGTTCGATCACGGTAGCTGATCGCTAAGTGATAGAAATGATATATGTTGGCAGACCTATGTCGCCAATTGATCGCTTGAGTGTTTTGTCCGAATCCAAGTCGCAATCCGGCGACAAATAACTTAACAACTAACCCTTAAAGTCTTCTCATGTCTCAGCGAAAAATCGGTCAGATCTTTGTCGACATGGGTTTCATCACGGATGAGCAACTGCAATTGTTGCTCGAAGAGCAGCAACAGCAACCCGGCGCTTTGTTAGGCAAGTTGGCCGAGGACATGGCGCTGATTACCGATGAGCAGTTGGCACAAGCGCTCGGTGAGCAGATGAACATGAAAGTTGTTTCGTTAGGAGACAACCCGATCCCCAAGGATCTCTTGGAAAAGCTCACCGAAACGATGGCTCAATTGTATCGAGTGATTCCTGTTCGTTTCGACGGGAATCGCTTGACAGTCGCGACTTGCGACCCGCAGAATTTGACCATCCAAGACGAGTTGCGAACGTTTCTTGGGTTGGACATTGAGATGGTTGTCGCCACGGAGCGAGAGATCAAAGCTGCGATCGATCGGTTCTATTCATCCGAGTCGTTGAGCGTTGAAAAAATCGTTGCAGAGCTTGCAGCAGACGAGGAGTTGTTTGAAGCGGCGAGCAAGTTGCAGGGGGACAAGTTTGACTTGGACGGCGCCGAGGCTCTGGCAGACAGTGCGCCGGTGCGGAAGCTATTGAATCTTGTTTTGCTCTTGGCGATTAAAGACCACGCTAGCGACATTCACTTTGAGCCGTTTGAAGACGAGTTTCGGATACGGATCAAAGCGGAGGGGGTGCTTTACGAAATGGTTCCGCCGCCGCGTCACTTGGCGTTTGCCATCACGACGCGGATCAAAGTTATGTCGAACTTGGACATCGCCGAGCGGCGGTTGCCGCAGGACGGACGGATCGAACTGATGGTCGGTGGCCACCCGGTGGACTTGCGAGTCTCTGTCTTGCCGACGATGTTTGGCGAGAGTGTGGTTATGCGGATTCTGGACCGAACGGTGGTCAATCTTTCGCTCGACAAAGTGGGGATGGACGAGGCGACTAAGAATCACTTTCGCAAGATCATGCACCGCCCGAACGGGATTGTGTTGGTCACGGGTCCGACGGGATCGGGAAAGACCACGACGCTGTATTCGGCTTTGTCTGAGATGAATGACATACAGGACAAGCTCATCACGACCGAGGATCCGGTGGAGTATGACATTGATGGGATCGTTCAGATTCCGATCGACCATGACATCGGCGTTACGTTCGCTTCGTGTTTGCGAGCGATTTTGCGGCAGGATCCGGACGTGATTCTTGTCGGTGAGATCCGGGACTTGGAGACGGCAGAAATTGCGGTCCAAGCGTCTCTGACGGGTCACCTTGTGTTCAGCACGTTGCACACGAATGATGCACCGAGCACGATTACGCGGATGAAGGACATGGGGATTCCGACGTTCTTGATCACGGCGACGGTCGAAGCGATTTTAGCGCAGCGGTTGGTGCGTCGTATTTGCACCAAGTGCCGAGAAGAGGTCGAGACGCCGCTAGAGCTTTTGCAGGAGTTGGGGGTCGAAGCTGACTTTGCCAAGACGCAGAAGTTCTACCGGGGTAAGGGTTGCGACAACTGCAATAACACGGGGTACAAGGGCCGAATTGGTTTGTTTGAGTTGATGGTTATGAATGACGATTTGCGGGACATGATTCTGCGCAATGTGACCACTGACGAATTGCGAGCCAAGGCGGTTGATTACGGAATGATTACGTTGCGGGATTACGGCAAGCAGTTTGTGTTTCAGGGTTTGACGACGGCTGAGGAAGTTGTCCGAGAGACCGTGCACGACGGCTGATGATGGTGTTCCCCGAATCGTTTGCTAGCGACCCGAATGGGTTGGGAGCTGAGCAAACGGTTCAAGCGGGGCCATAAGTCGGGGCCATAAAACGCCGCCCATAAAAAGTCGCCCATAAAAAGTCGCCCATAAAAAGTCGCCCATAAAAAGTCGCCCATAAAAAATTAAGAGAGCTTCGAGCAATTTTCATCAGATTGTTCGACACATTGGATTGGTCTGCGAAAGATAAGAGTGCTGATGCGGCTAAATGAGTCGTCTGAGCAGTCCATCATTGAGCGGTCCATCGCACCTTTTCCTAGAACCTTGGTCCATCCCAACATTTAGAAGTAAGTCAAAGAGGGTACCACCATGCCAATGTATCAATTCGAAGCCATGGATCGGACCGGGCAAGAGATCAAGGACGTGATCGAGGCACCGAGTGAAGAGGATGCACAGAACACTATCCGTCAGATGGGCTATTTTGTAACGAAGCTTTCGCTGAAAAAGGGAGCGGCCAAGACGGCCGGGCCTGGTGCGAAGAAAAAGCGTCCGTTTGCGATGGGTGGAGCGAAGACGAAGCACATTTGTACGTTTACGCGGCAGTTATCCATTCTCCAGGACGCAGGTTTGCCGATTTTGCGTTCTTTGCGGATTTTGGAGAACAACATCAAGGGTGGTAGCAAGCTGAAAAATGCTTTGATGGACGTGTGCGATGAGATTGAGACCGGCTCGACACTATCGGAAGCGATGTCGAAGTGTCCGAAGGTGTTCAGTCGGTTGTACGTGAACATGATTAAGGCTGGTGAGGCGGGTGGTGCACTTGAGACGATCCTTCAGCGGCTTGCTGAGTTCTTGGAGCGTGCTGAATCGCTCAAGCGGAAGGTAAAGGGGGCGATGATTTACCCGATTGCGGTCGTTTTGGTCGCGGTGGGGATTCTTGCGGGGATCATGTTCTTTATCGTTCCGACGTTTAAGAAGATGTTCGACGAGTTCGAGCTCAAGTTGCCAGCGCCGACGGTGTTGCTCATGGCGATGAGCGATTACGTGGTGGGATATTTCTGGTTGATGTTTTTATTGCCGGTGGTGATTTGGTTGGTTGGTAAGTTGATCCGCAAGTTCAAGCATGGGCGGATGGGATTTGACATGTTCATTATCAAGGTGCCTATTTTCGGCAATTTGATTGAGAAGAACATTTTGGCCCGGACGACTCGTACGCTCGGTACGTTGGTGACTTCGGGTGTTCCGATTTTGGAAGCGTTGAACATTACCCGGGAGACTTCTGGGAATGCGATGTTTGAGAAGATCTTCAGCAAGGTCTCTGAAGCGATTCGCGAGGGGGAAACGATTTCCAAGCCGATGAAAGAGAATTCGGTTTTAGGTTTCCATCCGATGGCATTGTTTTATTGGGTTTGGATGGGGATGTTCCCTGGGATCATGATGTTGTCGGTGGCTTTGACGGCAGGTCGAGGGGCTGGCAAGTCGGCTGACGGCGCGCCTGCGAAGAACGCGGGTGGTGCCGGGCAGCTTTTGGGGATGAGTTTAGGAACGATTGGTATTGGGGCATTGGTTTGTGCAGGGATGTACATGCTCAAGACGCGATCGCGGGTGATCGACGACTTGGTGGTCAACATGATCGACGTTGGTGAAGAGACGGGTGAGTTGGACACGATGTTGTACAAGATCGCGGACAACTACGACGAAGAGGTTCGCGTGATGACGGAAGGATTGACGAAGTTGATCGAGCCGTTGTTGATCGTATTCCTCGGTGTGGCGGTCGGTTTCATCGTTATTTCTTTGTTCATGCCTTTGATCTCTTTGATCACGAGCTTGAGCAAGTAATTTCGTCGGGCAATTCAGCAGGAGTCTGAAGGTTGCAGTCCAAGTGGCGGCAACCGGGGCGAAGAGAAGTCAAATAGGCAAAACTAGCGAGGGCGGATCATGAGTCGAAAGCAACTATCAACCGTTGGTGTCCGTATCGGGGCATCGCGACATGGTTTTACGCTTGTCGAATTGTTGGTTGTCATGGCGATTCTTGGAGTCTTAGCCGGGTTATTGGCTTGGGGCGTCAATGCGGCTCGGGTAGCGATTTTGAAGCGAGCTCAAGCGGCGGAGATTGCGAACATAGCGATGGCGGTGGAAGCGTATCGGACCAAGTACGGTGACTATCCGCCGGACGGCAGTTCATGGCCTCGGATGGAAGCCCACTTGCGCAAGGCGTTTCCGAACATCGTTGTTTCGGAGTTGAATTTGCTTAATCCTGCGAATGCGGCGAACAATATTGGTATTCGCAACGACAACGACCCGAGTCCTCATCCATTTGGTGGTCGCGTATTTGATCCAGCCGAGGCCCTTGTGTTTTTCTTGGGCGGATTCAGCAGCGATGCGCAGCGACCGATCACCGGACCTGGCGGACCCTTGAAGTTAAATCCATCGGGTACTGGTGGATACATCTACAACACTCAGCGGGAAAACGCTTTTTTTGAATTCAAAACCAGTCGCTTGACCTTGAATGACTCAGGGACAGCTTCTGTCGATGAAACAGTGTTTGGCGAAAACGTCGCGAACGACTTGATGCCCGTTTACATCGGCAGTGGTCCATCTTTGCAACAGGGGGGCCGACCGATTGTTTACTTCGATAGCAACACCTACCAGTTTTCTGGGTACTACAACTTTTACGTACCAGGTAACGTGACACAGTCGCCCAATTGTGCACGGCCATTTCTTTCGACCGACTTGAACACATCGGTATCTCCATCGCCATTGTTGTATTCGAATCCCAAGACGTTTCAGATCATGAACGCGGGGTACGACAACTTGTATGGATGCATGGCACCGAAGGACATCTCGAACAACAACCCATTGGTGTTGTTTACGACGCCGAAAGGGAATGCGGTAGCAGTGAACACGACCAACGGGATGTTCTATCCACCGACGAGTGTTTCGCCGATCCCTTATTACTTGCAGAGTTTTGGCAACTTCCGCCCGGTGAACGACAACAGTTCGAACTTTATCGATGGTCCGACCTTCGGTGAGTCCCAATAATTGCTAAGTGGTTTTCAGCAGAGGCATTGGGAGAAAGAGAACGAATCATGAGCAACCACGAAGACCAACCAGGTAAAGTTCGGCGCAAGCGTCTGCTTGGGAGCGCTGTTGCTCCGCGATTAGATGCTCGCAGAAGTCGTTGTTTCAAGAGTCGAGTTTCTGGTTTGACGTTGGTAGAGTTGTTGGTGACCATTGGGTTGATCACGATGGTCTCGAGCATGTTTTTGGTCGCTTACCGCGCAGCGGCGACGGAAGCGTCGAACATTCGCACACAGGGAACGATTCGAAAGATCAACGAAGTGTTGATGGCGCGAATGCAAGAGTATGAAAGCTATCCGGTGAACTTCATCAAGGACGCAGCGAATCCCTATTCGTTAGCGATACCGCAAGAGGCAACCGAATTACTTCAACCGCCCAATCCGGAGTTTGAGTCCAAGGGAATCTTGGTGGAGCGAATCCGCGTTCAGATCCTGCGCGACATTATCGCACAAGAGATGCCGGATCATGTCCAGGACATTAAGACTGTTGCCCCGATCATGCGGCGATACTGGACTGGGCTCGTTGTGCGACGGAACGTGAACAACAATGTCCAAACCATACCGATCTTTACATCCGGAGCGGAGTCACCGAGGGCAGCGAGGCTCAAGTCGCGATTGGCACAAACGCGTGCGGATTGGGAATTGCAAGTTAATAATCACGAACTTTTGTATTTGATCGTCGAGGATTCGACCTTGAACGGAAGTTCGGCGATCGAGTTGTTTGGTCGAACGGAGATTGGGGATACGGACAACGACGGTTTCCTTGAGTTTCTTGATGCGTACGGTCAGCCGATCCGGTGGGTACGTTGGCCAACGGGATTCCCAGAGACGATTCGATTCCATCCAGATTTGTTGGACCCGAGTTTCAACATCGATGGTTTTGCTGGGAATGCATTGAGTGATCCGATTGATTCGCGTCGAGCAGATCCAGGGTATCGTCCTGTAGCGCAGCAGACAAAAGTGTTTCCTCCTAGTGCGATTGCATTTCCATTGGTCTTTTCGGTTGGGCCGGATAGAACTGCCGGGATTCGTGACACGTTTGAGGTTGCGGGGTACCAAGCCGATCTCCAGTCGGGATATTTCATGCTCCCGAATTCGCGGTCGGTATCAGACGTACAGATGCCTGTTCCCTACGATCAGCGGCTAAATCAAAACTTCCCACCCTTGATCATGACCGATCCATGGTTTCCGCGGAACGATGTCTCCTCGAGGCTCGGTGCAATCATCAATGCCAAGGCGTTTGAAGACGACATTACCAATTATGCGATTAACGGAGCATACCAATAATGGGAACGAATCTGTTGGATCGCAAAGCGAAGAGATACTTCAAGCGTGGTTTGACGCTGCTTGAGTTATTGGTGGTAGTGGGTGTGGTATCGGTGATGGCAGCGATTGTGTTGCCTGGGGTCAAGTCGGTGTTGACGGATCGCAAGTCGAGTCAAGCTGCGATCATGGTCAAGAACTATCTCGATGCAGCTCGATCGCGAGCGATTGGTCGCAATCGACCGGTGGCCGTCGTGTTTGAACGGCTTTCGTCGCGTGCGGCGCTTCAGGGGAACAGGTACGTTTCCGAGACTGCTACGACTTGGGATCCGGCGAATCCACCGCCACTAACACCGGATACGAACTTTGTTCCATACAACGCATGTATTCGGTTGAGTCTTGCGGAAGAACCGTTACCGCTAACGGAAGCGATGTTACCGGTGCCTGTAGTCTTTACTGCTCGAATGCCTGGGGATGGCGGGTCCCCAGCGGTACCAACGGGACCGGGTTATGTCGGCGATGATTCCTTGGCTGATATGCATCAAGGGAACATCCGAGAGGTACGAATTTTTCAAGTGCAAACGAGTGGTAACGTACGACTAGATTGGTTGTTTGCGGAGTATTTGACGAACGGATCGCAGATAAGTTTCGGGAACTCGACGCGTCGGTTTTCGATCGTGTCGCCAAGATCGCCATCGGTACACAAGAATTACTTAAACAATAATCAGAACAACGATAAGTCGATATGGTTTTCGGTGATGAACGAATTGGCTTTTGATGGTCATTCGGAGCGAGCCAAGGAGCCGTATGTAGACATTCCGGAGGGGACGACTTTTACCTCCTTTAAGATCTATCCACGTCCGAAGCCGATTTTTTCGCAGTCGATTCAGTTGCCGCGTGGGATGTGTGTTGATTTATCGATCAGTGGATTTGGCAAGCGGTTGCCGGGGCACACGACGTTGACGGCTGAGAAGCAACCGATTTTCTACAACAACGGGACATCGTCGCCAGACTTCGACTACCGCGTGCGCTTTGCTTCAGATTGGATTGGCAATGAGCCGACACCGCTGATCCCTGAGCAATTGCGACCGGTGTATGTCGTGTTTTCGCCTGAGGGTCAGTTATCGCACGTATGGGCGAACGATCGCCGGGTGCGTGCGAATGTGAATGATCATACGTATCAAGGTGGTTTAACGCGGATTGATGCGACGAATGATTTGTTCTTTCACATCGGCAAGATCGACCGGGTGACGATGCCGTTGGATCAAGGGATTTTTGCGCGGAATGCTTTTGCATTGAAGAACGCGACCCGCAGTGGTGTATTGAACAACTTGACCGATTTGAATTCGTATGTGGTGCGATTGAGTCCTTCGTCGGGATCGATATCTGCATCCCCGATTGTGAACATAGAAACGCAGACTGCGATCTTAGGTCTGAACCTCGATAACCTCAATTTTGGGGATATGGTGGAACTAACAAGGCGTGGTACGTACAGTTCCAATGTCACTGCGCAGTAGCCCCTTATGTGGCTCAGTCCTTACTTGTCTGATTCAACCTTTTTTGTACTTGTCCTTTTCGACCTGCAGGAGCGAACTTCGATGAAAAATCGCAATGGTTTGACGATGCTCGAAGTCATCTTTGCCATGGTCGTGATCTTGGTGGGCATGGTTGCGGTTGGGTTGATGATTCCGTTAGCGGGTCGAGAGGCGGAAGACAGCGTACAGATCACGCACGGACTAGCAGCGGGAGATAATGCGTTGGCGTTGTTCAACACGACGAACATCGCACAACCTTCGTTGGAGTCACCTTGGTGTTTGGTCGATGACATTGGGGGAGCGGAGCATTCGGTATCGACGATGCAAGCTGCTTACGATGCGGCGGGTCGGTCGCGCCCGGCACCTCAGAATGAGTTGCAGGTAGCGATTGCCCAGAACGAGGTGGCGAGCTTAGGATTTTGTATTGACCCGTTGTTTTGGGGTTTTCAAGCTCGCGGTGGGAATCAAGTACCCTTGCCTTTCTTTCGCACCCGGTTTCCGTTTCTGTTTGATCATGCAAATCCAGTGACAATGATTGCCGATCAACAGAACCTTCCGCCTGCTCCTCGGTTGCTGCGGGGTTCGCTGACCGATCCACGAGCGTTGACACCTGGATCGTGGTTGCGACAACCAGCGGCAGTTCGATTAGCCACGATGTATGGCGGTGACATTGTCCAGCCGGAGACAACGAAGAACAAGGCGTTGGGGCCAATCCGCAGTGTCTATGTGGCTGGAGATGGATCGATTATTTCAAGTCCATCGGCTTCGCAGCAGTCGTCTTGGTTAGTCACTGTAACTCCGAGTGAAAACACGCCATCGATTTCATTGGATCGTGCGAGAGAGGTGGTGGCCAAACATGGTTTCACCGTATTTGCGAATCAACCGATCGATATTCCACGTGTGTACGATGTTGCATTGGTCGTGTTTTCCAAGCGTGATGCTCGAGAGATCAACGCAGTGACCGCAGTACAAGGGGCGACACCACCGGTCTTGAACATCCCCGCAGGTGAACTCGTCTTTAACGTCGTGAACATGACAGATGATGCGATAAACTCTGGAACGTTCAACGTCACCATTCAAGGGGCACCGGGTACCGAGGAGTCGGTATCGGTAGGGAATTGGTTGATGATGTCTAGGTTCTCTTATGAAGAAATACTGCCGAGGCTCAATTCGGAGTTGATTGCCAATCCTTCGCGTCCGAGTCGTTACTTCAAGCGTCAGATCCACCGATGGTACCGTGTGGTGGGAGTATCGCAGGGTAGCGGAGGTGCGAAGGTCTTGAAGCTCAGTGGCAAGCCTTGGGGTTGGACCGAGCGAGAGATTGAGATGTTGCAGAATTATCAGCGTAATGGCAACAACGGATATCCTCCTTTGGTTCCACCGAAACCGAATAATCCTTCGATCAACAACGATCCGAATCCTTTATTCCCGTTTGATTTGGACTTACGTACGAGAAATGTACCTCCGGTAATTCAAGCGGTGGTATTAAAAGATGTCGTTCAAGTTTTCGAGCGACAGATGGAATTACGCTAAGTGTTGCGTAGGATTCCAGTAGTGAGAGCTATTGAGATCCTTTGCACACAGCGGAAGTACCCCAGTCGATCAGAATCACAGCCTGCGAGTCTGTAGCCCAACGCCTTACTCTCCATCCTTCCTTGCGAGAGAGGATCAACATCATGCAACAAACAAACGAATTGAGATCCAGGGACTTATCAAAAGTCGAAGAGGGTCGCGCTCGGCAAAGCGGAGGAGTAGGTACCATGACATCTCGCAAGCGAAATCAGAACCGTAA
>CAZACJ010000064.1:0-6395 GCA_964483385.1 uncultured Pirellula sp. | reverse complement strand
AATCGCAACCGCAAGGGTTTGGTCTTGTTGATGGCCCTTGGGATGTTGGCACTCTTTTCGTTGCTTGCGGTGACTTGGGTGGTATCCGCGAGTTCCTCGCGGACTGGCGCCCAGGCGATGCGAGTGCGAGCGAACCATTCGGGGGCTTCGGTCCGTGGGATGTCGGAGGAGGTGCTCAAGATGGCATTGCGTGGGACGCGCGATCAGAAGAGCGCGTTTCACCAACACGGGTTGTTTGAGGATATTTACGATTCGAAGGGGATCCGACTTCAGTTTGGGCATCGGTTTTACTTGAACGGGATCAACGCCTTTCAGGATCGTTGGTGCAAGAAGTTGACCCCTGCGAATGGAGCTGGTGTCGAGTTGGTGAAGATCTCGATGAATCCCAATTCGGTGGCGAGTGGCAACGTGCCCTTGAGCCCCATTGAGGGGGCTTACAACGGCCGCGTGTTGACCGTCTTAGAGGGGCCACTTACGGGTCAATCGTTCCGAATCGTCAAGTATGTTGGATATGTACCTAGTGCGAATGATTCGACACCGGACCCGAATATCTCTGGAGGAACTCCGCTGGGTCCGACAAACACATACAGTCGTTCGGACGCGACGGATTACGACTATTCAATCGTGTTGGATTTATCGACGACCAAAGGGAAGTTAGAGGGGCGTTGGAAGAATCCCAACAACGGGATGACCGAGAATTTTTCGGGCGAGTTAGGGGATTGGATTGGATTGCCGAACAATGCGGGATTGCGCAATTTGTTTTTCTTTTATGATCCAGTTTCCCAGCAGTACCAAGGGTACCGTTGTTTGATCAACGGAGCGGCGTTCAACAACGCAGCGATTGGGATGGAGACTCGTACGAACGCAGATGGGTTTGGCAACATTGACGGCAGGGATCTGATGAGGATCCCTGTGGGCAGGCCAAAGGTTTCACCGGCTCTTTTGCCCAACTACGACTACTTGCAAAACCCAGACTATATGGTGACGAATGCCGATGGGACTGTGGGGGTTTCGGGAATCAGCGATCTTGGGCTGCTCAAAGGTCAGAGCAATGAAGGTATTGACGTACCGGATTGGCGTGATTTTTGGCTCTCGCATGACACGTATGTCAACGCGACAACTCGACGTATCCTACCTTCGTTCCATCGTCCTGAGTTGATCAATTACTTGGCAAATCTGTACGGTGCACCGAACAACGCTCAGGAAGTCAGTGAGCTCTTGCGTTGGGTAGATGCATCGACAGCGAGGGTGATGAGTTACGCCGCGATTGTCAACGGCCAGATTCGCACGGTGAATCCGAACTTCAAGCCACATGCGGCATTTCCGAGTTACACGTTTGATGACTTGCAGAGCAATACACAAGTTAATGGCTACTTACAAGCGTTGATCGAAGGGGGATGGGACGTCGACAACGATGGGGATGGAATTGCGGATAGTGTGTGGATCAATCCGAACTTGCCAGCGATTCATGCACCTGATGGGCGGTTGCTTAAGCCATTGGTGGCGATCAAGATTCAAGATCTCGATGGGTACATGAATATCAATTTGCACGGGGATCGCATTCAGGGGACGGCGCTAAACAATCCCAATGGTGGGGGTGTTGGTTTCAATGCGATGGGTGGCTCGGGAGCTTTGCACCGTTTTGGAATGTCGATCCCACAAGGGTTTGGATATGGACCAGCGGACATATCGCTCAATCCGTTGCTTGGGACTTCGACGAACCCAAGTTTGCTTCTCTTAACGAGTGCCAATTCGTATTCGATATTCGATTTGCGGTATGGAGCGAAGCCTTATGCGAATCAAGGTTTCAACGGCCAAGTAGATCGTTGGCCGGGTGTACGTTTGAATGATCCACAGAGTGCGTTGAGCGAGCGAGAGATACCTTTGGATGGGGTTTATAAGCATGGGCGGATGCCTGGCGCGCCGCTGGGGCGTCGCACCGGGGTAGCGCCGGCGTTCGACAAGCATGGGAACTTAACGTTCTTGAACCCAGACGTTCAGGATGTATTTCCCGAGGGTGGGGTCGGAGTTGGCAGTGCGAACGAAGCGATCGGGGATGCTTACGAGTCTGGTTCGGGGCGTCGTAATTTTGGGGATACACCATTTACGATCAGCGACTTGGAACCGATTTTGCGTCGATTCGATGAAGATGTTGAAGCTTTACCGAGTGTCTTGCGAGACCGGTTGCGAGCGGCAGGTGTGAATAATTCGTCGGACATCAACAAGTTGATTACGACGATGAGTGCTGAGTTGCGATATCCGAAATTGGCTGCTGCGGCAACGATTCCGGACGGTAACGGCGGCTACATGCTTGAGAAGGACGCCGGCAATTTGTTGGGTTTGATTCGCATGATGCACGAGCAGAGGTATCGCAAGCGAACCTTGCCGAATCCGCAGCCTACGGATGAGTTCCCGTTGACGATGGAGAGTCTCAGTGAGTTGTTCCCACCTGAGTTCAGTTCGAACTTGCGTTTGAATATCAATCGAGCCTTTGGGAATGGGCGGGACGACGCGTTTCCGCCAGCGAAGTTCTTAGACAGTCAGATTGATGAACCTTCGGAGTTGTTTTTATCGAACGAGAGGGAGATGGGATCTTTCGATCCGAATACGAACACCTATCAATCGTCTGCGGTCACGGGATATTACCGAAGGGGATTGAATGAACGGAATTCGTTATCGCGATCGTACTTTGGTTCGAGGCAGTTGTTAGCTCGGTATTTGTATTGCTTAGGGCAGTTGATCATCCCGAGGGATTATCAGTTCCCAGCGATGCTTGGGATCAACAACCAGTTATTGCGTGATCGGATTCGAGCGCGTGCGATTGCTCAGTGGGCGGTGAACGTGGTTGATTTCCGAGATACGGATGCGGCCATGACCCGTTTTGAGTATGACATCTATCCGTTTGGGGTACGCAATGTAGGTGGAATTGGAGATCGGCCTGCGTATTGGGCACCGGACCGATTGATCAATCCGAATGATGGTTCGTACAACGGGTCGGTACGCAATTATGTGGATGTTGTTTGGGGGATGGAGCAACCGGAGTTGCTGCTAACTGAATCGTTGGCTTTCCATGACAAGCGGATTCGGGACACGGACTTGGATCCAGCGGGCAAGTTGACTGATGATGCGATGAATGCGGACAAGGACTACGATCAGTATCGCTTCCCGCAAGGCTCATTATTCTTGGAACTGTATGCACCGCGTTCGACGTATGTGGCGAACGATCCGGTGTTGCCTGGCGCTCCGATCTCGTTGTATCAAGAGGATCCGAATGCTTCGGGTCGGGTGAAGTTAGATTTGAGTCGCAGGGCTCCGGACAGTCCGGATTGGGGTCGTCAACCTGTTTGGCGGATTGGGATTTCTAACAGTACACCTCCGGATGTAAATAATGCGGCTTATAAGGAACAGCCGAATGTGATTTATCAGACAGCGGACACTCGAAATGGACCGAATCGTGTTCATGCGATAGATCCGCAGGTCGCAACGAGTTCGGAATTGGCAGGTGCTGTTGGAGTGACACCTCGGCCTGAGGACGCTGTTGGATCGGGGTTGTTCCGCGACAGCCAAAAGTTTGCCACGACTGCTGAAGAATTTGATCGGTTGGTGTGGTTCTTGCCGGATTCTGGTAGTTCATTGCCTCGCGTCCCGAACTTGCGTGGTAACAACGGTCAAGGACAAAACGGGAACCTGGACCATCTGATTTATTACAATCGTTCGATCAATGGTTCGGTATTGCTTGAGGGGGGCAATTACTTGGTGGTTGGACCGCGTCGAGAGACCAATGTTGGTTCGCTGACGGCGAACCCGACCAATGGGGCTGCTTGGCCTGAAAAACTGCGGCGGCAGGATTTGGCATTGCCGAATGGCAAACCGATTCATTCGCCGAGTCACCAAATGATTTCGCTTGATGTGAACAACATCACGACGAATTTGCTCAATGGCGAGAGTATCTTCCGCTACCGCACCGAGTGGGGTCCAGCGCTTAAGGCACCGGTGGGGATCGTATGTGCTGCGGTGCCACCGCAGATGCCGGGTGGGAACTTGGCGAATGTCAGTTGGAACGTTTGTTTTCCGGATGGGATTGGTCTAAATGTATCGATGCCTAATCCGATTCCGAATCAAGGGTATTGGAGGCAGAACAATATTCCTGAACTCAGGCTCAATACGGATGACAGGCAGAACAACCGAACGGATCAACGCTTTGGTTTCAACGATTTGCCACCTGATTCATGGATTGACACCAAACAGGTAACCACGAATTTGCCGGACAAGCCGTTTGATTACGATGCGACGACGAATCCGATTTTGTTTCCTGCGATGAAGGATACCGGAACGTATGAAAATGTACGGACCGCCTATTTGCAAAGGTTGGCGGATCCGGAGATGCCGTATCATCCGATCAACAATCCTTACATCACCGTGGATTGGATCTCGATTGATTTAACAGTGTTCAACGGTGAGGCTCCAGCGAATGGCACGGATCCCGACGACACAGCTCGTGACGTTGCGTTCCAATCCCGTTACAAAGATGGTGGGATGCGGAAGAATGCTTCCAAGAAATCAAATGCTCCAAATCAGTTCGACAAGAACAGCCAGCCGAAGACGAACGAGTTAGATTTCAACAATCTCACCAAGGAGTGGGGGGTAAGTTATCACTCGGTATCAACAGCCGAGCTTCGCAAGACGATTCCGCAGAACCCGTCGGTATTGACACTTCGTCCTGCTGCGAATGGTCCGCAGAAGGATCGGTATCCCTCGTACTTTATGCATCAGTTGGGATATGCTTCGCAGCAACCGGACGACATAGACGGGGATCAGCCCAAGCATAGCAGTGCTTCGACACTGGGGTATTTGAATGTTGGTTATCACGTCAATACCTTGGTGGTGGATCCAGCAGAATTTGCCGCGGGCCGAGACAGTGCGGATAATTACGATGGGTTTGGTCCACCGCAATTGGTGCCGAGCCAACCGGATTACAACGGTTCACCGCGTGATTTGACTTCGCCGGTTTGGTTCAATCGCACTTTCGCCAACGCGCACGAGTTGATGCTTGTACCGATGACTTCGGCGGGGCAATTTGGAACGTATTTCAGTACCTCGGAGTCAGATCGTTTGCGTACTCCGTTTGAATACTTGCCGAGTTTCCAATCGTTCAACGGATTGGCGACGGATCTTGCGAATGCGGGATCCTCTGATTTCTTGGATTACGTGCCTACCAATAATACGCAGCAGGAACGCGATCGTATTCGGTTAGGAGGATATTGGTTGCGTCGCAGTGGGGATTGGCCTGGCACCGTGCGAGGCGGAGTTCAACAACCGGTGGTGCAAGCTGACTGGGGTATGTTGCTTGAGTTGGTCGAGACGCCACCGGTGTATGTGGATACGGTCAAGCGGTTGGATGTAGCGCAAGTGGAGGCGGCGGCAAATGCGGATGCATGGGCTGCGAGATTTTTGGCATCTTATGTACCGGCCGACTATACCAACAATGGCGAGGGTGCATCGTTTAGAGGTTCGACTATTTTGGCACCGATGCATCAGTTGCCATCGTATGTCAGTCCAGGAAAAATCAACCTCAACACGATACCGATGCAACAAGGTGAAATCAGCCATGTGTTCCAAGGGCTAGAGTATTTGTACGAGTCAGTTAACGAACGGGCGTCGTTGTCGAATGCTCTCACAAGGCAGTTTTTCAACACGCGTCGTGGTTATCAAGGGACCAATTCGACTTGGCTAGGGAGCTTCACTGGATTGGATCCGAATTATCCCACGATGTTTGCGGGAGCGTACCGTTCGGGTCTTTCAACAAACTTATATCCTTATGCACCGCACAATGCGGCTAATGTGTTACCTCAAGTTGTTCAGCGAGGGCGATACGCGGGTGAGTCGACGGTGTTACGTTCTTTGGATCCTGATTCGACGGCATTGGAGCAAGAGAATGGGGCTAGGCAGGGCACGTTGCTCTATTCGCCTTATTCGATTGCAGCTTTAGAGCAAAATGGGTTTCCGAGTAACAACTTGGAGTTGGTAGAAGCCAAGCAGAATGCGTTTGTTCGCTATCAACGAGCGATGCGTTTGTCGAATTTGGTAACGGACCAATCAAACGTTTTTGCGGTTTGGATTACGGTTGGGTTGTTTGAGTACGATCCGGCGACTGGTTTTGGTCGCGAGTACGTGAACTTGTCGGGTGAAGCGGAGCGAGAGAAGTCATTTTATGTGATTGACCGAACGGTTCCTGTCGGGTTTATCCCTGGCGAAGACCTCAACACGGACCGCGCGGTATTGTTGCGTCGGACAATTAACAGCAAGCGACGGTAGGGGCAGTTTGAGCACCGGGTGGTTTTTTGAGCCGGAATGCGCGAGCACCGGGTAATCTTTGAGCCGGAATGCGCGAGCAC
>CAZACJ010000063.1:23087-29519 GCA_964483385.1 uncultured Pirellula sp. | reverse complement strand
GCGCTCAATGCGCCGGAGCAAAGTTTGTTGTTGCTCAAGGGGGCGGGGTTGGTTCCACATGGAGGTGGAGCGAAGTTACCTGTGGACTCCGAGGCTTTTCGGACATTAGCGCAATGGATTCGCCAGGGGGCGACTTATGACGGACAAACGGCTCCAAAGCTCACATCGGTAACGGTTGAGCCTTCTGGAGGGGTGGTACCGATGCGGTCGGAGCATCGCTTGCGAGTTACTGCGGCCTATGCAGACGGGACACAACGAGATGTCACTTCGCTCGCGTTGTTTGAGTCCAACGATACTGCCATGGCGACGGTGGATGAAACGGGGTTAGTGAGAATTCTTGATATTCCCGGTGCGGTATCGATCATGGTTAGGTATCAGGGGACAGTCGCGGTTTTTCATGCTTCTGTTCCGCAGGGGTTGCCGGTCGATTCAGTTCCTGGATCGAAAAATTTCGTGGACGATCATGTATTTGCGAATTTGAAGAAGCTCGGGATTCCACCTTCGTCGGTAGCAGACGATTCCACGTTTCTTCGACGTGTTTCATTGGACGTAGCGGGTCGGTTGCCAACGCCTTCGGAATGGAGTGAGTTTCTCGGGGATACTTCACCGAACAAGCGGGACACGGCGATTGAGAAGTTGCTTGCTAGTGGCGAGTATGCAGATTTTTTTGCGAACAAATGGACAGCGATGTTGAAGAATCGACGTGACGACGCGTCCGATATTACGTCGAACTTCGCCTTTTACTCTTGGATTCGCGACAGCCTCTTGGCAAACAAGCGGTACGATCAATTTGTTCGAGAGTTGCTTGCGGCTACAGGAACGGTTGTCTCAAACCCGCCGGTGGCTTGGTACAAGCGGGTCAAGGATCCGAAGCAACAGCTAGAGGATGTCGCCCAGTTGTTTCTTGGGGTTCGGATGCAGTGCGCTCAGTGTCATCATCATCCATTTGAGCGATGGAGCCAGGATGATTACTACAGTCTTGCTGCGTTCTTCAGCCAAGTTGGACGTAAGCCAACAGCGACCCGAGGAGAAGACATGATCTTCCACAAGCGTGGCGTAGCGGGGATCGCGAACATGAAGAGTGGAGTGGTGCAGCGTCCCGCACCCTTGGGGCAAGATACACTGCAAATTGCGCCCGATGTCGATCCGCGATTGAAACTAGCCGATTGGATGGCTCAGCCCAGCAACCCGTTTTTTGCCAAGGCGTTGGTGAATCGTTATTGGAAGCATTTCTTCCGGCGTGGATTGATTGAGCCGGAAGACGATATTCGCGATTCGAATCCGCCGACCAATCCCGAGTTGCTCGCCGCACTTGAAAAGCATTTTATTGAAAGTGGTTTTGATCTTAAGGATTTAGTTCGGACCATTGTTAGATCCAACGCATACCAATTGAGTTCTACGCCGAATGAGCACAATGTAAATGACGTGCAAAATTACTCCCGTTACTATCCACGACGGTTACAAGCCGAGGTGTTGTTGGATGCGGTGGATGACCTTGCTCAGACGCGAACCGATTTTCCTAATCTTCCGCCGGGAACGCGTGCAATTGCGCTCCCAGACAACAGCTACAACACAGCTTCTCCATTTTTGCGAGTTTTTGGACGTCCTGAAAACGAAAGTGTCTGCGAGTGTGAGCGGATACAAACGTCTAGTCTCGCGCAGAGCCTTCATTTGATGAATGCTGGGGATGTAAAGGGGAAGTTAGGTAGCGGCACAGGACGAGCGGAGGCGTTAGCGAAGTCCGAAACGTCGATTGCCGAAAAGGTCGACGCGATATATGCAGTGGCATTTTCTCGCAAAGCTACCCCGGAGGAACTTGCGACGGCGATTGCTTATCTTGGAGAATCCCGATTTGATGCCAACGGGAACCCTGTTGATGCGAACCGTGCATTGCGTGAGAACCTTCAGGATCTCCTTTGGGCTTTGATCAACACTAAAGAGTTTTTGTTCAACCACTAAGAGCGGTCGGAAAAGTAGGACCATGATATCGAGTTCTTTAAACTGTCGGTTGCTGTCTCTTATGAATCCTCTCAGAACTACCCTGACGTTGTTGGTTTTCTGTCTGGTTAGCCCGTGTTTGGTGCGAGGTCAGTCCGTATGCCTACCGTTGCCGCGGTTGTTGTCCATACAACCGATGGGCGGCCGGATTGGCACGACATTTGACATCACCGTTGTCGGCGAAAACATCGAGGAAGCTGGCGATTTATATTTCGAACATCCAGGTATTTCGGCGGTTGCCAAGCGTGATGCACAGGGGAACTTGGTACCGAACCAATATGCTCTTACGATTGCTCCAGAGGTTTCTGAGGGCTTGTACGAAGCGAGGGTCACCAGTCGATTGGGGATCTCTTCGGCTCGGATTTTTTCGGTAGGCAATTTACCTGAACTCACACAAGTACCTGGAAATACGGCACTTTCTTCCGCTTTGGCATTGCCAGTCCCATCGGTATGCAATGCGACGGTCAGTTCCCGTGCTGTCGATTACTACAGCTTTGATGCAGAAGCTGGTAAACGTTATTTAGTGCATTGCGCTTCACGAGGAATTGACTCAAAGCTAGATCCTGTATTGATCTTGGGTGATGCCAATGGTGGTGATTTGATCGCTCAGCGTACGGGGGACGTGATCGACTTTATCGCAAAAACAAGTGGCAAGCATACGATCAAGGTTCACGAACTGACGTATAAGGGAGGGCAAGGATACTTCTATCGATTGACGATACAAGAGTTGCCGCTCGAAGCGCCGGTCCCAACGTTTCCTGTTACTCGCAGTGTCAGCGCTTTTTCTTGGCCACCCGTAGGGTTGGCTGCTCAAGCAGCGATGAAGGAGGTGGAAGACAAGGATGTCCAAGCGATCCAGTTACCGTTGGATGTAGAAGGACGATTTTATCCAGCTGCTGACTCCGATACGTATGAATTCACGGCTCAAGCAGGAGAGACATGGTGGATCGAAGTTGCTTCTGAGCGTCTTGGGCATCCAACGGATCCGACGGTGTTGGTGCAAATGCTCAAGCCTAATACCCAGGACTGGATGGATGTGGTGGAACTCAATGACATCGCCAGTCCGATGAAGCCATCGAGCAATGGCTATGCGTACGATGGTCCGCCGTTTGATGGCGGTTCGACCGATGTGCTTGGTAAATTGGAGATTAAGGAGACGGGCACTTATCGGTTGTCTGTAACGGATCTGTTTGGTGGAACGCGTAAGGATCCGAGGAACAAGTATCGATTGGTAGTGCGCAAAGCTCAGCCGGATTTTGCGGTCGTGTCTTGGGGGTTGCACATGGAGTTGCGCAACGGGGATCGGAATGCTTTGTCGAAACCTTTGGCTCTGCGGGCAGGAAGCACCGTAGCATTGGAGGTTGTAGCGGTACGACGCGATGGATTTGACGGTGAGATTACTTTAAGTGTGGATGGATTACCCGCGGGAGTCAGCGCGGCGGGGCTAAAGATTCCGGCAGGGAAGATGCGTGGGATCGTCTTGCTAACTGCTTCCCAAGACGCACCGCAAGGACTGTCGAACGCGACGCTGACATCCAGTGCGGTGATTGGAGATCAGACGGTAACGCACTCAGTGCAAATGGCGCAGATGGTATGGCCAGTGGTGGATTCTTGGGGTGAGATTCCTGCAACACGTTTAGTTTCGGGGATTCCGGTTTCTGTCACCACGTCCGAACTTGCGCCGTTAAGCTTGGCTAGCTCGGAGCGGAAGGTCTATGAAGTGAAGCAGGGGGAGGTGTTAACCGTTCCCTTGTCCCATACGTTGCGGAGCGAGTTTTCGGGGAACGTCTTGCAGCTAAAAACATTTGGTCCGAGCTGGGAGTCCAATCCACCGTTTGACATTTCACTGAGCGCAAACAGTTCAGAGGCCAAACTGCAGTCTGGGGTCGTAAAGGCTTCACCCGGTGAGTACACGATCGCTTTTTATGGGGCTGCGGTGGCAAAGTACCGATACAACCCAATCGGTGTGACTCTGGCTGAGACACAAGTTCGCAAGGCAGAAGAAGCCCTACAGAAGTTGATTGAGGAGTTAGCGCAGAAGACACAGCAAGCCGCAGGGGCGGCTGTGGAACAGAAGGCGGCTGCGGATGCGGAAGTGGCGGAATGGATGAAGCGGAAAATGGAGGCGGAGAAAGTGGTAGCTGCTACCAAAGAGCAATTAAAGCAGGCACAGAGTAAAGCCGAGCCTCGCGATACCGCGGAGATCATTGTTTCCGAACCTGTTACTGTTCGAGTGTTGCCGGCGAATTAGAGAGTGGCGTAATAACTGCATGATGGGTACACAATGACGGTTTTCATTGTGCTTGAGGAGTCCTTTGTTTTCGTCCTTGGGTGCCGAGTTCGATGGCATTTTACATGGATCGGTTCAAGGGGCTACCGCGATGACGGAAGATGCTTGCTGTAAGGGATGGGATCCTTGTGGCAAAGCGCGTGTTGGAAGAGTAGTTAGGACCACGCAAATACGAGAGGTAGTTGGGTCTGCCCAAGCGATGGTTCCGGTCGAACCGGTGTGCCCGAAGGATTGGGGGGATATCTTTACTCCGCTGCTGCGCATATCGACATCGAATCCCAGTCCACGTGATTCCAGTGGTTCGGGATTTTGATTGGTGATCAATTGGCGTTGGGCTACGGCAGGCATGAGACGTTCATCAGCATGAAGGAAAGCGTCGAGTAGTTTCGCGACATCTTCGGCGGAGCAATGAGCGCCACCCCACGGTGCACCAAGTGCCCGCCAGTATGGACTATTCCAATTCCAGCTTGCGGAATCTGATGATCCTCCTCCGGCTTCCGGTGCGCCGAATTCGACTTGGCAAGGCATCAGGCAACTTTGTGGCAGATTACCGAGTCCCAGAGCCGAGCATCGCATTTCGAGTGGATTGAGAACTCGCTTTTGGACTAATTCGATGATTGAATTACCCGAAATACGCTGAGCGATTTCGGCCGCGAGGAGGATACCCATGCTGGAGTACTCGTAAGAGGATCCGGGTGGGAACGCAACAGGCAGTTTCGTACAGGAGGCAACGAAGTCCTCGAGAGGTCGATGACGGCTCCGAAGATCTGCGTTATTTGGAAGTTGGTCGGGCAGACCGCTGGTGTGGGTCAGAAGCTGGCGTATATGGATTGGTTCGAATTGCTTGCGAGGAAATTCAGTTAAGTAATTGGTGGCGGGTTCATCGAGTGAGATGTTCTTTTCAGCCAGCAAGGAAACGACGGCAGTAACGACAATCGGTTTAGAGATGGAGCCTAGTAGAAACGCTGAGCAGTTGCTGGGATCAGAGTTAGAAGGCATTGCGGGTGTTGTGCAAGGTGCCTCTGCGAGTCCGAAATGTCTTACACCTTTCCAATTGTTGGATTGGACGCAAATCGAAGCGGCTAGAAGTATTTTGTCCGCGACTGCAGATTGGAGGATGTTGCAGGCTTGGGAAAAATGTCGTTCCATGGAAGGACTCCTGTCGTGAGGATGTCTTGGTTGTAGCGATGGGTTGGTCGATTTTTCGTCCGTCCACCCGATCGAGGGGTTTTTTGATGTGCAAATAATAGCTGGCGGACGCAAAAACGAGAGAAAAGGGGTTTATACTAGATTCGCCGGGAAGGGCATAAGTGAATTAGAAATTCTCGCGCACCGATGATGGGACCATCCTCTTTACATTTCATTTTTCGAGGGTGGTCGCGGTTCCAATCGTTCTAACAGCAGGCTGGATTGAGCATGTCGAAAAGAAATCGGAAATTGGCACAACGTGTTTATAGGGTTGAACGATTGGAGTTGCGAGCGTTATTGGCTGGCGATGTGGTATGGAACAACGATCATTGGGATGCGACACCGGGTGTGGTGGTTCCGGTAAAGGATGCGGAAGCATTTTATTACTCGTCTGGCAGGCCACAGGGGTTGAATGTATCGGACGCCAAGTTGGTGATTGGTTTGAATGATGCTTCGGTCTCGTTACCTGACTTTTTGCAGGTTGATTACGGGTTGGGAGGGCGTGCGAGAGTTTATCAAACGGCGCAACGTCTGACACCTGAGTTACTTCAAACGATCGAGTCGCTGCCAGGGGTTACGTATACGGCACCGGTGTTTGTCGGTTTGACGACGGGAGCAGATGCTGCGGTTCTCGATGAGTTCATTGTGGATTTGAAGGCGGGAGTATCGGCCGAGTCTTATTTCGGTAGTCTTCCCGAAGTTGCAAGTTATCGTCCTTTGGATGGAAGTACGGATCAGTTTGTGGGTACTTTCTCGGGGTTGTTTGGACGCAAGGCATTGGAGCGCGTCAACGCGCTTTCGGGAAGTGACTTAGTTGATTGGGCATCGCCGAACTTTTATCAGAACTGGCAGAAGTTCTACATACCGAACGATCCGCGAATTGGTTTTCAGTGGCATTTGCGAAACACAGGCCAGTCGGGTGGTTTAGTGGATGCGGACTCGGACGTTACAGAAGC
>CAZACJ010000063.1:0-22987 GCA_964483385.1 uncultured Pirellula sp. | reverse complement strand
GTTGCCGCTGCGCGCGGGGACAATGGGCTTGGAGTTGCGGGTGCGGCTTACAACTCGCAGTTGATCTCAATCAAGATGTTTGACGGTGTGGATGTTGCATCCGATGCAAACATCGCTGCAGCATTGCGTTACGCAGTTGGTATAAATCGCAACGGAAATGGAACTTGGGATGCGGGCGACTTGGTAAATAATTCTTGGGGAGGTGGTCTTGAATCGGCAGCCATTAATTCTGCTCTTGTTGCGGGTACGACGACAGGGCGAGATGGGCTTGGTGGAACGTATTTGTTTGCTACGGGTAACAGTTTCGCGGCGACGTTAAGCGAACCGGCAGCGCAAGCGGCAAATATTCCCGGTGTGATTGCAGTTGGAGCGACGAACAATCGAGGAACTCGATCGGATTACAGCAATTACGGAGTTGGATTGGACTTTGTTACTCCGAGCGATGATACACGGTCGGGATATTTGGCGATTGATACTACGGATAGGACAGGTACAGATGGATATGTAGCGGGTGATTACACCGGCAATGGCACGGGGGCATCTGGGGGGGCAGGCTTTGGTGGAACTTCGTCTGCGACACCGTTGGCAGCGGGTATTACGGCATTGGCGCTAGCCCAAGCTGATGCATTGGGGATTTCGTTGAATCCAGTAGATCTTCGCGCGATGATGCGAAACAACACGGATCTCATTGGTGGAGCGACCTACAGTATCACTACTGGAAGGAACAATGAGTATGGATATGGACGGCTAAATGCTCAAGCGCTATTAAATGGAATAGGTAATGCCGAGATTTCTGTGGTCAATACCACGCAGGAATTAGCTCAAGGTGCTACTGTAGCGTTGGGTGCAGCATTAACGGGCCAATTTGCCGAGACCACGGTGCGAATTCGAAACCAAGGAACCGAAGACTTGGTAATCGACTCGATCTCAACTCCGGCCGGTTTCTCTGTCCCAAATTTTCGTCCTTCGACTTTGGGGATCGGGCAGGTTCTCTTGTTAACGATCCGTTTCAGTCCAACTGCACCGGGTAACTACGCAGGAAACTTGTTTATCAACAGCAACGATGCAAACGAATCGGCATTCCGATTGCGTTTAACGGGTTCGTCAACAGCTCCGAGGATCGGAGGAACGGCTTTTGAAGATTTTGATGGAAATGGGGTATTTGAAGCAGACGAGCGTGGGGTATCCGATGCAGGTTTTGCTTATTTGGATGCGAACGGAAACGGTAGTTTTGATCTTGGTGAGTCACGATCTGATTTGACTTCGAATGGGTTTTACGCGTTCAATCCTGTAGCGAATGGTACTTACACAGTTCGCATGGAGTTGCCGGGCTGGACACGTACTTCTGCGAGTGACTTTTACACCGTCACGTTGTCTAATGCATCGGACTATTCGATTGGTAACGATTTTGGGTTTGGAAAGAACGATCGCGCGTATCCATTTGTGATCGAGGATCTCGATGGAGACGGAGTTTTGAACGGTGCGGATTTGCCGTTGCCGAATTTCCTGATCAGCGCGGGAACGGGATCGTTTTCCTATGGGAACGCGACACAAATCCCGATTCCTGATTTCTCAGGAGTGCCTGGGGTGGCCATTTCCCCAATCACTGTTCCTTCCTCTGGACCGATCATTTTGGATCTGGATGTCAATATCACTATTTCGCATACATTTGTATGGGATTTGGACATTTTCCTCATTGCACCGGACGGGCGTCAGGTCTTGCTTGCCAGTGCGCTTGATTTTGGTGGACAGAATTTCACAGATACTACGTTCGACGACCAGGCCGCTGATTCTATTCTTGATGGATTTGCTCCTTTCACCGGGCGTTTCCGGCCGTTGGAGCCTCTAGATGGATTTATTGGGCAATCTTCCGCAGGTCAATGGAGTTTGCAGGTTTTGGATTTCGCGGGTGGAGACACGGGGTTCATTGAGAATTGGTCATTAGAGATCTCGGGGTTGATCGCTTCGGTTTCAGATGTCAATGGTTGGGCGCCTTTGGATTTGCCGCCGGGGCAGAGCACCGCTGTTATGCAATTGCCACCGAATTGGCAGTACACCGTGCCGGTAGATGGCACACACATCATCGATGCGGTCGGAGGACCGATCTTTGGGATCACTTATGGTGCGAGACTAGATCCGCTCCCACCGACAGATATTCGTTTGAGCACACCTAGGATCGACGAGAACCAACCCGTACTTACGCCAATCGGTCAGTTGACGAGCGTTGACCCGAACCGTGGCGATACTTTTACTTACCAATTGGTATCGGGTGCAGGCGATACCGACAACTCAAGGTTTGTCATTATAGATGACGTTCTTTATTCCAATGAGATTTTCGATTACGAGTCGAATCAGTCTTTCTCCATTCGGGTAGAGTCGCGAGATTCGACGGGCCTGACATACGAGGAAGAGCTGCTGGTTACTGTGGTAAACGTCAATGAGATGCCATTGACGATTTCACTCTCACCGAATGTTGTAGATGAGAATTCCAATAATGGAACGTATGTTGGGACGTTGACAAGCACGGATACCGACGTGTTAACGGATTTCGTGTTCACCTATACTTTGGTGCCGGGAACTGGAGACAGTGGCAATGGGGTATTTGCCATAGTTGGCGATACGGTGGTGGTCAATGGACCGATCGATTTTGAATCAACGCCTGTGCTTACGATTCGCGTTCGGTCTACCGACGCGGGAGGTCTGTTTGTCGAAGAGATACTCACGATCAACGTAGTGAATGTGAACGAGGCTCCGACGACCATAACGCTCTCCGGTAATTCGCTCCCAGAGAACGAACCGGCTGGATATGAAATCGGTACGTTTAGCAATAACGATCCAGACGTTGGCGATACATTGACATATTCCTTGGTCTCCGGAGCGGGTGGTGAAGACAACATCATGTTCCAGATCATCGGGGATAAGTTGTATTCGGCAGTAACTTTTAATTTTGAAGCGAGAAACACCTACAATGTACGGGTTCGACTGGTAGACCGAGGGGGACTTGCGCTCGAGCAGCCTTTTGTAATCAACGTGACGGATGTAAACGAACCACCCGCATCTGTGGTGATTTCCAATAGTCGTATTCGTGAGAACCTGCCGATTAACACTTTTATCGGCACGGTATCAGCTACGGATGGGGACTCGGGAGATTCGACCGTGATTCGAATCGTATCGGGACCTGGTGGCGAAGATAATGCTTCTTTCTACCTCGCCGGTAACGACCTGTATTCGAACGCAAGCTTTGATTACGAGTCGAAGCGACTTTTGAGCGTGTTGTTCGAAGCTCAAGATTCGAATGGGTTGATTTCCTTGCAGTCGATCCAAATTGCGGTTCTAAATGTCAATGAAGCACCTTCTGAGATTCTACTCAATCCTAATAGCGTTGCGGAGAACGCAACTTTAGGAACTTTGATTGGTGATTTATCCACAATCGATATCGACCAAGACAACGTCTTCCGATACGAATTCGCCAATGGAGTTGGTGACACAGATAACGCACAGTTCTCCATCGTTGGTACTCAGCTATTCACCAACGGACTTTACGATTTCGACGTCAAGAAGACTTATACGACAAGGTTGCGATCGACAGACCTTGGTGGTTTGTCGGTTGAGCGAAATGTGGTTGTGAACATCACCAACGTCAATGATTCGCCTACGGCTTTGACGATTTCCAACAACACGGTTGATGAGAACTCACCTATTGGAACCCAGGTTGGTGTTTTTAGTACGACGGATGCAGATGACGGCGATTCGTTTACTTATTCTTTTGTTCGGGGGGCTGGAGATAACGACAATACGTTGTTCTCGATAGTCGGTAATGAATTGCGTACTGCCAATATATTCAATTACGAATCTCGAAACAGCTACACGGTACGTGTCGTTACACGGGATGCAGGTGGGTTAACTTTTGAACAGGTTTTCCCAATTCAAATCACGAACGTCAACGAAACACCGTTGTCGGTGCGACTATCGAAGCGATCGATTGCAGAAAATTCACCGATCGATACGGTGTTGGGCGTTCTGTCCACAACGGATACAGATACCCTTACCGATACCGAATTCAATTATTCGCTCGTAAATGGAGATGGGGATGCTAATAACAACTTGTTCCGGATTTCTGGAAACCAGATTTTGTTGAATGGTTCCATCGATTTCGAACAACTCAACAAACTTTCCATTCGTGTTCGAAGTACGGATCTTGGAGGTTTATTTGTCGAAGGGATTTTCCGGATCGATGTGACCAATGTAAATGAGTTGCCCACAACGCTTGGGCTGTCAAATAACACAATCGTTGAAAACGCTCCTATTGGAACAGTCATCGGTTTGTTCAGCAATAATGACCCTGATATTAACGACAGTCACCTTTACACGCTCGAGCCTGGAGTGGGTGGCGAAGACAATCTGTTGTTTGACATTGTTGGGAACGAGTTGCGTTCGTTCCAAAGCTTCGATTTCGAAACAAAGTCAGTGTATAAGGTCCGGGTTCGGGTCACCGATCGTGTTGGCGGATTTATCGAGTCGCCATTTGTAATTCAAGTTATTGATGGGAACGAGTTGCCTAATTCGTTGATACTGACAAGCAACAGCATATTGGAAAATCAACCTGTAAACACGTTGATCGGTGAATTGGTCGGTACGGATCCTGATGCAGGTGCAGTTCTTTCCTACTCGTTGGTAAGCGGTATCGGTGGCGATGATAACACGAGTTTTGTGTTAGTTGGCAACCAGATCTACAGTGCTGCGAGTTTTGATTTTGAATCGAAGAATCTTTACAGCATTCGAGCCCGCGTCGAGGATCAGTTTGGTGCCGGACTAGAACGAGTATTTTCGATTCAGGTAGTCAATTCCAATGAATCACCGACTTCGGTAACCGTTTCTCCAAATTCAGTTGCCGAGCGACTACCAATTAATTCGTTGGTAGGAAACCTGAGCACCGTGGATCCAGATGCTGGGGATAGTTTTACGTACACGCTCGTCAGCGGTGCAGGGGACGCTGATAACGCTTCGTTCCAGATTTCAGGAAGTCGATTGCGAACTAGAGAAGTTTTTGATTTTGACGTGAAATCAATTTATAGTTTGCGAGTTCGTAGCGTTGATGCGGGTGGGCTGAGTACCGAATCGATTCTTACTGTCAACATTTTGAATGTGAATGATCCCCCGACGGACATTCTCCTTTCAAATACCTTGATCAACGAAAATCAGCCTTCGGGTGTTCCGACACTAGTCGGCCGATTCACAACGATCGATGCAGATGATTCGGACACGTACACCTATACGCTTGTTGCGGGGAGCGGCAGTCAAGACAACGCTAAGTGGCAGATCTCAGGCGATGGTCTGTTTACGAACATCGATTTGGATTTTGAGTCGCAACCGATCCATCGAATCCGAGTTCGTTCCACCGATGCCGGCGGTTTGTTTACCGAACAGGTATTCGTGATACAGGTTCGGAATGTGAATGAGTCTCCCACGGCCATTATTCTCAGCAAAACGACAGTGGCAGAGAACGTTCCGATCGGGACCGTGGTTGGTGCATTCTCTACGTTGGATCCAGATACTTCGGATACCTTCTCTTATAGCTTGGTGTCCGGTGCGGGAAGTTCAGACAATTCGGCTTTCGCAATCGTTGGAAACCAATTGCAGACTCTCACTGTGGTCGATTTTGAGACCAAGCCTTCGTACTCGATTCGTGTGCGAACTACCGATTTGGGCGGGTTGAGTTTTGAGAGTCAGTTTTTGATCAGCGTGACAAATGTCAATGAGTCCCCTGTCAGCATCACCTTGGTGCAGAACGCGTTCGAGAACCAGTCAGTTTCTGTTGCGATTGGGCAATTACAAGCTGTCGATCCGGATATTCCGGACACAATTACGTTTTCAAAGGTTGCTGGAATCGGAGATAGCGACAACGGTTTGGTTCAAGTGGCTTCTGATGGTCGAATATTTGCCTTGTCACCGTTGAATTATGAGACGAAGCCTTCGTTGGCGATTCGAGTTCGCGCGACGGACGCTGCTGGGTTGAGTATTGAGCGGAACTTTGTCATCGATGTGATTGATCGCAACGATTCACCAACGGATATCACTTTGCAGCCTTCAGCGGTTTTAGAAAATAATCCAGCTGGAATTGTAGTTGGATCGTTGTCAACATCCGACGAAGATGCACTGGATTTGCACACTTACACGTTGGTAAGCGGTGCAGGCGATTCTGGGAATAGTAAGTTCTCGATTGATGGTTCTGATTTGATCGTCAATGAGACACTCGATTTCGAGCAGCAGTCCAGTTACTCGATTCGAGTGCGTTCTTCGGATGGCAACGGAGGAGCGATCGAGAAAGTGCTCACTGTGCAGGTTCTCAATCAAAACGAGTCTGCAAGCGACATTTTGTTGACGAATTCAACAGTTGCGGAGAATCTTCCTGAGCGTACCGTTGTTGGATTGCTCAGTACTTTGGATCCGGATGCGGGTGATACGTTTGTTTACTCGTTAGTACCGGTATCTGGAAGTTCCGATCACGCAGCGTTCCAAATCATCGGCAACGCATTGCAGACATCTCGAGCCTTGGACTTCGAGACGCAATCAACTTACAACATCCTTGTTCGTTCGCAGGATGCTGGTGGGATCTCGATTACGAAAGCGTTCGTAGTGAGTGTATTGAACGTAGAAGAGGCTCCTGTTAATTTGGAACTGATAGGAACAAGTATCGCAGAGAATAGCCCTGTCGGTTCAACCATTGGGCTGTTGACTGCAGTCGACCCAGATCTAGCCGGACCCGTCGCATTCACGTTGGTTTCTGGTGCACTGGATAACAATAGTTTTGCGATTTCAGGAACCCAGTTGCTCACGAATGCAGTCTTCAATTTTGAGTCCAAGTCATCCTACAACGTACGGGTGCGTGCTACGGACATTGCTGGACAGTCGACGACTCGCGATTTTTCTATTCAAGTACTGGACGTCAATGAAGCCCCCACAGCGATCTTCTTAAGCAATTCGCAAATTGCCGAGAATAACTCGGATCTGACGATCGGAACGCTTACTACGGACGATCCGGATTTCAATGAGACGATCTCCTATGCCTTAGTCGGTGGTGTTGGGGCGGAGGATAATGGGGCGTTTAATATCCAAGGTGGGAATTTGGTAGCAAAGGCGAGTTTTGACTTCGAGTCGAAGTCAAATTATTCAGTGCGGGTCAGTGCGACCGATTCGGTGGGGCAACAAGTAATTCGAAATTTTGTAATACAAGTTTTGGATCGAAACGACACACCTACCGGTGTTGTTTTGTCTCCTTCGAGCGTTCCCGAAAATGCCGGTAGCAATCGCGTTATCGGGACGTTGAGTGGTGTCGATCAAGATGCTGGCGATACGTTCAGTTATTTCCTCGTTGGAAGCAATCCAGAGTTTACGATTGTTGGAAATCAACTGATTGCATTGCAATCGTTCGATTTTGAAACTCGTACAAGTTATATACCGATGATTCGAGTACAGGATGGAGCGGGAGCTTCAGTAACCGTTCCGGTAACTGTGTCTGTAACGAATGTGAACGAGCGTCCGACGAACATTCTGTTGAGCAGTCAGTCGGTGGATGAGAATCTCGACCCGGGCGCACTGGTAGGTTTGCTTAGTGCGATCGATGTGGATGCTGGGGATACCGCAACTTACTCGTTGGTAAGCGGTTCCGGTGGGTTTGATAATTCACAGTTCAGGATTAGCGGGAATCGACTAGAGACAAATTCTCGATTTGATTTTGAGAAACGTGACTCGTACTCTGTACGCGTTCGTGCAACCGATATTGGCGGATTGAGTTTTGAGAAGGCGTTTATCATCATGGTGAACAACATGGTCGAATTCCCGCCTTTTGCGACGAACGATAGCTACAGAACTTCATACGGTCGTCCGATTACCATGGACGTTTTGACAAATGATTCTGGCCAAGGCGCGTCGATTGATCCATCCACAGTACGAATTGTTACGACACCAACCCAAGGTGTTGCGAGCGTATTACCGGATGGACGGGTTCTCTTTACGCACAATGTTGCTACCCCCACTCAGATCGTATTCCAGTACGATTACCGAGATACCAATCAAATGGTAAGCAATGTTGCGACGGTTACTGTTTCTTTCTACTCGGCTTTCCAGAATCAGGAGAACCGATTGGATGTCAATGCAGATGGGACGGTATCGCCACTCGATGTACTTGAAGTGATCAATTACATCAACGCGAGGCCGGGTGAATCGCAATTGCCATTGAATTCTCTTGATCAGCCACCGTTTATCGACGTTGATGGGGATGGTTTTGTCACGCCGCTCGATGCACTCATCGTGGTGAATACAATCAATCAGAGCCCAACTGCGAGTGGTGAAGGACCGGACGCGGTCGATGCAGTTTTTGCTCAATCGCAAGATGTCGATATGGAATGGTTGTCAGATACAAGCGATTTGGAGTCGGATCCATTGAAGCGATCGCTTAGTCGCGGACGAGGCGTTCGGCGTTAAGGGCGACTGTGATTCCAGTAATGAAAATGCGGAGGCTCGGTATTCACAATGGGGATGCCGAAGCCTCTGACTCTGATTTTCGTTTCGCTGCATCCATTCGGCTTTTGTATGATTGTCGGAGATCTTTTTGTTCTTAGTGTCGGTGGCTTGAGAGAAAAGCCATCGAAGTGGTGCTAACGCCAACCCAAGGTTGCTATACTGCAACGAGGAGCAAGTTGCATTCGACAGGCGACTTTCTTTTGAAGATTCATCGGCGTATTGGATGGTAGGGGTGTTGCTGTGGGTAACTCAGCTCAAAATCGCAGGGATGTTCAAGGTCAGGGGAGTGGGGGTAGGCGAGTTTTTGGCGGAAAGTTTGGGCAGGCGCAGGGTCGTTTCCTCGCTACATTACAGCGTAGGGAGATCCGTGGATTGAAAACACGCTGGGAGAAACTCTCTTCGTCGTACGCGGTGGATTCTGTTGCACTCGCTGAGCAACTGACAGCCTTTCAGGAGGATTATCGCGGCAGGGCAGTTTCCCAATCTAACAGTCATAAAGACCAAACGCATCGATTGATAACGCAATGGGATGAAGTACTGGACGAAGCGTTGCGTCGTAGTGAACTGGCGACTTTGGAAAAGATCCAATGGGAGAGAGCCACGTTAAAAACGCTAAAGAACAAGCGTAAGGATGCAGAAACGAAGCAGCGTGCAGATTATGAGCAACTGCGGGAGAAGATGGAATCGGACTTCCAGTTGCGTCGTGCACAGGTCAAGCAGGTGCGTGATCAAGCTTTGAACAAACTTGCTGGAGAATCCTCGGCGCTTGATGAGTCAATCGGGGAGATTCGCGAATGGGCTTCGATCAAAACTGCGAATTCCGCATTGAGTCAGAAGGAGTATGAATCCACGGAGCCACCGAAGAATTGGGAGCACATCCTTACACTTGCAGCCATGGCGAAGGAGTACGAGGCGCATCGAAAGCGATTGAGTGAGAAACAGACAAGCTTGCAGTCCAATTCTTTGGCTCGTATGGTCAGTCCTTTGACTTTGTTTGTGATCGCATTGATAGCGGGTGGGGTGGCGTTTGGGGTTACAAATGCGATCGGGAGCCCGCCATTGATCTTGGTTATCGCTTCATTGCTCAGTGCTATTTTGGTACCTTCGATTGTATATCTTTCGATGCTTCCACTCATTGGCAAGTCATTGCGAGAGGGATTTCATGCGGTTCTGGAGGAAGAGCAATCTTTGCGTGGGTTGCTTTTTCGGGGCAGATCGATCGCGGAGAGCAACTTTCGCAATGAGCTAGCTCGGCTTGAGGGACAATATCAAGAGTCGCGAGATCAAGCGGAGCGGACGCATGAGGAGTTGCTTCGACAGATGGAAGAGGATTATCGTGCGAACAAGCGAACAACGATTGAGACAACGGTTAAGGAAAAGAGTCGTTTTCGGGCGGAGCGAATGGAGTCATTTGCGAGGGCTAGCGAAAGTTTTCCAGGGGAGGTTGAACGATTGACTGCGCGACAACGCAGTGAGGTAGAAGGGTTGAGAGCCGAGGCGCAGGAAGGGATAGCGGCATTGAATGCGAGGTTTCGAGATGCTCAGCGAGCGTTGACCAAGCGTTGGAAGGGTGGTGTGGGTTTTGTTCAGGATCATATGCGATGGGTGGATGCTCAGCGTGGATTTCGATTTCCGGATTGGTATTCTTCGCAGTTTGATCGGGAAGATTGGATGCGGGATGAGTCGTCGCTAGCGTTACCGTTAGGACGATTTCGCATTAACGTAGCTCCAGGTGAGACTCATCCTGCGAAGTCTCGTCCTGCGGACTGGGAGCAATTGAAGAGTTTGGCTGGACGGATTTCTCAGGGAGAATCGTTCCCCTACTTTTACGATTTGATTGGCCATGGTGGGTTGATTTTCCAATCAGATGATCCCGAGTCGAGGGAAGCCGCGCAGATGTCGATGCGTAACTTGTTGCTCAGAGCCGTAACAGCTCTGCCTGCGGGAAGTTTACACGTCACCGTAATTGATCCAGAGGGGTTAGGAAAACAGTACAGTTGGCTGATGCATTTAGCGGATATTGCGCCTGAGTTGGTAAATCATCGGGTGTGGACGCAGCCGATTCATATTGCCGATCAGTTGGCGTTAACGGCGAGGCATATTGAAGATGTGATTCAACAAAGTTTGCGAAATCAATATCGAAGTTTATATGAGTACAATCAGCAAGCAGGGCCGATGGCGATTCCGTATCGATTGATTGTTTGGTCCGGATTTCCCTTTGGACTCGATGATTCGTCGTGGCAGTCTCTCTGTTCGATCCTTTCGTCTGGAAATCGTTGTGGGGTTGGGGTACTCTTGGATTGGTCAACAAGCATTCAATGGCCGACTTTTGCCGATCGCGACAAGTTACGCGAGTTTGCGCTCCATGGGATAGTTCATGCTTCAAAAGTCGTATCTAGTGCAACTGAAGAACAGGTGCAAAAGCTACCTGCGAGGATGCAGTTGAATAACCCTGAATTTCAAGGTTCTCCGATCGATCTGGAGATGCCTCCGGATGAAGGTACTGTTGCGAGGATCATGGAAAAGCACCTGGTTGCGGCAACCAATATCGGTAAGCGCATCGTCCCATACGAATCATTGAAGAAGGGTGCGGAGCTTGCGCAGCGGCAGTCATCCGCGGATGGTTTGGAAATTCCGATTGGGATTTCGGATGCTGGGAGAGTGCAGTTTCTTTCATTGGGTGATGGGACTTCGCAACACGTTTTAATCGCTGGTAAAACGGGTTCGGGTAAATCGTCGCTCTTGCACACTCTTATCAGTTCTGCGGCAATGGAGTACTCGCCTGACGAGTTAAGACTGGTTCTTCTAGATTTCAAGAAAGGGGTTGAATTCCAGGTTTACTCAGAGCTGCAACTTGCGCACACAGATATCATTGGAATCGAGAGCAGACGTGAATTTGGTTTAAGTACGCTGGAGTACTTGGACAAAGTTCTCAGTGCGCGTGGTGAGGCGTTTCGAAATTGGGGAGTGCAAGACCTACCGAGTCTTAAGCGTAAACATCCCGAGATTAAGTTGCCACGGATCTTGATTGTCATCGATGAGTTTCAGGAGTTATTCGTCGAGGATGACAAGCTATCTCAGCAGGCGTCGATGTTGATGGACCGAATTGTTCGTCAAGGTCGATCTTTTGGGATGCACTTGGTTCTTGCTTCGCAAACCTTGGGCGGTGCGTATTCACTACCGCGAACGACTTTGGCGCAGATGGCGGTGCGGATTGCGCTTCAGTGCGATAGTGCGGATGCCATGTTGATTCTCGGTGAAGATAATACCGCTGCGGAGAGATTACGTTATTCCGGACAAGGTATCTACAATGCAGGTGGAGGTCGACTGGAGGCGAATCAAAACTTTCAAGTAGCTTACTTGCCCAAGCATGAGCAGATAGACCGGCTAGGATTGTTGCCGTCTGAGCCTGTACCGAATTCTCCTTTGACAAATGCGATCGGCAGAAGGGTAGTATTCGAGGGCCATAAGCTTGCTCTTTGGGATACGACTGTCATTGGTAAACTAGCTTCAAATTCTGATTGGGTGTTGGGAGAAAGTGTATCGATCGAGCCTCCTGTACAGCGTGGGTTGGCCAGAGCACCGGGGCGCAATGCGATGGTGGTTTCAAATCAAGAGGATCTCGTTGCGTCGGTGGTTGGTAGTTGGGTAGCCACCGAATCTTTACGAGCTACGGGTGATGTGAATTTTTGGTTGCTCGATGGTAGCCGATCCGAGGAGCCAGCTTTGCAGAGTCTAGTCCAAGTGTGTAAGACACAAACGCGTTGCAAAGTCACGTCTCTTCGAGAAATAGAGCAGACAATGCAAACGCTTGGCGAAGAACTGTCGTGTCGTTCGGTCAATCCTGATGGAAACTATCCGACTTGGGTTGTCATCGTGTTGAATCTCGGACGCTTCCGAGAGCTTCGACGAGAAGAAGATTTCTCGTTTGGTGGCGGTTCAGAAGTGGCCGTCAAGCCTGATGCTGTACTTGCCAAGCTTCTTGCAGATGGGCCTGGTTTAGGAATTCATGTTTGTTTGTGTGTTGATTCTGCCTCTACATTGAGCCGATGGTTATCGAGGGGATCACTGCGAGACATTGAGTTGAGAGTTCTTGGGCAAATGTCAGGAAATGATTCCAATCAGTTGATTGACAATAATCAAGCAAGTCGATTGGATCGACACGTCATGTTGGTTCATGACGATTCTGACGGTCGGTCGGTGAAGTTCCGTCCGTTTACGCTGGAGAGCGTAGTCGACTATTTGAAAGCTGGTTCACCAGAAAGGTAAGGCAATCGCTAGGCAGGGATATGCGTGTTATGGTCAGATTGATCAGCCGCGGCATGCTTGAACCAGTTCGCTTGCAATTGTGCGAATTTTATCCCAGTTTTGTTCTTCGATGAGTGTTGCGGAACAGATTTTTCCTCCCACTCCTACGGCGGTAGAACCTGCATTGAGGTAATCGGCTGCATTGCTCGCATCGATACCTCCAGTGGGCATGAGTTTTAAATAGGGCATTGGTGCCAAGACATCGCGGATGTATTTTGGCCCAAGCCCGCGTGCGGGGAAGACTTTGACAATATTTGCTCCGCATTCCCATGCCGATGCGATTTCGGTGGGGGTGTAAGCACCACTGGCGATCGGGACTTTGTGTTTAACGCAGGCTTGGATGACTGCAGGCACGGTGATTGGTGTGACGACGAACTGGGAGCCTGAATCGAGTACGAGTTTTGCTTCCTCCAGGTTACGTACCGATCCAATACCGATGAATGCTTGGCCGGTTCTGAAGCTTGGATGGTGTTGAACCAATCTAGACACAACTTCGGGAGCTTTGCGATTTGTCAGGGTGAACTCGATGCATCGAACTCCAGCTTCGAGAAGTGTATCAACGAGGCGATCGGCATGATCGAGAGAATCGAGCCGGATGATTGCGACTAGTTTTGCATCTGCGACGACTTCTGAAAACATTGTGATTACTTGCGGTTTGGGGGGCTGAAAACGAGCGTTACTGGTTGGAGAATGAGGCCTTGGTATGGGTGGAAAGCGATTTATTTGCGAGGAGAAGTTGATCTTTTGATGGGGTAGATTTTCCGAGTTGGGAAGATTTCGTGATTGTAGCGGTTATACGTTCCGATAAAAGGTTGTGAAGTTGCCTTAGGCAAATACGTATTACCATACGAGACCCGGGGGGGAATCATGGCTTATTTTTCGCGGTGCGCGCCTCGCGCATCGAACGCGTATCGGCTAGTTTTTGGGCTTGTTGCGGCGAGTCTGTTTCAGGTCGGATGTTGTTCGGTGCATATTTCAACGGCAGGTAACAAGTGTGGACTTGGTGCTGGCTGTGCTCCTAAGCTCGGGTGCGAGTTGGGTGGAGGATGTGGGGTAGCTGACTGCGGTGGAGTTTGCCAAGATGTTGGAGGAGCGAAGGATCCTTTATTTGACGGAACGCTTCGTCATCGCGTGAAGCACAAAATCGCCTCGTGTGCTAGCGGTATCGCATGTGCTGGTGGGTGCGGAGAAGTGTATGTCGATGAAGCGATCAGCGATCCTCACAGATGTGATTCTTGCGATGATTCGGGGAATTGGGTGGGTGGATCAGGCAATTGTTTACCTTGGTACTCGAAGCTCGGACATCTTTGGGGTATTCCGTATCAGGGAGGCGATTGCCCGCAAGGGAGTTGTATTACGGGTGGTTGTTTAGGTAAGGGGTTCTTGGGAGGGCTCGGGCACCACGGGCGAGTTGTCTATCCACGGGAGTCTTTTGTTGGTCAGTCACACTGTGCATCCTGTCAAGGTTCGCATGGAGTCGTTGATGGCGGAGGCTTCGAGGAAGGTGCGGTTGAAAGCGGTGTGCCTGTACACGATGGAGTGATTCGCTCTGAGCCGACCCCAGCAACAAGACCATCTGTTGCACCTGCAGATGCGGCGGGCGGCGCTGGAAGTAGTGCACAGCATCGAACTCGGCTGCACCAGCGTTCTGATAGAGCAGATCCGAACGGCAAGTTGTCAGTTCAGTTGGTGAATGGGCAAAGACGTTTAGTCGCGCAGCCTCAGTAAGCAATTGGCATAGCGGTTTTATCAAGTGTTTGGAGGATGATCAGATGCCGTCTTGGGCTGGTGCCAAGATGCCATCGACGACGAGGATTTTTCCGTCGCCCATTCGACCGGTTTGGCAAGTTCGTTCGATGCTCTGTAGGACTTCCTCACAGCGTGCGGATTCAACCCAGATACTCAATTCGACTTTGGGTAAAAACGCTTGGGTGAACTCGCTAGTTCCATAGCTGTCGAGAACATTTTTTTGTCGCCCAAAGCCTTTCACTTCTTTCACGTGGAGGGCTTCTACTGGTGCGAACTTTAGGGCTTCTAGAAGTTCCTCTAGGAGATGAGGGCGTACTATTGCTGTTATTAGCTTCATTTTCCAGGGGATCCCAATCGGACTTTACGGAGGGATCGCGTGAGTGGGCTCTTCCTACCTTTCGCGATCTTTTCGGAGTCGGTAAGATTCTAGACGAGGATCCTCCGCCCGTCACACGCTTTCCGTTTCTTGGTCGCTTTTCTGTCGATTGTTCAACGTGCCAAACGCTCAAATCGGTCCGATTGCCGTACATTTTCCGACTCACACCGAAACCAGTGGTGAGTTGATGGCGGCGCATCCGGAATGGCATATTCCGGAGTTGGTTGAAAAGACAGGAATCGATATTCGTTACCTTGCTGCTCCGGATGAGACGGCGTCGGATCTTGCTGTCGCAGCTTGTCAAAAACTCTTCCGCGAGCAGGGGGTGGATCCGAAGTCGGTTGACTTTTTGTTGCTCTGCACGCAGACGCCTGATTACCCTTTGCCCACCACAGCTTGTTTGGTGCAGGATCGAATTGGGATGCGGGTTAACAGCGGCGCAATGGACTTCAATTTAGGTTGTTCCGGTTTCGTCTATGGACTTGGGATTGCTGAGGGTTTAATTGCTAGCGGGCAGGCGAAGCGTGTGTTGTTGGTAACGGCAGAAACTTACAGCAAATACATCGATGTTGATGATCGATCGGTTCGGCCGATATTCAGTGACGCAGCGGCTGCTACATTGATCGAAGCGGTCGAATCGCCTTGTGTCTTTGGTTTTGAGTTTGGCACGGATGGTAAGGGCGCGGACACGCTTATCGTCAACCAAGGCGGGGCGCGATGTGAGAGCCAAGCGATTCAGCCGAGAAAGCGTAAGCGTTGGGCGAGTCGATTGTATATGGATGGCCAGAGTTTGATGGATTTTACGGTAGTTGCGATTCCTGAGTTGATCCAGAAAATTTTGGCAAAGAGCCACACAGAACTTGAGCAAGTTCAGACTTATTTGATGCATCAAGCGACTCGCAAGATGCTTGAGTTGCTGCAGCAGGCATTGAATGTGGATGATCAAAAGTTACCGATTCGTTTGGCAAATCGGGGTAACACCGTCTCGTCGACGCTCCCAATTTTGATCGATGATCTTCGACGCGATGGGCGTTTGTTGGCAGGTGAGCATCATCTTCTGGTTGGTTTTGGGGTGGGGTGGTCTTGGGCGGGGTGCGTCTGGAAATCCTAGTCTGGCTGGCTTGTGCTCATCCGGCAGAGTTAACCTGTCGGGTGGATTACGGGTAAAAAGGATATGAACAATGCACTTCCAAATACAATGTCCAAGACGAGATATCCGGGAAGAGAACCCCGCGAATCTTGGGTTTCAGAGAGTATGAGCGGGGAGAGTTCCGGTCAAATCGGCTTGACGAATGCGGAGTCAAACGTCGCCCGGGGGACTCGATTGGGTGCAGTGGAGTATCTGAATACCAAGCCCTTGATTTATGGTTTGGAACAGAGGTTAGGAGCGGAATCGAGTCTCGATCTCGCCCTGCCGAGTCGGCTTGCCGAAGGCCTACAGAGAGAAGCACTAGATATTGCGTTGCTTCCTATTGTTGAGTATCTGCGGCACAGAGAAACGTATCGTTTGATCAGTAACGCGGGGATTGCTTGCTGTGGTCCGGTTTGGTCGGTACGGATTTTGTTTCGTGTCCCGCCAGCAGAAGCTCGAAGCTTGGGTACAGACGAGGGGTCGAGAACGAGTGTTGCATTATCCCAAGTATTGTTGGCAAGTCGGTTTGGAAAATTGCTTGACGAAGTCCCTTTTCCGATCGGCACGCAAGCAAAAGACTGTCCGGCTGATGCGGTATTGATCATTGGAGATCGTGCGATGAATCCGCATCGTTACGCAGCGGACTTCATTTGCGACTGGGATTTAGGATTGGAGTGGTATCGAGAGACGGGGCTTCCATTTGTCTTCGCGATGTGGGTAGCGCGAGAAGAGCAATTTGTACGGCCGCATATTTGCAGGGCTTTGGAAGAAAGTCGTGACGATGGGCTGGAACACGTCGACGAGATGGTGCTACGGTATAGTGATGCTTACGGATTGACGCAGAATGACTGCCGCGACTATTTGACCCGGTATTTACGGTTCCATGTTCGTGAAAACGAGCTTCGGGGGGTTGAGGAGTTTGCTCGCAGGTGCGTACAACTAGGGTTGGTGCGAGGAACTGCACCTGGATAGACCGTATCTGCAGCAAAGGTAATAAAGAATGATTTCGCCGAAGAATGCGAATGTAGCTAGGATCTTAACGTATTGCCTGGAGGGGCAACGGCTTACCTGTGAGGATGCGTTGACGCTATTGCAGAGCTCCGACCTGCCTTCGATAGGACGTGCTGCGCACGAGGTATCGCAGCGTATGCATCCGGAGTCGTATCGGACTTATAATATTGATAGGAACATCAACTACACCAACATCTGCACTGCGGTTTGCGATTTTTGCGCGTTCTACCGAACTCCGAAGAGCCAAGAGGGATATGTTTTGGAACGGAAGGAGTTATTGGAAAAGGTTCGCGAAACGGTGGCGTTAGGGGGAAATCAGATTCTTTTGCAAGGTGGGTTACATCCCAACTTCAAGCTAGAGTGGTATGAGGAGATGCTCCGGGACATCAAGCAACATTTCCCAGAGGTCAATATCCATGGCTTTAGTCCTCCCGAGTTGCATCATTTTACCAAAGTCAACAAATTGTCCATTGAGACGGTTCTTCAACGATTGAAGGACGCGGGGCTTGGGAGCATTCCTGGTGGCGGTGCTGAGATTTTGGTCGACCGAGTTCGCAGCGCGATCACTCGAGGGAAAGTGATGACGGATGATTGGTTGAACGTTATGCGGGTATGGCACCGCATGGGTGGAAACAGCACGGCGACGATGATGTTTGGCCATGCAGAGACGTTGGCGGAACGGGTGGAGCATTTGGACCGCATTCGAAGCTTGCAAGATGAAACGCACGGCTTCACCGCTTTTATTTGTTGGACGTTTCAACCGGACAACACGGAGATGAGCGATGTGCCACCGGCTGGTTCGTTCGAATACTTAAAGACACAAGCGGTGGCACGATTGTTTTTGGACAACGTTCCGAATATACAAAGCAGCTGGGTCACTCAGGGGTTGAAGATAGGTCAATTGGCGTTGCTATTTGGTGCCAACGACATGGGGTCGTTGATGCTGGAGGAGAATGTGGTGGCAGAGGCGGGTACCGTTCATTTTTTAACCTTAGATCAAATTCGCGACGCGATCAGCGAGTTAGGGTATACACCCAGGCAGCGGACTGTGTTCTACGAGTTAGTGGATCCTGAGTTGGAGCGACGGGCCGTCGAGGCTAATCGTGCGAACGACTCAAAGCCCAAATTGAAAACGCATGAGCTCGGTACCGACCGAGGGGCGAAGCAGGATCCTCAGGGCAAAGAAATAGTTGTCCCCTAAGGTTTCCAACAAGATCGTTTTCTCAGATCTAGGAGTTTACCGAAGCCCCTCCGCTTGGATTCGGTAAGGGGTTACGGGCAAATATCCATTCATCAATCGCTTTTCCCTGAACAATCTGTTCTTCCACAAAGCGTTCTATCCGATCCTCAGTCATTCCTTGGTACCAGAGTCCTTCAGGGTAGACCACAAGGATAGGTCCATCTTTGCATACACGAAGGCACTGGACTTTCGTTCGATAACAGGCTGCGGGACCAGATGCGAGCGACAGGTTTCGTTCTTTGAGCAAGTCCTTTAGTTTTTTCCAGGCGGCATTGCCGGCATTATCGGAGCAACAGGAGGGGCCGATACAGAGGAAAACATGGCGGGTGTAGTCGCCGATTTTTAGCGACTTGGCGATCGATTCGAGGGAATTATCCATTCAGTCACCGTAAATCCTTGAGATGATAATCTGTGAAGGGGAGTAAATTGGGAAACACACTCGGTCATTGGGGAAAGGGAGCGAATTACCGAGTGGGGACTGATTGTCTAGAGGGGGTCTGCAGGCTACACTAGGACGGTTGCATGATCGCAGGTAATTGCCGACCTGATGCCTCGCAATTTTATGGCGAATGGGCGGATCACTCCAGCCGATATTTCCCACCCCCATCCCTTCATCCGAAGCAATCCCGTGTCTGAAGAAACAGCAATTCTCAAAGTTGGTGACAAGTCCCTATCGATGCCAGTGATTGTGGGGAGTGAAAACGATCGGGCTATCGATATTTCGAAGCTACTGAAGGAGACGGGTCACATCACGATCGATGAGGGGTATGCGAACACTGGCGCGACCACCAGTGCGATCACGTATCTCGATGGCGATCGCGGTATCCTTCGTTATCGAGGTTATCCGATAGAACAATTGGCAGAGAAATGCGATTTCTTGGAGACCAGTTATCTTTTGATTTATGGTGAGTTGCCTACTCCGGAACAACTCGAGAATTTCAAGACAGCGATTTCGCACCATACGATGTTGCATGAGGACATGAAGTCCTTTTACAACGGTTTTCCGCGAGATGCGCACCCGATGGCGATACTTTCGAGCGTTGTCAGTGCCCTTTCGACTTTCTACCAAGACTCGCTTGATCCCCACGATCCAAACCAAGTAGAAGTCTCGATCCACCGATTGATCGCTAAGTTGCCAACGATTGCGGCGTACAGCTACAAGAAGGCCTTCGGCCAACCGTTTATCTACCCGCACAATTCGCTCGATTACTGCCAAAATTTTCTTCACATGATGTTTTCGGTGCCGAGTGAAAAGTACGATCCAGACCCTGACTTTGTCAAAGCTTTGAACCTCCTACTGATCGTTCACGCGGATCACGAGCAGAACTGCAGTACTTCGACCGTTCGGATGGTCGGTTCCTCCGATGCGAATCTTTTCGCAAGCATCTCTGCTGGGATCTGTGCACTTTGGGGGCCTTTGCACGGGGGGGCAAACGAGGCTTGTGTGAACATGCTCAAGCAGATCGCTGACGACGGTGGCAACGTGAAAAAGTACGTGGATATGGCCAAGGACAAGTCGAGCCAGTTCCGATTGATGGGATTTGGTCACCGCGTGTACAAGAACTATGATCCGAGAGCGAAGATCATTAAGGCTGCTTGCGACATTCTCCTCAAGAAATTGAACTTGCAGGATCCGTTGTTTGACGTCGCACAAGAGTTGGAAGCGGTTGCACTCAGAGATCCTTATTTCGTCGAACGCAAGCTGTACCCGAATGTGGATTTCTACTCCGGGGTTATCTACCGAGCCATGGGTATCCCTGTTCAAATGTTCACGGTTCTCTTTGCGATGGGCCGTCTGCCAGGTTGGATCGCGCACTGGGTGGAAATGCAGCGCAACCCAAATACTCGTATCGGGCGACCACGGCAAGTCTACACAGGGCCTCTTACACGCGAAGTGCGTAAGTAGTCCTGAGTTACAATGCTCAGTTTTTCCTTTTTGATTCAGCGTCTTGATGAAACGACCAAGACGCAGGAAAAACTCGCAGCGCTAGTCGATTACTTTCGCACGTCTTCGACATCCGAAGCCGCACATGCGGTTTACTTCTTGTTGGGAAACAAATTAAAGCCCACGTTGCCGGCGAGAGTTCTACGTAGAGCGGCAGCGGTAAGCGGCGCGATTCCCGACTGGCTTTTTGAGGAAACTTATCAATGGGTAGGAGATCTCGCTGAAACGGCTGCTGTCGTTGCGCGAGGGGCAGAGGTCAAACAAGTTTCCAGCTTGGTAGAGTTGCTCGACGGGTGGCTAAAGCCGATTGCTCGGCAAGCGGAAGATGAGCAAGTTCAGCGACTTATCGAGCTTTGGAGTTACTGTGAGCCGTTTGATCGTTTTGTGATCAACAAGTTGTTGACAGGAAACCTGCGAATTGGTGTGAGCGCAAAGTTAGTCACCAAAGCTCTCGGTTTATGGTTAGGAGTTCCGGCAGAGCACATGCAACACCGATTGATGGGGCCGTGGACACCATCATCGGAGTGGTTCGAGGAGTTGATAGCGCCGGAGGGGACATCGGACCGTTCGAAGGTGCCTTATCCATTTTGTTTGGCTCATGCACTGCCTGATACGCACGAAGGACTGGGAGGGGGCGAGCGATTTTCCGTCGAGTGGAAATGGGATGGTATTCGCGCTCAGTTGATTCGGCGAGACAAGCAGACCTGGATTTGGTCGCGCGGTGAGGAATTGCTAGGAGGAAGATTCCCGGAAATAGAATGCGCTGCGGAGCAATTACCAGACGGAACCGTGTTGGATGGAGAAATCTTGGCTTGGGCTAAAGATAAACCTCTTCCGTTTACTGACCTACAGCGCCGAATTCAAAGGAAAAAACTCACAGCAAAGATCCTGCAAGAGGTTCCGGTCGTGTTCTTAGGTTTCGATTTGCTCGAGACACGTGGGCTCGATATTCGAACGACTCCCTATGAGTCGCGGATAGCTGAGATGTGCGCGTTGTCGGTGATTGAGCCTATTCGTCTTGTTGAACGACAACGTTTTCACGATTGGGAGGAGGTTCGCAAGATGAAAGATTCAGCTCGCGAGCGAGGGGCGGAAGGAGTGATGCTCAAAACGCTTGATGGGCGATATGAATCGGGTCGAGTTACTGGTGTTTGGTGGAAATGGAAGATGGATCCTTACACAGTAGATGCCGTTCTGGTTTACGCGCAGCGGGGGCACGGTCGTCGCGCAGGATTGTTTTCAGATTACACCTTTGCATTGTGGGACGAAGGACGCCTCGTGCCGATTGCCAAGGCTTATTCTGGTTTGACCGATGCGGAGATAGAACGCGTGGATCGGTGGATTCGAGAGAACACTTCGAGTAAGTTCGGCCCGGTATCGGAAGTTAGGCCAGAGTTAGTGATGGAGATCGCTTTTGAGAATATTCAGCATTCGGCTAGGCATAGAAGTGGGGTGGCTGTGCGATTCCCACGCATCGTCCGGATACGAGACGATAAGAGGGCACAAGATGCGGATACGCTCAGTGACTTCAAGTCCCGATTTCTTTAACGGGGCTTGAGGGGGCTTAAGAGAATTTCGGAAGTACTAATCTTGGCGGATTGGAGGTATGATTCGGATCGTCGCTTGCGCTAGGTTTGCGGGCTTTGATGCGAAGATAAGGTGGAATGAATTGGCTCCGATGTCCCATCGTGCCCGGGGGGCTATCTCGTTGGGAGTGATCTGGTTCGGAGAAGGACTCAATCACCATTCCAGCCCTACAGATTCCACCGAGAAGGGAGTCGAGGGAGTGAGCGAATTCGGTGGTATTTGGTTCACGAAGAAGGCTAGGGGTTCCCAGCGGGGCAGGGGAGGCTGGGGAGCCAACGGTTTGTTCAAAAACGTATCGACCTTGGACGGGTTCTAGGGAGGCTTGCAGGTTGCCTGGTTGTTTATGTTGGGAGACGTACAGTCCGCCGGGGCGAAGTACACGTGCAACTTCTTTGAACACTGGTTCGACATCCGCGACGTAGCAAGTGCTAACGGGATGTGCAACGAGGTCGAATTCGCCCAAGTCGAACATATTAAGGTTGCTCATCGAAGCTTGGACAATACGGTAGTGGATACCGAGAGACTGGCAGACGCGTCGATCGAGTTCGAGCATTCTGGGGCTGATATCCAAAACGGTTACCTGGGCACCGGCGGCGGCGTAGAGTGGTCCTTGTCGGCCACCACCTGCGGCTAGACAAAGGACATTCCAGCCTCGGATGTTTCCCCCAAGCCAACCTTTTGCATCGAGTGTTTTTAACGGGGATGCTAGTTCCTCTTTGGAAACGGGCATGGTTAAAAAGTGTTCTTGTTCAACCATGCGATCGTAGGCTGTGCGGTTTTTCGCTTCGATAGGGTCGTTTTCCATGCAAGAGAGTCTTCGAAGGAATTGTGAAATGCTTGGGTCGAGTACGGCAGTTGGCGGACGGGGTAGATAGCGGACGGGGGCCCGGCGTGCGAGTGTAAATCTTTACCGACAGAGTGCCAAGTGCGACGCTATGGCTATCGAAGAAAAGAACAACTCTGGGGTTTTCCGGTCGCTATCTCGTTGCAAATCGTGCGAATTAGGGGAAAATAGGAATTGTTGATGTTTTGATAGCCGATCCTTTTTCGGTAAAAGCTACCTGTGAGCCTCATTTATTTGGTTTTCATCAATCAAGGCACGTCGCGAGGCTTCTT
>CAZACJ010000062.1:0-30572 GCA_964483385.1 uncultured Pirellula sp. | reverse complement strand
CACTGCGTCGGCCTGAGCTTTCCCATGAGCACTTCCGCAGCACGACAACGAACATTGCTTTCTTTCGAACAATCCTTCGATAGCTCCTTACTCTCCGCGAACCTATCTTGCGCATCGAACCCTTTGTAAGAGGCTCTTAGCTTCAATCCGCTTCGGGGTATGACTCCTAGTCCTCTCCAAGTTTGATCGCAAGGCTCAAACACATCGTCCAACACAACTTGGGCAGCGAGGTTCCCTTCTCGTTCAACGACCTGCGGGTAAGCGTTAACGACCCGGCCACCAAGCTGTTGATTCTCCGTCAGGGCCTCCAATTCATGCACCGCGGAGACCATCCCTCGTAATAAATCAATCGGAGAAAAGCCTGTTACGACCACCGGGACGCGATGTCGTGCAGCAAACCCTTCATAGGATTCATATCCAGTAATCGCACATACATGCCCCGCCGCCAAGATCCCGTCGATTCCATGATCCTCATCCTGAAAAATCGCATCCAAACCGGGAGGAACCAACACGTGAGAAACTAAGACCGAGAAATTGCTCAGCGACTGCGATGCGGCTCGGCGAATCGCCATCGCTGTTGCTGGCGCTGTTGTCTCAAATCCAATCGCAAACAAGACCACCTCTCTGGGGCTTTCCGAACGCAATTCCTCAGAGGCGATCTTACAAGCGTCCAAAGGAGACTGAATCAGTCGTAGGCTCGCTCCCATCCCGCGAGCTTTTGCTAAGTCCATATTCGTGCCGGGCACACGCAACATGTCGCCATAGGTACACAATATCACCCGTTCCCTCTGGGCGATCGCAATCGCTTGATCCAACACTTCAACAGAGGTAACACACACTGGGCAACCAGGCCCATGGACAATTCGCAACGATTTGGGCAACAACTGATCGATTCCATACTTCATAATCGCATGTGTCTGACCTCCGCACACCTCCATGATCGTCCAAGTATGCCTGCAGATGCGATGGAGCTCCGCAGCAAGATACTCCGCCTCTAGCACCTCCTCGGCCCGCAAAACCTCTGCGGCAAATTCCCCGTTTCCATCGGTATTCGATCTCATGAAGATTCCGACCCTGCAATCGGAATCTGCTCTAAAAGACGATACGTTTCCTCCACACGCCGTTCATCTAACTTCGCGATGGAAAAACCGACATGCACCACAACAAAATCCCCGACTGAGGCTTCGGGCGTATACTCTAAGCAGACTTCCTGTAGTACACCCCCGAAATCCACTCGCCCCATTCGCATCCCTGAGGTTAAATCGACACTGAGAATCTGCCCCGGCACAGCAAGACACATGTTCGACTCCCTTCCCCAAAATTGAAAAAGATCGCTCACTACACAAGCATTCCGTAACTAACGCGGTATCATACTGCAGTCTCTTGCGAATGGAAACAAAGATGCATGAACTATCGCTAGCCCAAGAAATTTTCCGTATCGCTACAAGCCAAGAAATGTCGCCACCTCCCACCGCAATCGGCATCCGCCTCGGCGCTTGGAGTTGCGTGCATGAAGACTCTCTTCGAAACAGCTTTCGTTGGGTCTGTGAGAATACGGCCTTGCACACAACTCGGCTGGAAATCGAACGACTCGAAGAGATTTGGTTCTGTGAAACATGCCAACAAGCCCCCCCTCTGCCCACCAAGGATTCAATAACCTCCTCTGACGATGCACTCCAGGTAACGCAAGCTCCCACTCAATGCCCATGGTGCGGCGATCCCTTGAGCATCCTCGATTCTGTCCAGGATATGTCCGTTGAGTGGATCGAATACCCAGCCGAACCTGAACCACATCAGGTCCAACACGACCTCGACAACGGACTGAATTGCAACCCAGAAGAAATCAATTCAGAGTAAATTGCGTCATACGATTCGGGCCAAGTACAACTGTAGCTCGAGCACCGTGTACCGCCCACGTACAAACATCACCCCTGGCCCGAAATGCAAGAACCCAGAATCCTTCAAGTACGCACCAAAATACTAAAAGCGAACGATACTCTCGCACGCTCGATGCGCGAGAAGTTTATCCGCCATGGACTCTTCGTTACCAATTGGGTATCCAGTCCCGGATCTGGGAAGACAACGTGGCTCGAAAAAACACTCGCGGAACTGCGTAGCCGAAAATACGAAGTCGCTGCAATCGTCGGTGACCTTGAAACCGATAACGACGCTCAACGCTTGCGTCGTAGCGGTGCTCCTGTACACCAAATCATGACCCATGGGCTCTGCCACCTCGAAGCGGACATGATCGAAAAAGCCTGGGCACAACTCGCGTTGCAAACCAAAAATGCACACCCAGTTGATTTCCTATTCATAGAAAACGTCGGTAACCTCGTTTGCCCCACTAGTTGGGACCTCGGAGAAACGCTTCGCATCGGACTGTTTTCCGTAACCGAAGGGGAAGACAAACCGCTGAAGTACCCCGGACTATTTAATACCTGCGACGCAGTACTCCTGACAAAAATCGATCTTGCTCAAGCATGCGAATTCCGCAGGGATGTGGCTATTGCGAACCTGAATGCCGTGCGACCCGGCATCAAAATTCTCGAATGCTCAGGTAAAACCGAATTTGGATTCTCTCATTGGATTGACTGGCTCATCGATCAACGCGCCATCTGGCAAGCTTCTATACAAGCCACCATATCCTCAATCGACACGTCTGAAAAAGTCTGAACGTTACCGAGTTTGGTCGGCAAGATCAAATGAAACTTCCCGTGCGATGTTTTCTTATCAAGCCGCATAGCATCCAGCATCGTAGCTGACGTCAATCCGTCGTGGTGTCCTAACAGCACTGGCAGTGAGAATCGTTCAAGCAATCTCGTTTGGCGATCCAGCGACTCGGCGGGCCAAAGCCCCAATCTCGCACTCAAGGTCCCCGCCATATTCATTCCGATCGAAATCGCTTCCCCATGCAAATAAGTCCCATAACGCGCTAAAGCTTCGATGGCATGTCCGAAGGTATGCCCGTAATTCAAGACCGCTCTAAGCCCCGTTGTCTCGTGCTCATCCTCGGCGACAACGTGCGCTTTCAGCTCACAACATCGCCTTACCAATTGCTCCAAAACGACCGGTTCGCGCTGAAGTATCCCCGCTACGTTACCTTCCAACCATTCGAAAAAGGCACCGTCGAGAATCACCCCGTACTTTACAACCTCCGCCAAACCACTGAGATATTCACGTTCAGGTAAAGTTCGCAAAGCTCGCAGATCAATCCAAACCAGTGAAGGTTGCCAAAATGAACCAATTACATTTTTTGCCGCTGGCAGATTTATCCCTGTTTTCCCCCCTACACTGCTGTCAACCATCGCCAAAAGTGTCGTTGGGATCTGTAAAAATCTCACCCCACGATTCCAAATCGCGGCAAGAAAACCTGCCAAGTCCCCAATTACTCCCCCACCAACAGCCACTACCACCGTCTTGCGATCCGCACGTAACAACGCCATCTGAGTGCAAAGCCGTTGCAGTTGCTCAACCGATTTGCTCTGCTCCCCACTTGGAACCTCAATCATCGCAACTTCGCCGGTCGAAACTCCCAGGCTTTGAATGGTTTGACGCGCCAAGTCCACCACATTCGTATCGCAAATCACAACAAACTTCGACGCACTACCCAATATCTCTCGCCATCGCAGCCCAAATTCAGTCCCATCAGGAACTCCGATGAAAATCGGATAACTACGGCTCCCCAACGAAACAGTTAATGAATGCATCATGGTCAAGTCGGATTCTTGTCGACTGCTAATACAACATGCGAATGGCAAAGATAGTCGTGCAACGCTTTTCGACGACTAAGCAAAAACAACGTTATGGAGTTTAGTCCAAGTAGACCGATCAGGGAATATTCGATTCCCTTCGAGATCGACACCGATTGCAACGAAACATACAAAGCTAATGGGAATAGCCAAGCGAACGCGTTGCGAAGAACTTCCCGTGGTACCAACTGCTCACGCCTAGGGGGCAATCCATGCTCTTCAACAATCTGGAGTTGAAAAAGATAACGCCCCGGTGACCGCCACCCTTTGTAAATCATAAGCAAATACAAAGCAGGTACGATCAACGAAGCAAAGGCAATAATCGGGATTAACAAGCTCGAACCATCACGGTTCGAACCCTGTAACGCAAAAATTGACACTGCAAACGGTGCAATTGCTGCAAGTAAACAGATTTGATCCACCGTATAGGCCATAAGACGTGGTGCAAACCCAGCAGGTGTAGTACTCACCGGTGCAATGGCTTGTAATTGCACTAGCAATTCTTCGTAGCTCTCGAATCGATCCTTCGGATCCTTCGCCAACAACCTCTCAATCAATGTTCGAAATTCTCTCGGGATTGCATTCGGCCAAGGCACCGGAAACTGAACGGCTTCCGAAAGGTGCGAAGCAAGTTTTTGCTCAATCGACTCGCCCGTCAACGCGATGGCAGGGCGACCAAATACCATCTCAAATAACGTCACCCCCAATGCATACATATCAGATTGAATGCTGAACCCCTCTCCACGTATCAACTCGGGGGCCACATAAGCAGGTGTTCCAGCTAATGTCGTCGACACCTTACTTTCCCCTGCCTTGCGAGTTCTCGCCAATCCAAAATCCGAAAGCTTCACACGTCCCTTACCCGCCATGATGATGTTCGCGGGCTTGATGTCCGCATGAATCAAGTCGAATAAAGAAGCGTGCTTCAGCGCCGAGGCAATCTGCTTTGCCACCTCGATCGCCTCCGCATAAGGCAACCGCCCCTCTTGCTTGATTCTCTCTGCTAACGTCGGGCCGGGTAACAACTCCATCGCCAAAAATGGCTCTTCCTCCTGCCTACCGACATAATAAATCGTCACAACATTTGGATGATTCAACCTGGCCTGCGCGACAGCCTCCCGAAGCATGTCCTCAACCTGACCCGTAAAACCCTCCCCCTTCTTGCGCATCACCTTGACCGCAACGTACCGTTGCAAAGATGTGTCCAATGCACGATACACCGCACCCATCCCTCCGCGACCCAAAGGACGATCAATGCGAAAGTGCCCGTAGTGCTCGTGCATCAAGGCATCGATCGGCTCGACCTCCACCTCGAGAGTCCCCGCGAGCGCATGCATATTCGTCAAGCTAATTGTCGCTTGATACGCACTCTGTAACGCCTCCCCAGCAACCCGACGGTAACAAGCCGGACACTGGCCATCCTGTCCAGGAATAATCGTGAACTCATATCCGCACACGCAGTGATACGCATGCTCCGGGGCTATCGGTAACTCGACGTTCGAATCCATCTCCAACGGGCTCTTCTCCATGTGCCATATTGTACACACCGAGGCCTCTATTGCGGTACCGCGCCCCCTAAGGAACAATACGTGCCAGACTTCACATTCTGTCCGAGTATCCCTTCCACTTTCACACCCCTTGAGAATCAATCATTCTCATAGTCCCCGACCCGTAATCAGCGATTCTCAACTCAATTTCCAACGTATTGGACAAAACCTAGGCGTCTAAGTCATGTTCTTCAACGAAATCCCTGAAAATCACCCAACCCCGTCCTTAATCGTCGACGCCGCAATCGTGGACCGCAACCTTAAAAAGATGCAATCCTATTGCAATGCACACCATCTCCAACTTCGCCCCCATACGAAAACGCACAAGTCTGTGGAGATGGCCAGAAGACAAATCGCTCACGGCGCCACCGGACTGACCGCAGCAAAAGTCGGCGAAGGGGAATGCATGCTCGCAGCCCACCATGACCTGTTCCTCGCCTACCCCGCTATCGGCAGAAATCGGCTCGAACGACTCGGTGAACTCGCCGCTCGATGCGTCGAACGTGGCGGCAGCCTCTCCGTCGGTATCGACTCCCAAACCGCCGCTGAATTCCTCGCCGATACCGCTCAACGACGCGGTGTGCCGATCGCTGTACTCGTCGATCTCGATGTCGGGTTCCACCGCACAGGAATCGAATCCAGCCAGCAAGGAATCGAACTCTGCCGACAAGTCGCCTCGACAAAAGGACTCAACTTTCAAGGCGTCATGTGCTTCCCAGGCCATATCTTGCCACAAGCCGACGATGCGGCTTGGGCAAACTACTCAGAGCGCCTCGCCAATGTCGTCGACGCCCTTCGCGCCGATGGAATCGACGTCCAGAGAGTCTCCGGCGGGTCTACCCCAACGGCCGTAGAATCCCATCGCAATCCCTACCTGAACGAGATTCGTCCAGGTACGTATATCTATAATGACTTGAACGAAGTCGCCCTCGGTGTTGCAACCCTTGAGGATTGCGCCGCCCGGATCGTGGCTACCATCGTAAGTACCCCGACATCCTCCAAATTCATCTTGGATGCAGGAAGCAAAACCCTCTCGAGCGATCGAAATTGCGTCGATCCCGACGGAGGCTTCGGTCGAGTCTTGGAATTCCCTTCCGGTAAAATATCCCGATTGAGCGAAGAACACGGAGAAGTCACCCTGCCTGACGACTACTCCGGACCTCGCCCACAAATCGGACAACGTGTGTCGGTCATCCCAAACCATATTTGTGTGTGCGTGAATTTGCAGAACAGTTTTTTCCTCGCAGAAAACGGTCGACTCACCGAACACCGCGTCGACGCTCGAGGTCTGCTTACCTAGCCCTCCCGCCACCTTCCAGAGTGCATCGCAATGAACCCGCACATGAACGTCTCGATCCTTATCCCTGCCTACAACGAACAAGCCACGATCCTCAAGGTCCTACGCAAACTTGTTCAACTCGAAATCCCATTGCATGAAGTTCTAGTGGTTGATGATGGTTCCACTGATGGAACCGCAGAAAAAGTTCAAACCTGGTTAGACGGTTCCCACGAATCGAACCAACCCTCCATCCGACTGCTGCGACAAACGTCGAACATGGGCAAAACCGCAGCTATCGCAAGGGCGATCCAAGAAGCCACCGGCGATATCTTGATCATCCAAGACGCTGACCTGGAATACGACCCTATCGAAATCCCCGGTGTCATCGAACCAATCCTGATCGATGTCGCGGATGTCGTCTATGGCAGTCGATTCCTTGTAAAAAAAGCATCCCGCGTACTGTACTTCTACCACTACGTCGCGAACAAATTCCTCACGCTCTTGAGCAACCTGCTGACCAACCGAAACATGTCCGATATCGAGACATGCTACAAAGCCTTTCGACGCGAAGTCATCCAACCCCTGAACTTAACCAGTCGAGGCTTTGGTATGGAAGTAGAAATCACCGCCATGATCTGCAAAACCAAAGCCCGTACCTACGAAGTTCCCATCTCCTACTACGGAAGAACCTACGACGAAGGAAAGAAGATCGGACTCAAAGATGGAATCGCAGCCATTTGGTACATTCTGTATTACAATCTGATCGTCCCTCTGACCGCGCCCGGACAACACTACATCAAAACAGTCAACGCGTTCCTAGAACAAAATAAACGCTCGCGAACCAGCGAAGATCACGCTTGATCCATCCCCCTTTTAGACCATTAAAACACGCATGCGATTCGAAATACACTCCAGCGATTGCCTAGCGAGCCCTTGCGACGCACTCGTTGTCCCCATCTCCGAGAATTGGAACTCATCTCCAGTTACCAGCGCGATCGACCTAGCCACCCAAGGCTGGTTTCGCAGGGTCATGGAAAGCGGAGAAGTCTCCACCAAACCGAATAAAGTCACCTCACTTATCGAACCCAACGGAATCCCCGCAAGAATCCTGACTCTCGTGGGAACAGGTCCAGAATCGGCCCTGAACTGCAACACCTACTTCCGAGCCGCTGGCGCTGCCATGCGTTCCCTCGCCACCAAACCGCGTGGACGAGTTCGCTTCGCCGGATTTGAATCCTCGCCCCTACTGGTTCGAGCTGCGATCACCGGAGCCATGGTCGGAGCACAAGGCCAAGACCTTTTCCGTGCCGAAAAAAATACCATTGCTCCGGAAGTCATCGAATGGTGCGGCTCCAACGAATCTCAATTATGGGCTGGCGAAGCGATCGGAAACGCCGTCAACTTGGCACGCGATCTCGTCAACCAACCACCTAACATCCTCTACCCAGAATCCTTCGTCGATCGCGCAAAACAAGTCGCTGAACTCGCTGGATTTAGCATCGAAGTCTGGGACAAAGCGAAACTCGAAAGCGAAAAATGTGGCGCCCTGCTCGGTGTGGCTCGCGGCTCCGTCCGTCCTCCAGCTCTCTTGATCCTTAGATATCAAGGCTCCTCACCCGACTCACAACCCCTTGCCCTTATCGGAAAAGGGGTGACCTTTGACAGCGGTGGCTACTCCTTAAAGCCTACTGATTCCATGCTCACGATGAAGTGTGACATGGCCGGCGCTGCTACCGTATTGGGGATCTTCCAAGCCGCAGCCAAACTTCGTGTCCGACGCAATCTCGTCGGCGTCATCGGCTTAGTCGAAAACCTCGTCTCCGGAGACGCATTCAAGCTTGGTGACGTCCTACGCGCCCGCTCTGGGAAAACAATCGAAATCCATAACACAGACGCCGAAGGCAGACTCGTTCTCGCCGACTGCATCGATGTCGCTCTGCAATCCAACCCGGCACAACTCATCGACTTCGCAACTCTAACCGGAGCTTGCGTCGTCGCCCTCGGAAACGACGTCGCCGGCCTAATGAGCAACAACTCACCACTCCAATCCGAAATACAATCCTTCACCGAAAAATGCGGTGAATTCACTTGGCCACTCCCAATGCACCCTTTCTATAACGATCAAATCGCCGGGAAAATCGCCGATATCAAAAACGTCGGCGAAGGAAGATGGGGAGGAGCTATCACCGCTGCGAAATTCCTCGAAGAGTTCGTCCAAGCCAAACCGTGGGTCCACCTCGATATCGCCGGCCCCGCATTCTTGGATTCACCTAAACCCTGGTGCGATGCCGGCGGCAGTGGCTTCCTCGTCAGATCCTTTGCAGAATGGTTGCTCGCATGAGCTTGCTCGATCCCTCCAACGATGATCCAGCAAACCAACTAGCGGATCAACAAACCGAAGAACAAATTCGCCGACAATACCACGAGCTCGCCGAACTCGCTGGATCGCTCGCACACGAAATCAAAAACCCACTTTCGGTTATCCACATGAACGCCGAACTCCTCTCCGAAGAAATCGAAGAGAGTCAATGGCCCGGGAAACGACGCGCCATCGGCAAAGTGGAAATGATCAAACAACAGTGTCACCGCATGGAAAACCTTCTGCGCGATTTCTTGCGATTCGCAAAAATGCAAGAATTGGAAATGACCATCGGCTCTCTAAACGACCAGATCCAATCCGTACTGAATCTCTTTCAAGCCCAAGCGGACAAACAAGATATTCACATCAGCAAATTCCTCGATGCCGATCTGCCCAACATACGACTCAATAGCTCCGCGCTCCAAGCAGCTTTGATCAACCTCGTAAAAAACGCCATCGAAGCCATGCCCGAAGGTGGCGAACTCATGATCCATACCTTCACACTCCCCACCGGCGTAGCGATGGAAATGATCGACTCAGGCTGCGGTATGGACGAAACAACCGCCATGCGCATGTTCGAACCCTTCTACTCCACCAAGCCAGAAGGATCAGGTCTGGGACTACCAACCACTCGCAAAATTGTCGAAGCCCACGGCGGTAGAATCAACGTGCAAAGCGAAGTGGGACGAGGTACCAAATTTAGCCTCGAATTCCCAACTCCCATCCGACTCGCCCGTCCCGCCACCAGCGATTCCCCCGCAAACCCTATCCACGTTTCCTCAGAAACCACAATGTCGGACTCTTGATGTTCCCTTCATCAGTCCAACACTTCACTTCGTACCGCTCCCCCTGCTCCTCAACCCAGCGCCGAACGACTCGCCCCTCCTCCTGCCCCTCTTCGTGTCCCACATAAACCAAGAGTGACACGATCCCCCCAACGACCAAGACACTGTCTACTGACTGCAATGCACGAAGTGTCGATGCTGGACGCGTGACAATCGATTTGTCCCCATGCGGTAAGTATCCCAAGTTAAACATCGCGCAATCGATCCCCACACAGTTCCGATCGGTCAACATCTGGCCCAACTCGGCATGATCTCCCTGTATGCACTCCACACGCTCAGATAGTCCTAACGCCTCCACACGCTCCTGCGTTCGCATCACCGCCGATGGTTGAAGATCGACCGCAAATACCTTTCCGTTCACCCCCACGCATTGGGCCAAAAACACCGTATCAAATCCGTTTCCCGCAGTCGCATCAACCGCAATCGAACCCTCTTGCAACCACGGTCGACACAACTCCTGAGCCTCAACCGTAAAGTGCATCCGCTACCCCCTTGGGATAAGAACCGAGTAGATCAAATCGCAATGCAGTGCCCTTCAACTCTTCTATCGCCTCACCTAACTGCTGCGTTTTGCAATGACCATCTAACTCAACAAAGAAAAAGTACTCATTGGGTGTTTGAGGAACCGGAAAGGACTCAATCCAAGTCAAATTGATCCCTTTCTGCTTGAACAACATCATCACGTCTGCCAACGCACCCGGTCGGTGCGGAACCCGGAACATCAACGAAGTCTTGTCACTCCCTGTCGGCTCTGGTTGTTCTTTTCCAATGATCGCAAATCGTGTGGAATTGTGTGGATTGTCCTCGATCGACTTGCACAACACATCAAGACCATACTCAACCCCAGCTTCGATCGATGCGACTGCGGCTACTCCAACCTCATCCCTGGCCATACGCGCCGCCTCCGTCGTGCTCGAAACCTCCTTGAGCACCACTCCCGGCAAATGTTCCACCAACCATCGACGGCATTGCGACAACGCCTGCGGCTTACTGCAAACCACTCGTACCTTCGACTTCTCACAACGAGCCAACAAGTTGTGATGGATGGCCAAATGTACCTCTCCACAAATCTGCACCGGTCGCTCGATAAACGTTGTCAACGTATCGACAATTCGCCCATCCGTCGAATTCTCAATCGGCACCACTCCATAAGTCGCTTGCCCACAATCAACTTCTTCAAAGACAGCCCCTATCGATGCCACAGCCTGCAACGCATCACGCGAGCCAAAAAACTTACAAGCCGCTAAATGACTGTAAGAATGCTCGGGCCCTAAATAAGCAATTCGTGTCGGCTGGTAACCCAACGCATGCGTGGCTCCAACCACATATGCAAGAATCTTTCGAACACCCGCCACCGTCTCGCCATCGAGCCCCCCCAAGTCCATCCGCTCGATTCGCTGCTGCTCCCCCAACAAGCTGACCACATCTCCCCGATCACATTCCCTAGACTCCCTCGCCAACTCCCCAATCCGCTCGATTACCAACTGCGCAATTCGACGGTCAATCTCCTCCACCGGACGGTTTCTCTCACCCTTTGGTTGAATCATGACAAACCCGTTCGCTAAATCCCGTCTCTGGTTACTGTCAAATTGGCTGAACTCATGCTTCCCACAGGATTCAACCCGCCACTTTCACCGAAAAAGAGCAATCACAAGTCATTATAAGCCATGCAGTTACGCAACAAAAGCCCTACCCGCAACCCGCTTTGGCACACAGGTTGCTGAATGTCGGTGTGTCCTACGAAGGGAAGGAAAGCTGCGGTGCATGACTCGGTTCACCCCGAACGAGCACCTCAAACCTCCTGAACCTTTGAACTTCGGTGACCCTTCGAAAACCGGCACCTTCACTACTCATCGTTTCACGATACTCAAAGCTTCACGGAGAATCCAAGCTATGGCGACAGGCGAAAAAATCATCGGAATCGACTTGGGCACTACCAACTCGGTGGTTGCCGTGATGGAAGGCTCCGAAGTCAAAGTGATCCCAAATGCAGAAGGCAACCGCTTGACCCCCAGCGTCGTAGCCTTCACCGACAAAAGCGAAACGATCGTCGGTGAACCCGCACGTCGTCAAGCTGTAACCAACCCGAGACGTACCGTCTCCTCCGTAAAACGTTTCATGGGCCGACGTCACTCCGAAGTCGAGTCCGAAGAGAAAATCGTTCCGTACCAAGTCGTCGGCGGTGCGAACGAATACGTCAAAGTCCAAATCGGCGATCAGCAATACACCCCGCAAGAAGTCTCCGCGAAGGTGCTGCGTAAATTGAAGGAAGCCGCTGAATCCTACCTAGGACATCGCGTTTCGAAAGCCGTTATCACGGTTCCAGCGTACTTCAACGATGCTCAGCGACAAGCGACCAAAGACGCTGGCCAAATCGCCGGACTTGAAGTCGCTCGGATCATCAACGAACCGACCGCTGCTGCCCTCGCCTACGGCTTGGACAAACGAAAAGATCAAAAAATCGTTGTCTTCGACCTCGGCGGTGGTACCTTCGACGTCTCCGTCCTCGAAGTCGCTCTCAGCGGCGATGGCGATGACAACGCAAGCAAAATCTTCGAAGTTATCAGCACCAATGGCGACACCCACCTCGGCGGTGACGACTTCGACCAAGCTCTCGTCAACCACGTCGCAACCCAATTTCAAAAGGACAACGGTATCGACCTACGCAAAGACCCTATGTCTTTGCAACGCTTGCAAGAAGCTTGTGAGAAGGCCAAGAAGGAACTCAGTTCCCTGCCGCAGACCGATATCAATCTGCCGTTCATCACGGCCGACGCATCTGGTCCGAAGCACTTGCTCGTTACCATCACCCGAAGCACTTTCGAAGGCTTGATCGATCCACTCATCGAACGTTGCAAACAGCCAGTTTTGCAAGCTCTGCAAGACGCTAAGCTTAAACCATCCGAGATCGACGAAGTGGTTCTCGTCGGTGGATCGACTCGCGTTCCGAAAGTTCGAGAAATCGTCAAAGAAATCTTCGGCAAAGATCCCCACCAAGGGGTCAACCCCGATGAAGTCGTCGCTGTAGGTGCTGCGATCCAAGGTAGCGTGCTGTCGGGTGAACGCAAAGACGTTCTCTTGCTCGATGTTACACCGCTAACTCTGGGCATCGAAACCGAAGGTGGCATCCTTACGGCCCTCATCGAACGAAATACGACGATCCCCGTCGAAAAGAAACAAGTCTTCTCGACCGCTGCAGACAATCAAACCGCAGTGACCGTCAGTGTGTACCAAGGTGAACGCAAGATCGCTGTGCACAATCGCGTACTCGGACAATTCAACCTCGAAGGGATTGATCCCGCTCCGCGCGGTATGCCCCAAATCGAAGTGAAGTTCGACATCGACCAGAACGGCATCTTGAACGTCTCCGCGAAAGACCTGAAGTCCGGCAAACAGGCCAGCGTTAAAATCGAACAGTCCAGCGGCTTGAGCAAGGACGAGATCGAGCGCATGCGACGCGACGCTGAAATGCACGCCGACGAAGATCGAAAGCAAGTCGAATTGGCTGAATCCAAAAACCGGGCGGAAAACACCATCCATGCTCTCGAGAAAGCCATCTCGGAACAAGGCGATAAACTCTCTGCCTCGGACCGCGAACCTCTCGAAGCCGCGATTAAGAAGGTCAAAGACAGCTTGGGTTCCAACGACGCCGACGCAATCAAACTTGCGACATCGGAACTCGAGCAAACCGCAAATGCCTTCCGCTCCGCTTTCACTTCACAACCACAACCGAGTGCAAGTCCCGAGGCTGGCAAAGGCCCCAACGATGATGCGATCGATGCAGAATTCGAAGTGAAGAACTAAGGGATCGGATTAGACTTTAAACGGAAAGGGGGCGGTGGTTGAAACCGCCCCCTTTTTTTATTGGTTGTTAGTCGAGTTTGGTATTAAAGGACCGGAAACGCAAAGGCACAACTTTCATAGAAAGCGAAGAAACTATTGGATAAGGGCCTCAAGGTAGTTCTTCGCATTCTGTAGTTCTTCTGTTGCCAAGTTCAATTCGGGAAGAATTGGTATACCCCGAGGGAATGGGTGCATGAAGATTTCGGTCCAGCCATCATAGTGGTTAGATTGAAGCACTTGGAGCAATGGGGCGAAATCCAGCCCCCCTTTTCCTGGTAGCTGTAACAGTTCATCTTCCTTGGGCTGAGCTTGCATGCATCCTTTACCATGTTGCCAGGCGTAGAAGAGGGAGGTGCAGGGGAGGACATCTTTAAGCAACTGCGTAAGTACAGTAATGTCCTGCGGGAGATGGTAAGGGGCAAAAGCGATACCGAGTCCCGTCTTATCTCCTCGGTAGGCTTGTTCGTGAAATTCACAGAACCATCGAAGGGAGTCGGGCGAGTCGAGCAAGCTTTTGCTGTGGTTCTCGATTGCGATGGTGACTTGGTGTTTTCGAGCGTGATCCCAATGAGGTCGGATCGATTCGAAGAATGTTTTTATCGCTTGTTTCTGGTCATCGGCTCGCAAGCCAGCTTGGCCACCGGAACCGGTGACAATGGTGTGGCAATTCAGTCGTTGGCATAGCTTGATCTCGTCGTGGAGCCCAAAGGGGCCCAGCGGGAATTGGGTGACGCAGCCTAGTTGAATGTTGTGTTGTTGAAGGAGCGATTGGAAGCGATCTTCACCCATTTCGTTGAGCTCTTCGCGTTGGCTACCGTGAATTTTCGGCCAGAGGTCGATGGCCGAAATCCCAAGTTGTTTGGCAAGAGGAAGAATGGTCGCGAGTTTCTCTGTGCCGAATAATGATGTTGCAAGGATATGTTTGAGAGAGAATTTTACCTCTGCATTTTGCGCACTCGCTTGAGTCGCTAGGAGAGGTTCGAGTGCGACCGCGGTAAGACTTGCGGTAGCTTGCCACATCATTGCGCGGCGATTCAACGTACGATGGCTTTGTCTTTGCGTTTGGCGGCGTCTCATAACTCAGGTTGGCTTGCAACCAAGTATTCTTACTCGGTTTGGGTAATATGTCGGTTTTCAACGGAGGCGACCATTGTGAGTATAGAAGAAGTTGCAGGCATTGGAATTGAGAACCTTTTGCGAAGAATTGCTCGCACGCTGGTGGTCAATCCGTTAGGATAAACAGAAGTTGTTCTAGCCTGCGGCTTTGGTGCAGCGGGTCAGTTTGTGCTATTGAGGAATGAGGATAATGCTCAAATCGTTTACAAGAGCCGCATTGCTATTTGCGTTTACGGCTGGTTCGTCGGTTGTTTTTGCTCAGGGAGCTGGCGAGATTGAACAGAAGTTCGTCCCCTCTGGCATCACGCAAAAGATGGGAGGATATCGACCAATCCGAGCGGAGATGGGAGAAGAAGCGAAGGGAGTTACCAAAGCACCGGAAGGGCTGGAAGCACCGAAGTACGGCGTGATTGAGCTTGATGGTAAATCATGGGTGTTCATCCTTGACGAGCGGACCGATGGGGACGCCAAGTTGTACATCGATACGAACGGTGATGGCGATCTGACAAACGATCCTGCAACGGAGTGGGCTTCACGCAAGCAGGGTGAGTTGACGATGTACAGTGGCAAGGGCAAGTTGCAACTGGGAGCCGATCAAGTCGGAGAAATTGGCTTGTACCGATTTGACCCGAATGATCCGCAGCGTGCGGCACTGAAGAACACCTTGATGTTCTTCGTAGATTTCGGCTCGGAATTTAGTTTGAAGCTCGACGGACAGGATTTTAGTACTTTCATTTCTGGGCCTCTTGCGCCTAAGACTTCTTTGCCGATGGACCGCAACGGGGATGGACGTGTCAGTCGCAATTACGAGACGGTTCAGGTAGGTGTTCCATTCAATTTCACTGGAAAGACCTACGTATTGGACGCTAAAGACGGCAAGTTGACTTTGGCAGTTGCGGACAAGGAACTGCCACAGTTGCCCATGCCACCGGACTTGCGAATCGGAAAGCAAGCTTTGGAGTTCACCGCAACGACAATGGATGGAGCCGAGGTTGCTTTTCCGAAGGACTTTAAAGGGAAGGTTGTGATGCTTGATTTTTGGGCCACTTGGTGTGGGCCATGTATCGCTGAGATTCCCAACATGAAGAAGGCGTATGAGGCCCATCACGAGAATGGCTTTGAGATTCTCGGGGTGAGTTTTGATCAAGCCAATATGGAAGAGAATGTCAAAGCGTTCTTGAACGACCGTGAGTTGACCTGGCCTCAGATTTACGAAGGAAAGTTCTGGGACACGAGTCTTGGCAAGATGCACGACGTCAGTGGGATTCCCTTTGTGCTCTTGGTAGACGGTGACAGTGGCGAGATACTCGGCACTTCGCGTGAATTGCGTGGCGAAGGCTTGAGCGATTTCATCGCCGAACAGCTTGAGAAGAAAAAGGGTAGCAACTAGTCTTTGCGTTGATCCTAGAAACAACAATACCACTGGCATTTGGTGCCAGTGGTATTTGTATTTAGGGACCGATGAAACAGAGGTTATTTGCTTCCTTCTGCACCCGTATCGAGTACGGCCATAAAGGCTTTTTGCGGAATATCGACCGAACCGATCGACTTCATCCGCTTCTTACCTTCCTTCTGCTTCGCGAGGAGTTTACGTTTTCGGGTGATATCGCCCCCGTAACACTTTGCGGTAACGTTCTTACGTACAGCGGGAACGGTTTCGCGAGCGATGACCCGCGACCCAATTGCGGCTTGTACCGCCACTTCGAACATGTGGCGATCGATTTCTTCTTTCAACTTTTTCACCACGGCACGTCCACGTCGATCGGCGTCGCGACGATCGCAAATGATGCTCAGAGCATCGACCCGTTTTCCGTTGACGAGGATGTCCATACGGACCAAATCAGCGTTTTCATAGCCGATGATTTCGTAATCCATGGTCCCGTATCCACGTGTTGCACTTTTGAGTTTGTCATGCAAATCGTAGATGACTTCGGCGAGCGGAAGATCGTAGCTCACCAGGGCTCGGGTACCGGAGAGGTATTCATTCCCTCGCAGAACGCCCCGGCGGTCTTGGCATAGTTTCATCACGACCCCGATGTATTCGGTGGGTAGGACGAAGTTCACGCGAACGATAGGTTGGCGGAACTCCTCGATTTCGCCGGAATCGGGGACTTCTTGAGGTCGGTGGATTTCTAGTTTCTCACCACCTCGTTTGATGATCTCATAGGTGACGTTGGGAGCGGTTTGAACGAGGTCGATATCGCACTCGTTTTCCAATCGTTGCTGAATGATCTCCATGTGCAGGAGCCCCAAGAAACCGCAACGAAACCCGAATCCGAGGGCTTCGCTGGTCTCGGGTGCAAATTCAAACGAAGGATCATTGATGGAGAGTTTCTCCAGGGCGTCACGCAGTTCGCTAAAGTCCTGTCCGTCGCTTGGGTAAAGACCGCAGTAGACCATTCGTTTAGGTGGTTGATACCCTTCGAGTGGTTCGACTTTTTCGTCATTTAAATGAACGACGGTATCCCCGATGCGAACATCTTTAAGTGACTTGATGTTGCAGATCAGGTATCCAACTTCTCCGGCTCGAAGTTTTTCGCAGGCTCTACGTTCGGGTACAAATTGACCGAGCTCGAGGACTTCATAATTTACTCCCGCGCGATAAAAACGAACTTTATCCCCCTTTTTCACTTCTCCAGACATCAGACGCACGTAGGTGATGGCACCACGATAGTCGTCGTAGTGCGAGTCGAACACCATCGCTTGCAACGAATTTTTGTCATCTCCTGAGGGAGCGGGGATTCGCTCGATAATGGCGGTCAGTAGTTCATCGATCCCAATGCCGGCTTTTCCTGAGCATTTGACGATTTCATCGGGATCAATACCGAGGACTTGGTTCATTTCGGCGGTGACTTCGTCCACTCTCGCGTGGTTGAGGTCGATTTTGTTGATGACCGGAATAATTTTCAGGTCGTGATCCATTGCCGAATAGGCGTTTGCAACCGTTTGAGCTTCGACTCCTTGAAAGGCATCGACGAGGAGCAGGGCACCTTCGCAGCAAGACAGGGAGCGAGAGACTTCGTATTGAAAATCAACGTGGCCCGGGGTGTCGATTAGGTTCAGCTCGTAAAGCTTACCTTTATGCCAGTGGTGAAGCGAAACGGCTTTTGCTTTGATCGTGATTCCACGTTCGCGTTCGAGGTCCATCGCATCGAGAAGTTGTTCCTTCATTTTGCGGATTTCGACGGTACCTGTTTTTTCCAGGAGGCGGTCCGCAAGGGTGCTTTTGCCATGGTCGATGTGGGCGATGATGCAGAAATTCCGGATGTTCTCCAGAGGAATTTCGCCGACGGTCTTGGAATCTTTTGGGTTCATAGGGTCTTATAGTATTCGGATCGAGCGATACCTGCGGCTCCAACGTAGCCTGCATCCGCTCCTAGTTTGGCGAATTCGATGATCGTACCAGCTTTTACGTGTTGGAAGGTTCTTTCTTCGAATCCTTGGCGTACTTTGTGTAAGAAACGCAGACCGGTTTTGCAATTCGGGCCGCCGAAGTTCATTGCACCGCCGAGGACAACAAGTCCTGGGTCGAGTATATGGACGAGGCTAGTGATCCCGATAGCTAGATAATCTGCCGTTTCCTCGATAATTTTCAAGCTCCAATCGTCTCCGAGCTCGGCAGCTTGGAAAATTCTCTTGGCGGTAATTTGGTCGATTTCGCTTGAAAGGGAACTTTGGGCACCTGCTCGGAGGGACTCCCGGGCCCGAAGTACCAGGCCCGACGCACTGGCGTAGGCTTCGAGTTGTCCCCGTCCTCCACCCCAAGCGCAAAGCCTCGCGCTCGGGTGCGGGTCAATGAGCATGTGACCGAATTCGCCCCCGAAACTGTTCGCTCCGACGACGAGATGGCCGTCGATTATGATCCCGCCTCCGACACCCGTTCCGAGTGTAAGTAAAATCATGCTGCGGTGTATTTCGCCAGTGCCGATCCAAAATTCCCCAAATGCCGCAGCATTCGCATCATTGGCAAAAGACACCGTCAGTCTGAGCTCTTCTTCGAGGCACTGCACAATTGGAAAATGATGCCAATGGGGGTGATTGGGTGGTTCAACTAGCATTCCCTTTGGAATGTCTTGGCTCCCTGGGGTCCCAAGCCCTGCGCGAAGAACTTCGGTGACCGACAGCCCCACAGTTTGAGTGATTTCGCGGGCAGTCTGTGAGACTCGCCGCATTGCAAGTTTTGGCCCTAGGGACTCTTGCGTGTCGATTTCCGCAAAAGCCAAGGTTCGACCTACATCGTCAAGCAGACCAATTTTGATGGAAGTGCCCCCGACATCGATCCCCAAAAAATAGGGTGGTTGGGATTCCGCCAAAGTGATTGTCGGCTGTTTAGTCATTTGGGGCATCTGCGCTGCGGTCACGAGAATTGTGCATCGCGTGAACATGGTACCCGTAGAGTGTTCAGCGCGTGCAACGCTCCCATTGTACGTGGAGCGGATGATAGAACAAACGGCAAAGCCACATAGCTAGAAGTTGTAGGTGGCCCCTAACGAAACTCCGTGCAGAAAGAGTGAGTCGTCGTTTTTAGGTGCCGTCGCTTCCTGGAAGCGGAAGTCGGATGGAATTTGCCCAAGCGTAGTGCCGATTTGAGAGGCACCCAGAATGCGGTAGGAGGCATTGAAGGTCCATCCGCGTGCAAAATGCCATGCGAAACCAGTAGCGGTCTCACCTAAGAACGCAGAACTGTTGTCGGCGTTGGAGTACCTGTAAGGTTCCCCAGACGAAGAGCCAGACGAGACGATCGTCGCTTCAGAGACGCTGTCGCCAATCCGTGAATTGGTTTGAAGGTGGTTGTTGTAAACCCCCGCGTTTAGGCTCGACCAGACCCCCCAGCGAGGACTCGCCAGCCAATGGGCGATCGCGCCGGATTGAACACCCCATAGATCGTTTTGGGATTGAAGATCATAGCGAAGGTCTTGGGCACTATAAGTCAGAGCATCGCGGTATTGAAACCAACGTACGCCGCTGAAAAGACTCACCCGTAATCGGCTTGGGACTTGAAACCATGGAGCATTCGTCCCGGTTGGTTGTTTGCTGATGTTCCAGCATTGGCTATCTGTGCAGTCCGGAGCGAAAGGTTGGCGAGCAGATCCTCCAATCGCGAACCAAAAAAGGTTGATTTCCATGTTCTGAAAGTCCTGGTCACGAACCAATGAGTGCGCCGAAGCACTCGCAAACAGGTCGGTCACAGTCGTTCCGTTGAGTTCAAGCCCCTCAGTCGTTCCTGGGTTGATACTGGAAGGGACATTGAAGGGAAGATGGGTTTGAAGGCTTGACGGACCAGCGTCGAGCGACGCGGTTTGTGGGTTGGAGAACAATCCCCAATAGCTCCCCATCACTGCATACTTTCCGGATTGAAAGTACCTTCCACCGCTGAGTTCATAGCCGCCTGCGGTTCCAAAGTCGACATCACGCGAGGATAGTGAGTGTGTGTTCGTGTTGAGGATGTCGCTGGAGAAAAGTCGATTTGCGGACTCTCGGCGCTGAAGCAGCAATCCGTTGCTCGAGAAGAACCAAGGGGATGGGGTTGATAGTGGTGCGCAAGAAGGGACTTCGAAGCTCTTCGTTGCAACGGGTTGATTTTGGTTTGAGCGTAGGTCTAGGTCGACTTGGGGCGCTGAGATCGATGGAGTTGGTGGGGCGAATACTGGTGGTACTAGAGCGGGAGTTTGAGCCTGGTTCGTTTGATCTGGGATCCTTTGATCTGGGATCGCCACCCCGCTGCCGATAATCAATTCCCCTGACTCGGGTGGAGTTTCTATTTCTTGGGGCAACAAGCTGTCGGTGCTGGAAGGAAGTGCAAGTGGGGACAGAACCACGGCGTCGTGGCTTGGCAAAGCTGATGGAGGGGGCGTGACCCGAGCGTTCGGCGGTAGGAAATATCCTTGTGAGAGCCCTTCGCCGAGAACATGTCGCGGTTCTTGGGCGAGGCAAATACCCAGCAACTGAGGTTCTGAGGTGTACGTCAGGCCAGCGAGAATCGCTAACCGCATGAGTCTATTGAAACGTTGTCTTCTTTGGTTGATTCGGATCATGGACGAAGCTCCTTCTTCGATCGGATCGCAACGGCAGCGGGGTGAGGGTTTAGGGCCGACGACACCCCGCTATACTCGGAGTTTCGGATGATCGCATATGCGATCTGCTTGAATTGTCCGTCGGGTGCTAGCGAAACAAACGGGATGCTCCGCACAACCTGCACGGGGGCTAAAGGCCTAAGTTACCGAGCTAACGGAATCCTAGGAAAATTCGGCATAACTGGTACGATACCCAGGGGGTAAAAGCGATTTCACCTAGCCCTTCGGGTTGGTGGTGATATCATCCAATATCCTGTGTTTTTCGGACTGACCCCATTCTGAGCATCCAGATTTCGCATATATGCATTCGTTACCGATCATTGAGAACCCTCAAGCATCCGAGGGGCCGCTGGCAGTTGACCATCCAAACGGCAAGAGGGGGGCGTATGCCTTCATCAGCCTTGGGTGTCCGAAGAACCTTGTCGACAGTGAGCAGATGTTGGGGATTTTGCATGAGCGGGGTTATCAACTAGTACAAAATCCAGAGGAATCTGATTTTGTGGTGATCAATACTTGCGGCTTTATCGAGCACGCTCGGAAGGAGTCGTTTGAGGCTATTGACCAGATGCTCGATTTGAAGCGAGCAGGAAAGATTCGCGGCGTAGTGATCACAGGCTGTTTAGCAGAGCGGCAGAATGAAAAACTGCTCGAAGAGCGTCCGGAGATCGATGGGTTGGTGGGAGTCTTCGGCCGAGATGAAATCGGTAACTTGGTCGACCGCATTATGGATGGTCTCGACGAGCAGCGAACTGTATTTCGTCCTGCGCCCATTCGTGCATTGTCGGATCATTTACGTCTGCAGGTTACGCCAAAACATTTTGCTTACCTGAAGATCTCCGAAGGATGCGATCGCCTGTGTACCTTTTGCGCCATTCCAAAGATGCGTGGCAAACATGCGAGCAAACCGCCCGAAGATATTCTCATTGAAGCGAAGCGGTTGGCGGACTCGGGGGTGCGCGAGTTGATCATCGTTGCACAAGACACGACATACTACGGCATCGATATGTACGGCGAGCCGCGATTGCGACAGTTGCTCGAAGAACTCGACCAAGTTGAAGGACTCGACTGGATCCGACTGATGTACTTCTATCCAATGTACATCGACAAGCCCCTGATGCAGACAATCGGGCAATCGAAACGTATCCTGCCTTACGTCGATATGCCTTTGCAGCATATCAACAATACGATGCTCAAGCGTATGTCGAGGCGTGTCACACAAGAATCCACCGTCGAAATGGTTTCGATGATGCGGGAGACTATTCCCGAGTTGGTTATGCGTACGACAATGATCACTGGATTCCCTGGGGAGACAGACGAGCAGTTTGAAGATTTGGTCGAGTTTGTTGACCGAATGCACTTCGAAAGATTAGGTGTCTTCACCTACTCAATTGAACCTGACACGCCTGCAGCAAGACTTGATGATCACTTGCCTGAACGTATCAAAAAAGAGCGGCGCAATCGGCTCATGGCGGTCCAGCAGCAAAACGCTTTTGCTTGGTGCAATAAGCAGATAGGCAAGAAGTTGCCGATTCTTATCGATAAGGCGGTTGATATTGAGCAGCCTACTTCGAGCAAGAAGAACAAGGCAAATGGAGGTGGCACACCGAAGAACGCTTGGATTGGTCGATCCTATGCAGATGCTCCGGATGTCGATGCTGCGGTTTACGTTTCTGCGGATGACGGCGTAGAGATCAAACCGGGCGATTTGGTTGAGTGCGAAATCGTTTCGTCCGACAACTACGATTTGATCGGTGTCGCAATGCGAGTGATTCCATGAGTGCGTCTTCGAAAACAGCCTCGCTAAGCGATAATCCTTGGAATGTTCCGAATGCACTGTCCACTGTGCGATTGATTCTTGCGATCGTCGTTTGTGGGTGCGTCGAGTGGCAAGCTTGGTGGCCGGCATTGATTCTGTTCGTCCTTGCAGCGTCGACCGATTGGATTGATGGTTGGTGGGCTAGGAAGTACCAGCAAGTCACAAAGTTAGGTCGTATCCTTGACCCGTTTGTGGACAAGGTAATCATTTGTGGCGCGATGATCGCGTTGGTTGGCGTTCCGGATTCTCCGATTGCGCCTTGGATGGCGACGGTTGTCGTCGCGCGAGAATTGTTGGTGACGAGTTTGCGAGGAATGGTCGAAGGCCAAGGTGGTGACTTCTCCGCAAAGCAGCTTGGTAAATGGAAAATGGTACTGCAGTGCGCCGCGATTGTTGCGGTATTGCTGCAGTTGTGTTTAAGTTCACCAACCCCTGCTTGGTTAACGATCGCCATTCCAGTCTTGTTATGGGGGATGCTCGCGCTAACCATCGGCTCTGCGGTTGAGTATGTGATGTTGGTGGTTCGAGGTAGTAGGGCATCAAAGTCATGAAGCCGGAAGATTTGCCACCAGATCAACTTGCGTTGATGGGGTTGTTTAGTTTGGTCATGCTGACGTTTCTCTTCGGCATGATCTGCGTCCATTTATGGGCGATGTTTCGGTGGAATCAGATCGCGTTTTGGCAAGGTTGGCGGCGCGATGTGAGAGCAGATCGTGTGGGACTGATCGATCTGATTGCGTTCGCGGGCTGTGTGATCATGGCTCAGTTTATTGTCGTGGGAATTGCAGGCTCGATTCTGGGGCGTGATGCTTTTCGCCTTCCGGAGGCTTCGGACACGCCAACAAATTCACCAGCAGAGCTGCAGCCTGCTGGTATGATCAAGGTTGGCGATTTGGTCGGGAGTACGCGGTGGGGAAGCAATGCTGAACGGGTGGATCGTGGTGCTAGCCCAGCAGATGATGCTTCGGCATCCGATTCGATTGCAGAGGCGAAACAACTGAGTAAGGAGAGGGAGAAGGTTGAGGAAATTTCAGCTGATGCACCGCCGTCATCTTGGGCTGCTTTTGCGATATCGTCGGCCTTCATTTTGGCTGCTATAGGCTCAGTAATCCTGATCACGCACCGGACACGATCAACCGCCTTGAATCTAGGGATCTACTCCCAAGAGTTCCTGAAGGACGTGTGGGTGGGAGTGCTTGTTTTTTTCTGGGCGACACCAATCGTGTTGGTAGTTTCAAGTATTGCCGGACAGTTGACAAAGGTTGAGTACGAGCATCCCGTGATCGACGCGATGCAAGAGAGTTTTTCAGCTCTGCCATTGTTGTATTTCAGTGCGGCGATAGCGGCACCTTTGTGGGAAGAGTATGCATTTCGATTTCTATTGATCAGCTGGCTTGATACTTTGCGAGCCCATTTTGGAAATTGGATTGCGGTGTTTACCGGAAATCCGTTCGGACGTGGAGCGAATGAGCAAGTTCAAGCGAACGAAGTGAGTTTAGTTTGGGCGCAGGCGTTGGGTGGCGTGAATCGGGGTGCGGGAGAGGAGTTACAGCAGGAGGGGGCTTTTCCTCCGTTTTGGATTGCTTTGGCCAGCGGAACATTGTTCGGGTTAGCACATTGGGGGTATGGAGTAAGTTGGATCCCATTGCTAGTGCTGGGCACTATCATGGCCAGGGTGTATCAATTGCGCCGTAGCGTAGTGCCTTGCGTGGTCATTCATGCGTTGTTCAACACCATGAGCTTAATTGGCTTGGCAGGTGGGTTGATCCTGCAGAAGCTTTCACCGGAGGCGGCTTGGATTTTCTTTTGCTGGTGGTAGCCAGTTCGATGGATTGGATACATGGCGAAGTTATTGAGACGGTTAGAGGTGCGAGCCATTGGCTCGCACCGTAGGGTATGTGCAGCGGTCCCAACCTAAACAATCATCTGCCACACACATACCACCAATCACCGTCCATTCAATGTATGCGGTTCAAGCTACGGACCGCGGAACATACCAACGCGCTACAACCGTAGAGCCAGGAAAGAACTATTTGAGAAAGCCCGCTTCGATGAACCCGTCAGAGTATCGATTTGACGGTGTTGGGTTTTAGTTTATTCCGCAGGTAGTCTGGCAAGAAAAGTTTGCTAGCAATCCGCATGGAAGCTTGGCAGGTGGATTCCATGGTGTAGGGCTACTTTTGGAATTTGCGAGGGTAGTTCCAGCATAGGCACGGTGCAGGGAATTTGGTACAGGGGGAGGAGTATGGAAAAGGGGTAGGTTTGTTGGGAACAATTTGGATTATGGATTGATGAAGTCGGATAGGGACGAAAGAGCAAGAGATGTATTGGAGGCTCCGCCGGTGGACTCGGCTGGAGTTGGAGGGGTGGTATCGACAGGTGATGGTGATGGAGTTAGCGCTGATGGAGTTGGTACTGATGGAGTTGGTGCTGGGCGATTAGGTCGTCGTGGTGGGATCGCTTTTTTGGTGAGTTTTGTGATCCATCTGCTGATGCTGTTGAGTTTAGCGATTTGGACGGTGGGTCTTGGTGGTGGGATTGGAGATGGTGGTATTTGGATCGAGTCTGGGGACCCAGGCGGGGACGCTTTGCAAAGCTTTGAGATTGAGAGTATCGCGATTGATGGGGCGGAGAGCGATGCGCAAGGGGATCCGGTGAAGTTATCGAATCCGGAAATGCAGAGTCGCAAGTTGGAGCAGGTTACTTCGCAAGTAACAGAGCAGTCGGAAGTGCAGGAGTTTGGATCGGAGCAGATGCAAAATGCGATTGCAGCGAGTGCGTCGGGGGGATCGCAGGGTTTAGGTTTTGCGGAGATGTCTTTGGCAGGGCGGTCGGGTGCAAACCGCGCGAAGTCTGTCAAAGAGAATGGTGGTAATGAGCAGAGTGAGCAAGCCGTCGCATGGGCATTGGATTACTTAGCGAGGCATCAACGCAATGATGGCTCTTGGAGCATGAAGTATGAGGAAGCTTGTGATCAGGAGTGTAGTCCGAGTTCTGCTGGAAAGGATCCTTACCGAACGGCAGCGACTGGGTTAGCGTTGTTGTGTTTCTTGGGAGCTGGTCATACCCCGAACGACGAGCAGTATGGAGAGGTTGTTTCCCGGGGAATTTATTATCTGCAGCAGACGCTGCGGATGAAGTCTGATTCGGGGTATTGGCTTGATACAACAGCATCAGCGCAGATGTACGAACATGGCATAGCGACATTGGCGTTGTGTGAAGCTTATCAGATGACCCGTGCAGCGGAGTTGAAGGAGCCATGTCAGGCAGCGGTGAACTTCATCATATTCGCACAGTATCGGGATGGTGGGTGGGACTACCATCCTGGATCGCCTGGAGATTTGTCGATCGCGGGTTGGCAAGTATTGGCTTTAAAGAGTGCGGCGGCGACGGATTTAGTAGTACCGGTTGAAACGGTGCGAGGGATCGATCGTTTCATCGACAAGACGCGTGCAGGAGAGTACATGTTTCGATATCGGACCAATAACCCGACGAAGAGCATGACGGCCATTGGCGTGTTATTGCAAATATTTCGCGGCAAATCAAAGGATGCTCGAAGTATGGAGCGAGGTCTTGAGTATCTCTCGAAGCAAGGGCCTTCGCCGGTGGATATGTACTACAACTACTATGGGACGCAAGCGATGTTTCAGGTGGGGGGGCGTTATTGGAAGAACTGGAATTACTACATGCGAGATTTATTGATTCGCACGCAGGTTCCCAATGGGCACATGCGCGGCAGTTGGATGTTTGATAATGACCATTCCAACCAAATCGGTGGACGATTCTATTCGACTTGCATGGCATGCTTGATCCTTGAAGTCTACTATCGATATTTACCCGTATACGGTGCAACAAGCGATGACTTTCGTTTTTAGAGCTCAAGTCGCACAGCGCATTTTGTTCGGAGTCCTTGGGGCTTTAAGTGCAGTGGATTCCTTGCATCTCCTTGCGCAAGATGTAGCAGCGGTGTCAACGCAGGAGGGCGGGCCGGTGATTACGCGGCTGACACAGCAGAGCGTATTGGAACCAGAGAGACTGCCAGTGTTGGTGCAAGAGGAGTCGGTCACGGACTTGAACCGAGCAACTCTTCAGGAACCTGATCGAGCTGTTGCGCCAGCAAGTTTTCGGGCTGCGAGTTTTCCTGTGCCTTCGTCGCGAGAAGTGCCTATAGGGCCGATGCCAGCGGAGTCGATTCGCTTGCAAAATGGACTCGGGCAGTTGAGTGTTTCTGGGGCGATCTCGCTCTTGGGAGTGAATGCGACGGATCGCGCGTTTGTGCCCTGGAATCCCCTTTTTATGTTACCTCCTTCGTTGTTGGGGGATGACAATGCGACGTTCGAGTTGCATGGTAGGCAATCCAACCTTCAGTTTTTGTATGCGGGGCCCAAGCTAGGACAGTGGGACACGGGAGCGTTTGCCAAGTTCTATTTTACGAATTCGACGATGACTTCGGATGTGTATGGGTTTATGCCGGTGGTGGCATTTGGTGAGGTCCGCAACGAGAACTTCCGGTTGTCGGCAGGTTTGCAACCAGACCTTTTTGCACCAAGGGACCCGGTGGTGATCCCTTTGACGCTGATGGGAGGAACGGGTAATGCGGGAACGTTTCGTGGTCAGTTACGGGGAGAGGCGTATTGGAAGCCGAGTGAGAGTTTGCAGGGAACGTTGCAAGCGGCGATCAGCGATCCGATATCAACGATTTTGATTGACGCGAGTCGACGCAGTACGGAATCGGATGGGTTGCCTAATTTAGAGTTGCGTGGCGCGTTGGGGGTGGGGGAGTTGGAGGGGTTAGCTGGTGGGAGGCGAGAGCGTCCGCTGGAGGTCGGAGTTGCGGGGATGGTAGGTCGGATTCGCAATTCGCAAATTGTCTATGACTTGGATGACATCGATCCAGCGATACCGATACGGTCGGTTATCGACATTGGCGGGATGTCGGTGGACACCAAGATCAACTTGACCGATCGGATTGGGGTTATTGGGGAAGGTTATTTTGGACAGGGGTTGGGGACTTATGCGGGGACCATTTTTCAGACGTTCAATTCGCAGACGTATCGGGCGATACGAGGCCAAGGTGGATTTTTGGAAGCCTTTGTCTATCTAACGAATCGATTGCACGTGCATGGCGGGTATGGGGTGGAGGGGCCGTTGCGTCGAGATTTACCGGTTTCGGCGGGATCCATAGTTCGGAATTCAGCCTATTACAGCAGTCTGTTTTGGGATATCTCGCAGAGTGTTCAGTACAGTTTTCAGGTTGATTACCGCGAAACGGACTTCCTAGTCTTGCAAGACAATTCGGGTTGGATTTTTTACAACCAGCTTGCATTCCGTTTTTGACGAACGGGTGGATTGCGAGGGACGTGGGAATCGCTCCGGAATGACGTTGAAAAAACTGGTGGTCACTCCCCCTCGAATCGGCTTGCAAGCTCTTTGGCTGACGCTATACTTACGCATCCCAAATACGGGGTCGTAGCTCAATTGGTTAGAGCACCGGACTGTCGATCCGGAGGTTGCGGGTTCGAGACCCGTCGACCTCGCTTTTGAAGCGAGAAAAAGAAAAAAATTCAGTTCTCACCTCGGGCGAGGGCATGTGGCTTTTCCGAGACTTGCGTAAAAGTTACCGTGTCTGGTGATGCACGCAAGTGCGATTTTTTGAAGTTTTCGGGAATGAAGTTCTAGTTTCCGTGGTTCTGCCCCGGTCAAATCCCAATGATCACCAACCGCCAGCACTTCGACGACATGTCCAGTTGGGTCAGTCAACGAAAAGCTGCCGGTATTTCTGGCCTAGATCGCACGACCATCTTCAAAAACGCGATGCGGGGACGATTTCCTCTTCGCGTCAAAGATGGCCATCTCTTTATTTTCGAACCCTCAGTTCGGGATTTCCAAGGCGCCCCAATCGGGAATCCAGATCGGGTTGAGGCTAGCGATAACGCTCTTCGCCCCGCTTTGGTTAAGGCTTTCAAGGAGTTACGCACCGAAATCGAGTCCAAATTCGACGATGTTGTCTACGAAATTGACCTCGATTCCGATTCCTCTCTCGTGAGAATCACGGTTTTCGATGCCCAGGGCCCTCGGACTCTCAAGCCCCGTCGTTTAGAACCAAAGTAGTCGGTTCGAGTAGATTGTGGTTTTTTTGCCCGTTTTTCTTTGGAGGGAAAGTCGCAACACCAGTTGATTCTTTCTTTCGGATTTGCTATCGTGACCCGCGTTGCTGTAGCAGGCAGTTGAAAACAAGCCCCCAAACGGAGTCTTCTTGACGTGCCAGGTTTGCGTTGGGCTTGCGCTTTCCCGGCTTGCTACCGTCTACAGACTTCCTTGGGGGCTTTTCTTTTACATCCCCCTCGGAGTGTCACAGGGGGGCTCGCGCGAAAGGTCGGGATGAGGAGGCAAGCTTGCCGACGCGTCCGCTGTCCTTTAGTCCACTCCAAAACCGGGGGGACTACAGGGGGGGCACGCGCGTGGCACGAACAAAAAGGCAATTGCTTTGCTGCCTTCAGCACTGAGTTGCTCTTAACCAGTGAGTTTCTTTAAGCCACTGGATGTAACCGCAAAAAAAATCTGCGACTTGGCTAAAGCCGTACTAACTTCGGCCTTTAGTTTTGGTCCCTGGCCGTGCATCGGGGAATCTTCACTCGCAAATTCCTTCTTTCGAAAGTGCAGCCATGAAGCCACCATTCGATAGCACCCGTCCATTGACTGATTCGCAGCGCGAAGAATTTCGAACCCGAGACGAACGATTCATAAAAAACTGGTCCAGGGTTTGGGAGGCAGTCTCTGATTTGGTCTTTATTCAAAAGAACCGGCTTTACCGCGAAGATTTTCCAAGCTTTGAAGCATATCTGAAGTCACGGTGCAACTTGGGGAAAGCCTACGCATACCAATTGATCGAGGCGCATCGTGTGATCGAAAAGGTAAAGCTTTTGGAGTTGAAAATTCCACGCGCTTCCGAAATTTCCAACGAACGACAGCCGATCTTACAAGTACTGTTTGAAGCCAAATCCGGTAAGGAAAAACGATCAAGAGCGATCGGTCGTTTACCGACCTGCTGGAGCGAGCGAAGATCCATCCTACCTCGAAGGCCTTTGCAGCATCTCCGGCCTAGATACCGATTCAAGAAACCGACTTCTTTCTCAGTACAAAGACTACCAAGAAGTAATCGATACGCCTGAATCGATTGCAGTTACTATACCGTTTGTACATCGCAAAACCAAAGAACCTCTTGGACCAAGCCAAGGAGTCGCTCAGCAAAGAGCCATCCGGGTCACTGCTGACTTACAAGACTCGAATTGCTCCATTGGGGCAATCGTCGATGCAGTGATCATGCCAAGTGGACAAGCCATGGTGTCGCCACTTGATAAGAAAGCTTTTCTGCTAGAACAACACCAGTTTGAACTTGTCTAATACCGCTTCGCCTGCGGTCTCCGGCATCTACGCTCGCGGGCATCCGCCCTGGCTCGCTTTGTGCCTACGATCGCTCGCTCCGCTCGGGCTGAACCTGTCTCGGCTCCGCCTACTTGGGGATTCCGGATGAACTCAGGGCAAGGCGGAAGCCGAGGATGATGCTCCGGGACGACGGGTCGTACCCGCGACGATCGCCGGACCAGCAATCCGCGGCCTCGTAGCTCCAGCTGCCGCCACGGGCCACGCGGTGCGAGCCCTCACGCGGTCCAACAGGATCGCTGACTGCATCTTTGGGATACTCACCGTACCAGTCGCTGCACCACTCCCAGACGTTCCCGTGCATATCGTATAGGCCCCAGGCGTTTGCCTTCTTCTCACCGACAGGGTGCGTCTGATTGTTGCTGTTGCCGTCAAACCAAGCATAGTCGCCTAGTGATTTTGAACCCTCTCCAAAACTGTACGCGGTTTTACTACCTGCCCGACACGCGTATTCCCACTGTGCCTCGGTGGGCAGACGATAGACGCGACCTGCAGCCTTCT
>CAZACJ010000061.1:0-30679 GCA_964483385.1 uncultured Pirellula sp. | reverse complement strand
AGCCGCGGGGTATTTGCATCGGCCACGCTTACCTCATGGCACGTTCCAATCAATCGAAAACAACGACGTAGTAGACGCTGATTGGTTGGGTGTGTTGATGAAAAGAAACGTGTACCGCAAACCACCCGGAGCTCGCGCTATCCGGCTCAAAAAACACTCCTGAATTCCCTCGAATCACCGAATTGACGGTGTCGAGCTCGCACATTCCGGCTCAATAGGTGCTTCTTGGACCAAGCGAAACGTCATTTAGACGCTAATGGTCATGTGCCGAAGCGGCTTCTCAAGAGAGCGGGTGATGGGATTCGAACCCACGACTTCCAGCTTGGGAAGCTAGCACTCTAGCCACTGAGTTACACCCGCGTTCTAATTTTCGGCGTGGTGATAAGGGTAACTCAGTTCGCAGACAATAGCAAGATCTCTGTTTGTAAGAGTTCGCCTCACTCTCGCACCTGACGATCTATGACTCGCAGCGCTCCGAAGCTGACAAACACAACCTTTTGTTATACAACAATGAAGGATCTCTTCGCAGCCATCAATACGGGCGTGAATGATCGCGATCCCTTCGTCCCTTCATTCCAGAAGGATTCCGTATCGATGAATCAAAGGTCACAACCCAACCGTTCCAGTTTTAGTCGGTGGGTCATGTTCATTCGAGCTCTTGTGTCGGCCGCGTTTTTGATCGCTGTTTTGCCTGGATTGCTTATGCGTGGCTGTGAGAAAAAAAGAACCATCAATCCGAATAATAGACCACCAAATGCGGCTGAGTTAAGAGCCGCTCGGGAAGGACAGCCGTACACCATTAAGAAACGGACAGCGTGGCAGGGTGAGGAGAACGGTGAGAATGGCAAGCAGCGGTACTTTCGGGCTGAGCAGGTAACGCAATGGGATCCGAAGAAAACAGCTGTCATCGTTTGTGATGTTTGGGATTATCATCACAGCCCAAGTGCGGTTACGCGATTGGGAGAAATCGTTCCAAAGATGAACGCGTTGCTTCGGAGTGCAAGACGGGCCGGTTCGGTGATCATTCATTCGCCGAGTGATTGCATGGCGTTTTACGAAGATCATCCAGCTCGGATCCGCGCCTTCGAGGCTCCCAAGAAAGATCTTCCGCCCGGAATTACATCATGGAATTGCCGCATCGAGAAAGAAGTGGGGCGTTTGTATCCGCTTGATCAATCCGATGGGGGAGACGATTCTGACCCACGGTCACTTGAAGTCTGGTCTCAGAAACTTAAAGAGCTGGGACGCGACCCTACCATGCCTTGGAAATCGCAAAACAAAGCCCTACAAATCGACAAGGATCTCGATTACATCAGCGACCAAGGTGATGAGGTCTGGGCGATACTCAAAGATCGTCAGATAGAGCATGTGATCATGTTGGGGGTGCATACGAACATGTGTGTGCTTGGGCGTCCCTTTGGACTTCGTCAATTGGTTGCCAACGGAATGGACGTCGTACTCGTGCGAGATTTAACGGACTGCATGTACAGTCCAAGGGCTTGGCCTCACGTGGATCATTACTCCGGGAACGATTTAATGATCACATATATCGAAGAGACGATTTGTCCGACAATCACGAGTGACCAGATAGCATTCGGTAGTCCCGTCGTATTTCCGGGAGATAGGCGAGCAAAAAAGGACTTGTTACCTCACGAAGTCCCATCGTTGGTCGATGTGTTCTCGAAACCCAGGCCGATCGAATGGACGATCGTGAATTGGTCAGATATTCGCGACAAATGGTTCGGTACAGAATTGAATGGCGCTGGGTCTGAAGGTGAAGAGGCACGGAATACTCAAATCGAACCCCAGTTGGAACCCAATCCTGAAGCTTCGGTTGAAATACTCCTACTACGATGCTCGCTACGAATCCCTCCCGAAGCGTTTTCTGGGCCAGTTACGCTCTATCACCCAAGGATTCTTAGGGCATGGCTAAACGGAACGGAGCTTGAGAGGTCAAAAGCGGCAACGTCGAGTGAGCATTTCGAGATAGTGTCCAAAGACACCTATGGCAATGACGATCCCAATCTTCTCGTCATTGAGTTGGACGTTTCGGGACGATCGCAAATTCCTATCGGGGACCAGACGCGGCAGGGGCCTATCGTGTTCGCAGGGCAAAATGTGGAATCACTCAGTCAAGCTTGGCAACAAAATTCATCGCCGAAGCCGAAGGATGTGAATCTTCCATTACCGGTCAAATTTGCATTGCCTCCGGCAGTTTATTACGCGATTCCTCGGTAAACTAAAGCCCGAGAATTTATTGCATGATTGCTTCGTTACAGTGAATTAAAGTTATGGCTAAATCGAAACCATCCGACGAGAGTTCCAACTTGACCTTTGAGCAGGCCATGACTTTGCTTGAACAAATCGTGCGCAAATTAGAAGGTGGCACACTGCCGCTTGAGGAAATGCTTTCCGAATATGCCAGAGCAGTTGAAGCGATCCAGGTCTGTCACGGGCAGCTTGAGGGTGCCAAGCGGAGGATTGCACAATTACAAAGTGTGCGAGAGGATGGTACCGCGTTAGTGAAGGAGTGGGAGGACGCTGCACCCTCTGCGCGTCAAGACGTGAAAGAAGCCCCGACGCGTAAACGCAATCCGTCTTAGGGGCTTTAGCCCGCCATTCCACGGAAGATTTTCAGCGAAGGGATCGGCATCTCTACTACAGGAGCAGTCGGTTCGTTGACGAACTCATTGAGTAGTTCAGTTGCTGCTTCCATGTCTGTTTGTGGTTTGGGGGATTTCTCCGTCGTCCAGCGATCGGCACCCCAGCCTGCTAATAAAATCGCTTCACCTGGCCGAGTGGACCGGATCGCGAGGTCGATCGCTGCACGTCGATTTGGGACGACTTGAACGGAACCTGGACGTTCGCACCCGTCGAGAACTTGCCACATCGCGGTTTGGCCAAAGCGGACACTGCGGCGGGTTTGTGTAAGAATCACGTACGAAGCTGATTTTTCTAGCACACGACCAAAAGCAGCTAGTTGCTCTGGGGTTGCAGCATCGGGGACTTCTGCCACACAAGTCACGGGAGTGCCATCTTTGCTCAATGTATGCAGTGCGACTGCTAATCGATCTGCTTGGTCTGCACTGTCGACATAGATAGAGGCGGAGTGATCGCAGCAGAGGCGTTGTAATCGTCCAGGAATTCGCTGAAGTCTTTCGACGCCACAGACGGTCTCGTAAAGCTCAAGCCCCAGAGAGTAACCTACGGCTACGGCGCTTAGCATGTGCCGAGCGTTGTGATCACCGAGAATGGTGCTGGTCAGTGGTGCGACACAGTTCCCCGCCGATACCATCAGGGATTGTTCACCACGCATGGCATGCATCCGCTTCCCTTGCACGTCTGCTTGGGCATCCAATCCATAGGATATCGCTTCTGGGCAACAGCGTGCCGCCCAACGATTAAGACGAGCGTCGTCTGCATTGACCAGGACAACTCCATGTTCTTTAAGCTGATCGACCAATTGGCTCATTGCATTCTCAATGCCACGCGCTTGTAAGCAATCGGCTCGCTGCGTTCTTCGCAGTGACGTGAATACCAACACATCGAATCGGACTCCCGCTGCAGCATGCGACTTGAGCATCTCGTCGGTTATCTCCAAAACAGCCGCCGGAGACTCTTCGCTGACGCTTTGTTTAAGCCAAGCAGCCAGGACCATCGCATCTGCGTTTGCATCGGAAGCCAGCCCGGTTTGCTTCCCAGTCGAAGCACCAAGCGACGTATGATAGGCTACCGTCCTGCCAATGCGTTTGAGCATAGAGGCGATCATCAAGGAAGCCGTCGTTTTCCCGTGCGTTCCCACGACGCCAATTGTTAAGATCTTTTGGCAGGGTGCGCCCGCAAGTTGCATGGCCAATTGAGCAAATGCGTCGGGAACATTTGGGACGATGCATTGCGGTAACGAGGTCGGCAGATACTGTTCGGTCAACACACCGATAGCACCGTTGGATTGAGCCGTCAAAACATCTCGTTCTGGAGCAGACCAAGGTGACATACCCGAGGCAAATATCCATTGGTCTTGATGAGATTCCGGGTATTGGTCACATGCTGCACATTGAATGTCATCTGAACCGATGATTTGCGCCGCTGGGAAGAGCTCACGTAGTGAAATTGCGTGCGATGCTGAGAAGTCCACTGGGAAGGCCTCCGTGCCCGAACAAGTGTTGTGCAAGTACATAAAAATTCGACACTCATCGATGCATTACAGGTCTTCCATTCCATTGGCGCCCTGCACATCGATCTCTATCAACTTGTCCCATCCGCACCCGGTTCGTCAAGTCGAATCTGCGGCTCAAAAGTCGATTTCTGAAAAAGAAGCCAGAATGTGCTTTGCTAGCAATTGCAATGGTTTTCATGGCTGCTCGTGGCAGTGGGACCACTCTCGACAGGGTGCTGAAAGATTGGCTGGTTCGGTTATAATGCGCAAGTGTTGTAGGCTTCCGATGCATGGTCTTGGATGTTCATCTCCTCGAGCGTTCCCTAACCTGTTCGGATACGAAATCTTTTATCGATTACCCCTTCCTATCGGAACAAAAACATGCGTTCATCTCGGACACTTTGGCAACTGTCTTCCCATCGTCGTGGAGCTCTTCGCAACGGCTTGCGACAAGCTCTTAGCGTGGCACTCGGTCTGATCATTCCTGCGGGAGTTTTGTTTGCTGAAGATGGAGATTGGGCTCAATGGCGTGGACCGGCCCGCGACGGTATCGCTGCTTCACAAAAGCTCTTAAAGGCTTGGCCCGAACAGGGACCTAAGTTGGCTTGGAGTTTTAAAGAGTCGGGATTGGGTTATTCTTCGAGCGCTATCAGCAATGGCAAGCTGTACACGATCGGTCAACGTGGCGAAGACTGTGTTGCAATTTGTATCGATGTAAAGACCGGTAAAGAGCTTTGGGCTCAACGCTTTGATCGAGGAACCAAACCCGACGATTACCTCACCGGCTGGGGCGGTGGACCTCGTAGCACTCCTACCGTCGACGGTACCCATGTCTATTTCCTCAGCGACCTTGGGGAACTCGCGTGCCTAAACGCAGCGAACGGACAGAAGGTTTGGAGCAAGAATCTGGTGAAGGACTTCGGCGGTGCTGTGCCACAATGGGGCTACAGTGAATCGGTCCTCATCGACGGCGACATGCTCTTGTGCACCCCCGGCGGGGACAAGTTCATCGTCGGACTCGATAAGAAAACCGGTGATGAAAAGTATGTCTCCAAGGGATTCAGCGACGTCGCGCAGTACGTCTCGATCATGAAGACCACAGTTGACGGGATTCCAATTTATGTCACTGCAACGAAGTCAGGTTTGGTCGCTTTCAACGCTCAAACCGGCGAGCATCAGTTCACCAATCCAACCACCGGTAACAAGACCGCAGTGATTCCGACACCCGTAATCACCGGGAAGGAAATCTATCACTCCTCTGCGTACAAAGCAGGTAACTCACTTATCGAACTTGCAGGCAGTGGTGGCAAGGTTTCGATGACCGAGCGATATCACTTCGACAAGGAGTCGATGGAAAACCACCATGGAGGATACATTCTCCATGAAGGGACGATCTACGGATTTACCAATGCTCTTCGAGGAACTTGGATGGCCCAAGACCTAAAGACTGGCGAGGTGCTTTGGAGCCACAAGGCGGGCAATTCCCGATCTGGATCGATCGCGATGGCAGACGGATTGCTCTATTGCTACGACGACTCGGAAGGTGTTTGTTATTTGGTCGAGCCCTCCCGTGAAGGTTGGAAAGAACTCGGTTCGGTAAAACTGCCCTCGCAAACGAGCAGCGACCGTGGTCGTGGAGCAATCTGGGCTCACCCTGTAATTGCGGATCAAAAGCTGTTTATCCGAGACCAAGAACTTATCTACGCTTTCGACATCGCCCGATAGTTCGGTGTCCCAAATCCCTTGAGGCCTGTTTGTTTTCATGAACAGATTCATGTGGATTGCTAGATAATCAGACCGCAGTAGTCACTCCAAGCCACGATCAGAGCAGATAGGATGAACCTCCTTCTCTGATCGTGGCTTGGACCCTTTTTATGGGCTACAATATAGGCTTCATGATTCGCTACCCGTTGTATGGCTAAGAACTTTAGTCGTCAAACCGCGAGGCATGAAAGGTCGGATCAACTGCCCGAATAGCCTTTCGACACTCCTTCCTTCTGAGGATACCCAATGTTGCCTTTAGCATCTGCTCTTGGTGTCAGTCGAGGACAATCGCAATCGCTGAAATGCAGGTTCGCGAATTTGTTCGTGATGTTCGTCAGCGTCTTCGCCGTAATGAGCTTCACCGTGTTTTGCCTGATAGCACTTACGGCGGGGCTACAAACCGCAGTGGCCGAAGAATCTGCACTTGCCCCAAATTGGCATGTGGGGGTAGCAAAAGTCGACATCACTCCTGACGAGCCAGTACGGCTTAGCGGATATGCTTCACGAACCACTCCTGCTGTGGGAATTGAAGATAGGTTGGCGGCCCGAGCGCTGATCCTTACACCGTTTACTAAGGACTCACAGTCCGGTAGCACGAACCCAAAGCCAAATCCTAAAGAGGCTTTAGTGATCGTTTCGATCGATGCGATCGGAATCACTTCGGTGATGACCGAGAAGATCCTGCAGAAGGTTCTACCGAAATTGGATATCCCTCGCTCGAGAATTGTTTTCTGCACAACGCATTCTCACACTGCTCCACACCTCGAGGGCTTGATCCCGAACCTCTTCGGTGTTCCTTTTCCGGAAGCTGAGCAACAAGCGATGTTGCGAACCACGCAGATGATGATCGAGCGAATCAGCGATGTCATCCTCAAAGCATTTGAGAGTCAACGGCCGGGAAACGTAGAATACGGGCTTGGGCGAGCAGAGTTTGCGATTAATCGTCGGGTGCTCAAAGGGAGTGAATGGGTAGGAATTGGGACGGTGGACGATGGCCCGGTTGATCGTAACGTTCGAGTTTTAAAGGTGACCGATGCACAGGGCAAGCTAGTAGCGGTTAGTTATCAATACGCATGTCACAGCACCTCTATCTCCCCGGATGCGAATCGTATTAGTGCCGACTGGGGAGGAATCAGTGCGGGGATCTTGGAATCGAATAACCCGGACTGTATCGCTTTGCCAATCATCGGCTGCGGAGCCGATGCGAATCCAAATCCTCGAGGGACGATCGAACTCTCTCGCCAACATGGTTCCGAGATGGCCCAATCTGTGCAGGCCGTGCTTGGCGGTAACCTCAAGCCCCTCCCAGCACCTACCAGCGCCGCATTCACCTTAGTTGCACTCGCTTCTACCAATCGTCCTACGCCAGAGAAGCTCAAAGAAATGCAAAACAGCGGTTCGGCCCACGAACGCAACTTTGCAAATACTTGGCTTGAATTGCTCTCGCGAAAAGACCGTATCCCAGAAACCTATCCCGCACCTGTACACCTCTGGACCTTTGGCAAAGACTTAGGTTGGGTGTTTATGGGGGGCGAAGTGGTGGTGGATTACCAAATTCGTTTCGAAAAGGAACTTAGTCAGTTCGATAACGTTTGGGTCGCTGGGTATGTTGACGATGTGTTTGCTTACGTTGCAAGCGAGCGCGTCAGCAGAGAGGGTGGCTATGAAGTTGACGGGTCGATGCTTTACTACGGGCAACCTGGGCGCTGGGATTGGGGCACCGAAGACCAAATCGTCGACCGCGTTCTGCAAATGACGAAGCAGAAGATCCTCGCAGATCAACCACGCTCTCCGGAGGATTCTCTCGCGAGCATCGAAGTCCCCGAGGGGTGGGTCATTGAGTTAGTCGCAAGTGAACCATTAGTGACGGATCCTGTAGGTATATCGTTCGGTTCCGATGGTAAAGTTTGGGTAGTCGAAATGTCCGACTATCCCCTTGGTGGAAAGTCTGGGTGTGTCAAAACCCTTCGCGATACCGATGGCGACGGCAAGATGGATCAGTCAACGGTATTTCTCGATGGCCTGGACTATCCCGCCGGTCTTTACGCTTGGCGAGATGGTGTTGTGGTTGCTTGCGCGCCTAATATCTTCTTTGCGCGTGACACGGACGGCGATGGAAAATGCGATGAAAGGGTGGATCTCGTCACTGGCTTTCCGGAAGGAAATCCGCAGCACCGGGTTCATGGTTTTACCTACGGTATGGATCATCGCTTGCACTTCGGTCCAGGAGGTGGAGCAGAAGAGGTTAGTGTCAGCGGTCATGGGCTGCTGAGAAAACAACCGGAGAAATCATTACGAATCCGTGGTTGGGATTTGAGTCTTGACCCAGACCAAGCAGATCTGAGGCTTGAAACGGGAGTCACACAATACATTCGGACTACTGACGAATTCGGAAACTGGTTCGGTAACGAAAATAGCTTGCCGATGTTTCACTACCTCTTTCCGCAACGATGGATGAGTCAGTCAGGCCATTTTCCTTCTAAACGTTACAACTTAATGACGGATCCGCCTAGCATTCCACCTGTCTATCCGTTGAGTCAGCAAGCGGATCGGTTTAACGATTTGTACGCAATCAATCGATTCACTTCTGCTTGTAGTACGATCATCAATCGGGGAGCTGGCCAAGGGGAAGGGATGCGAGGGTACGCATTGGTATGCGAGCCTGTGCACAATCTTGTCACACGCTACAAAGTTTCACCCGTCGGTGCGTCTTGGGAGGCTCGACGTATCGCAGAGGATGCCAAAAGCGAATTCATCCGCAGCAGTGATCCTTGGTTTCGACCCGTGCGAATCGAAAATGCGCCAGACGGAACGCTGTGGGTGGTTGATATGTACCGATATGTCATTGAGCATCCAGAGTGGATTCCGGAAGAGTGGCAACGACGAATCAATTTGCGAGCCGGGGAAGATCGTGGGCGGATCTACCGGATTCATAGAAAAGATTTTCAGCCGTTACCCCACGAGAATTTTCGCGACTTTTCTAATGAACAACTCAAACGAGAAATCACTGGGCCTAACTCTGCGAGAGCGGATTTAGCGCATCAAGTGTTCCTTGATCGGTTCAACGCCGGGAAGGTTGGTCGCGAAGAAATTGCAGGTCTACAAAGGGATTGGATTGGAGCAACCGAGGTACGCGCTCAAGTACGGTTAACCTACGTACTGATGCATATCGGCCAGATCCCGAAAGATACGTTAATCAACGATGTGGCTCGATTAGCTCCAGCAACGCTCAAGGTGCTATTGGATCAATGGCACCAAATGTCGGAATCTAGTGAAGCTAGCGATATAGAGAGCTTAAGGGATTCGTTTCTTACAGGTATATCCCCGAAAGTGCTCGAAGAGCACCTAGACGTAGCATTATCCTACGCAGTTTTGGCAAGCCAAGCGGGAGATCGATTTGCGAAACAAATCGCGGAGAGTTTGGTGGCTGGCGCTAAAAGTGGTGCGATGATCGAAGGTGTTGCGTTTCTGTCCCCAACTTCGATTGATGCGGTGTTACGGAGTACTCTGGACAGCAAGGAAGATGCGACAAATGTTAGGCGCATGATTGAGAAGCTCGTCGGGCGATGCTCACCGGAACTCAAATCGCAACTGCTCCAAACTATCTCAACTTCCGCCCCCGCCAACGACAATCAACATGCAAGTAACAGGCCTGCGTGGCATTTTTTGCTTGCGAGGCAATTTTCTTCCGCAGATAGCAGTGGACTGGATAACGAAGCGATTGAACGACTCCTTACTGCTGCTCGCGAAACCTGGGATCAGTATTTGAAATCTTCAGATGGCTCAAATACCGCCACCTTGCAAGCCGCCATGGAACTCCTTCTTTCACGCATGGGAGGTGCTTGGTCAGAAGATCATGAGCGTTTACTCGCCGCTTTGACTGATGGAGAAGCGAGCGATCTCGACTCGGTGGCTCTACGCGGTTTGTGGAGGACTTCGCGAGATAGCTGGGAGAAGATTTTGGATTCGTGGAAGAAGTTATCCGGCCAAAGCCGTACGGTTACTTTGTCATTAGCGTCCACTCATGGGGTTTCGTTTGAACAACTTCTTCGTCGAATCCAATCGAATGAGATTCCCATCGATGATGTCGACGTCGCAAGCTTGCAGTTATTGCGTGGCTTCGGCGGTTTTAGCGAATTGAAGAAGGAAGTTCTTGGGGATCCTCCGGGTGCCGATCGACCGGAAATTGTCCGCGGATACTTGAGTCGCTGGCCGGCGAAAATCGATCCTAGTGTTGGACAGGCAGCTTATACGAAGCATTGTGCCGTATGCCACGATCCTAGGAAATCTTTCGATGGACTCCAAGACGAGCAAAATCATGGAGAGGGGGCACAAGAGGCCCTCGCGCCGAATTTGCGTGGGCTGAGCCATTGGACCAATGCTGCTTGGATGACTGCTATTCTTGATCCAAATCGAAGTGTGGAAGAGAAGTATTGGGTGTTTCAAGCGAAGACAGTCGATGGCGAATCAATCACTGGATTAAAGCTTCAAGAAGACGATCGAACGATAGAGTGGGTAGATAGCACTGGCAAGATCAGCCGCGTTCGAAAAGAAGACTTGGCAGAAACTCGAGTATCGCAACGATCATTGATGCCCGAGGGATTCGAAGCCACCCTCACCCCCGAGGAGGTCGCAGCGATTGTCAGCTTTTTAAGAAGCAGTTCGCAGGATCGAAAGTAATCCTTGCGTGCAAACTTCTTATTGATTTTTTACAGCTCGAAGCGACTTGCGCGGTAACCCGGGTGACTAGGTTCAAAGACATCCGATTTCCAAGTTGCTCCGATGCCGGGGGCTTGGGGTAATTCCATACTCCCCTGCTCTACCCCAAGGGTTTCTTCGATTAAATGTGGATAAAGGGTTGCGATGTGTGCTCGTACCGTTTCTTGGTATGCCACGCCGCTGTTGCAACCAGCGATGTGCAGCCCAGAGAGTAATGTCATCGGCCCAGTGCAGTCGTGCATTAAGGTTGGAACGTTATAGTGTTGTGCAAGTTCAGCAATCCGTTTCGTTCCGGAGATTCCACCGGCCCAAGTTGGATCGATCATGATCATGTCCGCAGCCCCGGCTTCGAGTACACGGCGGTAGGTATCTGCGGTGACGAGCATTTCACTGACAGCAATCGGTATATCGACGCTTTTTCGAAACTCAGTCATCGCATGTACGCTATCCGGGCGAAGAATGTCTTCAAGCCATAACGGGCGTACTTCGTGCATCGCGTGGGCAATCTGTCTTGCGGCACCTAGAGAAAAGAATCCATGTCCGTCGAGCATCAAATCGATGGCACCACCCAACGCATCACGGATTTTGCGAAATGGCTCAAGTCCTTCGTCGATATCTTTGGGGGAAAGCAGTTGGCCGCCACTACGGCGATACACGGCATCGAACGACCATAACTTCATGGCGGTATATCCCGCGTCCAAAAGTTCTTTAGCGAGTTCGACCGGCTGATGAACACTCGACCAATTGTCTTCCAGGGGGCCAGGGCGACCTGGATCCCCATGTCCAGGCCAACCTGACGCGCTAGGGATCTTGGTGTTGGTGCGTCCGTAACTTGGTCCACCACTGCTGTTGTAAACACGAATTCGATCGCGAACAGGACCGCCTAGCAGTCGCCAGATCGGTTCGCCACGAAGTTTGCCAGCGATGTCCCATAATGCTAAATCGATCGCGGACAAGGCCCTCAGTTCCGCTCCGGTTCCTGCAAAAGCGATCATCCGTTCGTAGAGAAATCTCCAGTGGCTCTCTATCGCAAGCGCATCTGCGCCCAACAGACGGGGAGCAAAAAAATCATGGATGACTGATGCAGCGGCCGTGGGGATGTAGTAGGTTTCGCCCATCCCGTGATAGAGTTCGCCATCGCTTGCTTTGGCGGTCACTCGCAATGCCATTAAGCCAGGCATCACATCATGCGGAATTGCGGTTTCCAACCCGGTGATTCTTGGACCGTATCCATAAGCATGCTCTTGGGTGGGGCTCGAAGCACGTTGGGATAGCCGATCCCATTTCCGATCTATGCTCATTGTACGGTTTTCTTTCGTAGCTACTGCAAAACGAATAGTTTGTGAGATTCTCTGAATGGAATGTCGAATCCGGACGGTCTGGAATATTGTTTAGTTTGGTTGTGCTCGGGAAAGGACGGATAGGATTTGTTGATGCAGAGTTGGAGTGGATGCAGCGATCAAATCCCCTCGCCAAACATCGATGGTATCGCCGGATTGTCCGGAAATCTCGCCGCCAGATTCCTGAAGGATCAGCACACCGGCAGCGATATCCCAAGCGTTCAGACGACCGCCCCAATAGCCATCCAAGCGACCAGATGCAACGTAACATAAATTTAGGGCGGCAGATCCGAGGCGACGCAAGGATCGACTTTCGAGCAGCATCTCTACGAACTGCTGTATTTCCTTAGATTCTCTGTTCAATCTGGGGGGAAAACTTGCTGCAACAAGTGCCTTGGATAGGTTGGTACAACCGCTCGTCTTGAGCGGCTTGCCATTAAGCTGTGCACCTTGTCCTGCTACGGCTGAATAACACTCCTGCGCGACGGGATCGTATACGACACCCAATACTGGCTGAAGATCATAAGTCAAAGCCATGCTTACACCAAACTGAGACAGGCCATGCGCATAATTTGTAGTACCGTCCAGTGGATCGACTACCCATTTCCATCGAGAAGTATTGTTGTTATCTCGCTGTCTCTGGGATACTCCCTCGGAGCCCTCTTCCCCTAGGAACCCGTGCTCTGGAAAGTGCAATGCGATCGCCGATGCAATGGCGACTTGAGCTGCGACGTCCGCATCGGTGACCAGGTCTTTTTCGGATTTCTCCCGAAGTTCAAACTTGGAACGCATCTGTACAAGGATTTCCCCTGCGTTCTTTGCAATGGTTTGGGCAATGCTACAAGCATGTACGAGTTCCTGGCTATCTTTGATGGAACTGCTGCGAGAATTCGTTGATTCTGTCGTCATAGAACTAGACTGTGTGAGTTGGGTTTGAAAGTTCCGCTAAGTGGGTTTCAGACATAAATTACACGGAGATAGCGTCCATTGTGGTGCCATCGGAAATTAGGCCAATATAGGACGTATGATTGAGCCTTCGACGTTGGTAAGTCGGCGTTGAATACCGTTGTGTTCGAATGTTAATCGTTCATGATCAAGCCCGAGCAAATGTAAAATTGTCGCGTTGAAATCATACAGCGGATGAACGTTCTCTACAGCTCGAACGCCAAGTTCGTCCGTTGCGCCATGGCTGACTCCGGCCTTTACGCCGGCTCCTGTTAACCAGCATGTAAATCCATCCGGGTTGTGATCTCTGCCTTTAGCCCCTTTTTGAAAAAAGGGCATACGACCGAATTCCGTACACCAAACGACAAGCGTTTCATCGAGCAGTCCTCGTGCTTGCATGTCGTCGAGCAGTGCGGCGACGGGTTGGTCGAGGATCGATGCATGCACATCATATTGGGCTTTCAGATCGCTATGCCCATCCCAATTTAGTTTTCCGGCACTCGCATAGGCTCCATTAAATAATTGGACAAATCGAACTCCGCGTTCGATTAAGCGTCTGGCAAGAATGCAGTTGCGTGCGAAGGCGGCTTTGTCCTTATTTTGAGCGTCGTCGGCACCGTATGCTCGCAGTACATGTTCCGGTTCATTGCTCAAGTCGCCGAGTTCGGGAATACTCATCTGCATGCGTGCCGCAAGTTCGTAGCTTGCAATTCTTGCGGCAAGCTCTGACTCCTCTGGATGGGCATTCAAGTGCTTTTCTTGCATCCGCTGAAGATATTTACGGGTGGCTGCGTCGGTCCTAGGATCAATCCCTGATGGAGTTAGGTATCGAACAGGTGCAGATGCAGATAGGGTTGTTCCTTGAAAGGCGGCAGGGAGGAACCCTGGTCCCCAATTATTGGATCCGTTCTGTGGCACACCTCGTGGATCAGGGATAGCAACATAGGCGGGTAAGTCATCGCACTCGCTTCCTAATGCGAAAGTCACCCAAGCTCCAAGGCTGGGGAATCCGTCAAGGTTAAAGCCAGTGGAGAGAAAATTTTCGGCGGGTCCGTGTGTGTTCGATTTACTAGTCAGTGAATGCACGAAGGCGATGTTATCAGTCCACCGCGCCAAGTTAGGGATCAGATCGCTGACCCACTTACCGGTTTGGCCGTGCTGACGAAAGTTGTATTGGGGGCGAGCAAGATTACCCGCAGGACCCTGGAATGTTACGGAGGGGCCTCCCGGTAAAGGACGATCATCCCATTCAATGAGTTTGGGTTTATAGTCCCATGTTTCTAATTGGCTCACGGCACCAGCGCAAAAGATGACCAAGACGTTTTTTGCTTTGCCCTCATAGTGCCCTGCGCGAGGAGCGTATGGTTTTTTGGGGTCTAATAGTATCGACGAGGAACTTGTACCGATTCCATTTTCTTGCGGCTCACCTGCTAGCAATCGGTCTTGCGAGAGGAGGCTAGCGAGAGCTACGGAACTCAAGGCGCTCGATGCATTCTGAAGAAAGCCGCGCCGGTCGAGCAAAGGATGCAAAGGGTGGCTCATGGCGTAAACAAAAATTCGTTGGTGTTAAATAAAGTTCGGCAGAGAGATTCGAGTCCGAACTCTTCGACGAATGGAATGGCATCCGTCAATTCTTCTGAAGTAGGCGAACGCATCAACGCGAACTCAAACGCCTTTTGAATCTGGGCAGGTATGTCGCTACCTGCCGCACTGCCACAGCGTTCGGCAAATGCTTTCGACCGCTCGAGCGTGAAGGGGCTGTTCAGCAGATTAAGCGCTTGAATGGGGGTCGTGGATGAACGCCGTAAACCAGTGCTTTGGCCGGCGTCAGGGCAATCAAACGCCCCGAAGACTGCCTCGCGTTCGCGTCGAACTTTGTGGGCATAGATCATTCGCCGAAGCCCCTCCGGTGGAAACATCTCTACAGGATTGAATCCACTGAGTCCACCGCGTTGATCGAATAAGTCGTAACCGCGTCCATACATTTGTGTATTTAATTCGCCGCTGACGAACAGCATGGTGTCTCGAATTGCTTCCGCCTCTAATCGTCGACGAGGGTATTTCCAAAGGAGTCGCGATTGTGCATCGATGCGATTTCCTAGTTGGCTCAAGTCGCTAGGAGCATCTGCGGACTGACGATAAGTCTGAGAAAGGACGATTTGACGGTGAAGATGTTTCAGCGACCAGTTTCCACGCAATAACTCTTGCGCTAACCAGTCCAGCAATTCTGGGTTTGTAGGGGCAGTACCGTTTAATCCGAAGTCATTCGACGTCTCTACCAACCCGATCCCAAAATGCCCCTGCCAGATTCGGTTCGAGATCACACGGAGAGTCAGTGGATTGTTTGAGTCTGCAATCCAATTTGCTAAGGCCATTCTGCGAGCAGCATCTGAACTCTCCGGGTCGAGGAGCAATGGACCAAAGCCAGTTGTGTTTTGGAATTTATTTCCAAAGAATTTGGGGATCATGGGAGCAACAGGTTCTTTCGGCTGTTCAGGATCCCCTCGATTCAATACATGAATTTTGTCGGGTACGCGGAACTTCCCTGCAAACGCTTTTTGAGCTTCGGTTGCAGACTGTATTTCTTTTTGGATGGCTACCAGTCTCGCTTCGATTTTCTTAAACTCCGCAAGCTCTGTGTCAGAAATTCCTGCGGGGCTAACGTAAGTGCTCATTCCAATGTTTTGGGGTGAGTCCTCCTGAGTTGCAGGTGCACCATCTGAAGGATAGGTAGCTCGGTCTGACTCAGTTGCAACTGGGATCCAACGACCTTCCGGGTCGCGTAGTTCAATGACATATCGTATTGCTAATCGATCGGAGTAGTTGCCCTGTCGGTCTCTGCCCCATACGACCCTTTCAACGCGAGTCAGCTCGGGCCATTCGATAGTCACTTCTCCTTTGCCATCTTGATTCGACATCCAGCTACGTTTATTTCCGTAGTTGCCATCGTTTATGAAACGCAGTTCGTGGCGGTCGGGTGATGTGGAGTCTCCGGTCGATGAAACCTTTGCACCGCGTGTAGAAAGCGCGACGTTATTTCCTTCGGTATCGAAGACTTCTAACTCGTCAATGCAGGGTTCTAAGCGATTGGTGGCGAGAATACGCATGCGAACAGCGGATGCAAGTTGCGGTTCAAAGCGTTCCGAATTGCGTTTCGCTTGGACTCGTGGACGTTGCGGAAGTCTCAGGGCGACTTGTTCTAAGTCCGAATCGTTCATGCCAACTTGAAGTTGATAGGCCGTGGCAGTTCGATCTTGAAATTGACCGTTACGGTCTCGTCCCCAAGTGATTTTAGAGATCGGTGTAGGGGTTGGGAGCGTGAATTGTACCCATCCTTTACCGTGTTGATCGCTCATCCAACTCGAAGCGTTACCATAGATGCCGTCATGGATGAACTTCAACTGATGTGTCGGAGATTCTCGGCTACCGGAGGTGGTCACAGTTGTTCCGAAAGTGGCAAGAGCAATATTTTGTGGCGTCGGTTCGTCCGTCCAAATTTCGAATTCATCGATACAAGGTTCGATAACTCCGAGGGATGGATGTCGATTCGCGGCGAAAATCTCCATGCGGATCACTTGCGCCTTGCGTGCAGTAAATTCAATTTCGTTGAGAGCGGAGTTAGGTAATGGAGTGGCCGCGGAATCTAGTCGAACAAACGGTTCAAATCGGTCGAGTTGTTGTTCCAAGGTTTCACGTTCGGCGTTCAGTTGACTGATACGATCTCGAAGCTGTTGAGTCTTTGGGGTATTGACGACTCGGTCTTCGTATTCCACTCCGGCGACAAACGCCTGCATGGCGTAATAGTCTTTTTGGGATATCGGATCGAATTTGTGATCGTGGCAGCGGGCGCAGCCTATGCTTAGACCTAAAAAAGATTGGCCGATATTAACCAAAATCTCGTCGATCGCATCTTGTCGTGCTAATCGTTTGCTCGGCTCATCCGCTCCAATTTGACCTGGTAGCAATACAGAAGCAGTAATGAGAAATCCGGGGGCTGTGTCTTGTTCAAGCTGATCCCCAGCGATCTGTTCACGAATGAATTGATGGTAGGGTGTATCGCGATGCAAGGCTTCAATGACGTAATCGCGATAGTGCCATGCATGTGGCCGCTCGGTATTTACTTCGAATCCATGAGTATCAGCGTATCGAACTACATCAAGCCAATGCTGCGCCCAGCGTTCTGCGTAGCGTGGAGAGGCTAATAGGTCATCAACGATTTGAGCATAAGCCGCAGTATTGCGATCGCCATTCTCCAACGTATGGTTTTTAGAGAACCAATCAATCATCTCTGCGGATGGAGGTAAGCCGTGCAAATCCAATGTAACTCGCCGTAGCCATTGCATAGGAGACGCTTCTGGAGCATGTCGCAATCCAAATTCATTCAAGCGGCGAACGACCAGCGAGTCGATCGATTCTTCCGCGTTAAAGGTCCGAAGTGGTTGGAAACTCCAATGGGTGTTGGGATCTTTTTCTTTTGCTAGATCGATACCGTCGGGCCAAGTTGCACCTTCGGATATCCATGCCTTGAGCAATTCAATCGCTTCGGATGGCAAGCCATCCCGATCTGGTCCTGGTGGCATCCGTTCCGACGCATCGGTGGCGCAAACCCATTGGATCAACGGACTCTCTTGTGGGCTTCCGGGAACAATTACAGGCGCGCCGCTTTCTCCGCCACGCAATGCAGCAGCTTTGATGTCCAAACGGAATCCGGATCGCTGATGTTTTGTGCCGTGGCATTCTGTGCAATGCCGATCGAAGATAGGACGAATATCGCGAACGAAGTCGATTTCTTCTCCCAAAGCGTTGATGGAGAAAGAAGCCACCAATGTGCAGAGTGCTAGGCGGAGGGCTAGAAAGAATGCAAAAAGCTGGGGCAGTCGACAAAAGGTGGGCATCGCTCGACTTATGAGGGAGGCGGGAATACGAAGGGTTGGGGCAGTAGCCCACATTGTGAGCCACTTGGGTTCCGAAAACAACCTTTCTATCGGTTCTAGCGATTTCCATTACCAGTCCGGACAGTTGGAAGGCGAGAAATGGGTAAAATGCTCCCGGCGTTCTCTTCGATTGCGTAGAATATAGCGACGCCTGAGAGCTTGTTGTCTCTCCCGCTGCCCCTCGCTCAATGCCGGAAGTTTGGATTCGGCATCAAGAACGAGAATGAGAACGATTGAATCCGCTCCACCTATTAAAAAACCGAATGCCGGCTGGGTGTTTGGGGGCGATGGTGGGGCGAACGCCGGATGAGTCACGGGACGCATTGATTCCACGCATAGAGGATTTTCGCGGTTGGACACTCGGAGTATTGAACAAACGGGATCTTGGTTTGCTTCCAAGATGCTCAATCGTTGGTACGGAGCCTTGCTCATGGGCATCCTGGGTGTGGTTCTTTCTGCCGCTGGGCAAGAGCCGATGCCGAGTGCGCCTGGTGAGAGTCAGGGAGTAGGAAAACTAAGCGTCAATCCTCAGAGTGTGGACATGCCAGGTATCGATGGCCTTGGACAGATGCCCAAGGAAGGACAGCCAGAAGTTCTCGGGACTGGGTTGTTGCCGGATTTGATGCTGATGCGAAATGAGCGCGGCGAGCAAGTCCTCGTGCCTCGGACTACATACGAGGACTTTGAGCGTCGATACATGGAGTACCAATTTGGCGATTCGGGCAGAGGGGGAGCCCCAAATCTCACGCAATTGGATTTGACTATCGAGCCCATGGGTGATTATGCGAAGGTGCAGGCGAAGACTAGTCTAGTGCTCAAGCAATCTAATCAGGTGTTATGGGAAGTGCCATTAGGGCTTGGGCAATTGCAATGGCTACCGTCACATGGCCCGATCGCTGAGGGAATAGATGGAAGTGCGAGTCTTGCGTTGGTATCTAGGGGAAATGGTTATGTGTGGCGGTTACTTCCCAACCGCGGTGTAGAGCGAAAATTTGTAGCAGACGCATTGTGCAAGATTGCGACGTCGCAAACGAGCGCTTCGATACGATTGGAATTACCGTCAGCAGCAACGGTCGTGAAATTGAAGTTACCTAAGGGTAAGTGGGAGCTGAGTGCGACAGGGGGAGGGAATGAAGTTATCGAGCCGTTCCAAGAACAAGATGATCAGTCAGTCGCAATTGTCCGAACTTCATCGAATAGTTTGAATTTGGTTTGGTCCCGAAAACTGGAACGTGAAACGACAGCAGCGATCGAAGTGCGTAGTGACACGAAGTTCTCTCCAAACAACGATGCATCGCAATGGAGAGCGGTTTCAACGTTTTCTATCCGTGGTCCTTGGAAGCTTGGGGGAAAACGATTTCGATGGCAGTTACCTCCTCGCAGCACACTTCGAGAGACAAACCCAACTGCTACTGCTTTTCCAAACTATCGGATAGTTAGAGAGCCTTTGGAGGCGGATGGTCTTAGTCCTGCGTTGACGCAAGCGGTGCAATTGGGGCCAAATGAAACGGAACTTAAGAGCACGCAACCTGAATCTTGGTGGATTGAAATCGATGAAGGGTTTTCGCGAACGGAATTGGAGTTAGCGATCGAGTGGACCACTTTAAAAGCTGAATCCGAAGCATCAGTACGGTTCGGTACTATGGCATTTGAAGGGGTTGATCGCCATAGTGGGATTTTGGATATCATCATCCCAAGGAGCATTTCGTTGGATTGGAAGCCGGAGGGGGGGGCGCAGTTACTGCGTCAGTCTCAAGCAGGAGACGGTAGCGATTCGTTAGTTTACACCTTTCAGTTCGAGTCTCAGCCTGCGTCGATTGCAGCGCAGTGGGCCACGGTCACCGAGCAGCCCAAGATGATGGCGGATGTACAGGTAGAGGTTCGAGAAACACAGTTAGTCTTGCGTGGCGTTTGGGCGTTCGGAAGCGATCCCATACAGCTTCCATTAATGCAGTTTGAAGCAATGGGGTGGAAGCTAGAGCGCATGATGCTTCATCCTTCCGAAGTCTCGGTCCCAATCAATGCCGTGGTCTTAGGTGCGGAGGGCAAGTGGTCGTTGCCAATCAGCGCCAATCTTTGGATTCGCAGTTCAGGAAGCCCACGAATTAATGAGCCTAATGATCCGAGCCGGTCCGAAAAGTCGGTCGAGGCGAATGGGATTTCGGGAGCTTCGAGGCCTTCAGGCGATTTCAGTAACAGTGGGTTTATCGGTGGAAACGTTGAGAGTCTCGATGGGGCTAACTGGCGCATGGAGTTTGTCTTAACAAGAAGTCTGAAGGCGGAAGAGAGCGATTTGTCTGTGAGTCTCCCAACCTTGTCGTGGCTTTCACAGGATACGCAGCAACGCGTGGAGAGATCGGTACCTGGGAAGTTGCTGTTTTTTGCTTGGCCTTATCGTTTGGAGACTCGAATCGAGGGTAGTAAAGCGTTAGTTGCAATGCCAACGGATCGCAGTTCGAACAAGGGGCCATCCGATCGTTGGGGAAGTGGCATTGTCCCTTACGCTTTGCAATACTTGATCGCAGATGGTACTGAAGCGGCAAAATGGTCGGGGACTCGCGTGCGTAAGGGCGTTTTTGTTACAGCGGACGTATCGGCAACCATGCACGCGAGGAAAGCGAGTTCCGACTGGAGCGTGCTTTGGAACGCGAGGGCTTTTGGCTCTCGTCCTGAATCGTTGGTCGTTAGGTTTCCATCAATGAGTTCTCCAGTGAACAATACCGTGACTCCCGGTAGAGCTGCCGTCGTGGGGAAAATTACATCCCCCGAGTTCTTTTTGGACGGTAACCCCTGCGAGACGACTTGGCAAGAAATCCCCGAACAGGGCGAACGGATTGCTCGTGTGGTGTTGCCCCCTCTTTCCCCAGATAGCGAAAACCGATTGGACTTTTTGTTTGAATGCCGTTTTCAGACGGATTCAACTTGGCAAACAATTGAACAGGATCGAGCTACCCTTTTGCTGGAGCTTCCTTCAGTTGGGACTGAGAGGGAACAGGAGCGATGGGTGATCGATTCGGCAAGCGTTAGGTTACAAGCGGACGCGGATTTGGAATGGCACTTCTTAGAAGAAAAGTCCGACGGGACCGTTGTGCTGGATCCAATCTCCCTGCGGAGCGAGCTACATGTACATCGCGCAACTGACTTCAACGGGGAAAATGTTCACATCGAGGGAGAATGGATACAAACGATTGTCAATGCTCTAGATCAACGCGATCGCTACGTGGTACGTTTTGAGACACAAGCCTCGAGTATAAAGATTCGGATTGATGATGCGCTGAAGCGAGACTCTGACTGGATTTTAAATGGACAACGAATTGCAAATAGGGTCGAGTTGGATGAGCCCGGGGTAGCAATCGTGATGTTGCCTGAGGATGTTATGGCTCAGGACGAGTCGAAGAGTGGATTGAAAAAGAGTTTCGTGTTGGAAGTCTTTCTTTCTGAACGTGCGCCCCGCGGTTGGTGGAGGAGTGTAAAGCCTTTAGGGACGCGCGCCGTTGGTTCAACCGTTCCCAGCGCTCTTGTTTGGCAAGTGTTGGTTCCACGCACGGAGTACTTGGTTTGGAACTCTCAGAGTCTTTTCCCAGTGTATCAATGGCGATGGGAAGACGTTCTATTTCGTCGAACGGGAAGTTATCCCCAAAATGAGCTTGAGCGACGATTTGGAGCGACAGAACAACCTGTTGTATCGCAACAAGTCAATCAATACGACATGACAAGCCTTGCGTACGATACCGACTTGCAGGCGACATTTCTGCCCAGCGCTTTGGTTTGGCTTCCGGCGTCCCTTTTTGTACTTGGCTTGACTGTACTCTTAAAAGATCAACGCTGGTTGAGGAAACCTTGGCTTTGGGGTGCGTTCCTGTGCGTCTTTTTTCTGTTTTCTCAGTTGGCACTCGACGTTTCTTTGTTGGTATTTCAAGCGGCCTTGGCTGCAGTTGCTCTTGCTGTCTTCTACAGTTTGGTGCGTTGGGTGTTGGACCGTAGAGCGAGACGACGCAGCGTGTTCGTCAGTCGGCAATACAATCCAGCTCCAGCGGCGAATTCGAAGGCTAGTGTCGGAAAGCGAAATGTGCCGAGCTCCGTGATCCTTCGTTCTACCGTTGCTGCTGAAGGGAAGGAGAATCCATGATCGGATTAGCCTTGCCGGGAATAGAAGTGGTTACAGCGAAACGGGTGGCGATAAAACAAGCTTACTTTGTTTTGGTGCTTGTGTTTGCAATTTTGCAAAATGCTATCGGGTTTGCGATGCAACAACCCGATCCGATGAATGGCGATAAAGGTGGGGATGTACCACCCCCGAATACAGCATTGCCAATAGTTGGAGCTAACAACGACACAAACCGCATAGCGGACGACAATGAACGAGAAGGTGTCGGGTCCCGTCCGATTCGACGAATCTTTGTTCCGCAATCTGAACTGCCAGAATTAACACTCGACCGCATGCGACCGATTGAGCTCGACCGTTTACCTACGTTGTTGCAACAACTTTCCGAAAGCTGGGAGGCTAACACGACAAACAAGGAAGTGGTAGGTGCATCCACCATTCAGTCGCTCCATGCATTTGCTCGTCTCGTCGGACGCGACTTCGTTTCGGATCGTACAAGGCTACGTTTTCATGAAGATTCCTTGCGATCTGGGCCAGGGATGCCACGACGAAGATTGGCGCCCTGGAATCTGGCGATCGATGACTTCCGTGAATCCTATACGGATGGCATTCGCGGCAACAATCAAAATGGAAATCCTCCGGTGGTCGGCAGTGACGGAAGGCTGAAGGGAGATGTGGCTGTTGGGGGCAAGTCCAATTTATGGGTACACGATGACATTGGTATTCCTTGGGTAGATGCTTCAAAACCTGAGCTTTGGACGGGATGGTCATTGCGGCCTGAGTCCGAGGCAGGACCGAATCAACTGCGATACCGTTTACGTATACCAAGGTCCGTCGACGGATGTTTAGTTTTGCAATTGCCGAAACGAGCGAAGGTTGAATCCTCCGACGTCGCTACGGTGAGGTTTGGTGATTGGAATGATGTGCTGGCTAGGTTTGAGAATTGGCCGGATCGAAACCCCGTGTATGCAAATCCAACGCCAAGCGGCGTGGACGCGGCGTTTTGGGGGATTGAACTTAGTGGCAGATCGGAAATCTCTCTTACGGTGGATCTTGGGTCGAGCGAGTTGCGATCGAGTGTGGTCTCGCCATCCGATCAATGGGGAGTAGCTCGTTTAATCACAAAGCAAGCGATTCAGTATTCTTTAGGAGGGGAGGACTTAAGGGTTCAGTATGAATGGGAATGGACGGAACCGGTGGGTGAATCAGTCCCGTTTCGCTTGGAGATGCCCGAGGGCTATAAACTGAGGTCACTATCGCTTAACGATCGTGAAGTGACAGTAGAAGCGGATCGCAATAGGTTGGAGATCGCAATTCCGAAGTTAAGCGATCGAAGTGCCTCACCAAAGTACAAGATGGCTGCTGAGTTTTTGTACCGTTTACCAAAAGAACATTCGCAGCCGCAGGGATCGATAAGGGTTCCTTCAGTACTAAATCGAAATGGTTATGTTTTAGCTGGAACCACCATCCTCCAAGATGGAGCGAAATCCGAGTTTCTTGCTGTTCGACCTGCGCAAGGACGTTTGGAATCGGCCAGGCGAAATAGTGAAGGAAATCAGAGACTCGAATACAGTTGGTTTCAGCAGCCACCCGTGATGGAATTCCAATGGCGCGAACGTATTCGAACGAACCGCTATGAATCCATGACCCGCATTGCGATTGAAGCAGGCCAAGTGCAAGCTTTTGTTCGTTTGCGAGCTTATTTCGAACCCCAAACGCCTGTAAGCTTTTTAGATTTACCTGCTGGTTGGCTGTTGGATACTCAGTCCGTCGTAGTTAAACCTCCTCGTTTCGCAAGCGAGAACCGCGTGTTGGGTGATGGCGATGCAATACGTAGTGCCTCGGTCGAAGGAGGCGTATCGAATAGCCCAAAGAAGCTACGGATCGATCATCCTGGTACTTCAAATGGTGAAGTGACTTTAGAGTTTCGATTGTTCCGCGCGTTGTCCGCAGAAGACGCCTTGCAACTCGCGAAAGAACCTTGGTTTGCTATTTCGGGTTGGGAGTCAAGCAATGCTATTGTGGTGGAGGCTAATGGGACGAGTTCCATCGATATCGAGGGGCCTATTCGAAATTGGTTGATCGCCGAAGAAGACCTCCCCAGCTGGGAGAAAGAGTACCTACCAAGACTCGGAAAATATGTACTATTTCGGATCGAAGATGGACGCTTGCCTCCGTTGTTCGTTCGAACAGATCGTGAATTGCAATCACTAGATATATTATCGTTGGTTCGACGCTCAGGTGAGGATTGGTGCGTAGAGCATCGGTTGCCGCTTGCGGGAATGGTACAAAGGCCAACGGAGTTCCACGTTCAGTTACCCCCGTCGTTTGATTGGTTTTTAGAAACAGAGAAAGGAGCATTGCCCGTTGACGCTGCGTACGATGTAATGCGTCAAGAGTGGACTATTCAAATCAGCGGTTGGCGTGATTCGGAAAACCTACCCTTCAAATCATTGTTGGCTCGGGAGTTTCGTAAATCACCACTACTGCAACCTCTGAAGGGCGTAAGTGAAGGCAGCTCTTGGGAGCTCATCCCCCCAAAGATTCGAGATTTTTCCTCTCGAGTCTGGACGATCGACCTTGGGGGAAGTTTGTCGCTTGCGATCCCTAGAGAACTTGAGCATACGAGAACAGAGATTTCAAACGGTTCTCGTTACATAATAAAAGCTCGGCAGGTGGAGCCATCCATTAAGGATTCGCCAAGCATTAATTCATCTAGTGCAACGGTTCTGAATGCATCAACAGCGAGTCATGTTGCACTAAGCGCTGTACAGGTTGTCGACTTAGCGAAAGCCCGAGTGTCGGCGACTTTCTTTCGCGACATGCAGATGCACTTAGTGATTGACGCCTCAGGTAGGCAGTCACTATTAATCGATGCCACAATTCTACGGACCGGTGCAGAGCGGCAGGCCTTGCAGTGGAAGATCCCCAAGGCTTGGAGGGGAGGTGGCGCGCAGTTCATCGCGGGCAATGGAAGCACGCAATCGCTAAATGTAGAACACGACCGAGAGCAGGGACAAGTCTCTGTAATTCTGCCAGAGAGCGATGGTACTGAAAACATTCGTTTGCGTTTGAGGTTAATCGGCCCAAATCTCAACGGTACGAAATATCCGAATGTTGGTGCTGTTGCCCAAACGGGCTCAGAGAGACTGCCAAGTAGCGATGCACAATGGAATCTGAAAGAACTACTTCCTGATTCATGGTTTCCAACGCTATTTCAAGAAACAAAAATCTACTGGCCTGCAGTCAACTGTGTCTCGGCTGAACCGATTCGGTCTCAGCGATTTTTGATCTTCCCTGCTGGGGGGGCACTAAATGTAGAACGCAGACCTGACACTCCCAAGCCAAGTGTTTCTTTACTACCGTTTTCCTCTTGGTTTCGTACAGCCGTTCACTCGTGGTTTCCTACCGAGTTTCCATGGGGCGAGGGACTGGACTATACGCAGTCGAATGAAAAGGGGCTATGGGATAGCGTGGCTTGGGAACCTTCTTGGGATAGTGCTACCTTAGCCCCAGTATTGTCGAACCGCAGTTGGCAAACACCCGCAGTCTGGTTGGGGTTGCTCGCTGTCTTCTTTAGTGCAGGACTATTTCCGCGTTGGCCCTGGTTCATTGTAGGGCTTGCGGTTGTATCAGCGGGCAGTATGCCTTGGTTACCTTCTGCTTTCGTAATATTTCCTCAGTTTTTTATTCTCGGGCTGGGCGTAGGTGCGTTGTTGCAACGTACTAGTCGGCTTGTGTTGGAATCGACCCTTCAAATGCCAACCAAGGGATCCGGGGAGAGATGGAGGTCTTGGAACCTGCCTGACGATGAACCAAATGAGAGCGAAGACACAGGGATCTTGTCGACGGAGACCGCAGACAAGGGACTTGGTAAATCTCTTCCAATTACGGTGCTATGGATCCTGCTAGGAGCCACTTGGTTCAGCGTTAGTTGTGGTCGTTTAGTGTTGGCACAGGATCTATTCTCCAGTGGGCCAAAAGTATTTGATGTGTTGATCCCGGTGGATGAAGAGGGGAAGGTTGCGGGAACGACGGTCTACGTACCGGTCGAGCTTTTAGACTGGGCTGAGCAGCTGGAAAAGTTTGAGCTTCAGCAAATGGGACAATCTTCGGTTCTATCCTCCAGACATTCGATTCGATTGGATGGTCGCAGCGTCGGTTTTGCCATGGCTGATCCCAGCGTTAGTAGCATGTATGAAATCGAAGTCGGGGAGCTTGCGATTGGAAAACCAATCCGTATTCCTTATCCGATAGACACGTTGAAACTAGGGCGATTCACAGTCGACGGATTAGAGGTCCTTTCTGGAAGGTTGAGTCGCAGTGATACAGATTTGACTTGGTTTCCCGAACGCAGTGGAAAACGGGTGCTGCAGCTTGAAGGTACAACGCGGCTAGTGGTACTCGATGGTAGCAATCGAGAATCGGCCGGACAGAGAGTTCCTGGAGGCGCGACGGACAAGCAGAAGGACGCTTGGTTGGTAGATTTGCCCGTTCTTCCGGCTTGCAATGCCGTTCTTGATCTGGAAGCCGATGGCAATTGGGTATCCGAGGTCGAAGCATTTGGGCGTTCTATGAATCCCTCGTCCGGGAAGACGATTGTGCAATTGGGTAACAAGAGTCGATTGCGTGTCGAGTTGCAAATGCAACCCACAAGTGCAAATCGTGGTGCACCCTTAGCGATGCCAGGCGATTTACCTTCGTCGACGTCAGATCAACCTACGATGAACACTGAGTTGTTTATAGATCGCGAGCAGTTACTAGCGCGAACCGTGGTTGATTTTCCTCGCGGAAGCTTGCTGGGTAATGAAATAGAAATCGAAGCGGATACGCAATGGGCACCGATAGGATCGCAGTGGGGTGACGCCCAACTTGTCGAAATCAAAACAGGTAGTACGTTAGACCGGAACCGTTTTGTCTTGCGGTGGAGAGTAAACGATGAGGAGTCCGCGCGAGTCGCTGATGGTGGGAATCGCCGATCGATTACTACCACATGGATTCCTGTCGGCGATGCACCTTTGCGGAGTGTTCTGTTTGCGGAATGTAGGGATCGTCGGGTGCGGCAGGGGACGTTAAGGTACTCACGGGCGGCGGGCTCAGTTTGGGGCCTAGATAGCATCAGCAGTTGGATCCCCGCAATCAACGCAAAAGATCGATTGGATTGGCCCGAGTTACGAGAGTTTCCATTAACGACCAATCTACGTATCCCAATCAATAGCGGATTTGGGGTGCTCAGGCGACAAGCGAAAATACAGGACAAAAATCTCGGTGTGGATTGTTCATTACACTTCGGTCCGAGTTTTGGCACTGCAGTATGGAGAGTGCAAGCCAGGGGGCCTATTGGGAATCAGGAGACACTACTATTTTCGTTGCCTGCGCCACTACGGGTGGAGCAGGTTGCTGGGACTGCAGGTCCTCTTGAGTTTAAGTCATGGAGTTACGGCGAAGTCAATTACACCCAAGTTTTCCTTGACCGCTTGACTGAAAGCACAAGCGATTTTCGAATTACAGGTTCGTATCCATTGAAGCGATTTTCCGAGGTGGAGCCATTCGTTGTGATGCCTGAACTGAATATGATCGGGTGGACATCTGACGAAGGAAAGCTCGCGATCACAGCAGATCCTCAGTGGAAGCTACGAATTCGGGGAGAGAACGACTCCGAATCGTTGGTCGTTGGAAAGGGAGTGCAGCAGAACCTTTGGGCCGGAGGGATGGAAGACTCTGCGTTGCGTTCCATGAGCCTTCAAGCGATTGAACAACGATGGTATGGTGCACTGGTATTGCAATCTCAGACGGAAATCGACGAACTTGGGGAAACTTATTGGGTCACAAGAATCGCAGGGGTTCGCAAGACTTCTTCGGCTGATTCTTGGAATTCCATTGAGTTGTCGATTCCCAGGGAGTTAGGTTCGGAAATACAAAGTGACAGTTCTTACCGCGAGCTTTCCTCATTGCGGTGGGATCAATTACTCCTGCGTGTAGAACCTATTCTACAACCGACTGCTACCGAGACTGACGCTAAGTCTCTCGATTCCTATCTTGTCGATTTTACTTTTGAGTTGCGTAAAGACGCCGCGCAAGATCCTCTGCAGGTTTTAGGAGGTTTAAGTTCTCGTTTCTTGGTAGAGGGACAATCAGTTCCGGTTTGGATAGTCCGTTCGGTCGCTGAAGATAGGCAGAATACACCTCCGCAAACGGTGCAAACCGAAGCCGTTTCAACTTCGCCTGCGAAGGCGAGTCCTCTGTCTACCCCTAGAGTTACCGCTGATGTACAGTTAACGAATGCGGCGTTAAAGAGCTTTGGATTGCAATCTTCAAACCATCAACTTGTTGCGGCAGTTGCCAATTCACAATCAGAGTTCGGTGATGTATTGCCTTCATCCAGTTCGATGCGATGTTTGTTAGCTAGTCATCAACATACCGCTCAAACGCTCTACAGCGAGTTCTGGCTAATCCAGGACGCAGGGATGGCAGTTCGCACGGACCTCAACTTCCAACTCCCCAATGACGCGCAATGTCTTTGGGTTTGTATTAATGGAACAAGTGTTCCATTCAATCAGAATGAGTCGAAACTACGTGTTGATCTTCCTAACGCGAATGAAGCTCAATACGTTGAGATTTGGGTAAAGGATTCTCAGCCCAATAGGCTTGGTGTGCCAGTTGTGAAATATGATCAAGGAGGTGACTATCGAACTCTAATCGAAGAGGAATTCGACGGACAGCCTTATGTTTCGCCTGAAACTTCACCACGGACTGTAGTGATTAATGAAGTACTTGGCATCTGCAAGAAGTGGCTTACGTTTCCCTCAGTAACTGGGCGTTCAGATGGTATGAGCAAACTGGTCGCACATCGGGCCGCAAAATTGCTCCGCGAGGCATTGCAGTTTTCTGTGAAGTCTTCAGAAAACTTGGAAGGGATCGACTTTGCGGAATGGGGGAGACTTCTAAAACCATTACTTGCGCCTCGTCAGCCGCTGGATTTCTCTGGTGTTCTAGGGGCGACAGAAGTTCTAGGTGTAGGAAGTCCCATACGGAAGTCTCGCATTCCCGGGGCGCGAGACATTACCGCAGAAGAAGATATTCCGAGAGGTATGAACCGCACGTGGGCCGACTTGATATTCGCCAATTTACCTCAAGGGCTCCGATACTTTGTGCCACTTATTCTCTGTGGTGTCTACTTGTTCATTTACGCTACGAACGTTCGCCGGTTGCAGCAACGCCCTTGGTGGGAACTGTTGCTGCTTGGTTTGGGCTGGTTCGCTTGGACCGGCAGCATGTTTCTGCTTTTGGTTTTCGGAGCGTTAGCTGCGTTACTCGTTTGCGATACGTATTGGCTTATTAGCGTGCGGTCTCGACAAATCGCGCTTCGCGGACCACGGTAACTTTGATTTCACCGGGATAGGTCAGTTGCTCTTCAAAGGCTTTTGCGATGTCGCGGCATACTTTTGCTGCCATCGCATCATCGGTGTCCTTTGAGCTCACAATGACTCGCAGCTCGCGTCCAGCTTGGATCGCAAACGCTTGCTCGACTCCTTGGAATCCCTTTGCGATCGACTCGAGTTCTTCCATCCGTTTGACGTAACGTTCAAGAGACTCACGTCGTGCACCTGGGCGTGATGCGCTGCAAGCATCGGCTGTAGCAACTAAGAGTGTATATGGATATTCTGTCGTGAGTAAATCGTGATGCCCTAACGCTGCGTGAACGACATGTTCATTTTCACCGCTACGTTTGAGCAAGTCGGCGCCGATCTTTGGGTGACCACCTTCGAGCTCATGGTCAGCAGCTTTTCCAATGTCGTGTAACAATCCGCAGCGACGCGCCAAGTTTCCATTGAGACCGATCATTTCCGCCATAAGTCCGGAGAGAAATGCGACCTCGATGGAATGTCGTAACACGTTTTGCGAGTAGCTGGTTCGGAAATGAAGCCTACCTAGCATTTCGATAACTCGTTCGTGGAAACCTTGGAGGTTTACTTCCTGCGCTGCTTCTTCACCTTTCCGGCGAATGAAAGCGTCCATTTCTTTTTCTGTCGCGGCTACGATCTCTTCAATGCGTGTCGGATGGATTCGACCATCTGCGACCAGTTTCGCCATCGATTGACGGGCAACTTCCCGTCGAACCGGATCAAAACCGCTTACGATAACGACGCCAGGTGTGTCGTCGATAATCAAATCACATCCCGAGGACTTTTCGAATGCTCGAATGTTTCTTCCTTCTCTCCCGATGATGCGTCCCTTCATATCATCATTGGGGATATCGATGGTAGATGTCGTGCTTTCCGAGGTTTGAGCGGAAGCGTAGCGTTGCATTGCGGTTAGAAGAATGTCTTGCGCTTTCTGTTGGGCGATTTCACTTACCTTCTTCTCGTGCTTCAAAATGACAGAACCTAATTCCCCTTGGAGTTCCTTTTCCATGAGGGTCATCAATTGCTCTTTGGCTTCCTCTTTAGAAAGCCCAGTCACACGCTGCAAATCGGATTGAGCTTGAGTGATTAGTTTGTTGTACTGGTCTGATTTCTTGGAGACATCCTCGAGTTTTTCAGAAAGCTTCCGTTGGTTGGATTCGACGAATCGTTCCTGCTTCTTCAAGTCTTCTGCAGCTTGTTTTACCGACTGTTCTTTTTGCGATAACTGCAATTCTCGGTCACGAACTTCATCGCGTTGCTTCTTGAGATCCTGTTCAAACTGCGATTGCAGTTGTAACAGTTTTTCTTTT
>CAZACJ010000060.1:5225-30836 GCA_964483385.1 uncultured Pirellula sp. | reverse complement strand
AAACCCGACAACTGGCTCGTAGGAAAACAATGGTTCGAAGAATCCTACAAGCTCGTTCAAGAAGGGATTCCGATCAAGAAATCCCCCCACCTGCTATACAGCTATGCACCGCTATGGCAGATGTACCACGGTGAAGCCATCGAAGACGAAGGAATCCTCGATGAGCGCGCAAAGTTTGTATGGGAAAAAGCAGGGAGAGAGTGGAAAGAATACGGCAACCAAGAATTGGGAGGCACCGGATCGGTAGCCGTAACCCTCCGTAGTCTCGATATCGCTAAACAAGATTTGCTCGACCTAAAGTCCAAGTTCGTCGAAATGACTCAGTCAGTCCGAGAGAAAGTCGTCGACAGCAAGAAGACGAAAATACCACCCGCCAAACTGGAAGCGTTCGATAAACAAGACGAAGATCGAACGATGCAGGAGAAAATGACTGCGGCTGAAGTAGCTATGCAGATCGAACCAACATACCAAGAGCTTGCGAGCGAACTACCTCGAGATCAGCGGGTCAAAGCCCTCGAACTCGCGGCAGATCTACGCAATGCAGAAGAGTATTACCGAACCACCAACTCACTTCGCGACCAAGTCAACTATTCCTATTGGGAAGTCCGAGCGTTGGCCGAGCAACAACAAATGATGGTAGACGCTCGTCGCTTGATGTACGAAGCAAACCAATTGATCGATGTTGCCGACATCAAAGGCTCCGTAGAGAAATTCGAAGGCGCATTCGTACGCTGGGACAAAATCTTCCGCTATTACCCAATCGTGATGACCGAAGACGTCGGTGGAGAAGTCCTCAAGGCAATCGACCGGTATCGCAAACTCTCAGACGAAGAACTCGACGAGCGTTTTGTCCTCTATGATTTCATGATGTTTCGACGCGCCTACGATGCCGATTACCTCGACTTCAACGTCGAACAAACCCTTGCAGATTGGAAGAGCAAAGCCACGGAGCTTGGAAGTCCCGAAGATTTCTTCAATACCCCACTCGCGTCAGCTTTCCGACAACCTGCTGACGACCAGACGCCATCCGATCCCCCTGGAGATACTCCCTCACCAGGCGATAGCAAGCCGATGAAGGAAGACGACTCAAGCAAGGCAATTGAACCGAAAGCAGATGCCCCGTCCGAGGTGCCTGCTCGATCGACCCGACCACCTACCCTCGAGAATCCCGGTTTGTAGTCTCTACTCCAAAGCACGCCTCCTCAGAAAGACTTTATGGGATATCAGGATCGAGACTATTATCAGTACGATCAAGATGTCGATTTGCGTCCAAGTTGGAACCAGCGGTCGGCTGTGACGCAACTGATCGTTGCTAACGTTGCTGTGTTCTTCATTAATATGCTCGTTGGCGATGTTACGACAGACCGCCAAGGATGGGTCAATGAGCAACTGATGCTACAACCCGACACACTGTACAAGCCTTGGTACTGGTGGAAAGCACTCACTTACGCCTTTGCGCATTCTTCCTACGGAATCACTCACCTGCTGTTTAACATGCTGAGCCTTTATTTTATGGGGCGAAGCGTAGAAGCCCGCTATGGAAAGCGTGAATTTCTAAGAATCTACCTCCTGTGCGCACTGTTCTGCGGTGTGATCTGGATGGTAATCCGTGGCCTTAGCGGATCCGGCTTGCCTGTGTTGGGAGCTTCAGGCGCTGTCCTCTGCATCTCAATGCTGTTTGTCTATAATTACCCGAACGCCACTGTTTACTTGCTCGTCTTCCCTATGCCAGCTTGGGTTCTAGGGGTGCTATTTGTCCTGACTAACTTCATCGCACAACCCGGAACCGGAGTGGCCTACGATATCCACTTGTTAGGTATCCTTTTTGCAACCATGTATTTTTTCCTACACTGGAATTTCTCAAAGGTTCAAGATCCTAGAGAAGGGGTAGAGTCCATCATGAAATGGTGGACGCGGCGCAAATTCAAGGTCCATACTCCTTCAGATCGAGAACTCTCCAATGACCAGTTGGAAGCAAGGGAAGCGGACCGAATCCTTGAAAAAATTCACGCGACAGGCAAAGACTCTCTCACTTCACGCGAAAAGAAGTTCATGGAGAAATATTCCCAGAGCGTTCGCAAAAGGAAGGAATTGGAGTCTTAGCCCTTCCGTCTTACAATAAGTAACCGTTTCGGCGCATACGATACCCTTCGGCCCTCCGCCGTCTTGGAATTGCCGAGATCACCATTGAACCACTGTGCTTGGAGAAACCTAACTGTATGTCGACTTCTACGACCCCTTTTCCGGTGATTCGCCGAGAGATTTCTGGACTATCAATAGACGCGATCGTTCAGCAATTCGGTACCCCTTGCTACGTCTACGACATGGCGACCATTCGGCAAAAGGTTGCGGATCTTCAAGCTTTCGACTTGATCCGCTACGCGCAGAAAGCTTGTTCAAATATCGCCATCCTCGATCGCTTGCGGCGATTGGGGGTTGTCGTCGATGCCGTCAGCGCCGGGGAAGTTCAACGCGCACTCTCCGCAGGTTATGGCCCCGATGGAATCGTCTACACTGCTGACGTATTCGACCGCGAAGCATTGGCGATGGTCAAAAAACTCGGATTACATGTCAACTGCGGCTCGCCCGACATGATCGAACAACTCGGGAGCGTCGCTCCCGGTTCCAGTGTGACATTGCGAGTAAATCCAGGATTTGGCCACGGTCACAGCCAAAAAACAAACACTGGCGGACCTCAGTCCAAACACGGTATTTGGCACGAGGATATCGATCGATGCCTCAGACTAGCAGACTTACACAACATCGTCATCGACGGTTTGCACATGCATATCGGATCCGGTACCGACCTAGAGCACTTATCGCAAGTCTGCGAAGCCCTCGAACGGGTTGCCAAGCAGATCGGTAGAACCATCACCACCATCAGTGCCGGTGGCGGACTACCGGTCCCCTACCGAGCAGGTCAAAGCTACGTTGATCTTGCCAAGTACTTCCAGCTTTGGGACCAAACTCGCAAACGGCTTGAGAAGGATTTTCAACACCCGATCAACCTGGAGATCGAGCCAGGTCGCTATCTGGTCGCAGAAAGCGGATTCTTGATCGCGGAAATCCGTGCTGTTAAAAACATGGGCGAAAACCGATTCTACCTCCTGGATGCTGGCTTTAATGATCTAGCACGCCCCATTCTATACGGTGCCTATCACCCCATCTCCATTTTCCACCGCGGCCCAATTCCCAATGCTGAAGCACTCTTCGACACCGTCGTCGGTGGCCCACTATGCGAAAGCGGTGACATTTTCACCCAAGAAGAAGGTGGATTCGTCGCGAAACGACAACTTCCTCCCGCGAATGTCGGAGATTACTTGATCCTCGAAGTCGCAGGAGCATACGGTTTCGTCATGTCTAGCAACTACAACGGACGCTTCCGAGCCCCAGAACTATTGATCGAAGATGGACAAGTACACTGCATCCGAGCGAGAGAATCGTACGAGGATCTGATTAGAGGGGAAAAAATCCCCCCCGCACCAGCGGCGTAATCCCCCTCGACTTGACCTTGAAATACAATTCACATGTATCCCCCCGGTGCAATTGAGCGCACCGTGGTAACCAACCGGTAGTTGCTTGTCATCGACTACCTGAGTTTCATCACCAGTTTGATCTGAGGAGATTGAGATGAGTCCTAGAAAATTGCTCGCTGGTATCGTTGCCATGGCGCTTATGTCCGCTGCAATTGCTGAAGAAGCAACCAAAGACGCTCCACCAGCATTGGCATTCAGCATGAACAACATCGACGGCAAAAAAGTTGACTTGAGCCAATACGAAGGCAAAGTCGTCCTATTTGTCAACGTAGCCAGCAAGTGTGGGTACACCAAGCAGTACACAGGGCTTCAGCAACTACACGAAAAGTACGCTGAAAAAGGACTAGCCGTCGTCGGCGTTCCTTGCAACCAATTCGGCGGCCAAGAGCCAGGCAGCAAAGAGGACATCAAGCAATTTTGCTCGAGCAAGTACAATGTCACGTTTGATATGCTTGACAAAGTCAACGTGAACGATGATAGCTCCGGAAAGGCTTGCCCACTCTACGGCTACCTCACCAGCGTCGACTCCAAGCCCGCTGGCAAGGGCAAGATCAAGTGGAACTTTGAGAAGTTCCTTTTGGATCGTAAGGGGAACGTTGTTGGTCGTTTCGGCTCAGGCGTTGAACCGACCTCCAAGGAATTGACAGAAGCGATTGAAAAAGCCCTCGCTGCCGAGTAAGAAACGAAACTCGAGTGACAACTTACAATCAGGAGCCGACTCGCACCAACGAGTCGGCTCTTTTTTTAGGTGCAATGGTATGTTCCGCGGTCCGTTATTTGAACGGCACGCATCGAATGGATGGTGCATGTCAGATCGTTTTCCGTAGGGTGTGGTGAAGCGGTCGCACGTTGTTTGTTTCGTTACTTCCAAATCACAATACCGCATCATTATGTTCGCGAGACCCAACCAATCGACCGCGAAACCCACCACGGCCTGCGGCTCGAGAGAGTTGAAGGGAGAAAGTTGAGAGTAGAACAAGGCAGGGCCAAGGCGTTGATTCAAGCCATGGCGGTTGGTTTAGCGCGAGTACGCCTTCGGCTGACGGCTAAACGAAATCGCTGCTCTTGGCCTCTTTGCGTGATAGTTTTGCGCATTGGCATGCAGATGCTTTTCTACTTTCCACTCTGTCCTATCAACTCTCTGAGAGCCAAAGGCTCTCCGCGTGAGATATTGCACAAGCCCTTTCTCGAAGTCGCTACTCGTCCATCGGTTGGCTTAAATCGATGGTTTCGTCATCCGCGAAGGCAGGCGCATCCAAAATCTGCGAATAACTATCGTAGCGTCGCGGATCTAACAACCCATCAGCCACAGCATCCTTGACAGCACAGTCGTTTTCATGCTGATGCGAGCAATCGGGATATCGACAGTGCGACGCAAACGGGCGAATGTCTCGGAACAGCCCCGTCAACTCCGCAGGTACAATATCCCACAATTGGAACTGCCGAACACCAGGTGTATCGATCACTGCGCTCGTTGCATCAATCGAGAACCACGCTGCCGTAGTCGTCGTGTGCTTTCCCTTTTGATTTTCTTGACTAACTTCCTGAACGCGTTGCTCGAGTCCCGGAATCATGCAATTCAGGAGCGAAGACTTACCGACACCGCTCTGACCAATCACTACTGTGGTTCGACCGCTAAGCGACTTGGCAAGACCTTCTAACCCCCAGCCTTTCGCTGCACTGAGACACAAAACACGATAGCCCAACTGCGCATAGGTGCCGATCAAGGGCTGCAACAATGCAGGCTGAATCAAATCGCACTTGTTAATACAAATGGTTGCAGGCAAACGATTCTGTTCAGCGGTTGCCAAAAGACGATCGATCAAATTCGGCTTGATTGATGGCTCCGCCGCACTCGTAACAATCAAAAGTTGATCGATATTCGAAGCGATTACGTGGCGACGTTGGCGACTGGTGCGAGCCAGCTCAGATAGTCTCGGTTCAATACGTACAATCCAGCCTTGATCTGTCCCTTGTTTTGCCACTCGAACTCGATCGCCGGTGACAACAACGTGGCGCTGATCGGTGGAGAGATTCTTAAGAACACGACGCACAGCGCAACGTAGAATCTCACCGGAATCCAATTGCACTATTGAGTCCAACCCGTGCACCCTCAAAACACGACCGCAAACGCTCGCATCATGCGTTTGCAACTCCAACGACTCAAACGCATCCTTCCCCTTCGAATCCAGCGTACTTCCTTTCACCGTACGCCTTCTCGTCAACTCCCCTTTACCGCTAACACGCTGCGACCGCTCTGTATCGATGTCTTCGTTGGACTGCGCGAACTTCTCCGTGAGCCCCTTTTCGCGGCGCTGGCCCTGATGCCCCTTGCGAAAGTCAAATCGAACCTTATTCGGTTTTTTCTTTGGCATAAGAGCAGTCGGAAAAAGGACTGTGAAGCTAGGGTGTTTGACTGTTATCCGAGGAAGATGGCACTCGAGAACTCATTTGCATTGATCCATCATGCACGCTTGGCCCAATCAATTCTCGCAACTCCGATTCGTCGAGTTCCTCTCGCTTCATCAATGCATCTTTGATCGCCTCAAGTGCCTTTCTGTGAACTTGCAACAACTCCAAGGCTTGCCGATCCGCAAGCCGGAGTGTTTCACCAATTTCGTTGTCGATGATTTCTAAAGTATGTTCACTGAAAACGCGTTGCTGATGAATTTCTCGCCCAAGAAATGGGTCGCTATCGGAGAGTTTATACGAGACTGGACCGAGCTTTTGACTCATGCCCCAGTGAGCGATCATGCGACGGGCAAGCGACGTTGCGCGTTCCAAGTCATTCTCAGCGCCGACGCTAGTCTCCTCATAGATAATTTGCTCCGCAGCGCGTCCGGCGAGCAAGACGACCAGCTGGTCGCGGATTTCACTTTGCGAGAGATTGAGTTTATCCTCGGATGGTAAAATCTGTGTACTTCCAAGGGACTGGCCGCGAGGGATCACGGTTACCTTGTGAACACGCTGTGCACCGGGCAGGAACCAAGCCGCAAGGGTGTGCCCGGCTTCGTGGTAAGCAGTCTTTTCCTTTTCAGACTCCTGCATCACTTCTTCTCGTTTGGCTCCCATCAGCACCTTGTCACGAGCGTAATCGAAGTCCGACATTTGGACCCTGGTTTTGTCCTGTCGAGCTGCCCATAAAGCCGCTTCGTTGACAATGTTACGAAGATCCGCTCCAGTCAACCCAACCGTGGCTTGAGCTATACGCTGCAAATCGACATCGTTATCCAATGGGACATCCCGAACATGAACCTTGAGAATCTCCTCCCGGCCCTTAAGGGTCGGACGCCCCACCGTGATGTGTCGGTCAAAACGGCCTGGGCGTAACAAGGCAGGATCAAGCACATCTGGGCGGTTCGTCGAAGCAACCACGATCACGGAGACCGTCGGAGAGAACCCGTCCATTTCACTCAGAATCTGGTTGAGGGTCTGCTCCCGTTCATCATGGCCGCCACCGAGCCCAGCTCCGCGTTGTCGACCAACCGCATCGATCTCATCGATGAAGATGATTCCAGGTGCGTTCTCTTTCGCAGTGGCAAACAAGTCACGCACGCGAGAAGCTCCAACGCCAACGAACATCTGAATGAACTCACTTCCATTCACGGAATAAAAAGCAACTCCAGCTTCACCCGCAATAGCCCGCGCCAACAACGTTTTTCCAGTCCCTGGCGGACCATTGAGCAACACACCCTTGGGAACTCGCCCACCTAGCTTCTGGAATTTCTCGGGCGCGCGAAGAAAATCGACTATCTCTTTCAAGTCCGCTTTAACTCCTTCAAGACCCGCAACATCGGCGAAAGTAATGTGGTGCTCGGTCGCTTCATACCGTTTCGCAGTGGAGCGGGTAAAACTGTTGAGAAATCCCCCGCCCCCCATCATCCCTTCGCGCGACCGACGCATGAAAAAATACAGAGCCGCTGCCAACAAACCAAAAGATAAAAGCGACAGTAGAACGTAGACTGCGTTCGTACCGGTACTCGGGACCACGTCGTAAACGAAAGGAAGCTTGTCCGAAGCATTCCCGTCGGTACTCGACACCCTTTCCTCAGATTCCTTGCGCAACTTCTCCAACCGCTCAAACAACACGCGACGCTCTTCTCCCTCATTGGGCAAAGCTACCTCAAATTGATCTCGCAGTCGCTCAATAGCACCCGCCTTGGTCTTCTTGGGTTCGACGGGCCTGCCCAGCACATCGTAGGTCACCGGTTTTTCTGGTGCTACCACGAAGGACCCTTCGGCCCCCGTCGGGTAAATCGTCAAACGACGAACATTATTACGCTCTAGCTCTGCGAGAAAGAAGCTGTAATCGATCCTCGAAGTCGACGGAACTCCCGACCAAAAAAGCATCAACACAGATACGATCAAAAGAATAGTTACCCACCAGTAACTGTTCGAACTTGGGCGTGCGGATACAGGCTGTGGAGAATTCTTCGCCGATCGAGGTTTCCCCGTAGGAGAAGACGGTATTCCAGGATCTTGGGAAGGAGGCTTGGAAGTCATACGTTTGCGCGTCTGGGCGTAATGGAAAGTTCACATTGGGCGAATCGTTGAGTATAACGGAAAAACCGGAACGCAAGGAGATATCGCCTTGCTTTCTTGATACTCAATACCGCGTTCTACACCCAAAAAACCCAGGCATCGCTCAAATCTGATAGTTTAAATCCAACAAGGAATCATCGACCGAACCGTTGCGAATTCTCAATTTGGGCTTTTCCAATACAACCGTCGAATGAGGAGAAACACTCGAAGTGACCCAAACGCTCGACCCAATCACACTGTGGTGCCCAATAACGGTGTTTCCCCCGAGAATCGTTGCATTTGCATAAATGACCACATGGTCTTCAATCGTCGGATGACGCTTGGTCCCCCTGACTAATTCGCCGTTCGAATCGGTCGCAAAACTCAAAGCACCAAGCGTAACGCCTTGATAAATCTTGACATGGTCACCGATCTTGCAAGTCTCCCCAATAACCACTCCAGTTCCGTGATCGATGAAAAAATGCTCCCCAATGCTTGCACCCGGGTGGATGTCAATCCCAGTCTGCTTGTGTGCCCATTCACTCATCATGCGAGGAATAAATGGGACTTTCAAACGAAAAAGCTCATGCGCGATGCGATAGATCGTGACCGCCTCAAGCCCAGGAAAACAAAAGACAATCTCGTCGCGATTCGTCACACTAGGATCACCTGCAAAAGCAGCATCAACGTCCTTAGCTAAACCTTGACGCAATGCAGGGATTTTTTCCAGAAGCGCAATCGCAATCCGCTGCCCTCGGGCCTCGTAGTCTTCAGCCTCCTTGCAACCCTCGTCTTGCATCGATTCATCAGGCAAATGATTGACTCGATTCGCATGAATCAAAGCCCGTGTGATCTGCGTAGTGAGCTTGTCATGCAAGGCATCGATCAAGTTCCCGACATGGTAAGTCACATTCAACGCATGAAGCCCCTCACGCCTGCGAAACCCCGGATAAAAGATGTCCTTTAGATCCTCCAAAATCTCAATCACCACCTCGTACTTCGGCAACGGGCAATGACCCAAGTGATTAATCCGATCACACGCTCGATACGAAGCGACTATCGCATCGGTAAGCTTCGGTAATTGTTCTTTCAGTCGCGAATCGCTTGCCATAGAGTTGCTCCTCAACGTTGCTAATCCATTCCTTATCGACCCTACAAACGACATATCCGCAGGATATCTCGAGACTGAATCCAACTCCAATTCAGCCTTTTCAATTCCCAACTTCAGCCATTCTCCACACCAAACCCCTCAGCAACATCACCTGAAACAAGAATGCTAGCACTTTATCTTGAGCTAGCATTTCTAGATATCGCAAAATATGGCCCAAAGCTTGATTGCGCCATCCGTATCCCCTAACTTACGCCCGCTCGCTTGAGCACCCTTGGTATGGATTCAAGGGATCAGAACTCATCAAATTCTCATTCAGCATCGGAGGAATCGAAGCATGGCACGTAAGCCACTCATCGGGATGAATTGTGACTACCGCGGGGCAAGCCAGGGAGCACCCGCATTCGCCTATCTCGCTACCGGTTACTTTGACTCTATCGTCAACGCAGGTGGCATACCTGTAGTTCTTCCTCCCACTACAGACTTCGATAGCCTCGGCCCCGTACTCGATACCCTTGACGGATTCATGCTCGTCGGCGGAGCAGATTTAGACCCACGCCGCGACGGTTACATGTTACACAGTTCCGTACGTCCTATGGAAGCCCGACGCGAAGATTTTGATCGCCGACTCGCCTTCGAAATCTCCCGCCGAAAAATGAGCCTGCTCGCCATCGGTGTCGGACTGCAACTGATCAACATCACCGAAGGTGGAAACCTGTTCTACCATATCCCAGTCGACCTTCCCGATGCCCTCCAACACCGCGATCCGCACGATCCAAACCACCGCCACTCTCTGATCGTCGAATCGAACTCCATCCTCGGCCGCGTTTACGGCGAAGGTGAAATCCGCGTTACCAGTCGCCACCACATGGCTATCGATCGTCTCGCTGACTCCTTCCGCGTAACCGCTCGCTGCCAAGATGGCGTTATCGAAGGGATCGAAAACAAAGATGACGATTGGTTCGTCGTCGGCTGCCAATTCCACCCGGAATCCCCCGCTGCCAGCGCTCTGGATATCCGCATCTTCGAAGAATTCATCGAAGGTATCCAAGCACGCTCACAAAGCGAACGACAACTCGAACTCGCAGCGGCATAACCCCCACTGCAAACCGATCAGACTTCAGCGAAAAAATGCCACACGGATGTGGCCTGGGAGTTCGGCAGCAGTCCACTGCTGCCTGCATACCTCCAAAGCGTATGCAACCCAGCCGGCACGGATGCCGTTTTTCGCTGAATTCGCACTCGCGATAGAGTGCTACCCCTTGTACGACTCGGGGTGAAGTACGACTCGGGGTCCTTCACACCAATTAAAGTCCTTCGGCTCAACGGGCGGCAAATCATCTTGGCGGAATGCCGTTAGACCGAAGAGACGCTCCGAATGATCCGTTGATGGAACGTATCGGTACCTACAAGAAACAGACGGGACAAATGCCCTGAGCTATTCAATGGCAATTGGCTTCACGCGAGTACGCCTCCGGCTGACTGCTAAACAAAATCGCTGCTCTCGGCGTCTTTGCTCCTTCGCGTGAGACATTTCAACTCTCAGAGAGCCAAAGGCTCTCAGGAAAAACCTTAACCGATCTGCTGACAAGCTTCTTGACCAAGCCGAGCACAGAAGTCCCCAAAAGACTCGTCCCCCTGCCGCTGATCCTTAAAAGCCACAAACAACGGCTTGAGCGTCTCAACGACCGACTCCATCGGAATCAAGTCCTTATAAATAAACGCCAAGCGTGTTCCTAACCGCGCTCCACCCACGTACACGGTGTACTTGCCCTTTGCTTTTCCTACCAATCCGATATCCGCATTGTAAGGCCGAGCACATCCGTTCGGACATCCTGTCATCCGAACCGTAAAGAGCTCTTTGTCTAGCCCAAGCTCTTCCAACACAACTTCCATTTGGTCAATCACACCCGGCAAAGCACGCTCACTTTCCGTAATAGCCAATCCACATGTTGGCAAAGCCACACACGCAATCGACCAACGACGCACATTGGAAATCTCCTCCGTCAGCGGCAACCCCCGCTTCTTGATCAAACCCTCTAACTTCGATTTGTCTTTCGGATCGATGTTGCAGAACAAAATGCTCTGGTGTGCGGTAAGCCGTAGCTCAGGGTTGAACTCTTCGCATATCTCTCGAAGAGCCATCTTCCAAGCACGGTTCTCATCGTCGTAAAGTCGACCGTTCTCGACATTAAAACCGTAGAACCATCGCCCGTCTCCTTGATCCTCCCAACCCATGTGGTCGCGATGCTCGGTCACATCATCCGCCGTGCAATCCTTAAGCTTCGACCCGTAATACGTTTCTACCTGATGACGCATCCACTCAATCCCTTGGTCGTGCACCAAATACTTGAGCCTCGCCCGCTTGCGATCATCCCGATACCCAAAGTCCCGCTGCACCTTAACAATCGCTTCCGCAACCCCAACCGCTTGCTCAGGCGTTACAAATGCCAATCGTGTCGCAAGCCTCGGAAAGGTCTTCTTCGCACTCGGTGTGACACCCAGACCACCACCGACCACAACGTTGTAGCCAATAACATGCCCGTCCCGGACAACAGCGATAAACCCAAGGCAATTCGTGTATACGTCAGTGCAGTTATCGTCGCTAATCGCTATCGCAGTCTTGAACTTGCGAGGCAAATAGGTCTTACCGTAAATCGGTTCAACCTCCTCGTTAGAACCACCCTCCAGCGATTCCTCTCCAGAATCAAGGTCCTTGAGCCACAACTCATAATAGGCTTTTGTTCTCGGAGATAGATGATCGGAAATATCCATCGCCAGCTTCTGTACCGCTGGACGTATGTTGTCCTGAATCGGTGCCGGACAAGCCATCGTGTTACGGTTCACGTCACCGCAAGCCGCAAGCGTTGTCATCATCGTCGCATTGATCTTCTGCATGCACTCGCGCAAATCAGACTTGAGAATACCGTGCAACTGCAATCCTTGTCGTGTCGTAATCTTCAACGTCGAATTGCCGATCGTATCGCAAATATCTAAGTGCGCTAACAATTGTTCGGCGGTGAGAATCCCGGCCGGTATTCGCGACCGGACCATAAAGGAATAAGCCTTCTCCGATTTGCCCGACTCCGTCGCCCCACCCCGCTGCTCACGATCATCCTGCTGATAAGTCCCATGGAACTTCAACAACTGCAAATCGTCCTTGCCGAAATGCGTAGAGTCCGTTCGCAACTCCGTACCAATCGTTCCTCTTAAATGACGACTAGTGTCCTTGATCAGTTCCACAGCGCTGAGTTTCGATGCATCCGACATAGTGATGGGTATCTTCCTAACCTAACCTGAGTATTACGATAGCGGGCGCCGCTTGTACGAATCGTCCCTTGTGGAAAGCCCTGTTTTCAAACATGATTCTATCAGCTTCCCGCTCGGCAGATTATCCTAAGAACTCACCAGGAATCTAGCTCAAAGCCACAACCAATCCCAATCCACTCGAAAGGCAAGTCCATGAGTGCCCGCATCCTCGACGGCAAAGCCATCGCTAGCACCCTGCGAGAAGAAACTGCCCAGGCTGTCACCAGACTGATGGAACAACATGGAATCCAACCGCAATTAGTAGCAATACTTGTTGGAGAAGATCCAGCCAGTCAAGTTTACGTCAAAAATAAAGAAATCGCATGCCGAAAAGCTGGGATCGCATCCCGCGTTCTGAATCTACCCGAAACCACATCCATCGATCAATTACTCAACCTTCTAGACAACCTAAACGCTGACTCGGCAGTCCACGGAATCCTTGTGCAACTCCCACTCCCCTCGCACTTAGATACCCAGCGGATCCTAGACCGAATCGTCCCAATCAAAGATGTCGATGCTTTTTCCCCCGAAAACGTCGGACTGGTCTCCCAAGGACGCGCCAGGTTTTACCCCTGCACCCCTCACGGCGTTCTCCAGCTCTTGCATCGCTGCGGAATCGAACTCGCCGGGAAAGAAGTTGTGGTGGTCGGACGCAGCGATATTGTCGGAAAACCACTGGCGAGTATGTGCATGCAAAAGTCAGGGCCATGCGGCCCGTCCAACGCAAATGCCACAGTGACCTGCTGCCACAGCCAATCATCAAACTTGGCAGAAATCACGCGACGCGCTGATATTCTGCTAGTCGCCATCGGCAAGCCGGAATGGATTCAAGCTTCGATGGTGAAACCTGGTGCAGTGGTAATCGACATCGGTATCAATCGACTAAACGATCGACTCGTTGGCGATGTCGATTTTAACTCTGTCAGCCAAGTTGCTTCCGCGATCACCCCAGTACCAGGCGGCGTCGGACCACTGACAATCGCCATGCTCCTGCACAATACCCTAAGGGCGGCAGAACTTTGCTCTACCAAGTAGCCCTTAACATGCCTTGATCTGCTCGATAATGATCAGTAGATGCTTCGCTCGCATGATGGAGCCAGCAGCTTTCACAAAGGCCACTCCAGCCTCTAATTCAGGAAGCGTAATAGAAGCACCAGGATTCGTCATCCCTGTCGAGGATTCAGCGCGCGCTACCCTCGGCGTAGAGACTTCCGGCACATAGCTACGCGACTCTTTTCCACCCTGCTTCTTCGCAATACTCTTCACGTTCGCCACATCCGCAGCCGTTACGCTGTAATGCTTGAGCGCTTCGACAACTTCCTTGTTTCTGACACCAGGATTGTTCTCCATGTACAACCGAATACGCTGCGCCTTGCTCAATTCTCTCGACATGTCATCCGAACCCTTCACCGAGTATTTCACTTCCTCTATGTGGCTTTTCAAAGCAACCTTCTCAAGCTCTGCCCGTCGTACTAAATCCTCCGGAACACTTTCGACGAGATCATCCAGCGTTACAACCCGCTCGATGTCAACCATAATTTCCAATCCTGTGGTTCGTGGAATTAAATGAAAGTTAAATAGGGCGTCAAAGAAATCACTTGGACTATTTTTAAACCTGAAATCGAAAAGGAATAGACACTTTTTTACGCAATTCTCGCATCCATGGTGCAGGACAAAATTTCACCACTCCTCGCAAATCGCCAACTCTCGCAAAGAAGTAAATTCATCGCCCGTTGTGTTAATTGAATCAACCAACCTAACACACACATCACAAATTTGCATAAATGCAAACCAGAGTCGAATTATCAAGCAGAAACGAATGACAGCCGGAATCAAAACCTACTCACCGGAAACCATCCCGCCAATCCACAACCAACGAGTTGTAAACTTAAATTTCGGACGCGTACTATTAATCATAGAAGCTACAAGCAATCGGTCAACCGTAATTCCCTATCCGTAAAACTACTTGGCAAAAGCCCCAGACCCATCAGATGCAGCTTTGCAAGTCAAGGGGGGATCACTTGAGAAATACAACAAAAACAACCCCCTCTGAGGCCTGTCGAGAGTGCGTAGAAACGCAAAGTAAGGATCCCGCAAACCTATGGGATTTGATATACTAGGGGAGCGTTGGGAAGATCGACCAATGGGACCAATCTCTCAGCGTACAGGTTCCTTAAAAGATAGAATCTCCAGGCTGATAGATGAGTGCATCCAACGACGAAACTTCCCGTCCTGATTCCAATGCCCCAAAGGCTGCGGCAAGCCCCGCCCCGGTGGTTACCTCCCAAGACGGGGCTATCTCGCAAGACGGGGCTATCTCCCAAGACATGGAACTGGACCGAACGGACTACAACTCGGAAGATCTTAAGTTCCTCAATGACCTCGAACACGTTCGAGCTCGACCAGGGATGTACATCGGGGATACGACCCTCAAAGGTCTCCATCACCTCGTCTATGAAGTCGTCGACAACTCGATCGACGAAGCGATGGCGGGATTTGCAAAGGCAGTCTCCGTATCGATCAACGCTGACGGATCTGTCACGGTCGAAGACGACGGCCGCGGCATTCCCGCCGAACGCCACGCCGACCTGACCGAAAAACTCGGACGCGAAATTAGCACCCTAGAAGGAGTTATGACCGTTCTGAAATTCGGCGGCAAGTTCGAAAAGAAGGCATATCAAACCTCCGGTGGTTTGCACGGCGTCGGTGTGACCGTCGTGAACTTTCTCTCACAATGGTGCGAAGTCGAAGTACACCGCGATGGGAAAATGTGGACTCAGTCATACGAACGTGGCGTTGCAACCGGCCCAGTTCGCGAAGCCGGCGCATCGAACAAACGCGGCACAAAAACGACCTTCAAACCCGACTCGCAAATTTTCCCGAACACCAAGTTCCTGTACGACACCCTGGCAAAACGCCTCCAAGAACTCGCGTTCCTCAACAGCGGCGTGCGCATCAAAGTCCGGGATGAACGAACCAACTCCGGAGATGAATTCCATTACGAACGGGGCATCGAAGAATTTGTTGAATTCCTCAATCGAGCCAGCGATGTACTTCACAAAGAGGTCATCGTAATCGAAGGTAGCCGAGAAACCGAAGGCTCTCAAGATGTCATCGGATACACCATCGCCCTTCAGTACTCCGAAGAATACACGGAAACTCTCCAATCCTACGTTAACAACATCCATACACTCGAAGGTGGTACCCACGTCTCTGGCTTCCGCTCGGCACTCACCCGAACTCTGAACGCCTACGGCAAGAAAGAAGGTCTATTCAAAGACCTAACCCCTACCGGCGACGATTTTCGCGAAGGACTCACCTGCGTGATCTCCGTCCGTGTACCACACCCACAATTCGAAGGTCAAACGAAAACCAAACTCGGTAACTCCGACGTCGAAAGCGTAATCAATACCGCCGTCGGTGATGGACTCGCCAAGTACCTCGAAGAAAACCCAAAAACAGCAAAACTTCTGGTCAAAAAGGGTATCCTTGCCGCAGAAGCTCGCGAAGCAGCACGCAAAGCGAAAGACGCACTGCGGAACCGTAAAAATGCTCTCGGTGGCGGGGGCCTACCAGGTAAACTTCGCGATTGCATAAGCAATAAAATGGAAGAATGCGAACTGTACCTCGTCGAAGGGGACTCCGCAGGTGGTAGCGCAGAAGGCGGTCGCTTCCGCGACACCCAAGCAATCCTTCCCCTACGCGGAAAAATCATCAATGCTTACAAGAGCCGCGAAGACAAAGTGCTCGCCAACGAAGAAGTCATGAGCATGATCCAAGCGATTGGCTCTGGAATCGGGGCCGACCAAGACATCGCAAAACGACGATACAACCGCATCATCATCATGACCGACGCCGACATCGACGGCTCGCACATCCGCACACTCCTGCTGTGCTTCTTCTACCGACAAATGTATCAACTCGTCGCCGGCGGACACGTCTACCTCGCCCAACCCCCTCTCTACCGCGTCGTACGCGGCAAAAAAGAAAAGTACTACGTTCAAACCGAAGAGGAAATGAAACAACAACTCCTCGAAAAAGGTCTCGGTGATAGCTACTTCGTTCATGAAGACGGCACAAAAATCGAAGGAGACAAAATGCGCTCCCTCTGCCGCACTCTCGCTTCCCTCGAAGAAGCCATCCTTACCCTCGAACGACGCGGCATATCACTCAAAGTCCACTCCGAACGAATCGATCCAGAATCGGGCAGACTACCCGTCTTCCACCTCGATCTCGGTCCCGAAGACCACTGGTTCGTCACCCGTGATAAACTCGACGAATTTCTCGCGCAACGAAAAATCCGCGTCGCCAACTCCACCTCCGAAACCTCCACCATCGTCAACTCAGAACCCTCCAACGAACAAGCGTCCCCCAAAGCTGCCCACATCTCCGAAATCTACGAAGTTCGAACCATCAACACCGGTCTCCAAGAACTCGCTGCTTTCGGATTCTCGATCTCCGACCTCATACCCAAAGATCGAACCGGTGCTACCGACTCGCGGTTCTACCTCTACCGAGAAGAAACATCGATCGGCATCGAAGACCTTCGCTCTCTACTCCCCGCAATACGCGAAAGCGGCCGTCGCGGTCTGACCATCACCCGCTTCAAAGGCCTAGGTGAAATGAACGCCGAAGAACTTCGTGAAACAACGCTCGACCCAAGCAACCGAACCATGGTCAAAATCGAACTACCCGACGCCGCCGCAGCGGATGAAATGTTCCGCGTCCTGATGGGTGATAAAGTCGAACCACGCCGTGAGTTCATCGAAAAACATGCGCTCGAAGTTCGAAACCTCGACGTCTAAAACCATCGATGTTTTAGAGGATGGTTCGTCAAAATTGTAGGAGCCTACCATCGCACCGATGTCTCACGCGGAGAGCCAAGACCTGCGATTTCGTTTAGCAGTCAGCCGAAGGCGTACTCGCGCTAAACCAACCGCCATGGCTTGAATCAACGCCTTGGCCCTGCCTTGTTCTACTCTCAACTTTCTCCCTTCAACTCTCTCGAGCCGTAGGCTCGCGCACCCTACGGAAACGATCCTCCAAGACCCAAACTTCGTTGATAACGTCAAGTCGACATTATGATTGGTTCCAACACTGCTCTCTTCGAGCCGGGATACGCAATCTCCAGTTTGGTTCAATAAATGTGGTGCGGCACAAGCCGTCCGTTACCACCACCGGCCCTTACCCGCATGTGCGTTTTTGTCACTTCGATTCCTCCATCGCATATCCCAGCCTCTCGAGTCGCTCTGCGACACCAGGGATAAGCTTACAAGCGTTCTCGAAATAGACTCGACGCAGCACCTCCGCTGGCAACCCAATACCGTAAATCCGCCAATCACCCTGCGGCGGCGGAGATTTCTCTGAGTAGTGAAAATACTCATCGGTGGTCTCTAAAAATCGCCAATAAGTCCTGATACGCTCCTCCGGAAACGGGCCATCTGTACCCATGCAAATCCGGTCGGCATAACGTACGAAAAACTCCTTGGCCGTGTATGGCTGCCTACCCAACTCATTTAGCCGCGAGGAAAACTCAACGAATAAGTTAGGATAGCGATCAAGCCAATCGGATAGCTCCGATAGATCCTCTGCATCATTGCCAAAATGCGCCGCGATGAATTTGGTCCCAGGGTGCCTTGCAATCACTCGATTCCGAGCCGCATGCAACGCATCTCGCGTCGGGAATTCCGGACCAACAAACGCCCAATCCGGATGCACTCGAAGCTCTCCAAGCCGCTCGTTGCGATCATCGATCGGACGAAAAAATGCACTCGGATCCGCAGTGTGCATCAACACAGGTATACCTAGCTCCCCACACACCTCCCAAATCGGATCCCAACGAGGATCATCGATCGCTATCAAACTTCCATCTGCTTGCTTCCAACGTAGTCCAAAATCCTTAAAGAACTTGAGCCCACTGATCCGCCCAAGCTTAACCTCTGCCCGAAGCCGCTCCACGACTGAGTAAACGAAGCCCGGTTTCTGACATTCCCAAGTCTCCGGTCGCTGCGCAGCTCCCTGCCCCTGAAAATCGATGTTGGCAAAGATCACAAAGCGATCGCGGTACTTGGACCATAGATATTGCACATGCTTGTCAAAGCGATCCGATAACTGACCATCTAAACAAACGCATACACCAACGCGATTGCGGTCCATCATCGCCACGTAACGATCCAGTAACTCCAAATCGTGTTTTCCCTTCACAAAAAAATGAGTGTGGACGTCCACAACCGGAAACATCGCTTGCTCAACCCGTGTTCGACGAACCCTGAGACTCCCTTCTCGCTCCGCAGAACTTACTTCCGTTACACCAGATTGCGGAACCAATTGACCCAAACAAGCAACTTGCCCAACCACCCCGCAAAACAAGAGGAAACAAGAAATCGAAACACTCCGGTGCAAGCTTCGAGCAAGCGAAACGCAGAACGAACTGTGCGGTTTCAAATCAGTGCAAAAGTCCATCTTGATAGCTCGGATAGAGAAATGAAATACCGTAGTCAGCCAAAAGTCGATCCACACGCACCCTCTTGTTGCCTTGACTCCTTCGTCGAGGAAAACTTCCAATTCGCTCTTCCCCAGCAGCCTCCCCACCAGCCGCAATACTACCCGATGAATTTAACTCAGGGCTCCTAGGTACAATAAATCGAGGTTCAGGCCATCCCATCCTCCTCGCAATCCATCGATAATACTCTCCTCGGGTCGGACTCTTCCCATCACAAACACAATACAGTGATCGCTTTAGTGGCCCCAGTGCAACAGCATCGATGACCTGCACTAGATCCTCAACATGGATCAAGTTCAACGTGGAATCCGGATCGATCTCAAGAACCTCACCTCGCTGAAGCGCTGTGAGATTTGGCACCCGATCCGGACCGTAGATCCCACAAGGGCGCAAGATCACATGCTCGAGCCCCGATCCACTCATCCATTGTTCACCAGCGTACGCTGCGATCGAACCAGGACGCTTCGGCGCAACTTCCGAAGTCTCATCGCAATCCATCCCTGAACTGCTCTCCGCAAACACCCCCGTTGTCGAAAGATAAATCCAACGTCCAATACTCCCTAACTCTCGCAACCCCGCAGACAAATGCTGCAATCCCAAGACATGGTTCATTTCCGGGGATACACCAGGTGCTACAGCATGCGATACCGAAATCAAGATCGTTGCAAGTCGCTCGCCAATGGCAGCTTGCGCTAGCCCCATCTTCCCCAAGGTGTCCAGGAACCGCGGAACCGGATCTTCAGAACTCCTCCAGTCCCAAACTAAAGGATTAAGTCCCATAGACGCGAACTGGCTCGCCTTCTGTTCACTGCGGGTGACAACCAGAACGCAATCACCCCGATTTCTCCAGCGAATGGCTACCCTCTCCCCGACATATCCGCAACCAACGACCAACCGAAGGGTTGCCCTTGCGTAAGAATTCCTCGCGGTTTCCAACATCTTGCCTCATGTATCCTATAGAATCGTTACAGAACGAACGGGAATGCGGATTCTTAAGAATCTCAATGGAAGTTTCTAAAGTTTCTGTCTCTCAAGGGTTCTATTTTGAGCAGTTTCGGCGAATAATCGATCCCGTCAATCGTACGTATTTCGGAGGGAAGAATGCTTTTAAAAGCAACCAAGCGATTTCAGTCAGTCGTTCTTGTAACAATCTTCCTCGCTTTCGCTTGCGCCCTCCCCCTGTTTTCTTGCCCCAATTCCACCTTTACATCCCAAGCATCCGCGCAAGATGTCTTGCCCGAGTCACCGGCACAAGCCCCCCCGGAGCAAAACCGAACCGAAGCGACCAATACCGAAACTACCAATGCCGTTTCCCAGCCACAGAAGGCCTTCACACCCCCAAACCCAACCGACACAACTCCAAAGGGTGTCACTTTTGTCTCACTCGACCCCTCACTCGAACGGCTTTACAACGGCGATGACCCAAAAACACTCTCCGATCTAAAGTCGCTCCAAGCACAGCAATCAAAGGTCGCCGACAAAATTCACTTAGTTACCGTCAACCTCCAACACGGTAGCACTCAAGGTAGTGGCGTAATCATCAACGAAGATGGTTTCATTCTGACCGCTGCACACGTTGCCGGACGCCCAAAACAACGCATGACGGTTGTGCTTCATGACGGACGAAGAGTCGAAGGAATCAGCCTAGGGCTGAATCGAGACTCCGATGCGGGACTCGTTCGAATCGTCAAGAATCGCGACAACGGAAAGCCCTGGCCACATGCCGCCCTACCCAACGTCGGTGAACGAATTCGCGAAGGCCAGTGGTGCATCGCCGGTGGTCACCCAGGTGGATGGATCCCAGATCGCCCTTCGGTCATCCGAGTCGGCCGAATCCTCAGAGTAACCGACACAACATTAGTCAGCGACTGCTCGCTGATCGGTGGTGACAGCGGTGGCCCACTGTTCGACTTGCAAGGAAAACTAATCGGTATACACAGCCGTATCGGGATCGATGTCGATGACAACATGCATGTCCCTATGAACGTCTTCATCGATTCATGGGATCGACTTGCTAAAGGAGAAGTCTGGGGTGTACTCCCGGGATTTCAGCCCATCATCGGCGTTACCGCTGATAGAGAATCCGATACAAAAAAAGAATGCATCATCGGAGCAGTCGCTCCCAAGGGACCCGCTGCGAAAGCTGGAATACAACCAGGCGATCGCATCGTACGATTCAACGGTAATCCCATCGATAGCTTTGATAAACTCAAATCCGAGGTCAATGCGACTGTACCAGGTGAACGAGTCAGTGTCGAAGTCCTACGCGACGGAAACACAGTGAATCTTAAGCTAACCGTAGGACTCTCGGATGAACCTTGATTCATTCAAAACCAATCGCCCCCCAGATCGCTCACTCCTCCTCAAGACTAATCCCAAACCACTTCTCCAAGTAACTACTTCTCCGAGTAACCACTTCTCTGATCCAGGGCCACCACTATGAAATTCGGAATCGAGAAACTCTTTTTGGTCGGTTGCATGGTTATATGGGGCGGACTGCTAACTGAACGCGATGACAAAGATCCAAAATGCTCAAATGGTTTGTGCACCCCCCAAGCCTGCGAAGATGTGGAAAGCCCCCCCAAGGCCCCCAATGAATTTTTCAACCAACTAATCCAAGACGGAGAACGACTGCGAGGCAAAGAAGCTAGGTTCCTTAACAATCGTCGCCAACAACGTAGCCAATACTCCATTCTTCGCGCCTTCAAAGAAGCCCTCGGGGACAGTTGGAAATCTACGGTTCAGATTATGGCCGACACTAAACAACTCGCGCTCGGCGTGGTGGCACGAGAGGATGGTTGGGTTCTTACGAAATCCTCCGAAGTCCCCGATGCAGCCATCCAAGTACGCTTGCACGATGGATCACAACTTCAAGGTGAGGTCAAAATTCGACGCCCCGAACTCGATCTTGCATTGATCAAAATCGACCGCGTTGACCTGCAAGCGATTCAATGGAATCTCGAAAGCAACGTTCCCCTAGGAGGATGGATCGCAAGCGCCGACGCACGCGCGATCCCACTTGCCATGGGAGTAGTCAGTGTAAAAAGCCGCACTATTCCAAAGTCGGACGCAAAGCTCGGCATCAAGCTCTTGACACTCGGGCTTCAACCCCAAGTCGAAAACGTAGTCTTCGGAAGCGGTGCCGATCGAGCCGGCATCCGAGAAGGAGACATCATCCTGCGAATCGAAGACAAACCGATGGAAAGTGGACAACAGGTCCTCAGCACCCTCATGGGAATGCCCGCCGGTAAACGAATCCAAGTCGACGTAGAAAGAGACGGGAAGGAACTCGCCTTTCAAGCACAGATGATGGACCTAACCCTCTCAATGCTCGATCCTACGGAAATGGAAGTCAACGGAAGTGTCTCCGCACGGTCCACCGGCTTCCGCAATGTCATTCAACACGATACAGTACTCGCGCCACAACATTGTGGCGGTCCATTAATCGATGTCGAAGGCAACGTTGTCGGACTGAACATCGCCAGAGCGGGAAGAGTCTGCTGTTACGCTCTCCCAGCTAATATCGTCGCAAAGGCAGTTGGCGAAATGCTTGCTACCGTTATGGAAAATGCCACCTCGACGATCCGCGTCGAAACACTCAAGCCCGAATTCACACCAAACTAAATTTCGTGGTTGCTGCATACCGCAACCGTTCGCTTGGACTAGAAATACGATCCTATGGCCGTCAATGACGAGCAACTTATACGATGGCTTAAACACCCAGACCATCGGATTCGTTCCGCTTCCCTCGACCTGCTATCTAGCAGCTACTGCTCTTCTCCCCAGATCCTTGAAAATATCCTTGCCGTTTGGCAGTCCGAAGGAATCGAAGAAGGCTTCAGAGACTTTCCTCTGATCTCACACCTCTCGATACCAGCAGCCCATATCGGACCGATGATCGACTTCGCACAAAACATGGCTGCCGGCCGAAAACTCACCGACCGAGTCTGCCGATGCGCGGGGAAATTGCTCGAAGCCATCTCCGTCGAACGCGCTTCCTCTTTTGCTTCACACTTGGTGAATATCCGAGAACTGAAAAACCAATCGAAAATATTCTTCCGTGTTCCAATCGCTTCGATGGAACTCCGTGCCTCTGCACTCGAACGCTCAACCGCTTCTCTAAACTTGGACTTTGAAGATGGTAGCCCAGAAGATATTGCAATTGCTTTGGAATCATTGTGGGAGCGTGGCCAAGCCCAACAGTGGATTCAGCAAGGACTCGAAGCTTGGAGAGACTCCTCCGTAGCTTCAGCAACCGCAAGCCCGCTCGCTGTCGCGGTCCTCGAACTTATCTCCCGACATAGCGTTCGAGGTTACGAAGACATCTTGGTCGAACTGGTCGATCGCGATGAAGCCTCAATCGCAGATTTGGCCACGATCGCACTCGTCCGTGGACGTAATCCAACAACACAAACAGTTGTCGCTGAACGCTTTCCAAAAATGGGGAAATCAGGACAACTTCGATCGCTTGACCTCGTAAGACGCATGCGGCTTCCTCAATCCTCAGAACTCGTCCGGTTTCTTCTACCCCATGGAGTTGATCTCACCGTTCAAAACGGCGCGAGAACTGCAGAAGTCATGCTTTTCGACTTCCTCGCCCTCGAAGATTGGCTCGAAGCATTCTTGCTAATCGATGACTCCGCCATCGAACGACTCACCTATGCGATTCCAATCGCAATTCCCCTCGCACAAGAAGTCGTGCCAACAGATTGGGGAAGAATCAAACACATCCTACAAATGCGTCTCTCTCGTAGCTTTGGATTGGATGAATAAACCAAACATGTCGCGAGTACTTCTGGCTATTGAATCTACCTGTGATGAAACCGCCGCAGCACTGATCTGCGAGGATGGCCAAGTCCTAGGTGAATCCGTCGCAACTCAAGAAGATTTCCACCGTGACTTCGATGGAGTTGTCCCAGAAATCGCAGCTCGAGCCCACCTCGAACGCATCCTGCCCGTCATCGACACGGCCCTTGCGCAAGCCCAAGTCCACCGCGAAGATATCCGCAAAGAAATCACCGCAATCTCCGTGGCAACCTTCCCCGGTCTCCCAGGCTCGCTTCTCGTCGGACTCTCGGCAGCAAAAGCTCTCGCGCTGGCTTGGCGAAAACCATTGGTTGGAATCAACCATATCCAAGCTCACATCTACGCTTGTGGGATCGGACGTGAATCGATTTATCCATGCGTAGGTTTTGTCGTCAGCGGAGGTCACACTTCACTTTACGCCTGCCAAGACCCCATCACTTGGACTTACCTCGGCGGAACAATCGATGATGCAGCAGGAGAAGCCTTCGACAAAGTCGCTGTTATGCTCGGGTTGCCCTTCCCAGGCGGTCCAGAACTATCCCGATTAGCACTTCGCGGAAACCCAAACGCTATTCGATTCCCCAGACCACTCCTCGACGATTCGCAACGCCTCGACTTTAGTTTCTCTGGCCTAAAAACAGCCGTCAGATACCGAATCAGCGGTCCACCAACACGCAACAACACGAATCGACCTAACCCTAGTCATCTACACCAAACCATTCTCGATCCAACACCCGCTCCGAGCCAAACCCTTTCCGATGACCAACGCGCCGATATCGCCGCGAGTTTCCAACAAGCCGTCGTTGATTGCTTGGTCACCAAAGCCATCCTCGCCACCGAGCAAACCGGCATCCGACGTCTATGCATCGGAGGAGGCGTCGCTGCAAACCAATCCTTCCGCAATCAGATAGAAGAAGCATGCCGACAACGAAACATCGACTTGATAATCGCCAAACCTCAATGGTGCACAGACAACGCCGTAATGGGGGCCCTAGCATGGGAAAAAATCCGACGCGGCCAATTCGACTCCTTGAGTCTGGACGCCCAGCCGGGACTGATTCGCCCCGAGGCTGCAGCACGCCGACCAAACCGAACTCCAACCCCTTTGAATCCTTCGCAAGCTCCACCGAAATCGCAAGATTGAATCCATCGAAAGGAAACCACTCGAATAAAAACCCAACCCGAAAATCACCGCCAGTGAGTCTGAAAATCACTCCTCGCCAACGCGATTCGAGTAAACTGGTGTCGCAGTAAGCCCAAATGATCTAACCCCACCTCCCTATCGCGTCCAACTCGGCTTGGGCGACTCAAAAATCTCATGAACGCAGTTGCCCCCCCGCCAAGCACCGAAGAAATCGCACGGGCTCAAGAACTTCGAGACACTTTCGAGCAAATTAAATCGCAGGTCGCACAAATCATCGTCGGCCAAGAAAACACCGTTGAACAACTGCTGATCGCCATGTTGGCAGGTGGACACTGCCTTCTCGAAGGAGTACCAGGACTGGCGAAAACACTCATGGTCCGCTCACTTGCCCAAGCCATGGATCTGGACTTCCATCGCATCCAATTCACTCCCGACCTCATGCCCGCAGATATCACCGGCACGGACATCATCCAACAATCCGAATCCGGCGCACGCCAAATGACCTTCGTCAAAGGACCCGTCTTCACACAAATCCTACTCGCCGACGAAATCAATCGTACCCCTCCAAAAACCCAAGCTGCGTTGCTCGAAGCAATGCAAGAGCACGCAGTGACCGTCGGTGGAAAAACCTACAAACTATCGGAACCATTCTTCGTTCTCGCCACCCAAAACCCAATCGAACAAG
>CAZACJ010000060.1:0-5215 GCA_964483385.1 uncultured Pirellula sp. | reverse complement strand
GGAACCTACCCGCTACCGGAAGACCAACGAGATCGCTTCCTCTTCCAAACCCTCGTAGATTACCCAAGCCGAGAACAAGAGGGGGATATCATTGAACGAACTACCGGCTCCTTCTCCGGTGAGATTAAACCGGTCGTGACCGGTCCTCAAATTCTTGAATACCAACGCATCGTTCGCGTCGTTCCCCTACCACCACACGTCAAAGAATACGTTTTGGACTTGGTTCGCTCCCTCAGACCCAAAGAAGCGGGCATTCCGAAATGGGTCGCTCCTTGGGTACAGTGGGGGCCAGGACCCCGAGCTTGCCAACAAATTGTCGTGGCGAGCAAAGCCCGCGCACTGCTCAAAGGACGGTTGCATGTGACCACCGACGATATTCAAGCTCTCGCAGCCCCAGTCCTGCGACACCGCATCGTCCCGACTTTTGCAGCACAAGCTGAGGGAATCGACGCCGACGCGATCGTCGCAAGACTCCTTGCGGAACTTCCCAAGCCTCAAGCCAGCGCAGCCTCGCTGTAATTCAGCAGTCTGCCTTTGACATCATCAGCGATTCCACGTAGGCAAATTTGAACCCTTGCCTATAATGCTAACCAGCATCCGATTGTTGTCGGATCGCTTCGCCGGTACCTCGATTCCTTGGCAAACCAAACGATGTCTACAAACTCCTCCCAAAGGAGGCCAGCGCCCGAGCTGCTGGCACCCGCGGGAAACTGGGAATGCGTTCACGCTGCCGTGGAAAACGGCGCTGATGCCATCTATTTTGGGCTCGAAAGCGGCTTCAATGCCCGAGCACGAGCCGTCAACTTCTCCTTAGACGATCTCCCCCGTCTCATGGCCCACTTACATCGTCGAGGCCTATCTGGATTTGTTACTCTCAACACCCTGATCTTCACCGACGAATTACTCAATTTCGAACGCCACGTACGCCACTTGGCAAACAGCGGCGTCGATGCCGTTCTCGTTCAAGACCTCGGTGCAGTGCAATTGATCCACCAAGTCTGCCCCGAACTGAGTGTCCACGCCAGCACGCAGATGACGATGACCTCAGCAGAAACAATCCAAGCGATCGAAAACCTCGGTATTGACCGTGTTGTCCTAGGTCGCGAATGTTCACTAGACGAGATACGCAAAATCACCGCTGCGACCAATATGCCCGTCGAGACTTTCGTACACGGTGCACTCTGCGTGGCTTACTCCGGTCAATGCCTCACCAGCGAATCGCTCGGAGGACGATCCGCAAACCGCGGACAGTGCGCACAAGCCTGCCGATTGGAATACCAACTCATCCGTGATGGTAAAGACGTTGACCTTGGAGATGTAAAGTACTTGCTCTCCCCACAAGACCTCGCAGCCTACGAACTAATCCCTGATTTGATCCAAGCCGGTGTGGCAAGCTTGAAGATCGAAGGCAGACTCAAAACCCCTGAATACGTTGCCAACATCGTCCATCACTATCGTCAAGCAATCGATGCGGCCATGCGAGGTCAGTCCATTCGCTTTACACCACAAACCCAAAGGGAAATGGAACTGAGCTTCTCTCGCGGCTTTTCTCCAGGATGGCTCGAAGGCTGCAATCACAAACGCCTTGTTCCCGGTCGTAGCAGCGCAAAACGTGGTGTACTCGCCGGACATGTCGTCCGCAAGAAAGGGGATCGCGTCGTCGTCGACTTGATATCCCCCCTAGGAAAAGGAGACGGTATCGTCTTCGAAGGGGATCGCTCTGCAGGGAAAGAAGTCGGTGGCCGCATCTTTGAAATCTACGCCAATCATCGCCCCGTGCAAGTCGCTGAATCGGGCCGCGTCGAAATTGAACTTCAACGCGGTGTGGTACGCCAAGCAGAACTGCAACCGGGCCAAGCCCTATGGCAGACAGATGCCCCAAAACAAACCAAAGCTTGGCGACAAACCTTCAACGCCGAACGATTCCAAAGAAAACTACAACTCAACATCCACGGACAAATCGCGGTAGGACAAGCACCAAAGTTTCAAGTCGCTTGGACCGAACAGCGAGAAGGACTCATCTCTCAGAACTTCGAAGTCCAAATCGATTGCAACCATATTCCAGAACGGGCTCGCAAACACCCAGTTAATGCACAAGCTATCGAACAGCAATTAGGACGACTGGGAAATACCCCCTATGAAATCGGTACCTTGCAACTCGATATCGTCGACGAACCAATGTTACCCCTGAGCGTCCTAGGAGACCTTCGTAAATCAATCATCGAAAAAGTCGATGCCGTTCGCCAAGCCATTCCGCAACGCGAAGTTCGCCCTGAAGGTGTTGCGAGAGAATTGCTCAGAAACATCGAGACTCATCCATCCAACACCGATGACACCACCCCACAATTGAGGGTTCTGTGCCGAACACTCAGACAACTCGATTGCATGCTAGAAGCCGGCGCTCGTGACTTGATCGTCGAATTCCACGACATTCGTGAATACCGTCAAGCCGTCGAGCGAGCGCATCAAAAGAACGCCATAATCAATCTAGCCACCCTGCGTATTCTCAAAGCAGGAGAAGCAGGGCTATTTCGTGCACTGGAAAAACATCGCAGCGATGGATGGCTCGTTCGCAATCTCGCGGCGCTGAAATTCGCCAAGGAACATGGAATCCCAGCCGATGCAGACTTTTCTCTCAACGTAACCAATCCCCTGACCGCGCAATGGTTGCTGAACAACGGTGCAAGGTCCGTCACCGCCTCCTACGACTTGAATCGCGATCAACTCCTTGAACTGGTTCAAGCCAGCCAGCCAGAAACTCTCGAAATTGTAATCCACCAACACATGCCCATGTTTCATATGGAGCATTGTGTTTTCTGCACCGTCCTCTCCCCAGGTACCAACAAATCGAACTGCGGACGACCGTGCGACGCGCACGATGTCAAACTTCGAGATCGTATCGGGGTCGAACACGTACTGCACGCAGACATTGGCTGTCGAAACACCCTCTATAACGGAAACGCCCAAAGTGGTGCCGAAGTCGTCCCTGCACTGCTCGAACATGGCGTAAGACGCTTCCGCATCGAAATTTTACGGGATGCTCCTGACGCCGAACTTAGAAAACTCTGGGAACTGTATTCCCAACTAATCGCTGGAAAAACAGACGGCCCGAGCGTCTGGAGAAGCCTCCGTGCCGAAAATCGTGTCGGAGTAACTCGAGGAACTTTGGAACATCCGCGAAACCCTTTGGCAATTTTGTAGTTTAAAGGTTGGCTAAAAACGCAATGCAAAACTTAACCGATTCGAAACATAACGATCCGTTCACCATGTTGCAGGAAACTTCGCAAGATCTTGGCACCCTAGCGGCTGCACAAGCGCTCGTCGAAACTCTCCGCAAAGAAGAACGGTATCCAGAACTTTTCGAAGCCAGGAAAATGATGCATCGCGTGGAATTGGGTTTACCCCCCGTGTTTGTCCCCGCACTTCAAGGTGGAGACAATCACCGTTCCGAGTCGGCAATACTAGATCCACAAATACAAGAGGAACTCGACAAGCGTCTGCTAGATGCTTGCAGAGAGGTCGGTTCTGGACTGATGCGTTCAGGACGATTGCAAGAAGGTTGGATGTACCTGAGAGCTGTCGGTGACGATGCGTTTGCAGCGCAAGCAATGTCAGGCATCGAAGCTACTCAAGAAAACCTCGACTTGTTGCTCAACCTCTACGTACATGAAGGAATCAACGTCGGTCGCGGTACGGAGTTGTCCCTGCAAATGCGAGGTACATGCAATACCATCACGATGCTCGACTCAGTGGTCTCCATGCGAGGTCGCTCGGATCAGCAAGCGGCGGTAGGGGCGTTGGTAAAACATGTCCATCATGAACTACTCGGTAATCTCGTCGCAGATATCCAACGACGAAACCCTGGAGTACAAGGACCAGAAACGGGTCGAATCGCCGACTGGCTGGGATTAGTCCCCGGTCTGCTTCGCGACGGAACCTACCACCTGGATACAACTCACCTAGCCTCTACTGTACGGTTTGCCAGAGTCCTGGACGATACCCAGACCCTTAGGCTTGCAGCCGATTTGGCCGAATACGGCAGACAACTGCACGCGCAATACCAATACAGTAGCGAAGAACCATTCGCAGATCTCTATCCGATGAGTCTGGCTTGGTTCCGCGCACTGCTAGGAGAAAATATCGAAACAGCCCTTCGACTGTTTCGACAAAAAGCCGAATCCCTCGACACTCAAGAGCATGGCACCATAGGTATCGAAACCTATGCAGACTTGCTCGCCAGAGTCGGACGACCCGCAGAGGCAGCGAAATTCCTTATGAGAACCATGCCCAATGGCATGCGACCCTTCGGAATCGCCCCCTCCTTGATCGAATTGGCAAGTACTTCAGGTGATTTCCAATCCATGATGGAACACGCAAAAGAACGAGGCGATTTGCTCGGTTATGCAGCAGCATTGCTGCAGAGCAAGTCAGGATCCTGACGAACCGACTCGTTCTCCAAATTACTGACAAGATCCTCTTCCAGCTAACGAATACTTCATGAATCGACTCTTTGTAGATTAGCTGAGAAAAGCATGCCGAATAAAGTTCTGCTCGTCGAAGATGATCCCGCCCTGGCCGATGCGGTCCGAGAAGGGCTCTCCGACGAAGGAATCTCCACCACCATCGTCTCGACCATTACCGCAGCACTAGAGTCCGTCAGAGCTCAGCGCCCCGACGCTCTGATTCTTGACCTCATGCTCGCCGGTGAATCAGGCCTGGATATCCTGCGAACTCTCCGCTCCCAACGCGACCAAACCCCCATCATCATCGTCAGCGCTCTGGGAACCACGGAACACCGTGTAAAAGGTCTACTCGCAGGAGCAGACGACTACCTCGTCAAACCCTTCGAAATCAAAGAACTTCACGCAAGGATCGTCGCACTGGTCCGACGCAGCCAACGCCAAGAAGGACCAACGCTCATCTACGGTCCGCTACGACTCGAACTAACCACTCGAAGAGCATTCCGCGACGGTAAAGAACTCAAACTTTCCCCCACCGAAATCTCTCTGCTCGAGCTTTTTATCCGACACGAAAACCAAGTCCTCTCCCGAAAGATGCTTTACCACCAACTTTGGGAATCCGATTGGGAAAGCGAAACAAACGTCATCGAAGTTCACATCAATCGATTGCGAAGTAAAGTCGATAAAGGATTCACGAACCCACTGATCCACACCATCCGTGGACGAGGCTACATGCTCGCAGAAAACCCAACAGG
>CAZACJ010000059.1:0-31241 GCA_964483385.1 uncultured Pirellula sp. | reverse complement strand
CCGGAATGCGCGAGCACCGGGTGTTTTTTGAGCCGGAATGCGCGAGCACCGGGTGGTCCGCGGTACCCGGTTCATTACATCAAAACGCCCAACCAATCAGCCCCTACAACATTTTGGTTTTCCATGGATAGGAGCGTGCAATGAGTTGAGCGTGTCCGATGCAAACACCCCGCGGCTTGCGCGAAGCGGGCTCATGTCTTGTGTTTCCACTTTCTCTCATCAATTCTCTGAGAACTATTGGCTCTCCGCAAGGTTCTTGATGTGTGCGAGAACTCGTTGATGGATTCGATGGATGAGCATGTCGGTCCATAGTGTCCAATAGCTTTGCGGATAGATCTCGTATTCGTACCAAGTGCGACCCTCAAGCTTCGTTCGGCCATTGCCCAGGTCTATCAAACGAAACTCTCCTCGTTTGCTGCGCAGGTAACCATCAAGATGCGGAGGATGCACATGCCGATAGGGGCTTAACTCATGCATCGGAGATGGCTGTGACTGAACATCAAATGCGAGCCGACGAGGGGGTTCCCAAGCGGTGATCGGTTCGACAAATGGACCGGTTGAGAATTCGCAATACCGGATCGCGCCAACTCCTGTGCCAACAATCGTTGCACGCTGTGGATAAGCAATCCCAAGCCGAAAATACCAAGTTGACGGTGGAGGTAACTCGGAGAATCCCACAACGTGAGGCCACACGCGTTCAGGAGGAGCGTCAATTTCCGTTGTCGTCAGAACTTCGTATTCCGGGAGTGTCCTAAAGCGGCTTTCGGCTCCTGCAATTACAGGCAACAGGCTGATTGGGATCAATAACATCATCGACTGCTGCGGGCGTAAGGCTGCAATCATGAAGCCGATCAAGGCTCCCAGTACTGACATGCCCGCCGCAATGGGGAGTAGCATGGCCAAGCAGATAATCCCCTCAAAGGCAAAGAGCAAAAGGATCATTCCACTCAAACAAACCGACAACTCGGCAACGAGGATACTGGTCTTCCACGAGCGCAGAAACGGTCGGTTGTAGAGGTACGAGCTCGTTGCTCCCATGATGATCGGTGTACCCATAAACAAAGCGGCTCCGTAGTCCGCGATTAAGTACACGCTGACAGAAACCATGGCGATACAGATTGCAGCGGAGACGACGATTCCAAGAAGTGCGGATTGCAATCCGTGCCCGACCAGCGGTTCAGTTCGTTCGCGAGGATACTCAAAGTGTTCCTGGGTTGCCCGAGGTACGCTAGGTAACACGCTCAATGCGATCATGAGAATGAAATTCGCGAAGGGTACAAAGATCCAAAGACCCAGCCAAGCATTCTTACCAGCATCGACCGCGCGACGAACACTCATCGAGACCGCAATCCAAAGAAATGGTAGAGACCAGAGAATGATGAACCACATCAGCCAATCTGGGGCGGGTGGAGCGAAGTACTTTTGCCGGACTGAAAGAAGCGGATTAAGAAAGTCATAAGGGGCATAGAATCGTCCAGATGCTAGGTAGACGAACCAGAACTCACCAAGGTACTTGGCGATCATCAACAGAATCCCCGAGAGTGCATATACCCATGAATTGACTGGGAGTTCTAATCCGAACCATAATCGAAACAAAGTTGCGATTGAGAAACTCGGTGCGGGATTATTTGGCGAAGAGGAGAGAGTGTTCATGGCGTGTCCAATAGAGCTAGGCTCCGGTTTTACTACGGATTCTTGTTGGGGGCTGCTTTACCGGGTATTGGAGTGGTTCCTTTAGGGGTCGCTCTATTGTTGCGTGGTGCAGTGTTATTCGCTGGGAGTGGGCCGGATAACGGAGGGGACTCGAAGTAGTTTCCTTGGTCTAATATTCTTGGATCTCCAGTTCGTGTTAACTCGTCGATCAGCCTCTGTTCAAGTGCTTGGCGAACCGATTGATACGGCTCTTCGGCGGCAAGGTTTTTCATTTGATGCGGATCGGACTTCAGATCGTAGAGTTCTTCGCGGGGACGTTTTCCATAGGCATGTTCGAACAATGGCTTCCATTGGGGATCATTGCGATGTTCGACGAGCCAAGCTTTTGTTGGGCCGGCGTCTTCGTCAGGCAAGGTGGCTCGGGTGTTTTCGCGAACTCGCTCGTAAGACGGCGGAGTGGATTCGTTCAAACCGTAAGGATCACCCAGAGGCCATCGATCGGGTCGAAAGTTCAAAATGTAAAGATAGTCGTCGGTTCGGATGGCTCGCTGTGGATAGGGAGTGAAATCTGCCCGAGCATTTTCGACATGCCTTTCGCGCCCTATGAATATCGCATCGCGCGTCGGGTCGAGCTTTCCACTTGCTGTATTCAATAGTAAGGGTCGAAGACTCCGTCCAGTCATCGTCTTTGGAACTTCGATGCCTGCCGACTCCAAAATGGTTGGCGCGATGTCTGTTAGACTGACCAAATCATCGACTGAGCGACCTGGTGGTACTGACGGTCCCGCAATCAATAAACAAACCGATGTTCCATATGAATAGAGGTTGCATTTACCATGTGGAAAACCGGGAGGTCCATGGTCACCACTGATGATCACATAGGTCGAATCGGAGAGTTGACGATTTTCTAGTTCGTCGAGCAATCGGCCGACGGCAGCATCCCAAGCGGCGATTTCGCCGAAGTAATCGGCGAGATCTTGTCGCACCGTCGGTACATCGGGCAGAAAGGGAGGGAGTTTTCCAGCGAAGTCGTCGGGGTTGAATCCCCAGAGTTTTGTTCCAGATTCAGCAACCCATTGGCGATGGGTGTTGGTCGGTCCGAACCAATAGCAGAAGGGTTTGTTGTCCGCGCGAGCATCCAAGAACTCGGTGAAATTGGCTCGGATGCCCTCGAGTAACTCTTCTTTGGCTTGTTCGATGTGTTCACCGTTTTGAACGGCAGCTGTGACGTTTTCGGAGAAGTCATTGAATTTGCGCCCTGACTTTTCGTAAGCAAATTTACCGGCACCATAGGGTGCGTCGCCGGGTGAGCCTGGGCTCCATACTTTAAACGTCTCTCCGATGTGATATCCGGCTTGGTCGAGCAGCAACGGAAACGCAGGGATTGCAGGATCCCAAACGGCTCCTTGCAAAATCGCCCCTTGGCCGGTGCGCCAGAAGTGTTGTCCGGAGAGCAGTGCGCTTCGACAAGGTGTGCAGCTTGGGGCCGAGACAAACGCTTGTCGAAAGATTGTTCCGCGCTTTGCTATGCGATCGATGTTCGGTGTGCGCACGATCGATTGCAAGGGATCAGAGTCGATCGCGGCGTACGAGCTCGCGTAGCGTCCCCAGTCATCGGCAAAGAGAATCAGGAAGTTCGGGCGTTGGTCGATCCGTTGCTTTGACTCGCTGGGTGTAGGCTTTGCATTCTCTGTTGGCATTGCCGAGAGGCTGTTGCTGGTCCAGACCCAAGTGAGGTAGCTAGCCATGACGAGAAAGCAGCGCAGGACATTGCATCGCTTAGGGAGTTGGCCGAGCATGGGTAGCCCTTTCGAGAATCGTTCAATGGACTTGCTACATCATTTTGGTTCGACGACTGCCGGTTGTTGTTGGGTAGCGCAGTGAAATGCACCGAGTCCCCAAATAAAGTCCGATGCATCGATCGGCAGGATGTCCCTATGGGGATACTGTTCGCGAAGGATCCCTAAAGCAGCGTCATCCGTGGCGCGATAGCCGAATTGAGGAACGATAACAATCCCGTTCGCTAAATAGTAATTGCAGTAGCTTTCTGGGAGCCGGTGTCCTTGAACCATGCGTGGTGGTGGAGTGGGTAGAGGGACGATCTCCAATTCGCGACCTTGGGCGTCGGTCATTGCATGCAAGGCTTGGAATTGGTTTGCCAAGTGAGGTGCGTTGGAGTCATCGGAGGTAGAGGAAATCGCTGCGAGGACAACACCTGGGCGAGTGAAACGAACGAGCTGATCGATATGGCTATCGGTATCGTCACCTGCAAGTTCCCCACCGTCGACCCAGAGAACTTTGCGAACGCCTAACATGCGCATGAACTCTTGTTCGATATCCCGGCGGGACCAGTTAGGGTTACGGGTGGCTGTGTACACGGCGCTGCTTGTGGTTAGCAGGGTGCCTTCGCCGTCGGTCTCTAATGCCCCGCCTTCGCAGACGAGTTTGGATCGAAATGCTCGGATCGGTTCTAGGATAGTTTGAACGTCGTCGGGTTCGTGCCACCTTCCGTGGGCATCAAGACCTTTGCAGATTTCGGTCGAAGCATTAGCATCGCTATCGTGAGGGTGGTATTTGTTACCCCAAGCGTTGAAGATCCACTGGACAGCGCCGAGTTTTTTTTCTTTGTGATTGACCAAGAAGGTGGGACCGTAGTCTCGGATCCACACGTCGTTGGTTGCAATGGGGTGAACGGTGACGTTTGGGATGGCTTCTAGGGCTTGGCGTGCATTTCGAAGCGATGATTCTGGACCACCGAGCACATGGACATGTTCGACTTCGGCAAGTGTTCGGATGACTAGTTCGGTCACCGGTGGGATCGCATGGAATCGATCGGGCCAAGTCGATTGATTATGGGGCCAGGATATCCAGGTCGCTTCATGGCGTTCCCACTCGGCGACCCAAGTGAAACCCGATTCGACGGGGGTTGATTGGTTCATTCGTCCACCCATCGTTTGGTGAGGTCGCCGTAGGCGTCGATACGCCGATCGCGGAGGAAGGGCCAGTAGGTGCGTTGGGTGTTGATAAAATCGAGATCGCAGTTGACCATCACGAGTTCTTCGTCGATATGGCTGGCGCGATGGAGGAGAACCCCTGCGGGGTCGTAAGCGAACGAGCCTCCCCAGAATTCGATATTCTCTTCTTTACCTACGCGATTAGCGGCCGCGACGTAGACTCCATTTGCGATTGCGTGGGATCGCATCATGGTTTCCCAAGATTCGTTTTGGCTTTTACCAACGGTATCTTTGTCTTGGGCAAGCCATCCGATGGCGGTTGGGTAGAGGAGTATCTCAGCACCTCGCAGTGCAAAAAGGCGTGCGGCTTCGGGGTACCATTGGTCCCAGCAGACACCGACACCGAGCACCGCGTACTTTGTTTTTGCGACTGTAAATCCAGTATCCCCTGGGGTGAAATAAAATTTCTCGTAGTAGTGAGGATCGTCGGGTATATGCATCTTGCGATAGAACCCGACTTGTTTTCCGTCGGTATCAAAGACGAGCGCGGTGTTGTGGTACAGGCCGTGGGCGCGTCGTTCGAAGACTGAGCCGGTGACGACTACAGAGCACTCCTTAGCGACTTGGCTCATCGCATTGCTGGTCGGTCCAGGGATGGGTTCGGCCCAAGCGAAGCGATCATGATCTTCGCTTTGGCAAGGATAGGGTGCATTGAAGAGTTCTTGCAAGCATACGATATGAGCCCCGGCTTTGGCAGCTTGTCGGACTTTGTCGATGGCTTTCTCGATATTTGCGGCGATCGAGCCGGGGGTAGTCATTTGCACGAGGGCGAGGTTTACGGTTCTTGGAGCTTTCGACATCCCGTGTTCCTGTTCAGGGGGAGTTGATTGGTAAATAGTTCTGAGGCATCGTCATTCTGACGATTGGCCTGCGTAGCGGAATGCTCGAATGACGAGTTCGCGGACGGCTTCTTCGTCGACGGCGGTTGCAAGTTCAAGGTCGTGAGCTGGAGAAGCGAAGGGGCGGCGGTCGAAGACGGTTGCCCCGCGAGTGAGTGTACCTTGGTCTTCGACGTCGACCATGATTTGTTCGCAGGTGAAGAGTTCGGGGGCCAACAAGTAGATCACGCCGATGACCCCTTGCAGTGGAATGGTTTCTTGACCGCGGACTTGTCGATAGGAGCGGAACAGGTGCGGGACCATGGTGTGCAGCAGTGAGCCGACGCGGGTGTATTTCAAAGGGAGTTGATGGAGGATGTCTAGATCGAAGCGGATGCGATTGGTCAGGTCGAGGGGTAGGAGGGTTTTGGTGGTGGGGGACCGCATCACAAGCTGAGCGCTACGGGGATCGAAATGCATGTTGAATTCGGCTGCGGCAGTGACGTCACCTTGGCCTGGCGTCGCACCGCCGGCAATCACGATTTGGTCGATTTGGGAGACGATGCTTGGGTCGCGTTGGAAGGCGCGAGCGAGGGAGGTCAGTGGTCCCAAGCACAGCACGGTGACTTCGTCAGGTGAGGCTTTGACACGGTCGATGATCAGTTTTTCGCTGGGCAGTAGGTGTTGACGTTCGACGGGGGTTAGGCCGAGGTTGCCCAAGCCGTCAGAACCATGCAAATCACGACCATCCCCAACGGGTGCATTTTCTGGGTCGCTCCCGATTCCGATGCGTGGGTAGCGTGGTGGATCGAGTTTTTCGAGTAAACCAAGTACGTTTTTGGAGCTTTGTTCGGCTTCGATGTTTCCGGAGGAAGTGGTTACAGCGAGGACATCGAGACGCGGGTCGAACAGTGCGATGGTCAGGGCTAGAGCATCATCAATTCCCGGATCGCAGTCGATAATGACTTTTCTAGCCATAGCTTGTGGATACTTGCGTTTTTTCTGAGTAGTGCGGGCTGGCTATGGCTGGTTGTTGTTTACCAGATAGCAGATGATGGGTGTTTAGTGTAACGTAGGAGGTAGTGTTCTACAAAAGGGACATTCGTTTTCGAGAGATTGTTTTTAGAAGCTAGGGTTGCATGTTAGAGGAATTCATCGAAATCGCCCAAAAAGGGACCGATTTAACCGCAGACCAGATGCAGCAAGCCATCGTATGGATGCTAGCGGGCCGGGCGGATGACGACCAGATTGGCAAGTTATTGTTAGCGCTTCGGGCCAAGGGGGAATCGGTATCCGAGATGGTTGGGGCGGTGCGGGGGATGCGGTTGATGATGACTCCGATTCGTTCGCTGCGTACGGGGTTGCTCGATACGTGTGGGACGGGTGGGGATGGGAGTGGGACTTTCAATATCTCTACTGCGACCGCGATTGTCACGGCGGCTTGTGGTGTCCCGACGGCCAAGCATGGTAATCGCAAGATCACGAGTGCGACGGGATCCGCAGACGTGTTAGCATGTCTTGGGGTAGCGATAGAAGCGGATCGCAAGCAGGTTGAGCGATGTTTAGATGATTTGGGTTTATGTTTTTGTTTTGCGCCGAAGTTGCATCCGGCGATGAAGCATGTTGGTCAGGTTCGTCGGCAGTTGGGAGTTCCGACGTTATTTAATTACTTGGGACCTTTGTGCAATCCAGCGAATGCGACTTTTCAAGTGATTGGAACGGGTCGTAGTGATTTGCAGATGAAGATTGCAGCCGCATTGGTGCAGTTGCCGATCGAAGCGGCGATAGTGGTGCGCGGTTATGACGGGATGGACGAAGTGAGTTTGAGTGCGGAAACGAGCGTGTATCACATTCAGTATGGGATGTTGACGCAGAGCACATGGGAGCCGAAGAGTTTTGGGTTGGATCCGATCAAGAATGAAGATTTGTGTGTATCTGGACCTGAAGAGAGTGCGGAGCGAATCCGTGAGATTTTGGGAGGCAAGTTAGGTCCGTCGCGGGACATCGTGTTAGCGAACGCTGCGGCTGGTTTATGGGTAAGCAGTAAGACACATTCGTTGCAGGAGGGAGTGGAGTTAGCTCGTCGTGCGATCGACACAGGGTCAGCTGCGCATCTCTTATCAAAGTTGGCTGAGCTTTCGCACGCCTAGCTGCGGCACTATCAAATTGAAGTTTCGATTGGTTCCGGGAGTGCTTTTTGAGCTGGAGTGCTCGAGCTCGCGGGTTGGTACAATATTGAATATGTTTTACGCAAGAAATTGGCGCGAATTGGTTTTGCGATCCAGCGGTGCGTGGATGGCTTGGGCGGGAAAATTCAAGCGATGGGACAATTTAGGACTCAAAAATCTGGTGGCAATTGGTTGATAGCTGCGGCAATTGCGATTGTTTGGCTCGGCACGAGTGGATTGTCTGTCCAAGGTCAAGAGAGTCCTTCGAGGGTTTTGGAATTGCAACCCGGTTTGGAATTGACGTTATTGGCTGAGCATCCGGACTTAGTCACCCCGACTGGGATAGGGGTAGATAGTGTTGGAAATCTTTGGGTGGTTGCTTGTCATACCCATTTCCGACCTGAGGGGTATGTTGGGCCGGAGCATGATGAGGTTTGGATATTCGATTCGACTGGGAAGAATCGACGGCTCTTTTACAATCGTACGAAGACGACGATGCAGTTGTTGCTTGAGGGTTCAGCGGCCGGACCATCGAACTTCGAGGAGGCGAGTGGTTGGGTTTATTTAGCGCAGCGCGATCGTATACTTCGGGTGCGCGATACGGATGGGGATGGTGTTGGCGATCAAGAGGAGACGATCGCGGCTTTGGATACGGTGGCGGATTATCCGCACAATGGTCTCAGCGGGATGGCTTGGCATACCGATGGCGGATTGATTTTTTCGCTGGGGGAGAACTTCGGTAAGGATTGGGTATTGCGAGGTGCGGATGGTCGGGAGTTGCGTGGGCGCGGAGAGGGTGGAGTGTTTCACTGCGCGCGGGATGGCAAGGGATTGCGTCGGATTGCCCAGGGTTTTTGGAATCCGTTTGGCTTATGGATGCGACAAGATGGGGTATTGTTTGCCGCCGAGAACGATCCTGGAAGTCGTCCACCTTGTCGTTTGCTGCATGTGGTTGAAGGAGGAGATTATGGGTTTCAGTATGTGTATGGAAGTGCTTCGGTTCACCCATTTGTTTGCTGGAACGGTGAATTGAGGGGAACTTTGGGGATGATTCATCCCTGTGGCGAGGGTCCTTGCGCTGTCGTCGGGTTAGGAGGAGGGGTCATGGTGCCTTCGTGGAGCAATCACTGTATTGATTATTTCCCTTTGCATTGGAAGGGAGCTACGTTGCAATCGCAGCGGATCGAATTGCTTCGGGGCAGTGATTTGTTTAGGCCTGTAGCGATGGTTGCAGGGTTGCCTCGCAAGGGAGATCGGGGAATCGACTTTTACTTTACCGATTGGGTTTCGCCTTCGTATGAGTTGCATGGGATGGGGCGGCTATGGAAACTGCGGATTGATCCAGAGCAAGCGACTTGGATGCAGCCGCAAGTTGAGCCGAAGACGCCACAGGCACTTCAAGCGGACGCTTGGCTGGGGCGGGAAAACGGGGGGGGTAGTCAGGAGCAGCGGGAGGAGTTGTTTCGAGCGATTGAAGGTAGCGATCCGTTTTTGGCGCATGCGGCAATAGTCGCTTTGGGTAGGGAAGCGAAGGGATGGGAATTGGGGCAGGTGCAAGCGTTACCGTTGGGGCGTCGGTTGGCAACGTTGGTGGCTTTGCGCAAGAGTGATTTTGAGAATCCGAAGTGGGTGCAGGGGCTGTGGTCGGACCGAGACATCGAGATACGCTTTGAGTGTTTGCGATGGGTTTCGGATGGGGTGTTCAAGGAGTGTTTGCCTCAAGTTGAGTCCATGTTAACGGATGCTGGACTGGAGTATCGGTTGTTCGAGGCTGCGCTAGCGGCTTACAACACGTTGCAGGGGAAGGCATCTGCGGGGGTTACGGAGCCGGGGGTGTTGGTTGAGCGGATCTTATCGAAGGATTTGCCACCAGCGATACAAGCTTATGCGTTGCGATTGGTACCCGCGGGGTTTGAGGGGTTGAGTTTAGAGTTGCTGGATGGGTTATGGGATCGAGGGGATGAGGGATTGCGTCGTGAGGTGGTGCGAACGTTAGCGATGCGAAAAAATCCAGCGAGTGCGCAGAAATTGTTGGCGTATGCCAAAGACGTAGCGTTACCCGAAGACTTGCGACTGGATGCGATTGCTGGTTTGGTGAACGTACAGGAAGCGGATTTGCTCGTGGAGTTACGCGGGTTATTGGATCCGAAGGCAGGAAGTTCACCGGCGGTACTTGCGGAGGTACAGAGGGTCATGCGCGGAGGGGCAAGCGCATCGAGGGAGGGGAGTGGGTTGCAAGATGCAGGCTTGCAGGATGTGGCCGTGCGCAAGGTGCGATTGGAGAGGATGATCGCGCAGGGGCAGGTTCAAGCCGGGGATGTTCAGCGTGGTAGGCGGATATTTTTTCACAGTTCTACGGTGGCATGTAGTCAGTGTCATCGTCATGAAGGCCGAGGGAATGTGGTGGGTCCGGAGTTATCGCTGGTAGGGCGGCAGGGGACAGCCAAGGAGTTACTGCAATCGATTATGGAGCCGAATCGGGATGTAGCGCCTCAGTTTTATACGACTGCGTTGGAGTTAGCGGATGGGACGACATTCACAGGAATATTGTTACGATCTTCGAGTACGGAGGTGTACCGAAACAACTTTGGAGACGAAGTCAGTTTTCAGAAGCGAGATATTCTTCAGCGTAAAGAGTTGCGATCATCGATGATGCCCAGCGGATTGCTTGATACACTCAGTGATGAGGAAGTGATTGACTTGTTAGCCTTTTTGGAACAGAGCAAGTGAGATTGGGGGGGGAGAGAAGAATGCAACGACCGACACGCCGCGCGTTTTTAGCCGATTATGGGATGGGGTTTACCGGTTTGGCGTTGGGCGCCATGTTGGCAGAGGATGGACTTGTTCGGGCCAAGGCTCAGGAGTTGGCTGGTCCGGATGGGGTGGCATTAGACACGAAGGTACAGGCGAAGGCCAAGTCGGTGATATGGGTGTTTTTATCGGGAGGGTACAGTCATGTGGAGACGTTTGATCCGAAGCCTGCGTTGAACGAGCATGCAGGGAAGACTTTTGACAAGACACCGTTTTCCAATCCGGTTGATTCGCCGTTGCATCGGAAGCGTTTTCGGTCGGTTCCTGCGGAGGAAGTGAATGTTCGGGATGTGTATCCGACAATTTATCCGATGCAGGTAGGGTGGAAGCGTTGGGGGGATTCAGGGATTGAGATGACCGATTGGTGGCCGCATCTTGGTGGTCAAGTTGACGAGTTGTGTTTTGTTCGCAACATGTGGACGACCGACAACGATCACGCAGCGGAGAATCAGATACACACAGGGCGGCATCGATTGGACGAGCCGCAACCGAGCATTGGTGCTTGGGCAAATTACGGTTTGGGTAGTTTCAATGAGAACTTGCCCAAGTTTGTCGTATTGGGGGGCCCGACCCGATCGGATACAAGGCAATCGATCGATGCGAATTATTTGGGTCCGCAGTATGGTGGGGTTCCGTTGGCATTGGATCCGAAGAATCCGTTGCCGTTTGGCCAGCGTGTGGCGGGGCAGAGTTTGGAGGAGCAAGAGCGAGAGTATGCACTGATTGGAAAGTTGCATGAATTGACCGGAGCGTTGTATCCGGAGGATGCGGAATTGCGAGCGCGGATTAAGGCTTATGAGTTAGCGTTTCGGATGCAAGCATCGGTACCAGAGGCGGTCGATTTAGCGAGTGAGACGGCAGCAACGCGAGCGATGTATGGGATTGACCAAGAGGTTACGAAGGTAGCGGGTGAGAGGTTATTGGTAGCGAGACGGCTGGTGGAGCGTGGGGTGCGATTTGTACAGGTTTTTCCGTCAGGATATGGCGTGTGGGATTCGCATCAGAAGTTGAAGGAGAATCATACGAAGTTGTGTGCGAGTGTTGATTTGCCGATCGCGGGATTGATAGCGGATTTGAAGCAACGCGGATTGATGGACGAGACGTTGGTCGTGTTTTGTACGGAGTTTGGGCGAACGCCTGGGTTAGAGCGTCGTGGGGGTGGAGTAGATGGACGGGATCATCATCCGAATGGTTTTACAATTTGGTTAGCGGGCGCTGGAGTGAAGCGAGGGGTAGTTCATGGCGCCACGGATGAGCTTGGGTATCACGCGTTGGGAGAAGGTCATTACGTGACGGATTTGCATGCGACGGTATTGCATTTATTGGGATTGCGATCGCGTGAGTTAGAGATCCCGGGCCGTAAGCGATTGGACATTGATCACGGGAAGGTGATCGAAGAGATTCTCTGTTGAGCCTTAGGGGAGCGAAGACTCGAAGAGTACAGGTGTGGCGGGATAGGTTTTTGTGGATTCTTTTTGCCGTTTGTTTGGTTCGTTTTTCTTTAGTGTCGTCGCGTCAGAAGCTAGGGGGCTTGAGTCTCTGTAATGCGACTTTCACTCAAGGTGCGTCGGAAGACGTCGCACCACTGGATTGCGACATCGTCCCAGCTGCGGGATTGCAGGACGCGAAAACCATCGAGCTGATTTCGAAGTCTCTTCTCCCAGTCCGAATCCAATGTGCGAAGAGCTTGAATGAGACTGTTGTCTGAACGTGGGTCAAAGTACAGCGCTGATTCTCCTAAGCCATGTAACTGTTCGCGCAAGGGTGGAATGTCAGAAGCAAGAACTGGGCATTCAAACTGTAGGGCTTCCATCAACGGAAACGACCCTTGTTCGTACAAGCTTGGTACGACGGTTGCGTAAGCATTGCGATAGAGAGATTCCAATTCAGCGCGAGATACTTTTCCTAAGACATGGACTCTTTCCGAGACACCCAATGATGTAATTCGTTTCGAGAGTTCGGGTGGGCAATTCGAAATCCCCGTGAAGACGACATGCAAGTCTCTGAGTACGTCTGATGGCTCTTGCGATAGTTTGGTTAGACAATCGACCAGTATCGCGTGGTTTTTGTAGGTTCGAAAACCTGCAGGGTAGAGCAAATAGCGACGGCGTTTTACACCGGCTGGCAGTTTCGGTGATGGGGCTTGCGGTACCGCAGTGGATGGCGAGGTATTGGATGTTATTCGTTCTGCAGTGCTGGGGGGCTTGTGTGGAGTGCTAAAGTCTTTTGGAATCGCAGGTCGGATCATATCCGTACGATCTTTGGGGAGTGTAAGGGTGTTCCACAAATCGTTTTCCAGAATGAATTGCGACATACAGGCCACGCGAGTGGCTCGATGGGTGACTTGTCGTACAAGGCGTTGGAAGGCGGCGAGTTTGTCGGGGCGAATCGATTCAGGGAAGTGGTAGGTAACTAGATCGTGAAGGATGACCACGGTGGGTTTGGTAAAAGGGTGATCTAGACCGACGTAGGGTAGGAGCCAAAGGTCGACGCTATCGAGCCATGCTCTTTTCCTGCGTAGTACCAAGCTATCCAGGTATCTCACGATGGGAGAAGCCCACCATCGTTTGGTTCGATCGTATTGATCTGGGGCTTTATTGTCGAACAGTTCGTAAAGATGCTTGCGTTCAATTTTGCGCAGAGATTTCCAAGCTTTGCGAATGATCAACGGTGGTTTTGGGTTTCCCGCGACACGAATGTTGGCACCTGCTGGAATCATCGGCGCCAGTTTTTCTTCTTCTCCGGCTTTGGCTACCAGAAGCATACTCTCGATTGAAGGTTGTCGAGCGAGGGCATCGACGAGGTTGGTGACGAAAACACCGATACCTTGGGTCGGTTCGAGGGTTGCACCGAAGTCGCACCAGATACCGAGTTTCACCGTTGTACTCCTGGGTCCGCGCGAACAGCTTGGAGCGTTGGGTTAGGTGCTTTTGGATCGATCAGCAACCATTGGTCGAGTCCCCAACAATCGCTATCGCCAGCGACGAGAAATTCGGTGCTCATCGATGGGCGTTGGCGAGTGAGGCTGATCGCCCAAGCTTGCGAGCTCCAGTCGATGGGAGCATTTTGGGTAAGAGAAGCGATAGGTATTGCAAGTTCAACGTTCCAAGTATCGTTGTTATGTTGGGTGGCTACGAACCATTGGGGATTCCAGAATTTCATGTCGTTGCATTGGTCGCTGATTCCACCTTGGATGTCCCAGCCGAACTCAAACCAGGTAGCATAATCGCGATCCAAGTCGAAGCGGAGGCGAGCGTGATCGAGGTTTGGGTCGAGGGAATCGCGTTTGTTTTGTATGGTTGTTTGATTGCCGCGATTTGGGCGTTTGGACTTGTTAGCGTCACCAACGATTTCGGAGGATCGGAACCTTGGATGTGCTGCGTGGACAAAGAGGAATTCGTGATCGCGAAAGATACGGAGGGTGGAGGGTTGGTTGTCTTCGGCCCAAGCGGTCGAAAGGGGCATGGCCAGAGCGTTATTCCAGACTTCAGGTTCCGCGATTCCATCGAGGTGAGGGCGGGATGTGAGCCATGGGATACGTGGCAAGGGGAGTGATCCATCGGGAGGGCCTTGGAGAACTCGTTCTTGTTCGTAGATCCCGGACCAGTTTCCGAGATTTGGGTAGTAGTTAGGCCAGAAGGAGCGTTCGGCGGTAGGATCGAGGGAGCCGGCACGGATCCAGGAACTGGTACGGAATCGAGACGCGATCAACCAAGCCCAAGATGGTTCTGATTTCTTGTGATTCCAGGATTCAGGCCAAGTTCCGAGCATTTTTCCGAACTCACGTTCCGCGTTGCCTTGGGCTATCGGAGTGCGTTTCGGTAGCGTGGTTGCGGAGGCGAGTTGGACGGTGCTGTTTTGCGAGAACGGAGAAGTCACACTTCCTGAAGTAGAGTTCGCGAAATCGGACTTATCTGCAGAGTCGTTTTTGGAAGCGATTTGAGAATCGATCACGTGTTGGACTTCGGCGGAGCCCATATAAGTCATCCATTCTCTGAGTACCATTTCTTGGTAACGTTCTTGGGGATAGCGAGTGGAGATCGTCTGCAATGCGGTATGCCATCGGTGCCAGTTTCCTTGGATGCGGGATTCTTGGGCTACCATCCAGAGGACATCGAGAGCGGAGTCATCGGCGAGAGGTTTGATTGTTTCTGCAAGAGCGTCATCCCAAGCGCGTTCGCGAAAGACTTCGCTGCCTCGGGTTTGAAGCAATTGTGCGACGCTAGTTTGAGCATTTGCGGAGGCCATCAGGAGTTGCAATTTGGTTTTGTTTTGGATTCGTTGAGCGAGTTTTGATTCGTCGCGGATGACCAAGCCATCGGTGGGATGGGAAATCGATGCGCCTTTGGGGACTAGCAAGCGATAGTTGGCTTTATTGGCTAGAGCAAAAGGGGGGTGAGAGTTGGAGGCGTAGGCGCGATGAGCGTAGTAGTGTCTTACATCTTGAAGGACTTGGCCGAGCAAGCGGTTGCTGGATTTCAGCAGCATGGAGGGTGAGAGGGAGAGACCAGATTTTTGATCGGTGCGTTGCAGGACACGTTGGACGACCCATGGAGATGTTGGAGCGGCGGTAAGGTTTGGGGTCGGTTGGTAGGAAGTGTTGGCAGCGAGTTCGATCGCGCGGGTGACGAGTGCTGCGTGGGCACTTTCCAGGGTATCGGATCCGCTTGGATCGCCGGTGACGATCATGTCGGGTTGGTATGCACGGATTTCGAGTACAAGTTTTCGGAGTATTTCATCGCTGAAGGATTGATAATAAGCGAGGTCACTGGCTTTGAACCCGATCGGCATGCTGCTAATGGGGTAGGCTCGATAAAGAGTGATGTGGTTCGCGCGGATGCTTGGGGCTAGGCATTCGAGAGCAGATAGTCGATCGAGTTCTTGGTGGAGGACTTCGGTGAAGCGGCGATCGTGAACGACTATAGCGCCGCATTGGTGTTGTGTTTCATGGGTAATGGAGGCGAGGATATCCCAGGGAATTCCTTCTTCGGTTGCGGAAATACTCAAGCATAGGAGTCTTGAGGCGGAAGCGTGCGAGGTTTTCCAAGCGTTTCCGCCATTGCGCGAGTGCGAGACATATCCGAGGGTGCCCCAAGCCATGAGGACTTGTTCGTTGGAGGCTTTGATGCCTAATAGAGGAACGCGACAGCCTGTAGGTTTTGGAACCCAGGTAGCGCCGTGATCTTCGGAGGTCCAGAGTACGGAGCCAGGGTTTCCGACGATCCAGAGTTTTTCACCGAAGCCTTCCATTCGGGTCAGATCGATACAAGGGAGTTCGGATTGGGGGAGTGGGAGTTTAACAGGCTGCCAGTTGGATCCGTCAATGGAGTGGAACAAGCGACCGGCATCGCCGCCCATCCACCATCCTTGGGCCTGTAAAGTGCAGAATCGCAGTGGGTGGAACGGATCGCTATCGATGTCTAGGGCTTGGTAATCAACACCATCTTGTGCAAAGAACGCTCGACCTGAGCGATCGATCAACAGTGTCTTTCCTTCGGGGGATACAGTAGCGGATTGGAGATGTCCGCAAGGGACGGGGCGTGGGCTCCAAGTGATCCCGCCGTCGATGGACTCGAAGAGAGACGAGTTATGGTAGGGGGACCAATCTCCCCAGGCGATCCAATGATGGTGTTTGATCGCTTGAAGGCCGATGAAGCGGGGTAGGCCATTGGTTGGGGTAGGTGTCCAGGTAGAACCGTCATCGTTGCTGATCAAGACAGAGCAGAGACTGCGACCAGTTTCTGGTTGAACGGAGCCGCCGACGATAAGCCCGGAGCGTGCGCCGGAGGGATTGGGTTGGGTATCGAAACCGATGGCATAATGATTTGTATCGGAGCGTTCCGTGGGGGCTCGCCATCGTTTCCCGGCATCGTCGGTGACCAGGATTGTGTTTGCATCTCCAACAAGGATCGCTTTGTCTATAGATAGAAAAGCTGCATCACGAAGCGTTCCGTCGCGAAGTTGTTGGATAGGTGCTGGTGTCGGTTCGGATTGAGCGGGGATGGGAGTGCACAAGGCCTGGATAGATAGTGCGAAAAGAACTGTGCAGAAGTAAGCCAATTGACGCAGCATAACGGTTGGATAGCGCAGCAGAGAGCGGCATACGAGTAATGCTGGATCGTTGTGCTGTCGTTGCCGGTTTAGGCGGCTTTGTGTTCGGCTCGCCATATTTCGCATTGTGTTGGGATCAGGACACCTTGGTGCATGGTATAGACTTCGTCGGCCAGTGCGATGAGAGCTTCGCGGTGGGTGATGATCAAGATAGTCATCTGGCCTTTCATCGCTTGGAGCGTTTCTCGAATTTGCAGTTCGCTAGCCATATCGATTTGGCTGGTGGATTCATCGAGGATGAGGATTTCGGGTTTGCGAAGAATCGCGCGAGCCAGGGCGATGCGTTGTCGTTGCCCGCCACTGAGTTTCTGTCCACCTTGGCCTACATTCGTATCGTAGCCGTCGGGTAGGGATTGGGTGATGAAGTCGTGAGCATGAGCGAGCCTCGCTGCGATTTCGACCTCTTCGCGTGTTGCCTGTGGAGTTCCGTATTGGATATTTTCAAATACGGAGCGGTTGAACAATTCGGTGCTCTGACTTACGAGTGTGATTCGTTGACGTATATCGTGAAGCGCGAGATCACGCAGGTCGGCATCATCGAGTTCGATAGAACCAGAGACAGGGTCATAATAGCGGCAGAGGAGTTGGATCAAGGTAGATTTGCCGCTACCGTTCGAGCCTAGGAATGCGATCGTTTTTCCGAATGGGATTTCCAAGGAAACATCTTGGAGGACCGGTTGGTTGGGGTGGTATTGGAAGCCGACATGTTTGAGGCTTAACTGGTGATGCCGTCCAACAAGCCGTTTAGGATTCTGTGGTTGAGGTAAGACCGGTTTCGCATTGAGGATTCCGTAGAGTAATTCCGAGGACACGATCCCTTGGTAGATCATCACGGAGACACCGGAAAGTTTCCGTAGCGGGTCGCTTGCTCCGATGAGGAGACCGAAGAAGATTAGCAGGTCTGTTACCGACATTGGGGAGTCACAGACACGCAAGAAGAAGAGGTGAGTTTGTTTGTTGACGACCAAGTATGCGCCGGCGCAGACGGTGATAGCGACCATCGCCACACCGATGAGTTCCGTGAAGGGTTTTCCGAAACCGGTCCAGAAGATCATCTTGAGCTGGATTCGTTTCATCTCCTTTGTACATTGGCGGAAGCGATCGCGTTCGTGTTCTTCCATCGTGAAGGCTTGAACGGTGAATACATTGCTGAGGGCTTCGAGGAGGACTTCATGAAACCCTGCGTTGCGCCCAAGGATGCTTGCTGCCGCCCGACGAATGCGTCGGTTGAAGAAGACCACGAGGGCAACAAGAAGTGGTGCTAGAACGAGAGAGAGCAGAAGTAGTCGCCAATTGATCAGGCTAGCCATGATCAAGCAGGAGGCGATGCGCAGGGGTTCGCGGATCGCCGCACCGAAGAGTTGGATTAGGCCGTTGGTCAACCCGTCGGCAGCGACGGTGATGGCTGAGAGGAGACCACTCGTTCCATGAGCTTGGAATGTCTTCCGATCCATAGCGAGGGCGGAGTCGAAGACGCGCATGCGCAAGTCCCTGACGATACTGGTCGAGACATGGCCGATGAGCATTTCATTGGTCAGCATCAGCGCGTGTTTGATAAGGGTCGAGATCATGAGCAGTCCCATGATCCAACAGATGGTTTGGAAGGGATCGCGTGGGAGCAAGCGATCTGCGATGGAGACAAAGTACTTTTTGGTGTCGCGGGTACGAGCAGACTGCGCCGCGAGCTTTTCAAGCCGTTTGATTTCGGATTGTTGCGCGTTGGAAGGCTGCTGGATAACTTTCAATGGGGCTAGTTCGGATTCGATGCGTGCGATTTCCGATTCGGAATGGGTAGCACCTTTTTCGAGCCAAGACTGGATTGATTCACCGTTGAGGGTCATTTCGACCACGGGGTACAGCGCTCCGATGTTTGATCCCCAAAGGAATGCGACCCCGACCGAGCAAAGAGTTGCTAGGACGAGGGTAGGAGCATGGTGTAGGGAGTCGCGGATTGCGTTCCAGAACGATTTCATGGATGGGTCAAACAACAGCGGACAAGTTCGAACAATGGCAATTCGGAGGAACTGCGTTAGGGAGGAAATTCCCAGCGGGCGAGGGAGAATGGCAAAATGGGGGGGTGGTGTCAATATCAGCCGCGCAATGCTAGCGATGGTATGTTCCGCGGTCCGTTGTTTGAACTGCACGTATGGAGTGGATGGGGCCTCGTGGTTTTATGCGTCAGGTTTATTTAACCGGGGACCGCTGCACATACGGCTCGAGAGAGTTGAAAGGAGAAAGTGGAGAGTAGAAAGTGGAGAGTAGCGTTTTAGTTGAGAAGGAGTTTTGCGCTGGCGATCAACATGACGATCGCTAGCAGAGTTCGCGCTGTGCGAACGGGCAGGCGAAAGCTACCGAGGGTGGCACCGAGAATACCACCGAGGACGGCTGCGAGAGCTAGGTGTAGACAATTGTTTGGAATGTGAGCGTTGCTCGTCAAAGTACCTGCAAGTCCTGCGAGTGAGTTCAACAGGATAAACACCGCCGAGACTGACGAGGCAGTTTTGGTACTTGCCCAGCGCATCCAGAGCAGTAGTGGTGTCAAGTAGATCCCGCCACCGGTACCGGTCAACCCGCTGAGGAGTCCGATACCAGCACCAGTCAAAAGTGAGGCTGGGATGGAAGGTTGTTTTATCTGTTCGTTTTCTGGAATTGGCCTCAACAGCCAAAGTGCGGAGGCGACTAGAACGACACCGAGAAGAATCGACAGGAGGTCGAGAGGTAAACGCATTGCACCCCCTAAAAATGCCATTGGGGTAGCGAGGATCGCGAAAGGCAAGAAGAGTTTCCAGGAGAAGTGACCACCACGGTAGAATTGCACAGAGGCAATCGAAGCGACGAAGATATTCAGAATAAGTGCGAGGGGTTTGATTTCGTTTGGAGCCAAGCCTGCTAGTGTCATCACGGCGATATAGCCTGAGGCTCCCGCATGGCCTACAGAGGAGTAGAGCCAAGCGACGCTAGCAATTGCGAGAAATAGCAGGATATCATCCAAGATGCTCGCCGTTCGTTACGACGATTGCAGTCGTGGTAGCAGAACGCGTTCTACCCATTTGGTATCGACGGAGCCTTCGACGAACTCTTTTTGGGCGAGGACTGTTTTGTGGAAAGCGGCGGTGGTTTTGATACCGGTGATTCGCAGTTCGCTCAGTGCGCGTTGCATGGTTTCGATGGCTTCTTCGCGTGTGGGGCGATGGACGATGAGTTTAGCGATCATCGAATCGTAGTGAGGTGGAACGCTGTAACCGGCATGTGCGTGGGAATCGACTCGTACGCCGAATCCACCTGGAGTGTACATGGTTAGAATTTTACCTGGGCAGGGTTGGAAATTGCGATCGGGGTCTTCGGCATTAATCCGGCACTCGATGGCTGCACCGCGGGGTTGGATATCTTTTTGGGTGAATGGGAGTTTTTGTCCTGCAGCGACGAGGATTTGTGTTTTGATCAAGTCGATACCGGAGATCATTTCGCTCACTGGATGTTCGACTTGGATCCGCGCGTTGACTTCGATGAAGTAGAAATTGTCTTGTTGATCGACGATGAATTCGACGGTTGCAGCGTTGTAGTAGTTGGCTTGTTTGACCATTCGAACGGCTGCATCGCACATGGCTTTGCGGGTCGATTCGGGGAGTCGAGGAGAAGGGCTTTCTTCGATCAGTTTTTGGTGTCGTCGTTGGACGGAGCAATCGCGTTCGTGCAAGTGAACTACGTTTCCATGTTGATCCGCGATGATTTGGACTTCGACGTGTCGTGGTCGATCGATGTATTTCTCGAGGTAGACACCGGGGTTACCGAAAGCTGCCTTGGCTTCTGTTTGTGCTTGTGACACGGCGGCTTGCAAGGATGCTTCGTCGGCTGCGACGCGCATTCCTTTTCCGCCGCCGCCGGCGGTGGCTTTGATTAGGACGGGGAATCCGATTTTTCGTGCGGCGTTGATCGCGTCTTCTTCGCTTTCGATCAGTCCATCGCTGCCTGGGACGACGGGAACTTTGGCGGCGATTGCCATTTCTCGGGCGGTATTTTTATCGCCGAGTTTTTCCATGGCGTCGGGAGATGGTCCGATGAATTCAAAGTTGCAGCTACGGCAGACTTCGTTGAAGTGTGCATTTTCGGCGAGGAACCCGTATCCTGGGTGAATTGCGTCGGCTTTACCTAGTTCGGCGGCGGCGATAACGCGATCGATGCGAAGGTAGCTATCCATTGATTTCGCGGAGCCGACGCAGAAGGCTTGGTCTGCGAGTTCGAGGTATTGTGCCCCTCGATCGGCTTCGCTGAAGATAGCAACGGTTTCGATACCGAGTTCTTTGCAGGCTCGGATGACGCGCAGGGCGATCTCGCCACGGTTTGCGATCAGTACACGGCTGAACATAGAGAGAGATTAACCTCGGGTATCGATTTTGAAGAGTGGCTTGCCCACGTCGACGGCTTCTTCGTTGCGCGCGAGGACTTGGACAACTTTGCCCCGCATTTCGGCGGGGATTTCATTGAAGACCTTCATGGCTTCGATGATGCAAACAACGGTATCGTTTTGGATGTTCGAGCCGACTTCGACGAAGTCCTTGGCGGTGGGGTTGGGTTTTGTGTAGAACGTACCAACCATTGGGGAGCGGATGAGGGTGATGTGTGGTCCATCGGCATCACCCGCAGGCGTGGCGGCAACCGGTGCGGCTGCTTGTGCGACGGGAGCGGGTACTGGGGCTGGGGCAGCGAATGGTGCAACCATCGGAGCTTGGACTACTGTCGAGCCATGCCCGGCTCCACAGAGTCGAATTCGTTGCCCTTCATGGCGGAGGTCGATTTCCCCCAAGTTATGCTCTTTCATCAGTTCGATTAAACGGCTGATGCGTTCGATATTAAAAACGTCGTCCGCCTTGGATGTGCTTTCCGGGGCAGCTCGATCCGGTTTTTTGTTGGATTCCGCCATTGCGGGACCTTTCGGACAAGAAAAAATGGAGGTCGAAACGCTATCGTGAGATGGTGTTTTATACACAGAATTGGGGAATTCGCCAAGAAGCGGTGAAGCGAGCTCTGCGGGAGGTATTCGGGTGGATCACGTTAGCGGAGGATGGTGGGGGGCGGTGGCTCTGTGGGCAGTTCAGCTTTCCATGGTTTTATGGGTGATCGGTTTTGGGTTGGGGATCTGGTGGTCTGATCGAGCGAACCGTTTGACGGTGGCTATGTGGATTGCCGGATTGGGCTTCCTCGTTCTGCACATTCTTTTATCGATGGGGGTGTTCCATGGATGGAGTCATGTGGAGGCGGTTCAAGCGACTGCGCGGCGGACGGAGGAGTGGTTTGGGTTCCGTTTCGGTGGTGGGATTTACGCGAACTATCTTTTTGTGGCTGTATGGGGGCTCGATACGTCGCTTCGCACGGCAGGATATTGGGCTCTTGGAGAGAATTGCGATCCATTGAAAGATACGAATTTCAAGCATGGGGTCGCTTGCGCGATCGACGGATTCATGATTTTCATGATTGTTCAAGCGACCGTGGTGTTTGCCGTTGGACCTACGCGTTGGATTGGTTTGCTGTGCGGCTTGGGAATCTCGCTACTTGGTATCTATTGTCGGAAGTTTCGTTGAAGTTACCGTGCATGAGTTCACAGCGTTGGCGTAGTTTACGCGCGGCTTCCTCGGGAGTGACGGTATTGATGAAGCAGTCGGAGCTCCATTCGAAGCCTGCGACTTTGCATAGCCGCGGGATGATCTTTAGTCGCCAGTGGAAAATCGAATTGGATAAAAGATCGAAGGGCGAGGTTTGTAGGATGGTGTTGTAGGAGGCTTGCGGATGCTCGGTCTCGAAAGCTTTAAGGACTCGCATTGCGATACGAGCTAGGTCTTCGAGGTTTTCGTTCGTGTTCGTTTCGAATTGGCTTTGGTGACGTTTTGGAACAATCGAGACGCTGTAGGGTAATCGAGAAGCGAAGGGGCACAGAGCGACATAATGATCATTTTGAGCAACGATACGTTCGGTAGATTGCATTTCTTGTTCGAGGACATCGCACACGTAGCAGCGGCGATGCTCGTCCATATACTGCTGCATTCGCTTCTGTACTTTGAATACATCGCTTGGTAAGAAATCGGTGCAGATCAACTGGCTATGGGAGTGGATGAGGGATGCGCCGGCATCGAGACCATAGTTTTTGAATACCACGCCATAGCGCATGGTACCGAGTTTTCGCCAAGCGAGCAGACGCTCGCGGTAGGCTTGAAAGACCACGGCGAGATGTTCGATGGGCAGCGAAGTAATAGAGCTGACGTGGTTCGGGGATTCGATAAAGACTTCGTGTGCACCGCTGGTCAGGCGTTTCAAGAAGAGGTTTTCGGGGGAGTGCCCTGAGGGGCTGTGCAAGGGCGACGCAGAGGGTTGGTTGTTGGAGACGGCTGGGAATTTATTCGGAACGACTCGGACTAGCCATTCATTTTGGTTTGGATTCGAACCTGGTTTGTTGATCACGAGCGTCGGTTCAGGTGTTTGTGTCTCTGAGCCTTTGCAGAACGGGCAGCTCGTGGCGATCGAGTTTGGCGGAACGACTGGCGAGGCGGAGAAATCATCGGGGCGGGCAAGTCGATTGGGGGCGAAGATTACCCAACGGTCGCTCAGCCAGTCGTATCGCATTTCGTTCATCGAAAAGCCGCTCCTTGAGTCTGCCGTTTCACTTGAGAGAACGGAAAGAACCATCCACTATTCTGGCGGCGAGGGGCGGAAGAGGAGCGCCGACGGCCCGCGTCTAGCTTTGTTGGACGAGAGTCACATTCTACAGTCGACCTTCGGTGGCTGCAAACTCTCGGGCTCGGCGGTAGACGTCGAGCATATCATGGGCGCTGCGAGCCCAAGACCAGTCCTGTCGCATCCCGGTTTCGACGATTCTATCCCAAGTTCCTTTGGATTCTCTGAAGGTGCCCAGAGCGCGAAGGGTTGCGGCGGCAAGAGCTTCGGGGGTGTAGTCGCTGAATGAGAATCCGGTGGCGGATCGGTTTGCGATGTGGTGTTCGGTCGCATCGCAGATCGTATCGGCCAATCCACCGGTAGCGCGAACCACTGGAACTGTTCCGTACCGCAAGCTATAGAGTTGGTTCAAGCCGCACGGTTCGTAGTGGCTTGGCATGAGAAAAAGATCCGCACCTGCTTCGATCTGATGTGCTAAGGAATCAGAGAATCGGGATTGCAAGGCGACTCGATCAGGTCGTCGTGCGGCAAGCTCTCTTAAAGGTCCGCTGTAACGTTCTTCTCCGCTACCCAAGATCACCCATTGTACGTCTTGGTGATCGACCCACCAGTAAAGCAATTGGATGATCAGGTCCCAACCTTTTTGTTCGGCGAATCGGCTGATGATACCAATCAAGGGTACATCTGCGCGCGTTGGTAAGTGGAGAGATTGCTGTAGGTGCCACTTGCAAGCGGCTTTTCCATCACGCCAATTCTCGACGTTGAATTTGCGGTGAATGTGGTTATCGACGGAGGGATCCCACACGGAGTAATCGACCCCGTTGACAATCCCTACGAGTCGATCTGCCCTGGCGCGAAGGACTCCATCGAGTCCGCAGCCCGAGGGATGGGTTTGGATTTCTTTTGCGTAGGTTGGGCTTACAGTCGTAAGCATATCGGAGAAGACCAAGCCTGTTTTCAGGAGGTTTAGGTCTCCGAAGAACTCCATTTGTTGCCAATTGAAATAGCGGCTATCGAGTCCGGTGAGCACCATGTCAGGCCCCCAGAATCGGCCTTGGTAAGCCATGTTATGAATGGTCATCACGGAAGCTGCGCGGTTGTACCAATTCCAGTTTTGTGTACGTGTACGATGATAAGCAGGGATCAAACCCGTTTGCCAATCGTGGCAATGCAGAATATCGATAGGAATGCTTAGCCGTTCGATGGCCTCTGCGACCACACGTGAAAAGTAACAGAATCGTCCGCAATTATCTCCAAATGGGCCATTCGCATCGCCGTAGAGTCCTTGGCGTTCGAAGAACATCGGTTGATCGACCAAGTAATAATCTACAGATTGGCTTTTGATTCTGGCTCGATGGATCGTCGCCGTTACCGGCATCCCTGCATGATTAACGGTGACTTGGAGAATGTTGTCGGCGCGCTCAAGTTCATCGAGTTGAAAATTTGCGAGGACTTCTTTGGCGCAAGAATATGCAGGTAGAAACACCGAGCAATGGTGTCCTAGTTTGGTGAGTTCGGCAGGTAGCGTACCGACAACATCTGCTAGTCCACCGGTTTTGGCAAACGGAATCGCTTCCGATGTTGCCATCACAATATGCATAGTTGTCCTCGGGTCATTCAGCAGGTGCTCTAGTGATTCAAGTGTACGGATGGTTTAATTGTCAGAAGGCTTGACCATCCAGACTTAGGGTGGGTCGCGGAGAGTGAATGTCAACACCCAGTTCACTATTTTTCGCCAATTCTTGTGGAGTTTCGGTTCAGGGTAAGTTGACCTTGGTTGCGGCGCGCTCTACCCGTTATAATCCGAACCTCGTCTTGATCGAATCGAGTGTATCTTCGTTTCGTCATTCACCAAGCATTCTCCTCGTGACACCCAAGAGAACATCCCGTGCTTTCGATTCGACCAACCGTATCGCAACATGTCTTCAGTGTCTTTGGACGGTCGATTCACCCTGAGTTGGTGTACACGCTTCAATCGCGAACGATTCAAAAAACACACTACCGAGCTCGCATCGATATCACCAGCGATGGACATTTGATCTCTTTTAGTGGAGCACGTGGGGGTACGTTGTCGGAAGTCGTAGGATCGATGCAACAAGCACTCCCGCAGCAACGGAAACTACTCTCATTACCCGTTCGCGGGAAGGCTTCCGATGAACTTGAAGGGAAGCGGGGATTGCGATACCGATCTGAATTTGGGCTAGAGCAGTTTTCTGCAGAGATGTTCTGGATGCTGCAAAATCAATTGCAGTCGTGTGTCTCCCCCGACGAAATGATCCACTCGTTCGATTCCAGTGGCCGGATGCCTTTTGGAGCAATCAGTTTCATCCATATCGAAACGCGAGAACGGCAACTGTTGATCCAAGCGTTTCATACGTTTCCAGATGATTATTCGATCGTCAAGTCGATGACGACTTTCTACGTCGAAAAAGACCAGTAAAGAACCACGGTCCCCACCTAAACGATCATCTGCCACTCACGATCCACCAAGCACCATTCATTCAAAGCGTACGTCTAAAGAGATGGACCGCGAAACACGTGTTGCGCCGGTAGTGTGGTTAAACGGAACGTACCCTAACGCGCCCCGCTGGGTTGCTTTGGTGTTCCCGGTCGGAAAATCGGCGGATCGACCGGGACTCCGACTTTTTGTCATGCGCCGGTCCTCTCCGATCCGAAAACGTTCCACAGCGAGAACAGACGGCTGCCTTGCGCTTTGTAAACCGAGGAAGTTCGGAAATTCCTACGACACAACGATACACATTGTATTCAAACCGAATACACTCGATGGTCGTAGTCAAAGTGCATAAAAAGCTTTGGTGGCTGAGACTCCAGGAAAAACTTGGAGAATTTTCAAAATGCCAAGCTCGAAAACGGGTTTTTCCGATTCTGGCTCGGCATTTGCGGTTTAGGTGAGGTACTTTTCCAAAGCGGTCGAAGACCGCCTATGTGTGGAGACCCTCTCCAGACCCACTCAAGGACATTCGTCAGAGGACGCTATGAAGATTCTGAAGGTGAACAAGCTTCGCGGACCGAACATTTGGGCCAATTATCCGGTGCTGGAAGCTTGGGTAGACCTCGAAGAGATGAAGGATACTTCCTCGGAGATGATCCCTGGCTTTAACGAGCGGCTGATGGGTTGGTTGCCGACGATGGTCGAGCACCGTTGCAGTATTGGGGAACGAGGGGGTTTTTTCGTTCGTTTGCGCCGCGGGACTTACATGGCGCACATTCTCGAACACATCACGCTCGAGCTTCAGTCGCTCGCCGGAACGCCTGTGGGCTATGGTCGCGCGAGAGAAACGAACGTTGACGGCATCTACAAAGTAGCCATTGCTTACAAAGAAGAGAAGCTTGGGTTGGCCTGTTTAGACAAAGCTTTTGAGTTGCTGCAGGCCGCCATTCACGACACCCCTTATGACGTAGACAAGGTAGTCGAAGAGCTCAAAGAATACGCTTACGACGTTTGTTTGGGTCCAAGCACTCGATCGATTGTTGAGGCGGCGAAGGCCAAGGGGATTCCTTGGCGTCGGTTGAACGAAGGAAGTTTGGTGCAGTTGGGTTATGGTGTGCACCAACGTCGAATTTGCACAGCGGAATCGGACTCGACCAGCGCGATCGCAGAATCGATTGCTCAGGACAAAGACCTGACAAGGATGTTGCTTCGGTCTATCGGAGTGCCTACACCTGAAGGACGTGCGGTTGAAAGTGCCGAGGATGCTTGGGAAGCTGCCGAGGACATCGGCTTGCCGGTTGTGATCAAGCCGCAGTATGGGAACCATGGAAGAGGTGTTGCCACGAACTTGCAAACCAAAGACCAAGTCTTTGCGGCTTATGCGGCAGCGAGAGAAGAGGGAAGTTCGATTGTATGTGAACGGCATGCACCTGGTGACGACTATCGGATGTTGGTTGTCGGAGGGAAATTAGTAGCTGCGGCAAGGCGAGAGCCGGCACACGTGATCGGAGATGGGCAGTCGACGGTTCAAACGCTGATCGATCGGGTCAATGAAGATCCTCGTCGCAGCGATGGTCATGCCACATCGTTGAGCAAGATCAAGATCGATGCGGTGGCTTTAGGTGTGTTGCTAGAGCAAGGCATGACACCAGACACGATTCCTCCGTTGGGCAAGAAGGTTTTGATCCGGCGCAACGCCAATCTCAGCACGGGGGGAACGGCGAGCGATGTTACCGACATGGTTCATCCTGACGTTGCTCGGCATGCTATCGAAGCAGCCCGAGTGATCGGACTGGATATCGCTGGGGTAGATATTGTCGCGCAAGACATTTCGCAACCGTTGCATGGGCAGCGTGGGGTGATTGTCGAAGTCAATGCGGGACCTGGATTGCGGATGCACATCGAGCCTTCGTCTGGCGAACCGCGACCGGTGGGTGAATCGATCATCGAGATGATGTACCCCGGCGAGAATAATGGTCGTATTCCGATCGTTAGTGTCACGGGGGTCAATGGCAAAACAACGACGACACGATTGATCGCTCACATCATCGCCAGCACCAACAAAAAGGTCGGGATGACTTGTACCGACGGGATCTACGTAGCTGGTCGTCGAATTGACTCAGGGGATTGCAGTGGTCCTCAGAGCGCACGCTCGGTTCTTATGAATCCGTTTGTCGAAGCAGCCGTATTGGAAACGGCACGCGGTGGAATACTTCGCGAAGGTCTTGGGTTTGATTTTTGCGACGTAGGGATTGTAACGAACATCGGGGAAGGAGATCACTTGGGTCTTTCGGATATCGAAACCATCGAGCAGCTTGCCAAAGTCAAGCGATGTGTGATCGAAGCGGTATCGAAGACTGGGTATGGGGTACTCAAAGCCAACGATCCATTGACAGCGGAGATGGCGGAGAAGTGCAAGGGACGAGTGATATTCTTTGCGATCGACGAGAACGACGCCGTCTTGACCAACCATCGACATCAAGGTCAGCGGGTCGTATTTGTGCGCAATGGCATTGTTGTTATGGCAGAAGGAGCAGAAGAGACCGGCTTGACGACGCTTGAAAAGATTCCACTTACCCATCAAGGGAAGATTTTGTTCCAAGTGGAAAACGTTTTGGCTTCCGTCGCAGCATGTTGGGGTATCGGATTGAGCCCTTCGCAGATCACTTGTGGTCTTGAGTCCTTCTCTGCTCACATGGATAAAGTTCCTGGGCGGTTTAATCTGCTCGAGTTCCACGGTGCGACCGTCGTCGCTGATTACGGGCATAACAGCTCAAGCTTGTTAGCGATCATTGAAGCTTTGGGGCAATTCCCGCATGGGCACCGAACAGTCGTTTATTCGGCGGCTGGGGATCGACGCGATGTGGATATGATCCGGCAAGGTGAGTTGCTGGCCGACCACTTTGACCGAGTCATTCTTTACGAAGACCAGTACTTGCGAGGTCGAAAGCCTGGGGAGATTTCCGCGATCTTCAAGCGTGGTATGGATTCAGGGAAGCGGGTTAAGGAGATGTACGAGTTCATCGGTTGGGAGAAAGCCGTTGAGCATGCGTTGACCTTGATCAAGTCCGGGGATTTGATGTTGTTGCAAGCCGACTCGATCGACGAAACCGTCCAGTATTTGCAGCGTTCGATCGAACACAGCCAAATCGGGAGAGAGATCGATTTGAGTTCTGCCTTGCAAAACAATCCTAATTCGACCAGTAACACTGGTTCGAATCCGCCGGAGTCGAAAGACAATTCGCTTGGTGTTGCCGATCCGACGAGAAGATGATTTTCCGAAGTGGTGGTAGAATCGAGGCGCTGGCTACTTCGCTTCGACGGTGACGCGCCAGACTTCTGGAGATCGAATTCCGGGTCGTTGTTCGCCACTGAGTATCCAGTATTCGTTGCCAACCATAACTGTCGGTACGGTAACACGTGGGGCGATCACAGCACGTTCATGCACTTGCCAATTTCGATCGTTTTGCGATGTGTGTGTGTTGGCCGGAGGTAGATGATAGGCTCGTTGGGAGAATCCTCGATGCACACTTGGTTTTTGTCCGACTTGTGATCCATCATCACCACCTAAGACCCATAGACCATTTCTTGAGGTGAGGGCAGGTGATGGGCTGGCAGCGAGCGGTACAGGTAAATCCAACTCTCTTTCCCAACTCGCCTGTGTTGTGCCTTGTGCGGAATCTTCGATCCTCAAACTCCAGCACTCGTTTAAGTATCTTCGCGTTGGTTTCCCGTCTTCGCCAGCAACCAATTCGACCCCGCCGAGCACCCAGAATCGGTCTTCAAAACTGGCGGCCGTAGATAACATTCTTCCGGCGCCGGGAAGAGATGGTAGTGGTTCCCATTGCCAGTCGTCCGGTATTGGTTGTGCAGTATTTGCAGCGAGTTTGAGTTTATCGAACATGGATTGCTGCAGTTTCAGTTTCCAACCGCCGTTCAAGCACTTGGGTGCATCGGGATGTTCAAGTCCTCCGAATACGAAGAGCGCATCACCTACGATGGTACCGCAAGCGTTTGCGAGTGGACTGGGAAGAGGAGGAAGTGGAAGGCAAACCCAAGAGGAATTTAGTTCGGTCAGAAAGAAGGCTTCTGCATAATGACGATGAGGGTCGCTGCCACCGATACAGATCAATCCGTCAGCGAAGCTAGCACTGATGCCGTAAGCGAGTGGTTTAGGAAGAGAGGCGATAACGGACCAATCGGTTGGTGAGTTCGAGTCGGCTTGGGTGGTAGATGGGTTGTTTAGGTCAAGCATAGTGATGGCATCATGCCAGACTTTGGTACCTCCAGCCCAAGGCTTTTGGTTGGGAAAGTTTGCACCGCCAGCGACGATCAGTTTGCCTTGGATGAATCCAGCGAAGGGGCTAGCAAGTCCCACAGGGTTAGGGTGTGAGGGGGCTTGGGTCCATTTCAAGGAAGGACTGCTTGGGGGTTGTGCTTGGGAGTTGTCGAGTGCAAAGAGCGTAGCAAAAAACGAGATGCAGCAGAGCGATCGGAGGAGCGATGGAATATTCATGAGGAGGATTTTAGCAATCGCAACAGATCATCCCAACCTTGAAACGGACAAAGACCGTAACGCGGTAGGGTTGGATTGGTTGGATGTTTGGATGGAATTGACGGTTTGCTCGGTACATGCCTAGGGTTAGGCGTAGCCGACTTGGGTGCAATGGAGTTCAGTAGAGAGCATCGACAGATGCGACGACGACCATGACGGCACCGACGCAGAGTTTGCCGGTGGTTCCGAGGAGTCGACCAAGCAGAGCCCCTTTGCCGACGTGGATACCTTCGTCGAGGGATTTTCCTTTCCATAGTTCACCGAGAATTGCGCCGAGGAAGGCCCCTGCTGCTCCACCGGCGAGAGCACCGACGATGGGACCGAGTAGTGGGATAGGGGCAGCGAACAGAGCGCCGAGGATGCTACCGAGCATCGTTCCGGCGACAGCCAGTGCCATAGCGCGGCGGCTGGCGCCACGTTTTCCGGCCATCGCGGCAGAGGCAACGAATTCGACGAGTTCTCCGAGGAGTGCGAGAGCGAGCAGGATAGCGAGGCCGGTCAAGCCGATGCCACGGGGGTTGAGTGATGTTTCGGGGTTTGGGAGCATAGGTTCGGGGTAGACGAATGCGAATAGGCCGCAGGCCAAGAGGATCAGCCAGTTTCCTGGAAGAGAGAGCAGGTTGGAGAGCCAGCTGGTGAGATTTGCGCAGCCCAGGAGGGTCCAAGCGAGGGCGAACAGCCAATCGAAGGGTATCCAGTTGTTGGGGATCCAATTGGGCATAGGGTGATCGGTTGTCGCGAGTGAGTGTAGTTAGAGAGTGTATTTGTCGTAAGTTGGTGTGAAATTGGGATCAGACCGGTGGTTCATCGATGCATTGGTCTTCGATCCAATGTATGTATTGTATACAGCCTTGATGATTACAGAGGCGGGATTTGGCGGTGGTACGTAACCCAGGGTGGCGCTGCGCTCTACCCTGGGCTATCTCCTTATGCCCCGTTGGGGCAGAAGCGGCGATGGTTAGAGATGTCCCCAGGGTGGCGCGGCGCTCTACC
>CAZACJ010000058.1:27380-31377 GCA_964483385.1 uncultured Pirellula sp. | reverse complement strand
ACCTCATCTACTCTCAACTTTCTCCTCTCAACTCTCTGCGCAGCCACGTAGGGTGTGGTGAAGCGGTCGGCCTATTACATCCGGAACCACGGTAACACCCCAAGTTACCTCCACATAAAAAGCCGCCTTCAATCCACAGACCGCGAAACCAACCAGCGCGCGCAATCGGTCCTCATCTACTCTCCACGTTCTCCTTTCAACTCTCTGCGCAGCCTCGGCACCCACAATACACCCTTTACTTCTTTGCGCAAGACCACTGTCTGAAAACCACTCAGCCGTTCAATTGCGTAGTGCGGGCTCAGAGGCCCACACTACGCAACGTATCAATCTTCAATCCTGGTAAACTTTAACGGTTGTAACGATTATCCACCCATACAACACTCACAACCGTTAAATCCCCCACACTTTCCCTGCCTGACACCCCCCACCAATTTCGATCCTCTCAACAATCCGGCCGGCCCCCAACCTCCATCGCCACCCGTATCATGACCATTTTCCCCCATCAAAACCCTTCCACAACTCCCCGAATTAACTTCCCCTACGCAGCTCTCTACTGCCTCACCGCATCCACTCTGCTCGCCGGTTGCACTTCCATCTCAAGCACCTTTCTGCAACGCGCAGAAGACGACGCAATGCTCGGAATTTCTAACGGCAAAACCGGGATACATGACCACGCTCGACCCTTCAAAGGAATACCTGTCACCCTCAAAATCCCTACCCACCTCGACCTAGCAATCGTCGAAACTCTACTCTTCTCCGACGATCCAACCTCCGGCAAACTAACCCACCTCCCCCTCTCCAAACGTCACCTCGATGTCCAACCCTCCCTCCAACTCTCCGACAAAGTCTTCACCGTCGACCTAAAACGCCCCGCCGCCGGCTCCCTCGACTACGAAATCGAATTCCAAAACGAAAAAGACTCTCCTCAATACTTTCAACAAATCTCTTACCACGTCGTCGACCAAACACTCAAAGACATCTCCGCTGTTATCGCAAACCTAAAGCCTATCCAACCCACCCCAGCTTTCCCCACCGCAAACCAAAAATCATCTGACGAACCATCCCTCGCTCCTCTCGTTCGAACCATCGCTTGGAAACGTTTTGATATCCATGCACCCGACTTCGAAGACCAAGTCCTCGCTTTCGTAAATCAACACCTCAACGATTGCCAAAGCTGTTCTCTCACTCCCAATGATGATCTCTTTCTCAACTCATCCACCTCCTCAAAAACTTCCTCACCAACTCGCGTACAACTCAACGATCAAAACCGATCTCACCCCAATCCAAAACCTTCAAAACTAGCTGCGAAAACTTCTGGCCAAAGATCAACCCGATAACCAATTCCTGTAGTCATTCCGACTATCACCATGACGACATCACCTACAAATCGCAACTCCCACTCCCTAAGCGTTACAGCACTTGCATTCGGCTTGCGACAACTCGCGTATGGCCCCTCACCAGCCGCAACGATCTTGCTCGCAAGCTGCACACTACTCGTCGGGTGCCGTTCAATCTCTTCAACACCTGTATCCCGCTTCGACAACGACTCCTACTCGGGTAACTCCAACGGTCAACATCGTTGGTTCTGCAATGCCCGACCACACAAAGGTGTTCCCGTCAAACTGAAAGTTACTACCCACTGCGACGTCTTTATCAAAGAACGCTACTGTGTAGAACTCCGCGAATCGCCAACCTCCAAAAAGTCGACTACCGATAACGCGAAACAACCTCAACTACAACTCGACGAACCTCTCGCTGACACCCCTCTAACCTTCGTCGAATCAGTCCCTGTACAAACCGATCAAGTCATCCTCGTCGACTTCAAACGCCCTGGCTCCGGCTCTCTTAACCTTGATGCCACTTTCACCGATGAACAGTACTTCAAAAAAATCACTAGCAAACTCCAAGACGATACCATCACCGACTCCGCCGCCCTCGTCAAAAGCATCGCAAAGTTCGCAGGTACTCCTGTAGCTGCGAACTCGAAAGATGCCCCACCCGAATCCTCCAACCGAACTTGGCTCGAACGTACCATCGCGTACCAACGATTCGATATCAACGATCCTCTCTACGAAGAAAAACTCGAAGAGTTTGTAAACATGCACCTGCACGCTTGCACCAACGCCAACTGCCCACCTCCTGATCACATCACCCCATGACGAGATTTTACCAATCGATTCCGCTTGCTCTCTAAATTTAAGTACACCTTCGGCGCAATACTCCCATGGCGAAGAAACTGGCAACGAAAAAAACCTCCAAGCCATCCGCTAGGGCAACATCCAATTCGTTAGCGACCAAGGCAACAAAGACCAAGGTAACAGCGACCAAAAGGAAAATCGCTTCTAAGACATCTGCGGCAAAGAAAGCCTCGCCGAACGCCACCAAAAAAACAGTCTCGTCAAAGAAACAAGCAACCAACCGAAGCTCTCCAAACAAACGCGTCAGTTCACGCACCAAGCCCCCTTGCAACGATCCAGTCGGTTGCCCACGCGGCGCTCTGAAACCGAAGTTCCTCAACCGCATCCCAGAGGAAAGCAAAAGCATCGAAGCCGAACGAAGACAACGCTGGGCGGACCTTCTCCCTGAGTATGAACAAGGACTGGAAATCGTTCGGAAATTCGGCCCAAAATTGATGAAACACCCAGAAGTTACCGGTGTACACGTCGGCTTCAAACGCACCCGTAATCGAATCCTTCGCCCTCTTCAGTACTGCATCCGTATCTCTGTTCGCCGCAAACGAACAACGAATGACCACCGCATCGTCGACCCACTTCCCACATCAATCAACGGTTACCCAGTCGATGTCTTTGAACGCACCTATGAAACCATCGCGGACTCAATGTCTCATGCGACATCCAATGCGACGTCGAACGACAAGCCGAAACGGACAAAGCGATCCAAATCGAAACTACAACTCCCACACAACAACTCAATTATCGATCCCCTTCGCGGTGGCATCGTGATCGCTGATAAAGACACCCCTGAAAATTGGGGTACCCTCGGCTTGATCGGTAAAGGGGATGACGGCAAAAAATACGCTCTTACCTGCGCTCATGTCGCTGGCAAACGTCGCAATCGAAAAGCGACCGTCACACAACCCGCCCTCCTCGACGAATCTACTCCCGGACGTGTCATCGGCAAAGTTGCATTCAGCGCTCGAAACACCTCAATCGATGCCTCTATCGTCGAACTCGACGATGGAATTAAATCCCGACGCCAAGCGATCGTCGCAGGGACCAATAACTACTTAGCAGGCGCTATCGGCTTCGGCGCTGCAGTCCCAGAAGCACGCGCGTTTAAGATCGGTGCCGCAAGTGACCCTAATGCCATCGTCCACGGTCGAATCCAGTTAACTAGCGGCATCGTGGATATCCAAGGCTTCGGCACCATGACCGATCAAATCGTTGTTATTAACGATAATGGCAAAGGTTACGAACTGCTACACCCAGGCGATAGCGGTGCTGTTCTCCTTATGATGACCTCCCAATCCGATATGTTCCTCGTTGTCGGACTTGTCCATGCTCGAACCTCCGACGGAGCTATCGTCGCTTGCCCATGGAACAAGATTCGCGAACATTTTCCTCTCGTGGAGTTTTAAAATGATGAAAAAAGGCTCCAACGAACCACATCATTCAAGCCTCTCCAAATTCGTTGTTCGCCAAGAGCGAATTCGCTGGTCTAGTACGCTCATCGTTTTTGCACTCCTTTCAGGCATAGTCTTTTCTATAACTTCCGGTTGCTCGGCAATGCGGATCTCTCGATCCTCTACTCTTGGACGGACCGTCAAAACAATCGACACTCCGTTCGTCAGCTTCGTCGAACCCAACGGCATTGAAAGGCTCATTCCGATTCCAGCCGAAGGGCTAGTCCTTGCGGACCTCCTGAATCAACACACGTCCTTCGCAACTCAACGCAGCGTTGCGGTCCCTCGGTCCAACAGTTTGCAGGGAAATTCGCAAGAAGCTCCCGCGACCACGATGACAGATCTCTCTGCGAC
>CAZACJ010000058.1:20424-27280 GCA_964483385.1 uncultured Pirellula sp. | reverse complement strand
GGGGCAGGGCAGGGGGGGAGTATTGACGATCAGCAGATTATCCTTACCCGACGCAACGGTGAACGTCTCCTTTTGAATGCGAACTCGCTCCATTCCACTCCACTCGGTAGTATCCTGCTTGCCGACGGGGATCGTGTAACACTGAGTTACGAAGCCGACTACACTGAGAATTTCAATCCAGACGCTTCGGCACGGACTTCGAATCGAGTCGTCATCACGGGACTCAGTCAGAGCGCTGGACAAGCCATCGAACTAGAACAACAGGCCAACGCGCTCGAACTTTACGATCGCCATGCAAGCCCCTACTCCAATCTTCTAGTACTTACACGCATCGATGGCCTTGGACGAGTAGAACATCACCTGCTACCGACTCTAGACACCATCGCGGACACCGCCACCGCAATCGACGGCACACGATCCGAACGTTTAAACCGAAATAGGTTGCGTGTACTTCAACTGCAAGATGGGGATATCGTCGAGTTCGCCAACCTTGAACTTCACGCAATTATCGTTCGTTCACGAATCGAGCATCGTCAACTTCAGCTAGAAGCCCTTACGAATACGTCTACACACCGCAAACACCATAAGATGACGAGCAACCGATTACACCCTCGCTCCCCATAACCCACCAGCGCGCAATCGGACCTCATCTACTCTCAACTTTCTCCTTTCAACTCTCTGCGCAGCCAGTCTACTTGCTCCATGCACTACTTAACCATGTCGAAGCCGAAATTCGTAACTTCTCCTGCTGCTTGGCTATCGACTGATTCATCTTCTCAACCAACCGCTCCCGGTAATCCTCAAGCTTCCTGTCCAAAACCTCTCGAATCCGATCCCCAATCCACTCCGCCACCTCCCCATGTATCTGACTGATCTCATGAACTCGAAACTCTCGTAACTCCACCGCCGCATTCGTTACCTTCGGCCGAAACTCAACGTCCGGAGGAAACGAGACCGGCAATAACTTGATCTCCACCTCACAATCCACTCGCATCGCAACCACCGCATCCGCCTTCGCCGATACGCTTATCAACTGCACATCCCTCGCAAACTGATTCACTCGACCAAATAGCTTGAGCGGAGCGACGATCGTCGCCGAAGTCACAAACCGCTTGCCACCTGGCTCCACCTCCAAGCGATGTACCTCTACCCCTAACCGCTTCGCCGGCTCCACAAACTCGATCCGATACCGAGACCATGTCCCGTCATTGACCATCTTCCAACGTCGCTTCGTATCAACCCGCCACCCATCAAGCTTCAAATCAAAACCGTCATACACCTGACGCTGCTTGCCCCACCGTCGCGTATCCTCTACATCCGGCGGTAAATTCATCAAACACAACCATCGCACCCAGTCACTCAACTCCGTTAGCTCTTCCGCACTCGCTCGACTACCCTCCGCCCCCCCATGATCCCCCTTCCGAGTTCCTCGCTCCTTCACTCGCTTCGCTGACTCCGCCGCTACAGGATCCAGTGCCTTGGGAACCCCCTCAAGCTCCCTTGGGAACTCCTCGCGCTGAACCACTTCATCCGATCCCCCAACCACTTCCTGAGCAGATACCAACCCCAGACTCCAACTACCTGCCAACAAAATCCAACCCGCCAACCGCGTGCGAAAGGAGATACAAGCCATGTGATGCCACCAAAATCTATTACAATGTTCGATCGATGGAGACAGGCTCCCGTTAGCCCCAATCCCATTCCATCGAATTGATCCACCTCGTCCTTTGTCCAATCTAGTTTTTCGTCCCCCGCAAGCCAACCCATCCAACAACTCGTTCGATTTTCCCTGGGTATCCCCTAAAATGCTAGCAAGACTCTCCCGCCTCTCCCCGGCCCGCTTGGCGTCCGTTACTTCCTTGTTGCTTCTCGCACCCTTCGGTTCGGCGTTAGCCCAACAAGCCCCCGCCGATTCGCCTTACTCCAAAGAAACCGCCGCAACGCTTGCCAGCGAAGCCACCTTTCACGGTGACGCAAATCGAGGCTTACAAGTCTTCACGCGCGCAAACCTTGCATGCTTCTCCTGCCACCGCATCGGCTCGGCCGGCGGAAACATCGGTCCCGAATTGACAACCATCGGCAAAACTCGATCGGCGGAAGAAATCACCGAAAGCTTACTTTGGCCCAACCGCACCGTAGATCCTTTGTATCGCACCTACAAAATTCAAACCTCGGATGGCGAAGTCCTTACCGGCTACATCGAAAATAACTCGGCTAATCCCAACGAGTTTGACCCGACCAAAATCTCGTCCGACCCCTCAGACGCATCGGCAAAAACAATCGTCTTCATCGATCCAGCTACCCGCAAACAACGCCCCATCCCACGCGAAGACATCGAACAAATCGTCCCAAGTGCTTCCCTAATGCCCGCTGGACTCTTCGACTCTCTCCCCCTGGGCCAACAAGTCGACTTGATCAAGTTCCTCAAAAGCCTCGGTACCGAATCGATGGATCTGAAGAGTATCGAAGCTCAAGTCCGAGCTGCCACAACCCACGAACCGACAAAATTCGACTGGAAAAATCCACCCTTATATCCGGAGAACTATCCGAACCATACCGCAGCAGTTAACCGAGATCGCCTATACGATTTCTACGCAAAACAAGCGATGCATTTTGCTTCAAAATCCCCCCGGCCGACTTGGGTCGAACCCTTCCCTGGTCTCGATGGAGGCAAGTTCGGACATTGGGGCAATCAAAACGAAGAAACTTGGAAAGGGAATGAATGGAACCAAGTCGACCTGGGATCCATGCAAAGCAATGTGCTTGTTGGCGAAGCCAAACCGGTTCCACGTGCAGTAGCAATTCGACTCAGCGATAACCGATCTGCTTGTTACAACATCGATACCCTAGCGTACGAAGCCGGATGGGAAGGGGAGAACTTCGTCCGTTTCACCGATGTCCGCCATGGATACATCGACGGCTTTCGAGTTGATGGTACCAAAGTTCCACTGGGAAATTGGGCCGCAAGCGCTAATGAACTGCTCCCGGACAAAAAATCGATTCGTTACAAAGGGTTGTACCGAAGTGGCCGCGATGTGGTCTTTGCGATCGATGTCGACGGAGTCCTCTTTTTGGATTCATTGACCGCCACTGCAGATGGGAAATGGACTCGAAACATTTCGCCTGCAGACAGACATCCCAAAAAAGATGTACTGCTTGGGGGCAAACGCCAATGGCCTCAAACATTCAACACCCCCATCCGATTGGGAACGGGTTCAGGATATGTCGTCGATTCAATAGAACTCCCCACGGATAACCCTTGGAACACTCTGATCACAGGGGGAGCGCACGCGTTTCTCAGCGATGGTAGAGCGGTCATCGGTACGATGCAAGGTGATGTATGGATAGTTAGTGGTCTCGACACCGAAACCGCAACTTGGAAACGAATAGCCGCAGGTATGCACCACTTGCTCGGTGTCGTCGTCCATGAAGATAAAATCTACACGTTAGGACGCAATCAAATCACCCGTCTGCATGACTTGGATGGCGACGAAGAAATCGACTACTACGAGTGTTTTTCAAAAGCCTATACAACATCTCCTTCAGGACACGATTACCTTTGCGGCCTCGAGCGCGACAACGATGGTTATTTCTACTTTGCGTCCGGTAACGAAGGCTTGGTACGCATCAGCCCTGACGGACAACAAGCAACCATCATCGCAACCGGATTCCGCAATCCGGATGGAATGGGACTGCTCGATGATGGATCACTGACGGTCCCTTGCTCGGAAGGTGAATGGACCCCAACCTCGATGATCTGTTTGGTCACTCCGAAACCGAACACGTCGGCTGCGGATCGCTTCGAAACCAATCCACCTCCTTTCTATGGCTACCGAGGCCCAAGACCCAATCAAACGATCAATCTGCCACTCGTCTACTTGCCTCGCGGAATCGATAACTCCTCCGGTGGTCAACTTCAAGTTCACAGTTCGACGCTTGGACCACTCGACGGACAGATCGTGCACACTTCGTTCGGAACAGGAACGATGCATCTGCTGCTTCGCGATCAAGTCGCGGGGCAGTGGCAAGGTGCATTCAGCCCACTTCCGGGTGACTTCCGATCTGGTACGCACCGAGCCCGAGTGCGTCCGCAAGACGGCTGGATCTACGTGACCGGGATGCATGGCTGGGGCTCATACACATCGGAAGCGGGATGCTTCCAACGATTGCGTTACACCGGTTCAGGAGCGATCTTACCAACAGGCTTCCACGCCCATGAGAACGGCGTTCTCATCGACTTCTCCGCCCCGATCGATCGGCAGATTGCCAAGGACATCACGAAACAGTTCGCACAATGCTGGAACTATCGCTATTCGCCAGGATATGGTTCGCGGGAATACTCCGTGCAACACGAAGGAGCCATGGGCCACGACGTCCTAGATATTCGCTCACTGATCATCTCTGAGGACGGCAAGAGCCTCTTCTTAGAAATGCCTGAACTGCAACTTTGTAGTCAGTTGCACCTTTGGCTCAATATCGGCACCTCGAAACCTTGCGAGTTGTTTGCAACGATCAACGCAATGGATAAACCTTGGGAGTCCGATCAGCTGTCTCTTCCAGCTCGACCATCGAAAAAGCTACCGCATCCAATGAGCAAAGACCTTGATTGGCTTACCAAAAAAATCCCCAACCGATGGCAAACTAAACTCGGTAACGCTAGAGAGATATCCATCACAGCGTTGGATAACCTTCAGTTCTCAACGAAAGTGCTTCAAGCAAAACCGGGCGAAGTCATCAAATTGAAGTTTACCAACCCGGATGTTGTCCCGCACAACTGGGCACTGCTTCAACCTGGGACACTCGAGAAAGTTGGAGACTTGGCCAACCGTTTGATCGGAGCCCCTGATGCTTATCTCAAACAGTATGTGCCCGACACCGACGCTGTGATCTGTTTCACCGATATTGTCGATCCCGGATCGGAGTTTACGATTTACTTTGCGGCGCCTCCGAAGCCTGGCAAATACCCATACCTCTGTACGTTCCCCGGGCACTGGATGGTGATGAACGGCGTTCTAGAAGTCACCGAGTAGGCGCTTCGACCCTTTGTTTTTCTATCCATCGTGTCGTTTCCACAATGCCGACGACATAACCTATCCCGTAAAAATCTACCAAAGTAAAAGATCCTAAGATTTGATGACTACACCGACAACCGTTCCTTATGTTTCTGTTCGCTGGACAGGAGATGCACTTGGCAGTTTGGAACTTCTCGATCAAACATTGTTGCCAAACACTACGCAGATGATTTCATGCGACACCCCTGAGCAACTTCACGAAGCGATTGTTGCATTAAGGGTCCGTGGAGCGCCTGCGATTGGAATCGCCGCAGCGTACGGTGTCGTTGTTGCACTACAGCCATTAGTGCGTTCTCGAGCGCCGATTGCAGAAGCCCTCCAGCGAGCCAGCGAAGCTTGTCAATATTTGGCCACAAGTCGACCGACAGCGGTCAATTTGTTCTGGGCGTTGGATCGCATGCAACGCACAGTGGATAGGAACAAAAACTTGGCATCCGCAGTGGAGCTTGGAAACGTTCTTCTTCGAGAAGCCAGAAACATTCACGATGAAGACCGAAGAATGTGCCATGCCATCGGCGAATTTGGAGCTTCGCTGTTCGAACAAGGGGCAGGAATCATCACACACTGCAATACCGGAGGGTTGGCAACAGCCGAATTCGGTACCGCTCTGGCAGCGATTTTAACTGCGCACTACCAGGGCAAAGAGATTCACGTTTTCGCAGACGAAACACGGCCGCTGCTCCAAGGAGCGAGGCTGACGATGTGGGAACTGCAGCAGCACGGGGTGCCAAGCACCCTGATATGCGATTCGATGGCGTCCCAAGTCATGCGTGAGGGGCGGGTCCAAGCAGCCATTGTCGGAGCGGATCGGATTACGGCCCGCGGAGACACCGCGAACAAAATTGGTACTTATGGGCTAGCCATTGCTGCAAAATATCACGACATCCCTTTTTTCGTGGCGGCCCCCAGTAGCACCTTCGACCTGAGCCTGACCGATGGGGCAGAAATTCCCATCGAACAACGGAAATCGACGGAAATCACCCATGCCTTTGGAAAACAGACCGCGCCCAACGAAGTGGAAGTCTACAATCCAGCATTCGATGTGACCCCAGCGGAACTCATCACGGCAATCGTCACTGAAAAAGGGATCATTCATCCCGTGACAGAAGAAACCGTTCGACGCGTTCTACCTTTGGCCCAAATCTAAGTATTCACAAATTCAATAAAAGGCAACCTATGACCAATTCTGCCCCTCAAAAGCAGGGCTCGATGATCCCTTCGGAACGCAACGCCATGCTCGTTGCGAATGCTCTATCGTTTGCGATTCCCGCAGTTGTCGCGTTGCTCTTAGGAATACCATACAAGTTCGACATGGGAAGCTGGACCAAACAACTACCGCACGTTATCGGCGGGATCAACGTATTGACGTCTTTGGTTCTAGTCATTGGTTGGGTCGCAATTCGATGGCAAAACATCAACATACACCGTCTCGCCATGCTCTCCGCCTTCACCTTGGGTGCTGCGTTTCTGGTTTGTTATGTCATTTACCACCTAACAAATCCATCGACGAAATTCGGAGGCGAAGGCACGTTACGGACCGTGTATTACTTCATCCTATTGTCTCACATCGCAGGCTCTCTCCTGGTTTTGCCCCTAGTTCTCAGGGCTCTGTGGTTTGCACTAATGGGTAGGTTTGATTTGCATCGAAACATCGCCATGTTTGCGATGCCGATTTGGCTGTACGTCTCAGTCACCGGGGTGCTCGCCTATTGGCTCATTTCCCCTTACTACCAGCATTAACCGCAACTCGCACCCAATACCGTCAATTCAATGTTTTCATGTCT
>CAZACJ010000058.1:18503-20324 GCA_964483385.1 uncultured Pirellula sp. | reverse complement strand
CTCCGGGTGCTTCTCTGAGCCGGAAAGCGCGAGCTCCGGGTGCTTCTCTGAGCCGCAAAGCGCGGGCTCCGGGTGCCTCTCTGAGCCGCAAAGCGCGAGCTCCGGGTGCTTTGGCGTACCCCGTGTAATGCATCAAAACACCCAACAATCAGCGCCTACAACGTTGTGGTTGTAGATTGTCTGGAACATGCAAATAGGTGAGCGTTGCCGATGCAAAAACCCCGCGGCTTGCGCGAAGCGGGCTCAAAACCCAGGAATAGTGTGGATATCAATTTTACGGTATTGCGCCATGGAACTTACGCTCGTTGAATCGATGGTCTTGCCCGTAATCGAAAACTGCCCTTTCTTCGCAAGACCTCCGTTTTCCTGAGAAGTTTGCATTGGACATTTCTGCTTCCACCGTTTCACAACTGAGCGTAACTTTTGTTCGTTGACTTGGAAATTCCGAGACACGGTGTACACAATTGTGCGACAAGCAGATCGTTGAGTTCATCGGATAATTCGCATGAATAAGAACCCTAACAACCGCGCCAAAGCAACCCTCGCAACTATTTGCGGAATGCAGGCTGCAAAAAACATAGGCACTCGCCCGGGGGCGAAGACGTTGGGGTTTACTCTTGTGGAATTGCTAGTGGTAATCGCAATCATCGGAGTCTTGGTTGGCTTGTTGCTACCGGCGGTCCAAGCGGCGCGGGAAGCTGCCCGCCGGATGCAATGTAGCAACAATCTCAAGCAGATCGGGTTAGCGATGCTAAATTACGAATCTGCCATGAAGCGTATTCCACCCTCGGCCTGCATCAACCCAAGAGTTACTTCTAACAATTCTTGGGGAATTCATGGAAGGTTGCTACCGTATCTGGAGCAGAACAACTTGGCGAACCAAGTTGATTTAAGTGTGGCCTGGAGTCGCCAACCGATTATCAGCGGGTATCGCGTACCTACCTACGCCTGTCCATCGGATCCCAAAGCGACAATACCGCGTGATACGGCCGCTACCGGCAGTACGGTGGCATTCTTGCTTTATCCGACCACCTATGCCTTCAATCTGGGAACTTGGTTTGTCTACGACCCGGTAAACAATCGGGGCGGGGACGGTGCAACACACCCGAATGCAGATTTCCGCACATCCGCGATCGCAGACGGACTGAGCCGCACGCTTTGGTCGAGCGAAGTGCACGCTTGGCAAGCTTATACAAGAAATGCAGGTCCATCGACTACGGTAATGCCGAGAACGGTTGCGGAAGTCGCGGCGATTGCGGACTCGGGGCTGAAGGATAGGTTGTTCCCCGATGGAACAGGAACAGGACATTGCGAGTGGACGAATGGGCATGCACACCACAGTGGATTTACGGTGACGATGGGGCCCAACACCGTGGTTCCATACGTATTCAACGGGGTACGGTACAATGTTGACTACAATTCCCAGCAGGAAGGATCGAGTACGACGCGAGCGACTTACGCCTGTTTAACATCGAGAAGTTGGCATGGAGGATTGGTCCTTGGATGCTTGTTAGATGGGTCCGTACAAGCGATCAACAACAACGTAGATATCAGAGTGTGGCAAGCTTTAGGCACACGGGCTATGGCCGATCAGTCCGACCTTGACTGACATTTAGCTACCGTTCGGTTGCAAGCGTTGGGTTTCATGGATGGCACCGATCTAGCATCGTGGGTGGCACCGATCTGGCATCTCATGACGCCGTTTATGGGGGCCGCGGAGCAGACGCGACGAGCATAGCCAAGGGTACTCCTGCCGACATCCACCGTCTGGCGAGCGGTGGCTACGCGCAAAGGTCAGTCGGTGGTACCCACAACTCGGCA
>CAZACJ010000058.1:0-18403 GCA_964483385.1 uncultured Pirellula sp. | reverse complement strand
TGAAATGAAGCCGGTTTGCTAGCATTTCACGCTTGCTCTTAGCCATTCGTGGGTGGCACCGATCTAATGTCACATGAGACCGTTTAGAGGCGCGTAGAGTAGACGCCACGAGGATGACAAAGGGTACTCATGCCAACATCCAACCTCTGGCGAGCGGTGGCTACGCGCAAAGGTCAGTCGGTGGTACTCGCAATTGGCAAAGCCCTGTCTCGTTCGAGATTTCATAGTCTTCCTCGGTTCCTCGAGTCTGTTAGTCTTCGCGTCTTTGCGTGAGTCAATTTTAGGATTCGGATCACGGCCCCCAACGGACAAACATCCTTCCGATAAAAAAAGCCGCAGTCCAGTTTCCTAGACTACGGCTCAAAATTTCAAAGTTGCCGAAATTACGACAATACTAATTAGGGCTTCAGCTCTACGCTTGGCGATGTTTCGCTGCCGCCATCCGCTGCTCCACCACCACCCGATCCAGCACTAGCTGGTTGCGTTGGAGGCAAGAACTCTTTAGGAGCGGATACCTTTGTGTCGGAACCGCAACCAACGAAGCAGAACGAACCCAATAAACACAGAGCAAACAGCTTCTTCATAATTACTCTTCCCAACTAGTGATGTTGCCTTCAGCCATCGACGAAAGATTGATCAAAATCGTCGGATCGATGGTTGTAGGAATGAAACGAACAGAACCGTCACCCAAGGTGAAGTTCACCATCCCAGCATGCATACTGGAGAACATGTGCCAACGCTTTTGGTTTTGATAACCGTAAACAGCTCGGTGCCATTCAGTCCAGTTCGGACCGGCATTCCAAGAAATCGACCATTGACGGCCAGTCGCCTTCAATGGATCGTTGAACAAGCCGGTGACTTCACCGAATAGCAAAGTGTTCGAAGTACCGTCAGTAATCGCCCCCATCTTGGTCTTGCTGTTGTTGAAGAACACACCCTTGAACGGATCACGGGACGCAATTCCAACACCCAGCTGACCAGACACGCCGAGATAATTGGTTCGGCCAACTTGTGTTGGCTCCAACCAGCCGTACATCGTCGCTCCAGTTGGGGTAACAACCAACTCAGTACCAATAGCGTAAACGTTGCTGTAAGCATCGTCGCTTGGGCACAGCAAAGTGGAAATGCGGAATTGATGATCATCCCACAACGACTGGGTTGGATAAGTTCCATCAACCCAGCGGATGTATCGCCATCGCTCTGCAGTAGAAACTTGAGATGCAAGCATGTCTTGGTTGAAAGATCGCTTTGCTTCCCACTGCTTGTAAACTTGGTCTGCTTCCATGTGTGGGAACAGGTAAACCAAGTGACCGATGTAGGTTCGGTTCGCAAAGTCGGCAGGATTTGCTGCAACATTGGTGCTACCAACATATCCCGGCGGGAATCGCTTAACAGCAGATTCGAAATTCATTGCAGCCAAACCAAGCTGCTTCATGTTATTGCTGCACTGCATACGACGAGCGGCTTCGCGAGCGGCTTGTACAGCTGGCAACAAGAGTCCAACCAAAATACCAATGATCGCAATAACAACCAAAAGTTCCACCAGCGTGAAACCCTTGCGGTGAGCCATCACACGCTTAGTCATAGAAAAACCCTCTACAAAAAAACGAAATACAAAAACAAGAAAATGCGCATGCAAACGAACCTGGAGGGATGCTCGCCCGCTTTATTCACGCAACTTTAATCCACTATAGGGGGAGTGAAAAGGAAAAACCACACAGAGTAAAGAAATTTGATCCAAGAATTCTGATCAAAACGCCTTCGAGGATAAGAAAAACGAATCCAAGCATATCTGTTTGCCTGAATCTACGCCCATAACCCTCAGAATGTGGCCGAATTCACACAAAACACCCGTCGCGCCCCGTTGTTCTGACCCCTGAAGAAATTTCCGAAGTTTTGACATTTTTTGTCCAGTCATCCTCTGAACCTTTCGTTCCCCCCACCGAGCACCAACCCACTATTGCCTGTCAAAATAAGCTTCTCTTACCTCTGACTCCATCGTTGCGGTTTCCGATAATGCCATGCGAAACCGCTCCTGGCTCAACGCGTAGAGCAAACTCGGTTCGGCAGTTCTCACAGTCGCATTTCTTGGCTGCCCCGACAACAACGCCAACTCACCAAAGTAATCCCCTACCCCCAATCTCGCCACCACTTCTCGCGACGCACCCCTCTCGATGATAACTCCCCCTTGGCGAATCAAATAAAAACGATCGCCTACCTCCCCCTCTCGAATCACCTCCTGGCCTCCTTCGTACGCTTCGATCTGAAACTCATCCGCAACCCTCGTTAACGTTCTTGGAGTAACCCGCTCAAAAACAGGGCAACGGGCTAACATCTGCGTGATTACCGCAGCTTCTTTCATCAATGCATCACTCCGTATCGAGCCATCTACCAAGGTGACGATTCTATCAGCAGCATCAAGAATTCGATTATCATGCGTTACTAAGACAATTGTAGTCCCTCGTTCTTTTGCCAAGCTCTGAAACAGTTCTACGACCGTTCTACCACTCTGCTCGTCTAAAGCCGCAGTTGGCTCGTCCGCCAAAACCAACCGAGGTTCGTGCGCTAGCCCCCTTGCGATTGCCACTCTCTGTTTTTGCCCCCCAGACAACTGCTTGGGACGATGATGCATGCGATTCGCTAAACCAACCGCATCCAACATCGCTTCAGCACGCTCGTTGTGCTCCTTTACACTTGCATCTGGGTAACAAAGCTCCAGCGCCATACGCACATTCTGCAATGCCGTTAACGACTCAAACAAATTGTGCGACTGAAAAATGAACCCCACCTGCCTGCGAAACCTCTCCATTCCCTTGGCGCTCGCACCCGACAATCGCTCCCCCAAAACCTCAAGTTCCCCCTCCTGGACACTCCGAAGCCCCCCCATCAACGTCAGCAGCGTGGTTTTTCCCGATCCACTCGGACCGGTCATGATCAAAATCTCTCCCGGATATACTGTCAAATCGTTACCAAACAACACCTGCTTGCGCAACTCTCCAACTCCAAAGGTATGACTCAAGCCTCTGACACGTATCGATGGAACTTCCCCCTGGGATATCCTGGCCCGCATCGCCGGATCAAACCGCGTCGCCCGCTCACTTGCCCCTGTTATCATCGCGCTGTATTACCTACCCGAACCATACCTTCGACACCCCTTCTCTAAAAGGTACGCTACAATCAAGGATTATCCGATCTACGTGCTAACACCATGCGGGTCGTCCATACCCCCATACCGGCGGTCAGCCCGAACTCTAGACCAAGATCCTAACTCAAACTTTCCTTGCCATACATTACCTCGCGCACCGTGACTCCCATCGGCATCATAACCGATTCCATCGATTCGTTCCTCCGGAACGCATTATTTCTTTACGCTCCTACGCGTCGGACCATCGCTGCTGCTAGTCTCATTCTGCCACTCTCAACCCTGCTCCTGCAAACCGACGACGCTCTGCCCCCAAAAACGCCACTACTCGGTAACGCAATCGCCCAATCCCCAAAAAGTACACAATCTCAAGACTCAACCCTCTCGCCTGTCGTATCGCAAGGTAAATTGCAACCCGCTACAGGCATCCTGAGGCTGTCGTCCATTCCAGGAGAAAAAATCCTGAAAATGCACGTTGCCCCCGGGGATGTCGTTCCAGAAAACGCTCCGCTCGCCACCCTGGAAAGCTCTTTGCTAAAACAATTAGAACTTGAAATCGCTGAACTCAAACTAGCTGAATCGAAGTCCCTGCACAACGCAAATCTGCGACAAGCTCAATCTGCTATCGAATCCGCTCTCTCCAAACGCCAAGCAGCCACACTCCAAAAGAATCAAGCCCTCGCGGCGCAGTCCGCCCTCGTCAAACAGTCCGAAATCCTGCGATCCCTCGAAGACCAAATCCTCTCCCTCGAGTCACTTCACGAAAACCCTCGTCTGCGAGGTGCTATCAGTTCCATCGAAGTCGATTCCAAACGTAACCAACTTCTGAAGGCTCAAGCTGATTTCGATCAAGCATCCCTGAGTGCAAACCAAGCTGTCGAGTCCGCAGAATTGGCTCTCGCTCAATCCGAACTATTGATCAAAAACGCCGAAGCTTCTCTCGACGATCTTCAGCAATCAACTCTCTTCGCAACTCTTGAAAAACAGATCCAACTACTGCAACTTCAAGTCGACCTCGCTGTCCTTCGAGCACCAACCGCAGGGACTATTCTTCAGGTCTATGTCTCAGCAGGAGAACGAGCAACCACTGCTCCTATTTTCGATTTCGCAAACCTCAATGAAATGGTATGCGTAGCAGAAGTCCACGAAGCTGATATCGCTAAAATTCAAATCGGACACACCGCACAGCTGAAATCAGCCGCTCTGTCGAAACAATTGCGAGGCAAAGTTTCAAGAATCGATCGAGTTGTCGGTCCTCCACAAATGCGATCTCCAAACCCCCTCGCTCGATCCGACTTCCGATCAATCCCCGTTTGGATTACCATCCATCCCGAAGACGCACCACTCGCCGCCGAACGAATCAACCTCCAAGTCGAAGTTGCAATCTCTGCGTCCGAATCCTCGACACGAACTCCAGACCAAAATACATCCAAGTAATCGGCTTTAACTTTTGGCGCAGCCACCTAACCGACGCCTACCCCTTGCCACCACCATTGGACTTCTTTCCACCAGACGGTTTGCTCTCCGAAGCCTTGCTTCCCGACGATTTAGCATCCGAACTAGATCCACTTTTCGAGGAACTCTCCCCAGTAGACTCCACACTGCCACCTCCAGAACTCTTGCTATCAGCCGAAGCAGACTTCTTGTAAGAGTCACTGCGATAATCGGTCTGGTAAAACCCAGACCCTTTGAACATCACCGCTGCCCCCGTGCCAATCAATCGTCGTAACTTCAACTTTTTGCACTCAGGACACTTCTTCTCCGGATCCGCGGAAATCGACTGAAACAACTCAAATTGATGTCCGCAAGCATCGCACTCATAATCATAAGTTGGCATAGCCTCTCTCCTCCTCTAAGTCCTGCTGAAAAACGTTGCGTTATGCGTTGGCCGCGCCCGTGGACACGACGACCATACTCGGCCGCACCACTCGGTCGTGCATCGCATATCCGACACTGTGCTCCAACATAACACTTCCCGCCGGAAATTCGTTACTTGGCATCTGAGAAATGGCTTGATGCACATTCGGATCAAATGGCTTACCAACGCTCGGAATCTGTTTGCAATGATGCTTGCTCAACACATTGACGAACTGCTGCTGAACCATCTTCACGCCAGCGATTAAGCCTTCGACACTTCCCGCTGAATCGGCCGATGCAGACTCAATCGCTCGATTCAAATTGTCTAACACGTCCAATAAGTCGGTGACCATGGGAACTGCTGCGTACTTGAGCTGTTGCTCCACGTCTCGCATCATCCGACGACGGAAATTCTCAAGCTCCGCTTGCGCCTTGAGCTCACGGCCTCGCAAGTCCGCCACCTGCTGCTCGAGTTCCTCAACCAAAGCCTCCGGACTCTCCTCACAATCCTCAATCCGGCCCTCTGCATCCGAGAAGTACGCGTCCTGCTCCACTGCATCCCGATCCTCAGGACCACTTCCCCTCGTTCCATCCGACGAACTACCCGTGCTCATACCCCCTCCAATACGATTGCTTACTATCTGCTTTTCCAATGAAGAACCTGACGCCTGAGATTTCAGATCAAGCCCCCCGACTAGTCTTTTGTTCCCTGTAACTGAAAGTACTCCATGATGCGATCCATAAAACCCTTTCGTTCAGGTGTTATGTTCTTCTCATCAAGCTCAGCCAACTCCCGCAACAACTCCTGCTGCCGCTTACTGAGCTTCTTCGGTACTTCAATCAATGTCTGAACCAACAAATCCCCCTTCACCCCAGTGTGCGGGTCTGCTATCCCTTGTCCACGCACTCGGAAAACCGTTCCACTCTGCGTCCCGGCTCCAACTTCCAAGGACTTGCGCCCATCCAGCGTTGGTACCTCCACCGTCGCTCCCAACGCTGCTTGACTGAAAGAAATCGGAAACTGCAAAATCAAATCCTGACCATCACGCTTGAAGATCGGATGCTGCTTGACGTGAATATTGCAATAAGCATCACCGCTGGGACCACCGTCAGGACTCGGCTGTCCCTCGCCAGGTAAACGCACCCGCATCCCCTCATCCACCCCAGGAGGTATCTTAACCTCTAACTTCACCTCGTGAGGTCGAAGACCATGACCATCACATGTCCTACAAGGATTGCCAATCGTCTTACCACTACCTCGACAAATCGGACAAGTCGTTTGAACCCGCAACACACCACTGGCTTGAACTACCTGTCCACGCCCCTGACACCGGCGACAAGTCTCCGGTTGCGAACCCTCTGCCGCACCCGATCCACCACAGGTGTCGCACGATGCATGGCGGGTTAACGAAACTGTCTTCGTTACACCCTTGGCAGCCTCCTCTAAATCCAAGGTCACATCGCAACGCAAATCCGCACCACGGCGAACCCGCGATCTGCCACGCCCACCACCCCCTCCAAAGAAGTCCTCGAAGATCGAACCACTAAATACGTCCCCAAACGCTTCAAAAATATCAGATACGTCCCCAAACCCACCACCAGAGGGTCCCTCCGCACCAGCATGCCCAAACCGATCATACCGAGCCCGCTTCTGCGGATCCCCAAGAACTTCATAAGCCTCCGCAGCCTCCTTGAACTTTCCAATCGCCTCCGTATCCCCCTGATTCGAATCAGGATGATACTTCAAGGCCATCTTGCGATAAGCCTTCGCGATCTCGTCCTGCGAAGCCGTCTTACTGACTCCGAGCACTTCGTACAAATCTCGCTTCGGTTGGGATGACACGTCGCAAACGTCTCCTTAACTTCCAGCCAAGGTCAAAAAAAAAGGCCATTCGACACTCGAATGACCCAGTAACGCGAAAGGTGAGTCGAACACCTCCGAGTCCTCGAACCCCAGAGAACCAACACCCGGCTCTCTAGGGTTTCTATCTCAAAGGTTTTTCATCACTACCCTTAATCGAAGCCCTAAGACTTCGAACTAGCGGATAGATCCTTCGACCTTCCTCTTTTTCTTGTCATCCTTGTCGAATGTCGTTACCAACGCTTCAGTGGTCAACAACAACGAAGAAATGCTCGCGGCATTCGCCAATGCTGTTCGCACCACCTTCACTGGGTCGATAATACCAGCCTTGAACATGTCTACGTACTCGCCCTTATTGGCGTCATAACCCATGTTCAACGGCTTCTGACGAACTTCATCGGCCACCACACTGCCATCAATACCTGCGTTATCCGCAATCTGACGCAAAGGTGCTTCCAACGCTCGCAAAATGATCTCTGCCCCAGTCCTCTCATCACCCGACAAACTGCTGGCAACCTTCGACACCGCATCGGTGCATCGAACCAAAGCAACACCACCACCAGGAAGAATTCCTTCCTCGACGGCAGCACGCGTAGCATGAAGAGCATCTTCAACGCGAGCCTTCTTCTGCTTCATGTCCGCTTCCGTCTCAGCACCAACACTGATCACAGCAACTCCACCAGCAAGCTTCGCAAGCCGCTCCTGGAACTTCTCCTTGTCGTACTCGCTGTCGGTCTGCTCGATCTGCGCACGAATCTGAGCAACGCGTTGATCGATCGACTTGCGATCTCCCGCACCCTCCACGATCGTGGTGTTGTTCTTGTCGACCACTACCTTCTTGGCGCGACCAAGATGCTCCAACGTGACTTTCTCTAGCTGCAACCCAAGGTCTTCGCTGATGAAAGTACCACCGGTCAGTACCGCAATGTCTCCCAACATCGCCTTGCGTCGATCACCAAAACCAGGTGCCTTCACTGCACACACGTTCAAAGTGCCACGCAACTTGTTGACCACCAACAAAGTCAAAGCTTCCGCATCGACATCTTCAGCAATAATCAACAACGGTTGACTCGATGTGCTCGCTTTCTCCAACAACGGGATCAAATCACGAATGTTGCTGATCTTCTTGTCATAAAGCAAGACCAACGCGTTCTCGAGCGTGCAAGTCATGTCCGCTGGAGAATTGATGAAATATGGCGAAACATACCCCTTATCAAATTGCATCCCGTCGACATACTCAACAGTCGTGTCGGCAGTCTTGCCTTCCTCAACCGTGATCACTCCATCCTTGCCAACCCGCTCCAAAGATTGAGCCAACAAAGATCCGATCGACATATCGTTGTTCGCGGAAATGGCACCAACATTCGCCACTTCGTCACGGTTGCTAACCGGTTTTGCCAACTCATGCAACTTCGCGACTGCCGCCTCAACAGCCTTATCAATCCCACGACGAATCGCAGAAGGATTGCTACCCGCAACGACGTTGCGAAGCCCCTCTTTGAAAATCGACCGAGCTAAAACGGTTGCCGTTGTCGTCCCGTCACCAGCCAAATCGCTGGTCTTCTGTGCGACTTCTACAACCAACTTCGCTCCCATGTTCTCGAAGCGGTCTTCCAACTCAACTTCTTTCGCTACCGTCACGCCGTCCTTCGTCACCGTCGGACCACCGAAACTCTTGTCGATGATCACATTCCGGCCCGTCGGACCCATCGTCACGGCAACCGCATTCGCCAATTTCTCTACACCCGCGAGCATCCGCGCACGAGCCTGATCGTCAAACAATAGTTGCTTAGCCACGCTTCGCTGTTCCTTATTCTAAATGCAAAAGTGAGGATTCGATATCGAAAGTACTAAGCCAACTTCGCGAGAACATCGCTCTCACGGAGAATCTTGTACTCAACGCCGTCGACTTCAATGTCACTTCCGCCGTACTTGCCGAAAATAACCTCGTCTCCCACAGCGACACTCAATGTTGCACGAACGCCATTGTCAAGCAACTTGCCAGGGCCAACAGCAACAACCTTACCTCGCTGCGGCTTCTCCTTCGCACTGTCTGGCAAAACAATACCACCCGCTGTGGTCTGCTCTGCCTCCACTGGTTGAACTACGACTCGATCATCCAACGGACGAATGTTGACTTTTGCCATTTCTCTACACCTTAACCTTTGATGGATATTGATTTGTTTCGGGAAAATTAACGAGATGATTGCCCAAGCAATCACGATGCGACCAACGAGCCGTAGCTCGTTACATCATGCCGCCCATGCCACCCATGCCGCCCATACCACCCATTCCGCCCATGCCACCCATTCCGTCGTGGTCATGATGATGGCCACCACCTGCTGGCTCTTCTTCCTTCGGAATCTCGGTGACCAAGGACTCGGTGGTCAACAACAAAGAAGCAACGCTCGCAGCATTGCTCAAAGCAGTCTTCACAACCTTCGCTGGGTCAATAATACCAGCTTTGATCATGTCGACGTACTTGTCGGCATTGGCGTCATAACCTTCGTTCTTGTCCTTCAACTGACGAACGCGATTGACGACAACTGCTCCGTCCAAGCCGGCGTTGTTCGCAATAGATCGCAAAGGATAATCCAAGACGTTTCGGATGATCTTCACACCGAACGCTTCGTCCCCTTCGACCTTCAACTTGTTCAACGCACCTTCGCATCGCAACAAAGCAACTCCGCCGCCAGGCACAATCCCCTCTGCCAATGCAGCTTGTGTTGCTGCCTTCGCATCGTCGATCAAAGCCTTGCGCTCCTTCATTTCCGTTTCCGTCGCAGCCCCAACATTGATTTGCGCGACGCCACCAGCCAACTTCGCCAATCGCTCCTGCAACTTCTCGCGATCATAGTCGCTATCCGTGCTCTCGATCTCATTTCGGATCTGAACAACACGGCCTTCAATCTGCTCCTTCTTACCAGCTCCACCGATAATCACGGTCTCTTCGCTGGTGATGTGAATCCGCTTCGCTCGACCCAAGTCACTGAGCTTGACCGACTCAAGATCAATACCCAGATCCTTGAAGATCGCCTTCGCGTTCGTCAATGTTGCAATGTCGCCCAACATCGCCTTACGACGATCGCCGTAACCAGGAGCTTTGACCGCTGCAACACTCAAGATGCCACGCATCTTGTTGATAACCAAGGTCGCCAAAGCATCCCCGTCAATATCCTCGGCAATGATCAACAATGGCTTCTTCGCCTTGCTAATCGCCTCGAGAATCGGGATCAACTTCTTGTTGTTGCTGATCTTCTCTTCATGAATGAGAATGTAGCAATCCTCAAGCTCTACAGTCACCTCGTCTTGGTTGGTGACAAAGTGCGGAGACAAGTAACCGCGATCGAACTGCATCCCCTCAACAACTTCTACAGTCGTCTCGCTTCCGCGCCCTTCCTCAACGGCAATCACGCCGTCTTTGCCAACCTTCAAAAAGGCCTCCGCCAAAACATCGCCAATCGCTGGATCATTGTTACCAGCAATCGTCGCAACTTGCTTGATCTCTTTCTTGCTCTTCGCATCGATCGGCGTAGCCATCTTGGCGATCTCTGCATGAACCGCATCGACAGCCTTGGCAATTCCACGAGACAAAGACATCGGATCCGCACCCGCTGCAATCATCTTCAAGCCTTCGCGGAAAATCGCCTCCGCAAGAACCGTCGCAGTCGTCGTGCCGTCACCCGCCACATCGTTTGTCTTACTCGCCGCTTCCTTAACTAACTGAGCACCGAGATTCTCAAACGGATCATCCAACTCGATCTCTTCGGCAACCGTCACCCCGTCCTTGGTTATCCTCGGCGAACCCCACCCCTTGTCCAATACCGCATTACGACCCCGAGGTCCCAGCGTCGAGCGTACAGCCCTCGCTAACTTCGAAACACCAGCCAACAACGGCTGTCGTGCCTCGTCATCAAAAACCATTTGCTTTGCCACGTTGAACTCCTTGAATGTTGTTATTCGGCCCGATTTGGCAGTCGAACTGAGTGATCCTCCCTTTGTAGCAATCCGCGTGCCAACCGAAACAAAATCATCGCAAGGCAATACATCCCAAGGACTTACGCGTCAGACAACCCTTGAATTCCAATTACTGGCTTTCCAAAAAGGCAGACCGAAGTCTAAGCCTCAACACTGTTGGAAACTCCACACCGTTCCACCCACCAAAGAGCTACAGCCAAACACGCCGCCGACATCACAAACACCCAGCCAATCTGCACCCAACCCGTCGGATCCTCAGCAATTACCTGAGCGTCCCGCATTGCCTTCCCGTCGCGAAAGTCCATCCAACGAAACAAGACGGAACGCAATCTATAAGAAAAGATAAACTGATTTATGACTGCCGGAATCCACCCTAGAAATCCTTCCACAAGCAAAGCGTATACAAACGCCAACACCATCACTTTTTTCTGCCTTAACACCCCCAATAACGTAAATAAAGCACCATACGCAATCGGGGAGAGCGTGCATAAGACCACCATCGTCACCCAGAGTCGCACAGGATCTTCAACCGGCAAAAACGGTATCGCAAGCGTCGATACCGCAATCCCCGCACTCGCAGTCCACAGAACGGCAACTAGGTACTTTCCAATAACCCACGAACGCCGCCCCCACTGCCGTACCAGTCCGTAAATCCAGGTCTGACTTTCGATCTCCGAAGAAACCACAGGGGAAGCTAAAAGCAACATCCCTAACATCGTCATTACTTGGGGCACCAAATAAAACAACATCATCGAGTACACCAAAGCCGACTCGTCCCCCACCGAAATCCGCCCTCGCGTCAACCAAACCACCGTCAGTAGCAACACCAATGGGACGATAACCATGCCCAACCAAAGCAGGCCTCTCCACAAGGTGAAGCAACGAGTCAATTCGTACCGGAACACTTCCAGAACCGCAACGAACCTTCGACGCAACCAACTATCCCGTACTCGCTCTGCCATTTTTATGCCTTGGTTTGATAAGCCCGCTCGCCACGATGCCGCGACACAAGCAATCGGAACAACGTATTGATATCCCCATCACTTCCAACCACTCGATCGATCCGAGCCCTCCCTTCGCTCCCCCACTGCGTTAAGGCTTCGTACAACTCCAAAGGCCGATCAACGGTTACCACCAACTCACTCTCTTTGCTCAATCGATGCAAAGCTCGAATCCAAGGCTTACACGCCAAAAACTCAGCAAGCTTGTCTCGCTCGTCAGTTTCCACAAGAATCTCTTGCGGTAAGTCCGCTAAAAGCCGGCGCAATTCCCCCGCCGTTCCACTCGCCAACAACCTTCCACCAAAAATCAACATAAACGAATCCGTCACCCGCTCGACCTCATGCAACACGTGACTCGCCAACAACAAACTCTTCCCTGACTTCGCCCAATCCACCAACAAATCCGTCATCTGCACTCGACCAATCGGATCCAATCCGTTGAACGGCTCGTCGAGAATTAACAACTCGGGATCATGCGCGATCGCCTGCGCCAACTTACATCTCTGACGCATTCCCAATGAAAACGCATGAATCGGCTTGCTCCCTGCGTGCTGCAATCCGACCCGTTCAAGCACTTCATCAACCCTCTGCGATATCGAACCGCCACTCCAACCCGATAAAGCCAATTGCAGGCGTACCCACTGCTTGGCTGTCACTCCATGCACCAGCAAGTCCGTCGCCGGACATAAACCAATCCTCTCCATTAGACCATGCGATCGGCGCGGGTCCTGACCAAATACACGCAATGATCCCAACGAAGGTTTCAAAGCCCCCGTCAGCAAACCGATCAAAGTGGACTTGCCAGCCCCATTCGGGCCAACCAACGCATAAGCCCCCTTGGGCAAAGTCAAATGCAAATCATTTACACCGATGACCGTGCCATACATCAACGAGAGATTGGAAAACTCAAACAACGTTTCGCTCATCTTTCCCAACCTACACTTTCAATACACGCGATACACGCCAATATGCTACGCCGTACCCAAGCACCGTTACAACGCCAGCTAGCACCCATGGGGACCAATCCCATCGACCGCCCGGAAGCAAACCAAAAATCTGCTGCTGCATGTAACCAAGTGTTTCGTACGGAGAGAATAACTTCCAGTGACTCCACTCCTGCATCTTGTCCATCCGCATTTGTGCCTGGCCTGGCCCCATCTGCATCTGTACTTCAGAAGCCAACCACAACACCCGATAAATAACCGATCCAAGAACCCATAGGGCAAACCAAGCGAAACCGGCAAATCGACTTTCCTGTGTGACAGACGAAAATGCCAGTGCGATCGCAGTCGTGGGTATCATGAGCACCAACGTCGCCAACAAGACTCGCAACGGAATATCCCAAGTGTGAAAGAAAGCCGTCGAATCAGGAGAAAGAACCAAACCTACCACGTAAATCGCTAGCGCAGGGACCGCCGCCATCATAAACAACAGGAAAAAAACAACTAATGCCTTACCAAAGATGTATTCGATCGCTGTCAACGGTCGCGAAAGATAAAGTAAGTATCCGCGCGATCTCAAGTCATAACTGATCAGCCGTGGCGCGACCAAGCCAACCACAACAATCATGCCATACGCCTGGGGATACCTAAAAAGCATGAACAAGATATACGACCAAAGGTAATGCCTCGCAATCTCGGGGTCTTGTGTTAATCGGTCAAGATCAATCCCCATTCGCTCCACGCTCTCGCGCACTGGATCGGATTGACTTACCTGAGATAATGCAATCGTGATTCCGACCTGCTCAAAATACTGCTCCATCACGGCGACAAAACCACCGGCTATCAACGCCGGAATAATGGCAAACATCAAGACTCGCTTGAGCCATGTTCCTTGCCAAACCAAGTGGATACCCGTACTTGCCAGTACCAAAGAACGCGTCCAACGCGGTGTGCGATCTCCCTCCCAGCCTCGGTATCCTAAGTCCAATAACGGCATTCTTTAATCCCTACGAAACTTTCTGACCTTTAACTGCGTCTAAAAAGGCTTGTTCAAGTGAGTTCTTTGCACGGTCCAATCGCTGAACTAAGACTTCCGATTCGACGCTTGCAAGCCAAATCTGTCGGCCTAATGACTCACTATTTCCGGAGACCAACAACTCACCATCGGTGAGGACTTGAGTTTCAATGCCACGAGCCAAAAGCTTATCGGCCAATCGCTGCGCGCCTGCAACAACATTGACGTGCAATCCTTCTTTGCTCGGCCTCTGTAATCTCTCAAGCGAATCATCCAAACGAATCCTTCCTCCGACAAGAATCACAACGCGATCACATGTTTGCACGACATCGTGTAAGATGTGTGTGGAGAGTAAGATCGATTTCCCTTTTTCCCTCGCTAACGTGTTGATTCTGTCCAAGAACTGCTCGCGCTGTACTGGATCAAGCCCAGTAGTTGGCTCATCGAGAATGACCCATCGTGGATCGTGTACTAAGGCCTGCGCGAATTTCAGCTTCTGTCGCATACCAGTGGAATAAGTTTCAACCTTGCGATAACGTTCTTGGCCCAAATCACAATAATCCGCCACTTCGTGTGAACGTCGCAAAGCCTCCCGTTTTCTCAAGCCAGAGAGCCTTGCCATTAACTGGATAGACTCTATTCCTTGCAAACCTTGAATGTAACAATCATCCTCCGGTAAATACCCCACCTGATCGCGCAGAATCCTGACTTGTGAAGGCCAGTCCAAATCGAGTATTTTCCCTCGACCTCGATCTATCGATACCAGGCCCAGCATCGACTTGATCAAAGTACTCTTTCCAGAGCCATTTGGCCCCAAGAGTCCAACGACACCAGCGGGAAGAGTCAATGAGACATCATGCAACACCTGTACGTTGCCATAGCGCTTGCAGACCGATTCAATTTCAAGAATCGGACGCTCGTTATCTCGCTCCACTTTGCTCTCTTTCCTACCCGAAGGTGCTAACCCTCTCGAACAATTTTTTGGCTTATCTCGAATTAGGCCGCCAATCCACCAACTGTAATTCTACTCTACGCATTCCCTGAAATTCGTTGATGTTAGGCCGAAAAGCCAAATCAAATAGCCCCTGATGAGTATTGATCCGCTCAGCCCACTCCGGCTGGGAAAATGCGACCGCACGCAAAATCTGACCATGCTGCTTAAAACGGACGCCCACGTGACGCTCACCTTGGCCGAACAACTTCGCCGGTTCATGCAATTCCACGCCACTGGCTACAAACACCGGTCGCGGATTACCTGCTCCGAAGGGCGCCATCTTCTCGATCATTCCCACCGTACCGATACTCAACTCCTGAAAAGTCGCTTCCGCATCGACAAATAGGGTCTGCTCGGGATCGCGATTACCTAGTGCGCCTCGGACATAATCGCACAGCGCTTCTCGAAACAAAGGTATCTTTCGATCTTCAATACGAAGTCCCGCCGCTGCAGCATGACCACCGCATCCGAGCAAATGCTCTTTGCAAGCCTCCAAAGCAGCGTGCAAATCGATCACACCTGCCGATCGGCCACTTCCGGTAGCTGGTTTCTGACCATTTGGATCACTCGAGATGATCACAACAGGTCGATGAAAACGATCCGCAACCCGACTCGCAACAATTCCGATAACACCAAGGTGCCAACCTGGGGAATGCAATACTAAAGCCGGCTCAGGAGATGCTTCTAGCTGCTCCTTCGCCATCTTGTTCGCCGCTAACGTGATACTTCGCTCAATCGATTCACGATCCGAATTTAATCGATCTAAGTACTGCGAAAGCACAACCGCGCGCTCGCGGTCCTTGGTTGTCAATAACTCCACCCCAAGCTGTGCTTGGCCTAAACGACCGGCAGCATTTAATCTCGGCGCGAGCGTAAACGCGATGTCTTCGGCTTGATATGCCGTTTTCGTGTCGAGCTTGGTTTGTTTCAGAAGTTCTTGCAAACCGATCGGTGCATGTTTCCCGAGCAATTGCAGTGCAGTTCGAACAAGAATCCGATTTTCATCGACTAGTGGAACCACATCAGCGACGGTTCCTATTGCCGCGATGGTCATCGCCTGAAGAAGTACATCGCGTTGCTGATCACTGACTTTTCTCGAACCCGCTTGAATTTGACACAAACGCCAAGCGATCTTGAATGCGACACCAGCACCACACAAACCTGCAAATGGGTATGGAGCATTAGCTAGATTTGGATGCACGATCGCGATTGCATTCGGCAACACCGCGCTTGGGGTGTGGTGATCGGTGACAATCAGATCCATCCCAAGTTCGCGACAGAGTGCTGCTTCGGCAAGTGACCCGATACCGCAATCGACGGAAACGATTACTTTCCGCCCCAATTGATGCAACCGTCGAAGAGAATCACAACTCAAACCGTAACTATCTTCCAAGCGATTGGGGACGAAGTAACTGACCTCGGCACCGAACATCTCCAAACACGAGGTAAGGATCGCAGTAGCGCACATTCCATCGGCATCATAATCACCATACACCGTAATCGGTTCACGATCTCGGATCGCTTGAAGAATCCGTTCGCAAGCCTGATCTACGCCGGGCAAGAGTTGAGGGTCGCGCAAGTCCGCGAATTTCGCTTCCAGGAATAGTTTGGCAGAGTCCCGTTGGTTGATTCCGCGAGCGAGCAACAATTGGGATACGACCGGGTCGATCTGCAATTCTTCAGCAAAAGACAGGAAGCTACCGGCGTCATGACTTCTGAAAACCCATCGTTTGCCCATATTTCCCTACCTATTGCTCTTCGCCTTGCACTTCGCCCAAGACATGACTTCCGAATGACGTTACTGAATCACAAGCCGAATGCAGCGTCTCGTAAGAATACCTCATGAGCCCTACCAGGGGAACTGCTCAGACATGCAAGACGAATTGCTTTCACTAATCGAGCTTCAGGTAAGTTAAGAAGTCGGAATTCCCCAAACGAAAGGGTCTTCTGGGTCAGCGATGAGAACAAGATCAGCATTGACGAACGCACGAGCAGAAATTGAAGGAGAGATGAGCCCTTTTTCTTTATCTAGCCAAGTGTAACGTCCTTGAAAGACGCTTCCGATATAGCTCTCTTGATACCAGACAGTATCTGGCGCAAGCTTTCCGTCAGCCGCGAGGCAAGCGAGTTTTGCGCTGGTCCCTGTACCGCAGGGGCTGCGGTCGTACTGTCCTCCGGGGCAAAGCACAAAAGAACGCGAGTGGTGTTTTTTGTCGAGTGGTTCGCCGAAGAGTTCGACATGATCCACATCCGGGTGAGTGTGCCGAATGGCATCCATGATTTGAGTAGAAATCCCGATCAACTTGATAGCGGGCAAGGACATCCAATCCGTGGAAGTCACATCGACCAATGCGAAAGTGTTGCCTCCGTAAGCGACATCGCAGGCAAGTTTTGTTCCACAAGGGAGTTCTATCGGAACGCCTTTAGAAATCCGATAGCTTGGTACATTTTGCAGGGTGACTGAGCGATCAGGGTGAAGCGTTGCGACGACATTACCGACACATGTCTCAAAGGTGTGATCGCCCGGTTTAATTTTACCGAGAAAGCGAAGCGTCTCGACAACACCGATGGTTCCATGACCGCACATACCAAGGTAACCAACATTATTGAAGAAAATGATGCCAGCAGTATTTTTTGGATTTTGTGGAGGGACGAGAATCGCTCCTACCATCACTTCGGAACCTCGCGGTTCGTTCAGTAAAGCGGTCCTTAGATAGTCAAATTGCGCACGCATGGTGTTCAAGCGATCAGCAACAGTCGAAGAGTTTCCATGGCGGAAAGTGGGATTTGCTACTGGAGATTGGCGGGAGGGAGGATGGTTGGATTGGGAACTCAGAAAATCCTCGTCGAGGGGGGTACCAGAAACGATGGTACGTGTTGGTTCTCCTCCAGTGTGGCTATCCAGAACTCGCACGTGCATGAATTGTCCCTCGCTCAAATTACGATGTATAAGCAAAAGTAAATACTTATTAGAAATATGCCGAAGTCAAACATACCAGCGGAGTAACGATTCCACCAATAGGAAGAGTCGTCGAATCGCGGTTAACTTTGTCGAACGGATGGCTCCACCAACTGAAGACGGGAACTTACATCCCGTTGAATTTATCATGGCATGCTTTGCGGTTGGTAGCAGCTTTTAAATCATCCAACAATCCCTTTCGGCCAACAACAAGTTTTACCGTAACGAGAGCAACGAATCTGGGCTGCGTTTTCCATTCGCCGGCATCACCTTTAGGGGTGTCGTTTTCGACCAAGTCGATAACTAGATCTCTGAATTGTTTATTTCATCGTCGCTAGCGGTTCCGCTTGGGCCAAGCCATTTAGATAAATGCTAAAGGGTACTTAAGAAGCCGGATTATTGATTGTGAATCGTGCAAGTGGTCGAGTCGTACTCTTTGCAACTACCGGCATTCCCCGAAACAGTTTCCTTGCTTAAACGAGCGAACCCATACTTTGCTAGCATTCCTCATCCCAAACAGGGGACAGTCCCCGCACCTATTATCCATTTGCTAGCATTCCCCAGCCTCTTCCCGGGGACAGTCCCTGCACCACATCACGCTTTGCTAGCATTCTAAAGTCAATTCCGAGCAGTTCCGGGGACAGTCCCCGCGCCG
>CAZACJ010000057.1:10993-31986 GCA_964483385.1 uncultured Pirellula sp. | reverse complement strand
AAGTTAGCCCGCCCCCCCTTAGACCGGAGCGTCGCATGAACCATGCGCTGACCTGCTCGAAACTGGTCGTCCTCGCCTTCTATGCCATCGGCCGTTGGCAACTCGCTTTTCTTGCTCTCGCAATCGGGTGCATCTCCTTTGGCCAAGATGTTGCTTCACCGACCAGCACGGACAATGAAGGAATCGCTTTTTTTGAAAAACGAATTCGACCAATCCTCGCAGAACACTGCTACTCCTGCCACTCCACCGAAGCGAAATCGCTTCAAGCGAACTTATTGCTCGATTCCACGGACTTCCTACTGGCCGGTGGCGACAGCGGACCTTGTATCGTTCCACACAAGCCCGATGAAAGCCTTCTGATCCAATCCATCCGATATGCGGCTGACGTATCAGCGATGCCACCGGATGGAAAACTCTCCGCGGATAAAATTGCGGCTTTAGAGGAATGGGTCCGTCGCGGTGCACCTGCACCACCCGCAACGCAAACCTCGAAGATGCGCAAGTCCATCGATTTGGAACAAGGCAGAAAGCACTGGGCCTTTCAACCGACCCTCCCGCTTCCCGAATCCTTCTTTACCACACCCCACGCCCCTTGGTCTCAAACCCGCATCGATGTGGCAGTCCAACGTGAATTAATTGCTAACTCACTTGCTCCCTCCCAACCTGAGACAAGCCGTAACCTCTTGCGACGCTTGAAAGTCGATCTTCTTGGCATCCTACCCTCCGACGAGGAAGTAAAGGCCTTCGAACAAGACAATTCACCAAACGCATTTGAACAACGCGTCGATTTATATCTCTCATCACCACAGTACGGCGAGCGCTGGGCTAGATATTGGCTTGACCTTGTTCGATACGCCGACGTGATGGAAGAATGGACAGAAACTCTCGGGCCCACTTATCCATACCGCGATTGGGTCGCCGCTGCCCTAAACGAAGATATGCCCTACGACCAATTTGTGCAGCTTCAACTTGCAGCCGATCAAATGGAATCCTCTCGCCCAAGTGATCGAGCAGCGCTGGGATTCTTGGGAATGAGCCCCACCTACTGGAAGGAATTGCAACTCCCAGTCGAGATCATCAAGTCGATCGTCTCTGACGAAGTCGAAGAGCGAGTACATACTCTCTCAAGTACATTCCTAGGTCTGAATCTCGCTTGCGCACGCTGCCACGACCACAAATTCGACCCACTGACCAACCTTGACTATTACGCCATCGCAGGAGTCCTGGCAAATTGCAAACCATCTGACGTGGTGCTTCAACCCGACCTCGATCCAGTTGCAATTGTCGAAGCTCGCAAAGGAGTTAAAAAACTTGACGCCGAATTGCAACCACTCTTAAAGACCAACAAAGAGGAAGACAAAGCCAAAATCGCAGAGCTCCGGCAACGCATTGACACTTTGCGATCCACGCCAGGCTATGACGCCCTACTCACACCAGGTGTTCAAGATGCAAGATTGGAAGTGTTACAAGCGGAGGGCGCTCACGGTAGCCGGATCGTCTATGAGAAAGAACTGAAAGACAAGCCACTGGAGATTCGCGGCAACCCGAATAAGCCCGGAGACGTCGTTCCTCGCCGTTTTGTTTCGGTGCTGACTCAATCCGTTGAACCGAAAGCTTTCGGATCAAGTCAATTAAGCGGCCGGGCTGATCTAGCTCACTCGCTTACAACCGATTCAGCCCATCTTCTCTCTCGCGTCTTCGTCAATCGCATCTGGAAACACCACTTTGGTCGCGGACTAGTTCAAACCCCAAGTGACTTCGGTTACCAGGGAGAACGCCCAAGCCATCCGGAACTACTTGACGATCTCGCACATCGTTTCATCGAGCAAGGCTGGTCGATCAAGCGTTTGCATCGCGAAATTTTACTTTCTTCCACTTACCAACAACAACGCACCGTCGGCATCGGTTCGGAAAGCGATCCCGATCAACGACTTTATGCTTCCTTTCCTCGTCGACCTCTCGATGTGGAAGCTTGGCGAGATAGCTTACTCTCCGTCACCGGGGAACTGAATAACCAACTAGGAGGCCCCCCTCAAGACCTGACTACGCTTGGCCAAGCCCGCAGAACTCTCTACGGCCAAGTCCGTCGGCGAGAACTAAATGACTTGTTAAGACTCTTCGATTTCCCTGATCCGTTGACACACAGTTCTTCCCGGATCCCGACGATTACCCCGCTGCAACAGCTCTATTTGCTCAACAGTCCTTTCGTCTTGGAACGTTCAGATAGTTTGATTCGGCGTCTGGAACGAGAAGGGTACACCGATCCCGATGCCAGAATCCGTAAACTCTACGACTGGCTCTTTCAACGCGAACCCACCCCCACTGAATTTTCGAAATTAAAAGCGTTTCTCCAGAATTCAGAAACGCCCAACGGTCCAGTGTCCGAACAAACTTGGCAACTCCTTGCTCAAACGCTTTTGGCAAGCAACGCGTTTTATTTTCTTGAATAGCTCCAATCTCCCACCAAGTAGCTAATACTCCATGAGTCCCTTTGAATCGATCCATCCCGCAATGCTCAGTCGCCGAGCCGCCTTGCAATCCACTGGCGCGGGGATTGGTATGCTCGCTCTTGCGAATCTACTACCGAGTATCTGCGGCGCATCCCCGAGCGACGCCAAGCCAAAACCACATTTTGCGCCTAAAGCAAAACGGATCATCCATTTGTTCATGAATGGAGGCCCATTCCAATGCGATCTGTTCGATCCTAAACCGATGCTTAATCAGTTCGCAGGACAAAAACCACCCGAAGCAGACCTGCGGACAGAGCGGCCCACAGGATCCCTCATGGCCGTGCCGTATGCATTCAGCAAACATGGCAACAGCGGCTTGGAAATCAGCGAACTACTCCCCCAAACCGCAACCTGTGCAGATGACTTGTGTGTCATTCGATCCATGTTCACGGACAATCCTAATCATGGTCCCGCTCTGTTCATGATGAACAATGGCACCATCACCCCCAATCGCCCCACACTCGGGGCTTGGCTCTCCTACGGACTAGGGTCCGAAAATGCGAACCTTCCAGAGTTTGTCGCACTTTGCCCCGGACGCCCAGTCCGGTTTGCAGAGCTTTGGTCCAACGGTTTCCTCCCTGCAAAACATCAAGGGGTCTACGTCAATCACTCCAACCTCGATCCATTGCAAATGGTCCCTTTCCTCAAGAATGCTCGATGGTCTCCGGAGGCACAAGCCAAGCAATTAGCACTACTTAAAGAACTCAATACAGACCTTGAACAACGCGCAGGAGTAGACCCACAGTTTGAATCAAGACTCCATGCGATGGAAACCGCTTTCCGAATGCAGAGCGAAGCATCTGATGCATTCGATATCCAAAAAGAACCGGAATCCGTGCGCGAAGCGTACGGCAAATCCCATTTCGCAAACGGTTGCTTGCTCGCACGACGACTTGCAGAACGAGGCGTGCGGTTCACCCAAGTCTATTACGGAAATGGTCAGCCTTGGGATACACACTCCAATCACAACGCATCGACCAAGAACTTATGCACCGACATCGACCAACCCATCGCCGCCTTGTTGAAAGATCTTAAACAGCGAGGAATGCTCGACGATACACTCGTCCTTTGGGGCGGAGAATTCGGTCGTACCCCAACCACCGAAAACTCCGACGGTAGAGACCATAACCCTTGGGGCTTCACCGTCTGGATGGCTGGTGGAGGAGTTCGAGGTGGAACAGCTTACGGGGCGACCGATGACTTCGGATTTCGCGCCATGCAAGACAAAGTTCATATCCACGACCTGCACGCTACGATCTTGCACTTGATGGGCCTAAACCATGAACAGCTTACCTACCGCCATGGTGGCCGCGACTATCGACTCACGGACATCGCTGGAAATGTCGTCAAACCGATCCTGCTCTAACCCTCTGAATCATCCAAGAGATCTTGCAACCGCTGGCGAAGTGAGAGTGGAAATCGCCCCGCCCAATTGGAATCAATCAACCCGATGTGAATCAAATCCAGAAAGTGCGTTTGATCTCGTGCTCAGTGGAACAGTGCTCGTGATCGTCATCAAAGGGCTCTTGTGGCAACCGAATTCGGATTTGGATCCATGCGGAGTTTCAACGTTCTGGTCGAGCTGATTCCATCGGGCGGGAGCGAGCAGGAGTGAAGATCGAGCAGGAGTAAAACGAGTACCCTACACGTCAAGCCACGGTAATTCCCAAAGAACCGAAAATACCAAGCAGGCTGCGATTCTCTCAAAGAGCATTCGGCCGTTTCTTCGCCCTTGGATGCGCTTTGTCATACGCTGCCTTGATGTTCGCTGTGCTCACGTGCGTGTAAATCTGGGTCGTGACCAAACTCTTGTGCCCAAGCAACTCTTGGACGCTTCGGATATCGGCCCCACGATCCAATAGATGAGTCGCGAACGAATGACGCAACGTGTGCGGGCTTGTCCTGGTATCCAGTCCACATTCCTTAATGTACTTCTCCAACATTCTCGCTACGCTTCTCGCCGTCAGCCTCCCACCAAACTTGTTTCGAAAAGTCGCTGGCTCCTTCGTGCCATTCGGAGCGGCTCTGCGAAGTTGAAAATACGACAATAGCGCGCGAATTGCGTACTGCCCCAATTGCCCAATCCGCTCCTTGCGTCCCTTTCCCCGAATCCGAACACTTCCTTCGTCGATCTGAATATCCCGATCATTCATCCCGACCAACTCGCTGACCCGTAATCCCGCGCTATAGATGACTTCCAAAATCGCCCTGTCACGTAACCCCATCTCATTTCCAGAACTCGGTGCACTCAAAAGGGCTTTGATCTCCTCACCCGTCAAGAAATGCGGCAGTTTGCGCCCCCCTCGCGGATTCCTCAACGGCTTCGCCGGGTTCGTCTCAACCATCTGCTGCCGCTGCGCAAAGCGATAAAAACTTCGCAATGATGCCAACTTGCGAGAAATACTCGACTTTGCATAACCCGCTTCATGCAACGCAGTAACGTAGCCCCGTAACTCCGTAGGAGTCACATCCCTCGGCCGGCGAGGAACTTGCCCCTGCTCAGTCAAGAAATCTGCTAAATCCATCAAGTCCTCGCGATACGACTTGATCGTCAAATCCGATGCGTTCCGCTCTACATCCAAATACCGCAAAAACTGCGTGACTTCCTTATGCATCTACACCCCCGCGACTTGCTACCTTGCTAACCGTCAATTACCCTTTTACACAGCCCCTATCCACGGCGTCCAGGGCTCTGCCTTCCGAACGCCGCACCACTGCCTTTCTACCGGTTGTTGTCTTGTTCTCGGAAAACTTACCACCATGCTCTTCCAAATCCTGTCCTATCTCTGGATCGCGTTCATGGCGGCCGTCGTTCTCGTCCCTACTATTATCGCCCTAACGAGCCGACCGAAACGCCCCGGTGGAACCCCAGCGAAGAAGAAAAAGAAAAAAGGGAAAAAGGGAGCTGTAGAAGAGGAAAATCAGGATCAAGCCGACGCGGAAAACGAATTCGGCGCTCAGCCCCTCGATTTCGGCGATGAATTGGCTCAAATGGAACAATCGAAAACTTAATCGCACAAGCGACCGCATTATGCAACTGTGACACAGGTCACGATTGTCATTCAGTTTGCCAACTATTCAAATTGCCGCCCCCTTCCCCTTGACGGTAAGCGATGCATAACCCGATCCGTCAATCCTTTTCCGAGCTCTCCTGGGCTTGGCAAGTCGATGGCTGGATGATCCTCGCATCCATCCTCTGCGGAGTAGCTTGCGCTCTGGTGGGTAACTTCCTAGTGCTTCGCCGTTTGAGCCTCATCGGGGATGCCATCAGCCACGCAGTTCTTCCCGGAATCGCCGCCGGCTTCCTGCTTTTCGCAAACCGCAGTCCCTGGATCGCTCTCGTCGGTGCCGCTCTCGTCGGTGTCCTGACTGTATGGCTGATCGAACTTGTCAAGCACCTAAGCCGCATCGAAGAAAGTGCTTCCATCGGCGTGGTCTTCACCGCACTCTTCGCCCTAGGAATCGTTTTGGTCTCCCAAACCGAACATGTCGATCTCGACCCTTCCTGCGTTCTTTACGGCAACCTCGAAACAATTATCCTCCAAACCGTCGAAACACCCTTCGGTTCCATCCCAAGCGTGATTCTCGAACTCGCTGCAGTATGTCTATTCAACACTTTCGTGATTTTGATCCTCTCGAAATGGTGGATCCTATCAACCTTTGACCCAATCCTCGCAGCAGCCCAAGGTATCCCTGTCGTACTCATGCGATACCTGCTGGCCGCAATGGTCGCTATGGTCTGCGTCCTCTCCTTCCGCGCCGTCGGCAATATCCTCGTCGTCGCAATGTTGATCGTCCCCCCAGCGACCGCCTGGCTCCTCTCGAATCGTATCAGTACCATGTTCCTGCTCAGCATCCTTACGACGGTTCTATCAAGCATTCTAGGACATCTCGCCGCCATAACACTCCCTCATCTCGTCGGCTTCAAATCGGCAAACTCCGCCGCAATGGTCGCTACCACCTCTGGAATCTTGCTCATTCTCGCGATCATACTCAGCCCCAAAACGGGTCTGCTGTGGAAGTGGTTCCAACAACGCTCTCTGAACCGTCGTATCCTCGCCGAAGACATCCTTGCGCTCTTCTACCGTCAAGCAGAAGCCAACGCATCAACCGGAAACACCGTCCCCGTCGCGACCCTGTCAACCAACAGTATCGCATCCAAACTGCAACGCTCGCACAAGTCCATCCTCAACGCACTCCAAGAACTAGTAACCAAACATTGGATCACCACAGAAAAATCAAATTCAAACCCCGCGAAATGGGAGTTGACCGACGAAGGCTTTCGACAAGCTCAAGACATGGTGCGCACCCACCGCCTCTGGGAACACTTTCTCTACGAAGAAACAAAACTCTCCGACCCTCGTCTGCACGCCAATGCAGAGTCCCTCGAACACTTTACCTCCGAAGAACTTCGGGAGAGCCTCAGCCAACGAGCAGGGGACTCCACTCGCGATCCCCACGGTAAAGAAATCCCACCCAAAAAGCCATAACCCAACAACCAAACAATGTTCGTGCGTATTTATCACGCCCAAGAAAACTCTTCCATCCCGCAAACCTTCGAAGCATTCATCGACGCTATCGGAAAATGGGACGGACTCTACGCCGAACCTGACGGTTCCTTCGTATGGGTCTGGCACGAACAACAGCATCGCTACCAACTCGACGGAATGGTCTACGATCGAGCCGGGGCAATCGAATACGTTGAACTCAAAGGATCTTGCTCGCCAGAAGCTTGGGCAAAACTCTGCAACACCCTCCTGCCAAATCCACCAACAAAAAGTCCAACTGCGGATTTTCTAATTTCTGATACGATATGCCAACTCCTGCGAGTCCATGATCTAGAACGCTCACGTTGGACTAAACCAAACGACCACACTCTCCTTACTTGATCCTCTACGATACCAAATGACCATACGCACTCGATTCGCCCCAAGCCCCACCGGTTACCTTCACATCGGCGGCGTGCGAACCGCTCTGTTCAATTATCTCCTTGCCAAACAAGCCGGCGGGCAGTTCTTATTGCGCATCGATGACACCGACCAACAACGCAACGTCGAAGCCGCTCTGCGACCCATTCTCGACGGCTTTCGATGGCTCGGTTTGCAATGGGACGAAGGCCCAGACGTCAATGGTCCCTACGCCCCATACTTTCAATCCCAACGACTCGAACACTATCAGCGCGCAGCCGAACAACTCTTAGCCTCCGGTCACGCCTACAAAGACTACGCCCGCACTGAAGAACTCGCAGAAGCAAAAGCAATCGCCGAAAAGGAAGGCAAAGCCTTCATCTATGATCGGAAATTCATGGCCAATACGCCCGAACAAGCGGCGGCCTTCGAAGCCGAAGGACGCACTGCTGTCGTTCGCTTGAAAATGCCACGCGAAGGCCAATGCACATTTCACGACCTCATTCGTGGTGACTGCTCCTTCGAATGGGCCGATGAACAAGATCACGTCATCCAACGCGCTGACGGAACTTGCCTCTATCACCTCGCCAGTGTCGTCGATGATCACGACTTCCGTATCACACACGTCGTCCGCGCCGTTGAACACCTCCCAAATACCCCTAGACAAGTCTTCATCGCGCAGAGCCTTGGTTACCCACTCCCAATCTATGCTCACCTCCCCTACGTCGCTGAACCAGGTGGCTCCGCAAAACTCTCCAAACGCAAATTGGATAAGTACCTCAAACAAAAAGACTTCGCCACCCTCTTCAACCTCGGCGACTCCATCGCGAAAAAAGCCAACCTGCAAACTACCCCCGAAACCTTTAATCCAGTTGTCGTTGATTTCTATCGCGAAACCGGTTTCCTACCCCAAGCGATACTCAACTACCTCCTACTGCTCGGTTGGTCCCTCGACGATAGCACCGAACACTTTTCCCTCGAGGATGCAATCAAGCATTTTTCACTAGAACGCGTCAACAAAGCCCCAGCATCCTTCGATCCACAAAAACTTCTCGCCTTCCAAGCTCGATGGATGAGCGAACTCGATACAAAGAAAAAAGTGGCGATGGTCCTACCCTACCTTCAACAAGCAGGCTGGATTCCCAACCCTCCTCCTTGCTCTATCTCCGAACACCTCACGCGGGTCGTCACCGCTGCCGCAGACCGAATCAAAGTCGCCGGCGATATCCTCCAATTCGACGAGTTCTTTCTACCCGATGACCAATTCTCCCTCGATCCTACCGCATTCCAAAAACGGATCGTCGGAGAACCTCAAGCCATCGAAATGCTTCGTGCTTGCAAAACTATCATCGAGAACCAAACGACATGGGAGACCGCGTCTCTCGAGGCGGACATCAAAACCATGACCGAAACCGCTAACGTGAAACTAGGCGTTTGTATCAACGCACTCCGCATCGCATTGACCGGTAAACCATCCGGCGTCGGTGTCTTCGATGCCTTCGCTATCCTCGGTAAACAATCCGCACTCGCTCGCATCGATCGAGCTATCCAACTAGCCTCCTAATTTCAGGCAGTCCCCATGATTTCTTTATACTCGGTATCCGATGCCTCCCAAGTCTTCGCAGGACAAGTCAGTGCCACCCTTCGCTGCTTGTTACTTGCATTAAGTCTTGTAGCCATCAGCCCACTGCACGCACAAACCCCAGATTCGCCTCAAACCGAGTTAAAACTGACGAAAGGATGGCTACTTTCCAGCGGCCAACCGATGCAGCGAGGTCGATCCTCCCTACCCCAAGACCCCCTCGAAGCCGCTTGGGTAGCCTCCAAGTTGAAGATGCCCGATAGCAACGCCTCCGAATCCCCAAGCTCAGAAGGACTCCAACCTTGGAAAGCCTTCCCAGCCGACGAGCAGGGTGGGTTCGCTGGTCGCGAACTCTTCGGTGCCTCCTTAGCTCTTCACGCCCCGATGCAACAACCCGGTATCTGGATGCTTGATGCCCAAGGTCACGCATCGGTTAGAGTTAATGGATCCCTGCGAACCGGTGATGTCTACTCCAATGGATCCGTTGAACTTCCAATCTCACTGAAAGCCGGAGACAATTGGCTGGTCTTCCAAAGTGGACGTGGACGAATCGCTGCCAAACTAAAACCTGCACCGAAACCGGTGTTCCTAAGCCTGCGCGATACTACCTTCCCGACCTTCCTACGCGATGAACCCGGGACGTTTCTAGGCGCTCTGCTTCTCGTCAACGCACAAGACACCCCGCTCGAAAATGTCTTTCTCCAAGTCTCCGCACCGGGTTGCGAAACAACCTCCAACGTCGTTTCATCCATCCCACCTCTGAGCATCAAAAAAGTCCCTTTCTCGCTGCGAAGCCTCGATACAAATCGAGAAGAATGGAAAGCAGATAGCTTGCCCGTTCATATCGATGTACTACTGGCAAACCCCAACGCTGAAGGTGGCTCATCGGTGATCGATCAAATCGACGTCACTTGGGCTATCCGAAACGCAAACCAAACTCACCGGCGGACATTCATCAGCAACATCGAAGGTAGCGTCCAATACTACGGCGTCGTTCCGCCCTCGCAAAACACTGAAACCGCTTCCCCCAATTCTTCGACCGCCAATACTCCACCACCGGCCCTAATCCTCTCTCTACATGGTGCAGGAGTAGAAGGAGAAGGCCAAGCCAATGTATACGCCCCGAAAACCAATGCCTACGTTATCGCACCTACCAACCGACGCAATTTTGGATTTGATTGGGAAGACTGGGGACGCTGGGATGCATTAGAAGTGCTCGAACAAGCTCAACAGAGATTTCAAACAGACCCACAACGAACCTACATTACCGGTCACTCCATGGGTGGACACGGAACTTGGCACATCGGTACTCTCTTTCCTGACCGATTCGCTGCGCTCGGACCAAGCGCCGGTTGGATCTCCTTTGCAACCTATGCCGCACGAGGTGCAAATCTCCGCCAAGACCCGGTATCTCTTATGCTTCGGCGACCACTCTCGGCAAGTGATACCCTCGCTCGTGTTCGAAACCTGCAGTCTCAAGGTGTCTATATCCTCCACGGAGATGCCGACGATAATGTTCCCGTAGACCAAGCTCGCACGATGCGAGAAGAACTCGCAAAATTCCATCCCGATTGGGTCTACAAAGAACAACCAGGCGCAGGCCACTGGTGGGGTAATGCCTGTTGCGATTGGCCCGCCATGATCGAGTTCTTCTTCGCTCATAAACTACCCGATCCATGGAATGTCCCTCGCGTTGATTTCTCTTCCCCTGGCCCCCATGTTTCCGCTTCACACACTTGGATCACTCTGGGCACCCAAGACCGCATCGCAGACATGTCCCGCTTGAAATTCGAACGTTCCCCCATGCCGTTCCAAATAACAGGTACGACCGAGAATGTTAAAACCTTCGCCATCGCAATCGATAAACTACTGCCCCCAAATGATCCAATCCCCACTTCGTTAAAAATCGAAATTGACGGGCAATCACTCCAAATCGATGATCTCACAAGTTGGATCCAATCCCACCCGAAACAACCACTCTGGTTCCAGAAAACCGGCACCAACGCTGAGTCGATGACCTGGAGCCTAACCGAACCACCCGTATCAAAAAATAAAACACAGAATCGCTATGGCATCTTCAAAGAAGCCTTCCGCAACCGCTTCATACTTATCTATGGAACAGGTGGATCCCCCGAAGAAAATCGCTGGATGCTCGACAAAGCTCGCTTTGATGCCGAAACCTTTTGGTATCGCGGCAACGGAAGCGTCGATTGCATTAGCGACTCCCAATGGCAATCGCTTCAATCCTCCAACCCAAACTCCACCCTCGATCGCAATTGCATCGTCTACGGCAACGCTTCCATCAATACAGCTTGGAGACAACTCCTCGCCAAAAGCCCGATTACAGTCGAAACAGGAAAATGGCAAATGGGAGACCAACCTCAACGTTCAGAATCCGTTATGGCTTGGTTCGTTCGCCCCATCGAATCCTCTCAACAAGCCATGGTCGCCGCGATCGGCGGCACTGACCTTGTCGGTATGCAATCCGGTCAACGCCTTCCCCTGTTCTCCTCGGGAACCGGCTACCCCGACGTTCTGATCGCCTCCCCGGAATTCCTCGAGAAAGGAATCGAAGCCGTTCGTACTACCGGTTTCTTTGGCACGGACTGGGGTATCGAAACAGGGGAATGGACGCCGTAGATTCAGTACAATAAAACGAAATGCCAAAGCCCTTTTCCACAAAGGGCTGATCGGCCAATCCACAAATAAGGATCCTCTCTCCCATGCAATGCAACAACACCACCAAGTGCCTGAGCGAATCCGTTAACTATCGTCGCACCCTCTTAAGATACAGTCACTTATTGCTGTGCTGTATCGCTGCAATCATAAGCTTGACTTGCAAGCGAAGCATCGCTCAAGAGATTGGCAACAAAACATCGCCATCTAGCGCCACCTCCGAAGGCTTCGCGCCCGACCAATCGCAAATTCCTACTCCCGCCCCCGAAGGGGCGATCATTTTGCTCGATGAGCAAAAACTGGAATTCCTCAGCATGCGAGGCGAAGCCACCGATTGGACCCGTGACGCAGACTCTTTGGTCGCGGCCAAAAGCCCCAGTCATGTAAACCATATCGTCTCGCGTTGGCACTTTCGCGATGCAGATATACACGTCGAATTCATGGTCTCAGAAATCGCCGAGGGAAACAGCGGCATCTACATCCACGGAAACTATGAAATGCAGATCTTCAATTCCTACGGAAAACAAGATCTCAACGAACATGTCGAAGGCGCACTCTACGGCTTCGCAAAACCATTAGTCAACGCATCGCGCAAAGCAGGTGAATGGCAAGTCTATGACATTCGATACCGAGCCCCACGCCGCGACGCAAATGGCAAGATCACGGAACCTGGATCCGTCACCGCCTGGCTCAATGGACAACTCGTCCAAAAAGATACTCGATTCGAAGAACCGCGCTCCGTCTACCACCCGTTCCGCTACGGTACCACAGATTACCTCGCCAAAATTTGGAAACAACAACTCGCAACTCAAACAGGCCCAATGTTCCTACAAGATCACGGTAGCCCTACCCGCTTCCGCAACGTCTGGATCAAACCCCTCGACGATAAAGCATTCCTTTACAAACCTGAATAAGTATTCGACGACCTCACCCGTTATCAACAACCATCTCCCAATCGGATTATGAACAAACAAGCCCCCATCAATGTTGGTCTCGTCGGTATCGGATTCATGGGTTGGATCCACTCCCTTGCCTACCGCAGAAGCCAACAAGCCAAGCTCGTAGGCTTCGCAAGCCAAGACGCCAAAAAACGAACGGGAGACTGGCGCGGTATCCAAGGCAATTTCGGACCGCCAGGAGAAGTCATCTCAACGGAAGGACTAGAAGTATTCGAGTCCCTCGAGCAACTCGTCAAATGTCCGTCGATCGATGTGATCGATATCTGCCTTCCCCCCCACCTGCACGTCGATGCCGCTGTCATGGCAATGCAGCACGGTAAAGATGTCTTCATCGAAAAACCACTTGCACTATCCATCGAAGGCTGCCGAAAGATCGAACAAACCTCCAAAGAAACAGGTCGCCTAGCTCTCGTTGCCCACGTCCTTCCTTACATGGGACCCTTCGCTTACGCCACCGAACTTGTCCAACGCGGGACCTACGGCCGCCCCATCGGCGGCTACTTCAAACGAGTTATCTCCGATCCAACCTGGATCCCCGACTTCTATGATCCAAACAAAGTCGGTGGCCCCCTGATCGATCTCCATATCCATGATCTACACTGGATCCAACTCCTCTTCGGAAAACCTATCGCAACCCACGCCGTAGGCCGAATGAAAGACCAAGTCGCAAAGTACGTTCACGTACTCTACGAATTCGAATCAAGCGAAATCGCTGTCGCTAGCTCCTCCGGCGTGATCGATGGCCCAGGCCGCCCATTCACCCACGCCTTCGAACTGCATCTAGAACAAGCAACCCTGCACTTCGACTTCGCCGCTCATAGCGACCAAGCCGAAACAATGCCGCTGAAGATCATTACCCGCGACGGACAAGTCATTCGGCCAGAACTTCCTGCTGCCGATGATATCGACGCATTCCAATCAGAAATCGATGATGTAGCCCAAAGTGTTCGCACACGAATACCCGCACCGCGACTGAGCCTTGATCATGCCGTCGGCGCCGTCGAGCTCGCCCTGACAATCCAGTCTCAACTTGCTCGTTCCTCGTAACATAAACCATGTGCCAACCATCGACGGATCCAAAGCGAGATTCCTCTCCGAAGTTACCCCGGCAACCAGCCTCTTCGAAGTTCACTTGGATCCCCCCTCAGGTTGTCTTAGCTGCTTTTCATGTCGTTGCTTCATTGTTCGCCACAGAACAATGTGCAAGAGCCCAGAGTGCTGAATCTCCCTCAAGCGCGATCAAACAATGGTCATCTGGCCAATGGACCTTTATCACCGATCTACCGATCGATGACGAAGTCAAATCATGGCCAAACGTCCTCGACCAAGCTCTCCTTCAGTGGTGCAAAAAGTGGAATATCCCTGTCGATGTCGCCAAACAATGGCCCCTAACAATCCACTGGATCGGAGACCGGAAGGTATTCGAACAAGCAGGGTTGCTAGAGGGAACACTTCCCTTCGACGACGGCTTTCAACTTCAAGATAAAGTCTTTTTCCGCGAACAACCTTCCGAATACTATCGCCGCCACTTACTGCTGCACGAAGCAACCCACTGGATCATGTACCGAGCCTTCGGTGGTGCCGGGTCCCCTTGGTTCATGGAAGGCATGGCAGAGGTCGAAGGCACCCATGAACTCAATCAAGGCAAGCTACAACTGGCAATCATTCCTTCAGACCCGCTAGCCGTTCCCCATTGGGGTCGATTCAAACGCTTGAGAGCCTCCGTGGAGGATGGAAAGATTCCATCCATGAAACAAATCCTTCGCTTTGGAAATCAACGCGAAGACCGTATGGATCGCTACGTCTGGAGCTGGGCCGCGTGCGTCTTCTTCCGTAATCACCCTCGATACGCACAACCCCTCTCACTCGCCGCAGCCCCACCACTCGATTACTCGGACTCACTTTCAAAACGTTTGGAAGCGTCCCTTCAAAACCAATGGGACTTCGTCGAAGCGGACTGGCGACTCTTCGCCCAAGACTTCGACTTCGGTTACGACCCAACCAAATATATTTTCGACACCCAAGCACTCCTCGCAACACAACAACCAGTCCTACAACCTGTGCCACAGTCGATGATCGTAGATTCCAATCGCGGCTGGCAGGGAAGGGCAGGGGAGGTAAAAAAAGGAACACCTCTGAGAATCCGTGCGAATGGTCAATTTATCATCGCAAACAATCCAACAAACACACAACCGAATACACCTTGGCGATCCTCTCCCGAAGGTATCACCATCCGCTATCACCAACATTTCCCACTTGGAAAACTACTCGCCTGTTTCATCCCCAATCCGCAATCAGCCAAACCGAAAGAATTTGACGCCAACAACGAATCCTCTCCTGACGCTCTTGCTCGAACTGCTATTGTCTTCCCAGTAGGACAACAAACCGAATTCATACCACCCGCCGACGGCTGGCTTCTCTTCAAAATCAACGAGCCAACCGCAGATCTCGCGGATAACTCGGGCGAACTTCAGATCGAAATAGAATTGATCAAGTAGAATGTTTGTCAGCAGTCCACAACGTTGACGGCCAACCCACCCAACGAAGTCTCTTTGTACTTCGCTTGCATATCCACACCGGTCTGACGCATCGTTTCAATCACGCGATCCAACGAGACAAAGTGCTTTCCATCCCCATACAAGACCGCTAGCCTTGCAGCATTGATCGCCTTCGTAGCTCCCATCGTGTTGCGCTCGATACATGGGACCTGCACCAAACCCGCAATCGGATCACAGGTCAACCCGAGATTGTGCTCCATTCCAATCTCCGCCGCATTCTCTATCTGCTCAATCGTACCACTCATACATGCCGCTAACCCCGCCGCAGCCATCGAACAAGCGACCCCGACCTCTCCCTGACATCCCATTTCCGCCGCAGACAACGATGCATTGCGCTTGTATAGCAATCCAATCGCCCCCGCTGTTTTCAAAAATCGATGCACCCCCTCTCGGTCAGTAATCGTGCGATCAAAATCTGGATGCCCAGGGTCTGGTACCAAATAGACGTAATAACCCAAAACCGCAGGTATCACCCCCGCCGCACCGTTCGTCGGTGCTGTAACCACGCGCCCCCCCGCTGCATTCTCTTCATTGACCGCCAAAGCAAACAAACTGACCCAATCCAACTGCTGCAATGGATCTTTTGTCTTCTCCTGCGCGTAAGCCTTCAGCCACTCGCTGGGAACCATCTTTGTTCCACCCGTTAGCTTCTGATAAATGTGAGGAGCACGTCGTCGAATCCGCAAAGAACCAGGTAACACCCCCTCGGTCATGCAACCGCGATCAATGCAAGAAGCCATCACCTCCCACAATCGATCAAGCCGCTGCTCGATCTCCCCAATGGAACGTACCACTAACTCGTTTGCATCGATAATCTCATCAATTCGTTTCCCCTGCATCCTCGCCATCCCCAACAGCTCGGTCGCAGTCGTAAACGGAAACGGCACCCCCAACTCTTCATTACCCCCCTGCGTCCCCTGGTATTCCTCACGGTCTCCTTGCTCTTGCTCGATTCCAGAACGTTCTCCCCCGCGATGCTTCCGCCCATTCGCCGACCGTAGATCTGCAAGCTCTTGATCGTCGTAAACGAAACCGCCTCCTGTCGAGTAGTACCTCCGACATAGCAAAATCTCCCCATCGGCTCCGATCGCAGAAAACTGCATCGCATTCGGATGGGCAGGTAACGTCTCATTCCTCAACCAAATCAGATCCCGCTTTTCATCAAAAGGTAACTCATGCACTCCACCGAGATGCAATTTTCCGGTCCCTCGCAAACTCTCCACAGTTGAGACCAAGGCATCTACCTCGGTACAATCGGGCAAACAACCTGACAACCCACAAAAAATTGCCGTATCCGTAGCATGCCCCAACCCGGTCAGCGCAAGGGAACCATATAGTTCCACTCGCACCCTACTTAATCGCTGCCGTAACGACGGATCTGCAAGCACCTGACTCGCAAAGCGATTGGCCGCAATCATCGGACCGACCGTATGGGAACTCGATGGCCCAACGCCGACTTTAAACAATTCGAAGACGCTAATCATCGTGATTCTCCCATTCCATCATCGCCAATTCTATCATGACTCGATCTGCTGACGCACCGACCATCGATCGGTGCAAATTCGACTACGGAAGATCGACCGGAGACTTGCTCAGTTGAAAACTCTTGGTATCGCCGTTGTCGAACTGAATTTTTGCCATCCGTTTCGGGCCAAACCCATCGACCGAAAGAATAACCCCCAACCCGTAACGAGGGTGCGTAATGCGTGTGCCGCTTTCGAAAAAATCAACCGGAATTCCCGCCAAAGTCGTCGCGGCAGTTAACTCGGAACCCGATTTCAAGCCCGCCAACGAGGGGGGGAACTTCTTCCCTGTCGAAGCATTCAATGTTGTGTTGGAAACTGGATTCTCAATGGGTGTATCCGACGAATTACCACTAGCCCTTTTTCCTCCTGAACCTTTGGTTTTGCGAACCGGAGGATTGGGTAATACGTAGCTAGGCTCCACAAACGGACGAGTTGCATCAGAGTCCGAATCATCCCATGTAACCCATTCTGTAGGCCCCTCATTGTCCGCACCCGCTGTCGGCCTCAAGGACTGCTCCTCGTCAGGATCGATCTCTTCCACCCGATCCATCCCCTCGAAATCATCTCCCCCGACGTCCTGGCTCCATTCATCTTCACTCTTCCAATCGCTTCCCCACAACTCCTCATTCCCCCAACTCCGCGAAGATTTCTGACGCATTGTTTTATCAACAATGCTCATCTCCGCACGAGGTAACTCCAGGAGAAACGGGCTTGGACAAGTCAACTTACCGCCACCAAAACCACGACTCGATGCGGTACTGATCTGAAGCGTTTGTTTTGCACGTGTAATACCGACAAAAAACAATCGCCGTTCCTCCTCCATCTGCGCCGGATCCTGCTTGCTGCGCGCATGAGGTAACACATCTTGCTCTACCGCAATGATGTAGACGTTGTCAAACTCCAGACCTTTAGCCGCATGCAACGTCATCAAAGTAACTCGATTGTCCGACTTGAGCTGGTCGGTATCGCTCGCCAAACTGATCTGCTCGAGAAACTGCTGCAACCCTTCTCCATCCGACATCAACGAGTCCTTCTCCTCCGCATCTGCTAACAACTCCTGCACATTGGATTGCACGCTATCGTCTTCTTGTTCACCCTTCTTACCCGACAAATACTCGACGTAATCCGTCGCTTTGAGCACGTACTCCAGCATGGCCACAATCGAGTCGCCCGAAAGATGAACCAAGCGATCATACACTTCTAAAAACTTCTTGGCTCCACTGAGCGCCTTCTTGCTGAGCATCCCGCGTTCAATGGCCGCCCGAAGCGCCACCAACATGCTTATGCCTCGCGTCCGCGCTAACTCCGTGACCTGCTGAAGCGACTTCTCACCCAAACCGCGCGGAGGCACGTTCACTACCCGTCGGAATGAAATGTCATCCTCGGGATTATTCACCAGCCGCAGATAAGCGACTAAGTCACGTATTTCTTGCCTTTGATAAAATCGGAATCCCCCAATCAACTGATATGGGATTTTTCGACGCATCAACGATTGCTCGAATAACCGGGAATGCGCATTGGTGCGATACAACACCGCAAAGTCCTTGGGCTCACCCGTCCCCTCCAAAACATGCTGGACAATCTGATCTCCAATGTCGTCCGCTTCCTCTTTCGCAGTTCCATACGAACAAATCTTGACCTTCTGCCCAGATGCTAAAGTCGGTATCAACCGCTTCGCCTTACGCCGCACGTTACACGAAATCAAACAATCGGCAACCGATAAAATCTCCGGTGTACTCCGATAGTTCTCCTCAAGACGTACTGTTGCTACGTTGGGATAGTCTCTCTCGAAATTCAAAATGTTACCGATGTCGGCCCCACGCCATCCGTAAATCGACTGATCTGGATCACCCGTCACGTTGATGTTGGGATAATTCAACGACAACCCTCGGACAATCAAATACTGCGCCAGATTCGTATCCTGGTACTCGTCGACCAATACGTACTCGTGCTTGGCATCAAGATCCGCTCGCAAATCCTCATTGGTCCTTAAAATAGTCGCAGTGTGCATCAGCAAATCGTCGAAATCGACCGCATTGTTGGTTACCAAAAACTTCTGGTAAGCCGGATAAATCTTCCGTACCGCAGCTTCTAATGCCCCGCTCGCAGGTGCTTGTAGCATCTCCGGTGTGATCGCCCGATTCTTCAGCTGCCCAATGCTCTTCGATATCTCCGGAAACTTCAAATGCGTCAAAGAGACTCCCGCAATTTCAATCGCCTCTTCTAAAGCAGACTTCGCATCATCCGCGTCAAAGATCGTGAAGTTATCCTTCAACCCAACCATTTCCCCATAACGACGCAAAAACCTAGCACAATAGCCGTGAAACGTTCCCATCCATACGTCCGTCTGCCCGACAATCCGCACCACACGCTGCTTCATCTCCAACGCAGCTTTGTTGGTGAAGGTCAACGCAAGAATCGAATACGGCGATATCCCCTGCTCAAGCAAATACGCGATCCGGTGCGTGACCACCCGGGTCTTACCACTCCCAGGCCCAGCCAAAGTCAGCAACGGTCCGTCGACATGCATCACCGCCGCTCGCTGCCCCTCATTCAATCCATCGAGTATTCGAGTCATCCCAACCAAGCCCCTCCCGATGAGCCGCTAGCGAACAGACGGTATTCTCTCGTCGCATTATCCGACACCCACCAAGATATTCCAAGGGGCTAAAACCCTTCGCTCGCTGCCCGCTCGGCAAGAAACCATGAAATAATCCACAACTCGCTATAACTTGACCAATCACGTACCATGGATCAGAAGCCCACGCGTCGCAAGCAAACCTAAAAGTACTTCAACATAGACCCATTTCGGATGAAAAACGCAGACCCCCAAAACCTTCCGAAAACCCTCGCTCAATTGCTGGCTACCGGCTGGAAAAGCAGAAGCGTAAAACAGGAAATTCGCGAGAATTTCACCCAAGCACTCGCCTCCGGTGCCCCACTGTATCCAGGAATCATCGGCTACGAAGACACCGTCCTGCCAGAACTCAATATCGCCCTGCTCGCAGGACACGATATGCTCTTCCTCGGAGAAAAAGGACAAGCCAAAAGCCGTCTGATGCGTACCCTGGTTCGATTCCTCGACGAATGGGTTCCATTCCTCGATCTCCCTGATGTACCCGTCCACGAAGATCCCCTCAAGCCCATCACAGGCCAAGCTAAAGACTTCCTCAGACAAAACACCCCAGAAAATACTCCAATCGCTTGGTGGCATCGAAACGACCGTTACGTCGAACGTCTCGCACCGGGAACCAAATTCGCCGATATCATCGGCGAAATCGACCCCTCAAAACTCACCGGTGGCGTAAGCATGAGCTCCGAATCCGCTCTGCACTTCGGTCTGATCCCACGCATGCACCGCGGTATCTTCGCCATGAACGAACTACCAGAACTCGACGAACTCGTCCAAGTCGGCTTATTCAATATCCTTGAAGAACGAGACGTCCAAATCCGCGGATACCCCATCCGCTTTGACCTCGACCTCTTCATCCTCTTCTCCGCCAACCCATCGACCTACAACCGCAGCGGAAAAGTGATCCCCCAACTGAAAGACCGTATCGGCTCGTTGATCCAAACACACTACCCAAAAGAACGCGATCAAGGAATCGAAATCCTACTCCAAGAATCAGGCATAGACCTCGGCGGAAAATACCCCGTACAAATCCCTTACTTCATGATGGAAATCATCGAAGAAATCACCCACCAAGCCCGAATTAGTAAGTATGTCGACCAAGCCTCCGGGGTCTCGGCGCGATTCTCGTTGTCGAACTTCCGAACCATGGTTGCCTCCGCGCGGCACCGCGCTGTACTCCTCAACGAACCTCTCGCCGTCCCACGAATCAGTGACCTCGGTCACCTCGCTACCTCTTCCCTCGGAAAACTTGAACTCGATCTGATGGGCTCCCATCAAATGACCGAACGCAAAGTCCTCGAAGCACTCGTGGCAAGCGCAATCAAAACCGTCTTCGAAAAATACGTCAACGAATACGGACTCAAAGAAATTGGCGAGATCTTCAATAAAGGTGTACGAATCGAAGTCGGTGACTTATTACCGAGCGAAGCCTACGCCGAACGGCTCAAACACGTGCCACCGATTTGGGATACCGCATTCGAAGTCAACGCCTCTGAGCACCCGGCAATTCGAGCGTCTTGCGTCGAATTCGTACTCTCAGGGCTCTACGCACTCGACCGAATCAGCCGCGCCAGCAAACACGGCAAAGTCCAATACGAAATCTAATTCCCATCTGAGCCGGAATGCGCGAGCACCGGGTGTTC
>CAZACJ010000057.1:0-10893 GCA_964483385.1 uncultured Pirellula sp. | reverse complement strand
GAGCCGGAATGCGCAAGCACCGGGTGGTCGCCGTACCCCGTCCAATTCATCAACACACCCAACCAATCAGCATCTACATCGTCGCGACTTTCGATTGATTAAATCGTGCAATCAGGTGCGCGTGGCCGATGCAAACACCCCGCCGCTTGCGCGAAACGGGCTCATGGCTCGACTCGTTCGATATGTCGATCCCGGTTGCGATTAACTTCATCCATCACTGCAGCACATACCCCATCATAAGAAGCATGCTCAGCGACAACCACTTCACTTGCACCCAGTTCTTCCAGCGTCCGAGCGACCGATTGTGATATAGCTACCCACCGCACCCGCTGCGCACATTCTCCCAACAACCTATACGACTCCTTCGCAATATTCGAACTCGTCGCTGTTACCCAAAAACGTTTCGGTATCTCGCCATCCCCCCTGACCATCTCTTTGACCGACACTGGCCAATTCAAGACCGGTACCTGGCTATAGACTTCCATCAACTCCAAACCCGAAGTCACTCCGCGCAGCGACTCCTCCAACAATCGCTTTCCATCGGGCGTCTTGATCAATAACACTCTCTTGCCAGCAACCTCTGAAGCCCACTGCTGCAACAGCACCTCACCTCCTGTTCCCCCCGACGGTACACAGTCTGCACAAAGCCCGTAATGGCTCAAGCTTTCGGCAGTCGATCCCCCAACCGCCGCGATCTTTACACCCGCCAACCAGCGAGAATCTCCACCGCTGGCAAATATCCTCTCCATAAAAAATCGCACTCCATGCCGACTCGAAAATACAATCCAATCTAGGTTCTCAAACTTCCCATTTAGCCCCACCTCAACACGGTCTACCTCCGCCGAATCGATGCCGTGAATCTCAATCGCTGGACATTCCCAAACATCCGCGCCCAAGTCACGAAACCGCTTCGCCAAACGATGAACTTGAGGTTCCGCCGGACTCGTGACGATTACCCGCTCACCAAACAATTCAGTACCCGCCAACACGGATTCTCGTTGAGGCAAACGACCATGCCGCGCTCGCACTACTTCCCCAATTACAACCAACACCGGTGGACGAAAACTCGGTTGCGATTGCAATACTGCCGGCACCTCGGATAACTCACACTCCAACAACTCTTGATTAGGCATACTGCAATGCCTTACCAACGCAACCGGCGTCCTCGGCGACTTCCCACCTCGTATCAACTCACTGCTCCAACTCCCCGCTGAATGAATCGCCATATACAAAACCAAAGTCCCCGGAAACTTTGCGTACGCCTGCCAATCCACTTGGTCTTCCTGGTCTATATTCCCATCGGTCAATTGCAACTGACCGGATACCAACGCAACCGAAGAACTCCAATCCCGATGCGTCAATGGAATTCCACAATATGCGTGAATCGCAGAAGCAGTCGTTACGCCAGGCACCAAATGGTACGCAATCCCCTCCGACTCCAGTCGCTCAATCTCCTCCGATGATCTAGCAAATATCGCGCTATCACCTCCCTTGAGCCTCACAACACGCAATCCCCGTTTGGCGTATGACACCATCAAGTCATCGATTTGCGATTGTTTCCAAACTCCCCCATTCCCTCGCTTCCCGACACAGATCTGCTCAGCGCTTGGAGAAGCCCATCGCAAAATCTGTGGATTGACTAGACCATCGTAAAGAACGACGTCCCCTAGCCCCAAGAATCGCTTCGCAGCAATCGTCAGTAACTCCGGATCCCCGGGGCCAGCACCTACCAAGTACACCACACCCGCCGAAACGCCAGTCCGCGTCGTATCACTCATTGCCTAGCCGTTCCCGTCTCGCGAAAACGCCAAAACTTCGATGCGTCCTGCTCACGTGTCAACGTATCGCGATGAATCCGATCAATCCTCGCCCCCTCCTCGCGATCCGCAATGCCCGGCGGATATTGCTCCATCGTAGAAAATGGTAATGGCAAACTGCTCTGCCCCTCTAATGTATTCATCGCAGCATCCTTGTCCCAACCAACCGAGTGCAACACAAAATCTCGCACCCAACCCGCAGGTAAATCCTCCCGAGGCAAATCGAACCGAACCACCATCTCATCCCCAGGTGACATCACCACCAACATGTCGTCGTTGAAAGCAAGCAATTCTTGAACATTCCCATACCGTGTGTACTTGCCCCGCAACGGAGGCCAAGCCGGCTCGGTCGATACCGTCGTATAGTCATACCAATGTGGTTCATGCCGTGCCCTGGGCATCTCCCGACTAAATCCACGATAATGCAATTCGGACGAAGCCATAGGCAACCAATGCAACTTCGTCGGCAAGATCGCCCCCGGTGATGTATGCGACTCCAATGCACTGGGCTTCTGCGGGTCGTCACGCTGCGCAATCGGTAACGGTTTGCCATACCCCAACCGAATCCGATCCCAGTAAATCTGACTCGAGTGTACCAAGCGTATCCGATGGTCATCGGAGAAAAAAGCATCCTTAAGCGGTATGACAATTGTCTTCGGCTTGCCACCCGGAAATCCCGTAAATGGAATCGAATGCCGGAATACTCCGTCACCTCCCGGTGTCCAGAGCGACAACGGTATCGGTAGTTCCAAATCGTCGTTCTGATCAATCGAAATATTCAACGAAGTATCCGTCGGATAAATCCACCCCGTCAAAATCAACTGCGCGTCTTTACTCGTATCAACCGTTCCGAAATCGATCTCTAAATACGATGGCTCGACTAATCCCTGCTTGTACTGCTTTTCAAATGACTGGGCAAATACACCATCTTGAACCAATACTTCCTGCCTCCAATCTTTGCCTCGCGAATCTACCACGCGCAGAGGATCAATCGTCCCCTCATAGCCCCAAAGCAACGGTTGTGCGATCGAAGCTGGGCCAACCTTTTCATTCGAAATCCACTCGGTTCCCTCCGGATGATCGATCGCTAACAACGCCACATGATCAAAATAAGCCGTCTCCCACAATTCCTCCGTTATCCGCAACTCATAAGCCCCCTCGCGCGGCTGCATCAGTCCCCGAGGTAGCGATAAATACTCCCATCGACGGTCCGGGAGTACCTCTCCCTTGGCAGTCTGCAATCCCAATGGTGCGTTCCAAAGTAAATCCGTTACCAATTCCCAACGACTGCCATTCCAACCATACAAAAACGGACAGGACCCAATCAAGACTTGCTTCTCTTCCAACATTTGATTGGGCTTTGGATCAATCACCCCTTGTGTTAATCCATTCACAAAAATCGTGCGCAACGAATAGGGATTTTGGTTCGCTAAACCGAAATGCACACTGTCGTCTTCAATCAAACGAACCTGATAACCGAACGGCCCATAGATCTCCACCGTAGATCCCACCGCATACTGATTATTTCTCCCGCCACCATTCGCATCGCTGATCCCCTTGATGCGATAAGTCAAATACCCACGGTCCGGGGCAGGGGAGGGGGATACCAATGTCAGTTTCCCTCCCTCCACGGTGAGCAAATCCAACCAACCATCCCCTCGCCAATCCCCGATCGCCAACAACGGTATGCTTCCTCCCGAAGATGCCTTCCCACCACCTGTGGCAGCTTGCGTACCCACTAATTGCACCGAAGTAAATCGTCCACCGCCACCATTACGCAACCAAACCACTCCGGATTCGCTCACAGCAAAGGCATCAATCCGCGCATCATTATCCCAATCCCCAACGAGCACTTTCGATGCCCCCTGCAACAACTCCTCCACTCGCTTGAATTGAACCGTCTTGCCAAACTCCGTCTCGGTCAACACAAGCTGACTGCCGGCAACTCCGCCCGCACCGAACAGATCCCAAGAATAATCACCATTGACATCCGCGACACACAGCGATTGCGATCCAGCTAACACCGGGGGAACAACTTGTTCAAACAACTCACGATAACGAAATTGCCCATGCTGTATGTTCTCCAAGACCCCAACCCCATCTTTTAAGGTCACCACAATGTCCAAGTCGACGTCGCGATCCAAATCCACCACACTCAAGCCCGTAACACTACGCGTCGACTCCGGCAATAAACTTAAAGCTCCGACATCCCGAAATTTGCGGTTCCCCATGTTCTCCCGCAAGACCAACTTGCCGCCAGCAACAATCGCTAAATCCAAATCACCATCCGATTCCCAATCAATCGGTACGACACTAGTTACCTCACGAAGGTCCTCCAAACCAATCGCTTCCTCAAGCAACGTCAACGTCGGCCCCACTCCCACAAGCACCAATGCAATTCCATCCTCTCCGTAAAACAATAAATCTCGTATCGTCTCGTGACGCATCGATGCGATCAACTGTGCAGATTCCGCAGTGGCGACATCGTCCGATTTGCTAACACCTTCACCACGGGCTAACTCGCGCGGTGCTGGCGTACCGCGATGCGCATCGACCGCAAACAAATCAACCGCTACCACACCGCGTGCTGTCCAAGGCATCGCCAGCCCGGCCAGCTCATTCCACGCCCCCCCAGGTGCTACTTCGCCGAGATGTAACTGACCCTTTGACCAACACAACACCTCCGGTTTCGTGTCCACGTTCCAATCGAAAAACAAAACCCCCTGGATCGAGTCCCCTCCCGAGAGCAAAGCGTCTGAGCCAATCTCGACCTTGGTAATCACCGCGTTCTCGGCGCTACGCAACTCCTCCTGCTGCTCCTGGTTCGCTCTGGCCCGTAATCCGGCTTGCACATCACTCAAATCCAAAAAAGCCAACTCGCTAACGTCGATACTCTTCGCATCAACCAAACTCCCCTCCGTCGACTTCGCCTCTCCCACCCAACCAATCAGAATCCCATAAGCCCCCTCAAGGTCGCTCTTGGCTACCTCCAAAGCCCTACGCAGATCACTCAAGTCCCTAGGCCTCCTCTCCATCTTCCACTTCCACTCAAACGGCTGAAGCAACTCGGCAAGAGGCTCGACGTATTCCAATGCCGCGGGATCCTTAAGCTGCACCAGACGCTGAATTAACACGCACAACAAATACAAATTGCGAGGGTGCGCTCGCTGAGCCTGTTTGAGCGGCTCGACCGTCTTTTCCAAAGCCTGCGCATCGACCGCACTCATCGCCTCGGCTGTATTGGAGAACTGCGTAACCAAAAAAGTATTGCTAGGAAACTCACCAACATACCGCTGCAACTTCTCAAATAAACGCGATTGCTCTTCGTCCGCAATGATCGGATTCGCCGCCGCTAACACTGCAATCCAGCGTATATCCCGCAGTACACTTAGCTGATAGCCAATCGGATCCTCAGGTGCTACCGCAATGTACTCCGCAATCGCTTGCGCCGATCGATCAAACAAACCAGGCAACATTCCCCGCAGTTTCTCGACGTCGTTCGAAGCGTCCTGCGCCAAGTCAACGTGGTACTTCACATTCGCTAACGAAGCGATCGCTCGGTTCCGCAAAACAGATCGATCCTTCGGAGACTCACGCAACAAGGACTCATACAGTTCTATCGCTCGGTCGTACTGCACATTCTCCAAAAAAGATGCGGCTCGCACCCGCTGCTCAAATCGCTCATCAAGCGTAACCGGCTTGTTAAATGGATCATTCTCACGCTGATACTTCCAAGCGAAGTAGACGATTGCACAAGCAATCCCCAATGCAAGAAATGTCGCAAACAACCCAACCCAACGCCGACCCTTTGCTGAATTCTGGTTTCGTTGCGCTTCGGACTTCTCCCTATTCGACACCGCTAGCCTCCCGCCTTGGTTTACCTACTGAGTTATTTCGCTCCCACTAGTTTATACAACCTTGGCCCGAGCGGGTACGAACTCCGTCGGCTCAAATACCATTTGCAACGCAGGAAGCGTGTAAGCGAACTCACGCTCCTCGCGGGGATCAACTGCACCAAACACTGCTAAAAACTTCAAACTGTTAAGCTCAGCAAACAAATGCCAAGCCTCTGGCTCAACCTCGCAATGCTGAATGTCGATTAACCCTAAGTTTGGAAACTCGACCAACTCCTCCAACAATTCCCGATTCACAGTCGCATTACGCACAATCACCGCTCGTATCGTGCTCTTGCGCCAACGCGATAATCCCTTAAAAACCCCAAACCGCTGCTGACCCTCTCCCCGCTGCCGATCAACAATCAAAAACTCCGAAGCCGAACACGGCATCACGGTCGCCTGCCGCGCAACTTGCCCCCCAGTTTCCGCCAACATTGCACCCACCCCCACTTTGGGGCTGACAGGCCAAGACAACAACAACTCTTGCACCTCTTGAGAGCGACTCTTCAAAAACCCACCAATGAAAAAAACAAAAGCTGCCAACATCGCAACCAACGCCAATGTATGCAATCCCGAAAAGGAAACGTCGTCGTAAGCCTTCAATCCCGATGCCAACAACGCAAACACCGACGTCAACGCTACAAACCCCTCCTTGGAAATTATTCGCAATCCACGCTTCTTTAATCGCCGTGCTCCCATGGTTGCCCCCACCTTTTCACTTCTTATCGCAACCAATCACACAAAGCACTCCACCTACAAAATTAACGTCACAGGCCGAAGTGGAATACACAACAACGGAAGAGATAAAGTTAGCCATCCTAGAACTTGACGTGGCAAACCCATCGCAACGTAATCGTTGCGACTCGGCGGATGCTTGATCCCCATAAAAGTCACTAACACCAACATCAGTACAAACATCCCCTGGCCAAAAACCAATGCGCTGTACAAGACATAAAGCACGCAAACCCCATAGGTCAATTTGGAAACTATATGGGATTTTGCTCCCATCAAACCAAAAATAACATGCCCTCCATCCAACTGACTGATCGGAATCATGTTCAGTCCCGTGACCAACAGTCCCACCCAAGCCGCCATCAAGAGCGGATTCATATCGATGTTCTGTACACCTTCGACCCAAGCAGGACTCAATCCAAACCAATCCGTAGATGGCTTGGGTGTCGGTGTCATCGTCACCGCAGCCGACTGCCCGAGAAGCGCCTCAAGTCCCTGAATGAGCAATGGCTGTCCAAAGGTATACGAAGGTACACCGCCGGACCGCAGTGGTAACTCACTGATCAGCCCAACAATCGCAATCGGTATCGCGACAAGTAAACCCGCCAAGGGGCCGGCAATTCCAATGTCAAAGATCTGCTTGCGATCCGCTTGCCGACCATCCATCAATATCACTGCGCCGCAAGTCCCAATCGGACTGATCGGAAACGGAATAAATAGCGGTGGCGTCGAACGAATCTGATACCAACGTGTAGCGATGTAATGCCCCAATTCGTGGGATCCTAAAATTGCAGTTAACGCCAAAGAAAACAACAATCCCGGATACCAATTCGCCAGAACGCTGCGCCGAACCTCAAAAAGCGAACCGTTCGAAACAGCTGCTTCAATCGTCTCCACAGGTGCCCAAACCGTCAGGCCAGCCCATGTCATCGATACGATCGATGCAATCAACAAAATGACGGGTAACTTCCAACGCCGATACAACGCAAATCGAGACGACTCTCCAGATGGAAACCTTAACTCCACCCGAGTCCCCGCAACTTCCGACACTTCAGAAACTTCCTCAGATGGCTCCCCACTACCAACCTTCGATTCCACTAATCGCTCCTTCGAAACTGTCGTATCATCCATTGCCTTCGGACCATTTTGTCGTCGCCAAACTCACCAAAGCGTGACGCCTCGCTAAAACCGCCAAATAACTAGCCAAAGAACTCTTGCCCCGAAACTCTCGCAACAACTCAAACTGATTCAATCGAAGCTTCCTAAAGAACGACTCGACCAAAGAATCCCGGACCGCCGCCCCCCCCTGCGAAGTGACTTGAGCCACGAACCCCGCGTCCTTAGCATAATCGCCACCTTGCGCAAGACGAACCGAATCCGTCACCACGTCTTGAACCAACCCGGCAAAACGATCGCAAAAAGTCCTCCAAGCCTGCGCATCACCCGATACGCAAGTCTCAATCAGACTGCGGTCCAATTCAGAAAGAGCCAACGGATTGCTCCCTTGCAGAAACGAAACAGTGGAAACCCCAAGTTGCCTTGGATTTCGGTCGGAACCAATTCCCAGCTCTCGGAATCTTTAAATTCTAGATGCTCGACCGGTCGACAGCAAGCGAACGACGTCTGCTTATGCCCGTTCCTTGACAGGCTCATGTCTGGTGCCTAACATGCCGTCGTTTTCATCGTTCACTGTTTTTTGCTCGCTGGAAAGGTTCTCGCAGCCATGGCCCACATCGTTACCCAACCTTGCGTAGGATGCCGATATACCGATTGCGTCGTCGTTTGCCCCGTTGAGTGTTTCTACGAAGGGGACAAAATGCTCTACATTCACCCCGATGAGTGCATTGACTGCGAAGCCTGCGTCGCAGAATGCCCCGTAGAAGCCATTTTCCACGAGGACAACGTCCCCGAAGAATGGAAAAGCTACATCGAACTCAACGCAGAGATGGCTCCGCAATCCAAAGTCATCACAGAAAAGAAAAAGCCTCTGGCTGATTCCTAAACCATACAGCCATTCCTTACCGGGCTACGGCCCGGTTTTCTGACCGATCGCCATCTTGGCTGGGACGTATCTACGCAAATCCCAGTCAATCTCAGCCGGCAACCACTCTTCGGAAGTGCCAACTTCCAACTCGATCGCAAACAGCGACCCGACAGGGGATAACTCAATCCACCCCTCCATCGCCATGCGAATCTCTGCGCCATGTTCTTCCCACATCGAATATGGGGGACAGCAAAAAACGACCCAAGCACTCGCGGACTCGAGCTGCAAACCTTGCAAATTGCTCGCTAAATTCTTCGACCACCGCAAAACATCCTCGTGAAGAACCGTCACCCGATCCGAAAGCCCCAAATCCTTGGCAAAACCACGGATCGTCTCCGAACCGGTTTTTAGCACCTCCCAAACACAAGCATGTTTGGCCCCCCGAGACAACGACTCAAAGGCCATCACACCAGATCCGCCGAAAAGATCGAACGCCAAGTGATCCTCCAGCGTACCACCGAGCAGATTCATCACCGCTTCACGCGTGCGGTCCTTCATCGGACGTGTCCGTGGATCGCATGGAAATTGAAGGCGACGCGAGCGTAACTCACCCGCGATAATCCGTAAAGTTACCACGTCCGTCGGACGGTTCGCGCGATTCGATGTTTCGCGGTTGGGCTGATCACGATTTGGCTTTTTCACGGCTAATTGGGACTTCTTAAAAATCAATCAGGTTGAAAACATCACAAGTTCAAAATATCCGGTGCAACTAATGGTTTATGGTATCCTGTCAGAATAGCTAGTGCTCTTTCGCAATTCCGCATCGAGTACGTCAAGGCCCCAGAAAAACGCAGCATGACAACGAAATCTTCCCTCCTACAATCCGCCCTAATTCCCTGTTTGCTCTTCGGAACCCTGGTTTCTGCGGACCAAACCGCCGCACAATCCGATTCCCCACCCGTCTCGCCAAGCAACCCACCGGTCGGTCCAACGAATCCGCTTAGCGGCAAGGCCTCCGGTGCCGCCCAACCCTCAAACAGTAAACTTACCCCTGAGGAACGCCAACGGCGAAAAGAAGCCAAAGAACAAGCAGAAATGCAGGCGGAACAACTTCGGATGGATACCTACGGAGTGATCCCTGAGGATGACCGCAGTCCCCTCGCCGCTGAGTACCGACAATCTTACTCGGAATTCAAAGAAACCCTCGTTACATTCGCCGACGCTCACGCTCGCATCCAATACCGAATGGGAGAAGCTATCCCCAACGCCGCCCGTGAGAAGTGGCTCGAAGGCCTCCAGAATACTTACCGAGCTCTCGTCAAATGGCGATCCAACATCGCAAAACTCTACGCTAGCGCACCCGACAAATACCCCAACCTTGGCCTGCTCCTAAGCGAAATGCTCGTCACCGACGGAAACGCTGATCGTCTCGACGATTGGGCCTTACCCGCGAAAACCCTCCTCGAAGCAAAACTACATGTCGATGACCAAGTCCTCCTGTACGCCGGCTACGCAGGATTCATGAACTGCGATTTCGAACTAGCTCAACAAGCTTGGGGGACACTTCAACAAAACGGAAAACTACCGGAACAAGAAGCCCGTATGCTTCAGGAAATCCCCGCCATCGCTCAGTCCTGGGAAACCGAAAAACAACGCCGCGAAGAAGACAAACAAAAAGACAATCCTCGTATCGAAATCATGACCACCAAAGGGACCATGATCGTCGAATTGTTCGAAGACGACGCTCCGGAATCTGTCGCGAATTTCATCTACCTCGTGGAAAACGGATACTACTCCCGCAAACCCTTCTTCCTCGTAAAACAACATTGGCTCGCACAAACCGGTTGCGAAAAAGGTGACGGAAAAGGAAGCGCAGGCTTTACCATCAAAAGCGAAGCACAAGCACCAACCCGCAGAAACCACTTCCGAGGCTCACTCGCCGTCCCCATCGGATTCAATGCGCAGACCCAAGAAACCGACTTCAATTCCGGTGGAGCCCAGTTCTACTTCTCCTTCCTGCCACTCCCATTGGTCGACGGAAGGCACACCGTGTTCGGAAGGGTCGAATCAGGAATGGAAGTACTCGGGATGCTCAAAGTACTTAACCTGACCGACGAAGAAGAACGAAAAAACCCAGAACTAAGGCCAGATACCATCATCCGAGCCACTGTCCTGAAAAAACGGAACCACGATTACCGACCCACACCCGTCTTCGGAAAACTACCGCGCTAACCCTCGAACAACCGCTGCTGCCAAGCCTCCTGCGCCCCTCCCAAGCAACAACCTCGGAGACTTGACCAACACCAGCTTTTCCACTATCCTCCTAAGCCCTACCGGCGGGTCGACTTCTTGATGCAAGTCCTTGATACAAGTTCTTGGTACATGAAGAATAGATCCGTTGCCTGCCTTGCGGATGTGGCGGAATTGGCAGACGCGCTAGACTCAGGATCTAGTGGCCTAATAC
>CAZACJ010000056.1:0-32099 GCA_964483385.1 uncultured Pirellula sp. | reverse complement strand
TGCGCGAAGCGGGCTCAAAAACACCCCGCGGCTTGCGCGAAGCGGGCTCAAAAAACCGGAAGCAGAGTGGCTTTCGAGTTGACGGTGGTGGATTTGATTCCGCGAGGAGGCTTGTTCAGCATGCGTGTAAACCGAAATGGTAGAATGGTGGAATCGAGATGTGGTTGAGTCGTTTGTTTGTCAGATAGGATGCAGGAGCTTGAAGTTTGAAAGAAGCAACTCGAGCGTTATTTGATGCGTTTGATGGTCATGATGCAGTGGGCTTGCGCGATGCGTTGCGTGCAGGGGCAGACGTCCATTCGTTGGTTGATGGGAAGAGTCCGATGGAGTGGTTGTTGGAGCAGTACATGCGATCGGATCGACTTGTAGATTGTTTGCGATGGATGTTGGATGCGGGAGCAACGTTTCCGGAGGTTTGTTGGGGGCCGGTGTTGCTCAATGATGCACGAGGGGTAGAGAAAATGGTTCGCGAGAATTCGGAAGTGCTCAAGCACCGTGTTCGACTGAAGTCGGCGTTTACTTCATTGGATGGAGCGAGTCTTTTGCATTTAGCGGCGGAGTATGGGAACGCGGAAGCGGTTCGTGGGTTGTTGGATGTGGGGATGGAGGTGGACAATCGGGCCGAAAGGACTTCGGAGGGATTCAATGGTCACACCGCGCTGTTTCATACGGTCAATTCGAACGGCAATCGTTCACGAAACGTGATGCGCATGTTGCTTGAGGCAGGTGCAAGGGTGGATGTGAGGCTCGAGGGACTGTATTGGGGGCGGGGATTTGAGTGGGAGACTCTGTTTTTTGACGTGACGCCGGTTTCCTATGCGCAGATGGGATTGATGCCGCAGGTGCATCGGGACGAGGTTGCAATTTACGAGAACATTCGTGAAATGTTGCGATTTGCGGGGCGAACGGAGCTTGAATTGGGCAATGTACCGAACCGTTATTTGGTAAAAGGCTAAGCTGATCCTAGTCTTGGCTGGTGAACCGGGATTGTCGCGGGGTCGGTAGGTCGCATAAACTGCGGGGATGACCCGCATTGATCGGTATTTGGCATTTTTATACATCCGCGTGTTTCTGGTTTGCTTTTTGACGCTTGCCGGACTGTTGATGGTTGCCCAGATATTCACGAATCTCGACGAATTCATTCAGTACGGGAAGATTCGCGGTAGTATGGCTTTGGGCCTCGCGGAGTACTTTGGGCCGGTGATGTTGAGTATCTTCGATCAGACATGCGGACTGATCGCATTGCTAGCGATGCTGTTTGTGATAGCGTTGCTCTATCGCACGAATGAACTGACTGCGATGTTAGCCGCAGGGATTAGCAAAGCGAGGATCATACGACCTTTGTTGGTGCTAAGTATAGTTGCGATAGGGATGGGGGTCGTCACGCGGGAGTGGTGGATTCCCCAATGGAGTCATGTGTTGACGAAGAAGCCTCAGGACTTGCAGGGGACGGAGCGCATACTGCCGATTCGGCCGACCGAGGATCGGGAGTATGGGATGTTGATCGCGGGACGGAACTTGGTGAACAATACGCAAACGATTCAGAGTCCGGTTTTTCGACTCTTTGGACCGGCAGCATCGGTCACGAATCAGATTCACGGAGAGCATGCGCGGTACGTAGCGGCTACGTCGGAGCATGGAGCAGGATATTTGGTCGAGGGGGTACTCGACAGGGAGATGTTGCTGAAAAGTTCGGTGCAGTTCGAGGGAGCAGATTATTTGCGGTTACCATCGGACACACCTTGGCTCAAACCGACGGAGTGTTTTCTTCCTAGTGTGGTTGAGTTTGACATGTTGCGTGGGGGAACGGCCAAGCAGTTTGCGTCGACGAGTGATTTGTTATGGCGGTTAAGGCATCAGAGTGAATACTACGGAGAAGATTTGAAGTTGCTGATACATCGTCGCTTTCTGCAGCCTTGGATGGACTTGACGCAATTGCTGTTAGGTTTGCCGTTTGTCCTGACAACGCGGAATCGCAATGTGATTCAGCTATCGTTGGCTTGTTTATTGACCTTTGGGATCTTTTTTGCGGTGACGACAGGATTCGGGGTATTGGGTGCCTCGCGCATTTGGATTAGTCCAGCTTTTGCGGCTTGGGCCCCTCTAATGGTTTTTGCTCCGGTGGCCTATGCGCGTGCGCGGCGTGCGTTGATGGAGTAGTGGAGTAGTCTTGAGGTTGCGGGGGTAATAAAAAAATCGGCCCACCATTTCTGGCGGGCCGATTTTAGTCGCTTGTATCTTAACCCTAGCAGTCCGATTCGCAATTAGCGAACGCGGGTGCTGCTAGCTTGAATGATACCGCGATTGGTGTTCAAGTAAGCATGTGGGTCAACCACAGGTGCTGGGGTTGCTGCAGGAGCAGCAACTGGGGTGCTTCCGCAGGAGGTGCATCCTGCAGGAACGCCATCGCATGCACCGGTATCGCAACCCGAAGCAGACTTCTTCGCGAACAACTTGCCGAGCAAGCCGCCGTGACGCTTCTTAATTCCGCAACCGCTATCGCAGCCACCAGCGATTCCGCCGTTGCCTGCACAAGGATCGCAAGCAGCGATTTCAGCACCGCAGCTTGGTCCGTTGCCAAGACCGCAAGCTGGAGCAGCGATTTCAGCGCCGCAGCTTGGGCCATTTCCACAACCAGCTTGTTCTGCACCGCAGCTTGGAGCTGTGGTTACACATGCTGGAGCGGAGAGAGCTGCGTGCTTAGCAGCCAACTTAGCGTGAAGGTTAGCCTTAGCAGCGTGAAGGCGAGCCATCTTGTTTGCATGAGCAGCAGCAAGCTTGCACTTCAGACCCTTGAGGCCATCCAAAACAGGTGTGCGAACAACAACAGGACGGCAAGCAGCGGTTTCAACGCCACAGCTAGGACCGATGTTTCCACCGATTCCGCCGTTACCTGCACAAGGATCGCAAGAAGGAGCAGCGATTTCAGCGCCGCAGCTTGGTCCATTGCCACAACCAGCCATTTCGGCTCCGCAGCTTGGGCCAGCGCCGCAACCAGCTTGTTCAGCTCCGCAGCTAGGATCTACAACCGAGGTATCGCAGCAGGAGCTCGAAGCACCAACGCCACGTCCACCCAACAAACGATGAATCAGATCGCCACCGAAGCTTTGTCCGCAGAGGGTAGCACCTAAAACCATCGAACCAACAATCATGTTCCACTTCATCGAACCAATTCTCCCTATGTACATTGGGTCACTGACCGTCGCATACGATTGACAACATGGCGGAGTTGAGACCGATTTCGGCGCACGAAGTCGCCGCCGAAATCGCCCTCTACTGGCGCGGCTAATGAGCGACCGCGTTGAGGTCGCTCGTGTGACTTCGTAAGCCCCACTTCCATTGACATCATCCGTCCGTACTTGGATGAGTGTCACCCATGTCTTCATTCGCTCGTAGCTTGGTCTCCCGAGATGATCTCGGAATACCAAGTTTGAATTGCGACGGTTGCCGGCCGAGTCTTCCACAGACCCGATCAGTTCTGGGTCACCGGCAATTTCGCATTCCATCTCACCTTCTCCCTGTCCGCCCTTGCGGGCCATCCGTCGACAGGTTGAAACTTGGTAAGATGCGACGACGAGGGAAACTATCGGCAAGCGGTGGAACTGCCTTGAACTGTCGAAGGCTTTTTTCCAAAATTGAACCCAGATAGGAACTTACGTAAATCTTAACGGGTGGGAAGGGTTCAACGTTCCTACGCTTTACGCCACCGAACAAATTACCTATTTTCGCAGTGCTTCCCCTTTGAATTGCCGAGAAGGTATAATCGTTAGAGTCGATGGATAGACGCTCTGATTCCTCTCTGTTCGGAGTGTGTTCTGGGGGCAAGTAAGTTTCAGTTGGCATTGTCCGAAGTTCGACTTGCCCTAAGCTTTTCTAATGTCGGGAGTCCGTCAGGCGTAGCCTTTGCGGCTAAATATGGCCTTCGCGGCTAAATGAAGAACAGAAATGTGTAAGTATTCATGAGAATTGCCTACTTGACCGCCGGAGCAGCGGGAATGTTTTGCGGGTCGTGCATGAACGACAATGCGGTTGCGAAGGAACTGCTCGCGATGGGGCATGACTGTGTGCTGATGCCGGTTTACACCCCGATCCGTACGGATGTGGAAGATGTCAGTGTTGGAAAGGTGTTTCTTGGGGGGATCAATGTTTTCCTCGCTCAAAAGCTCAAATTCTTTCGCAATGCGCCGGGTTGGGTTGAGTCGTTGCTCAATCAGCCTTGGCTGATCCGGCAACTTACTCGCAATGCGGGTAAGACGTCCCCGGAGTTTCTTGGTGAACTGACGGTATCGATGTTGGAGGGAGTCGGTGGGAATCAGCAGCGGGAGTTTGAAGATCTGCTGCAGTGGCTCAAGACAGATGTTCGCCCGGATGCGATCATTCTGACCAACATGCTCATTGGCGGGGCGATTCCGGAGTTGCAGCGGAACGCAGACGTTTGGGTAACTTTACAGGGGGATGATATTTTCCTTGATTCACTTCCTGCTCGGCACCGAACGGCAGCCGTCGCTAGAATGCGAGAGCTCGTTCCGTCGGTTCGAGGTTTTCTTTGTCATTCCGCTGATTATGCGAAGCGAATGTCTGAGCTATTGGGGATTCCAGCGAATAAGCTATTTGTTGTTCCGTTGGGGGTTGAAACAGCAGATTTTCTGGAGGCTTCGCGGTTGCCAACAGAGAGGCTTGCTCGCGGCGTGGAGAGGGACATTCAGCTCGGCTATCTTGCTCGGATGGCACCCGAAAAGGGTTTGCACCAGTTAATCGATGCATTTATCGCGTTGCGTAATACGGGTAAGTGGGATCGATTGAAGTTGCGTTTGGCTGGTTGGGTTGGTCCTCAGCATGTGAAGTATTGGAAGGAACAGCAGGCGAAACTGCGCAGTGCGGGTTTGGAAAAGCAGTGCACGATGGTAGGCACGGTAAATCGGCAGCAAAAACTCGAATTCTTGCGCAGTATCGACTTGTTCTGTGTCCCGACGACTTATGCTGATCCGAAGGGGATCTTTTTGCTCGAGGCAGTAACCAGTGGATTGCCCTATGTAATGCCAGATCATGGTGCATTTCCCGAGCTACATCGTCGGGTCTCCCCGCATCTAGACCCTAGCAAGGGGGTGTTGTATGCCCATGATGATCCAAATGACCTTGCTGAGAAGCTTGATCAAGCTTTGCGGCGGTTGCCTGAGAGGTCCCCCCCCTCCCCTGCCCTAGTCGCAGAAATCGAAATGGTCACTCATGCCAAACGACTGCTTCAGGTCTTGCAAGGTAAACCGATCGCGAGCTGATTCTTCGGGGCTTCTGGGGGAATGACCATGTAGTCGCCGATTGGAATTTCGCTATACTTCTGCGTTTTTCCAGATGAAAACCTAACCTGCAGCTTGGTATGTCCGAACCCATTGATTCGATTCAAACCGAACGAGTGCTAGTACTCGATTTCGGTTCTCAGTTTGCACAACTCATTGCGAGGCGAGTGCGTGACCAGAACGTCTACTGCGAGATAGTCAAACATGACATTTCGGTGGAAAAGATTCTGGCCCGTAAACCATCGGCCATCATTCTTTCAGGGGGCCCTTCGAGTGTGTACGATTTGCATGCACCGAAGTGCGAGCCGAAGCTCTTCGAGTTGGGGATACCGATCTTAGGTATCTGTTACGGAATGCAGCTCACTGCGCACTCGCTTGGTGGCATCGTCCAAGCTTGTCCTGCACGGGAGTATGGACGGTCTCGGTTAGAGATTAAGAATCAGGACAAGATGTTTGCGGGTTTTCCCTCAGAGATCGATGTCTGGATGAGTCACGGGGATCAGGTCCAGAAGTTGCCTGAGGGATTTGAAGCGTTAGCTGGAACTAGCACTTGTCCATTCGCTGCGGTACGTCATAAGACGAAGCCGATTTACGGGTTGCAGTTTCACCCGGAGGTTTCGCATACGGCGTTGGGTGGCACGTTGATCCACAATTTTCTTTACAACGTCGCGGGTTGCCAAGGGTTGTGGCACTTGTCGAATTTCGCCGAGCAGTCCATTCAGTCGATGCGTCAGATGATTGGCAAGGACCGTGTGATATGCGGACTTTCGGGTGGAGTGGATTCCTCGGTCACTGCTGCGTTGCTGTACAAAGCGATTGGTCCGCAGTTGACATGTATTTTGATCGACAATGGTTTGTTGCGCAAAGACGAACAGACTGCGGTGATCAGTGAGTTCACCGAGCACTTCAAAGCGGACTTGCGAGTTGTCAATGCCGAAACGCGATTCTTAGGGGCACTGGCCGGGATCCGCGATCCTCAGGAAAAGCGTCGACGCATTGGTCACGCATTTATCGAGTGCTTTAAGGAAGAAGCTTTGAAGATCAATGGAGCGAAGTATCTTGCGCAGGGTACCTTATACCCGGACGTGATTGAAAGCGGTGCCGCGCCGGATGGACCAGCAGCCACGATCAAGTTGCATCATAACGTTGGAGGTTTACCCGAGCAGTTGGGTTTCGATCTTGTAGAGCCACTACGTGATTTGTTCAAAGACGAAGTTCGAAAACTGGGGTTGGAGTTAGGATTGCCAGACCATCTTGTATGGCGGCACCCCTTCCCCGGTCCTGGGCTTGCCGTCCGGTGCCTTGGGGAAGTAACCCGCGCGAAATTGGACGTCTTGCGCGAGGCGGATGAAATCCTAATCACGGAGATTCGCAACGCCAATTTGTACAGGGAGACTTCACAAGCCTTTGTGGTTTTGTTGGAGTCCCAAAGTGTTGGTGTGATGGGGGATGCTCGGACGTATGAAAACGTCGCAGCGGTCCGATGTGTAAACACCGACGATTTTATGACCGCAGACTGGAGTCGTTTACCTTACGATCTGCTAGCCCGTGTTTCTACTCGTATCATTAATGAAGTGCGTGGGATCAATCGCGTTTGCTACGACATCAGTTCCAAGCCGCCGGCAACCATTGAATGGGAATAATTAACCAGCTATGAATCGATCTTACATTTACCAGATTGAGAACCTGACCAAACGGCACGGCCAAAAGGAAGTCCTTAAAGACATTTGGCTTGCGTTCTATCCGGGTGCCAAAATCGGTGTCCTCGGCTCGAACGGCGCTGGGAAAAGTACCTTGTTGCGAATCATGGCCGGCATCGATAAGAATTTCGATGGGACCGCTAGGCTTGCTAATGGATTTACGGCGGGTTATCTCTCCCAAGAACCGCAGTTAGATCCGGAGAAAAACGTTCAAGAGAACGTTGAACAAGCCGTTGCCCCGAAGCGCAAGATCTTAGATCGGTTCAACGAGATTTCCATGTTGCTCGGCGATGTGACCGACGACAAGCAAATGCAGAAGCTTTGCGACGAAATGGCTCGACTCCAAGATATCATCGATGCCCAGAACCTTTGGGAAATCGATCGGCAGATCGAGCACTCGATGGCGGTGATGAATTTGCCTCCTGGGGATGCAGATGTTACGAAGCTCTCCGGGGGGGAAAGGCGACGAGTTGCATTGTGCAAGTTGTTGCTAGAGCAACCTGATCTGTTGTTGCTTGACGAACCTACGAACCACTTGGATGCGGAAGCCATTAATTGGTTGGAGCAGCATCTGGCTAAGTATGAGGGTACCGTTGTAGCTGTTACTCACGATCGATACTTCCTCGATAATGTCGCCCAATGGATTCTCGAGCTCGATCGCGGGTCGGGCTTTCCCTTCGAAGGCAACTACACGGCTTGGCTTGAGCAAAAGCAAAAGCGATTGCAAATCGAACAGAAGTCCGCCATTGCTCGCCAGAAGACTCTCGACCGAGAACTCGAGTGGATCCGAATGTCTCCGCGGGCTCGTCAAGCGAAGAACAAAGCGCGGATCAGTGCGTACGAGCAACTCGCAGCGCAGCAGTTCGAGGAGCGAGCAGATGAGTTGGAAATCCAGATTCCACCCGGTAAACATTTAGGTGAGGTGGTAGTCGAAGCGAACGACTTGAATAAGTCTTTTGGTGACAAGGTTCTGATCGAGAAACTGAATTTCCGACTTCCAGCCGGGGGTATTGTAGGAATCATCGGACCGAACGGAGCTGGTAAAACCACCTTGTTCCGGATGATGATTGGGCAAGACAAGCCTGATGGCGGAACGATCCGAGTCGGCGAGACGGTTGAGCTCGGATACGTAGATCAATCGCGTGACTCATTGGATCCAGAAAACACGATTTACCAAGAGATTTCAGGTGGTTTAGATTGGCTCGACATGGGTGGCAAGAGGATGAACTCCCGCGCTTATGTGTCGAAGTTCAACTTCAAAGGTACAGACCAAGAGAAAAAGGTCGGAGTACTATCCGGGGGGGAGCGAAACCGAGTTCACCTTGCAAAACTCTTGCGACGCGGCTGCAACGTCTTGCTCTTGGATGAACCGACCAATGATCTTGATGTGGATACCCTTCGAGCCCTCGAAGAAGCCATCCTCAATTTCGCAGGATGCGTGGTGGTTATCACTCACGACCGTTGGTTCTTAGACCGAATCGCTACCCATATCCTGGCTTTTGAAGGAGACGGATACGTCCACTGGTGTGAGGGGAACTTCGAAACCTACGAGCAGCAACGCCGTGAACGTTTAGGGATTTCCGCCGACGAGCCGCAGCGTTTCCGATACAAGAAACTCTCGAATTCGTAGAATTCCTCGCGAGACGACGCAGAATCACTTTGGTATATTTCATGTCTCTGTTTCAGTACTTACTTCTCCAAGGAAACACGCAATGAATCCTTTTGATATTCTCGCAGAAATTCTCAATGCTGGTCCAGCGCAACAACAAGGTGGGGGGCGTCAGGGAGGTGGGCAGCGTCAAGGCAATCCCGGACCGGATATCCTCAAGGATATTCTTGGTGGTAGTCCGGCGGGCGGACGAGGTGGCTCCTCTGCTGGGGTTCAGTTCCCAGGTGTGTTGAAAGAGGGGCGTGGATCAGGTCGAGTTCCATCGGAATCTGAATTGGAAGATATGCTCGGAGTTGGGAGGTCTTCTCCCACGACGCGCCAAGCGCCACAGTCTCAGGCACCACAGTCCCAGGCACCTTCCAGCAGCGGTCGTGGTGGATCGCAAGGGGGTGGGGACATTTTTGGACAACAGCCTACTCAACAGCCTCCGCAGCTTTCGCAAGCAGAACAAGAGCAGATGGAAGTGTTGATTCGTGCAATGATTTACGCAGGCAAAGCGGACGGGCGGATCGATGCGAAAGAGCAACAAGCGATCGTTGAGCGAATTGGCAACACGAGCGAAGCAACCATTCAGTTCTTGCGCAAAGAGTTCGCTGCAGCGACCAGTGTTCGCGACTTTGCTTGGTCTGTTCCTCTGGGAATGGAAGCAGCCGTTTATGCTGCATCCTTGTCGACAATCGATGTCGACACGCAGCAAGAAGTCGATTACCTTCGCGAGCTGGCCCATGGATTGCGTTTGCAGCCTAAACTCTGCAACCAAATCCACCAGCAATACGGGGTCAAACCGATTTTTTAGTTCTGACCGTTTTTTCTTTTTCGATTACCGAAATCCATCGTGACTCAACCAGCGGAAAACACCGGGAATACCCCTCATAAGAACTTTATCGAACTAGAGGTCGAAAAAGACTTCGCATCGAAAGAGGCCCTTCGAGGGAAGACCATTCAGACCCGTTTTCCGCCTGAGCCAAATGGATATCTCCATATCGGCCATGCGAAAAGCATCTGCTTGAATTTCGGATTGGCACAGAAGTACGGAGGGAAGTGCAACCTCCGTTTCGATGACACCAATCCGAGCAAAGAGAGTCAAGAATATGTCGACTCGATTCAACGCGATGTACGTTGGCTTGGGTTCCAATGGGACAATCTCTTCTATGCATCCGACTATTTCCAGCAGCTATATGACTGGTCGGTGCAACTGATCCGTGAAGGGCATGCTTTCGTTTGCGATTTGAATGCTGAGCAAATGAGAGAGTATCGGGGTACCTTGACTCAACCCGGTAAAAATAGTCCGTTTCGGGATCGCAGTGTCGAAGAGAACTTGGATCTTTTCGAGCGGATGCGTAAAGGGGAGTTTCCAGAAGGGACTCGGACTTTGCGTGCAAAGATTGATATGGGAGCCGCAAACTTGAATTTGCGAGATCCGGTTCTCTATCGAATCATGTTCGCGCATCATCATCGAACGGACAATGATTGGTGTATTTACCCGATGTACGATTGGGCGCACGGGCAGTCCGATTCTATTGAGGGAATCACGCATTCGATCTGCACGCTCGAATTCGAAAACCATCGCCCCTTGTATGATTGGTTTTGCAAAACACTCCGGATTTTCCATCCGCGGCAAATCGAGTTCGCTCGCTTGAACCTTTCCTACACGGTGATGAGCAAACGCAAGTTGTTGCAACTTGTTACCGAAAAACATGTTGAAGGATGGGACGATCCTCGGATGCCGACCATCAGTGGATTACGTCGTCGAGGCTATACACCCGAATCCATTCGCAGTTTTTGCGAGACGATTGGTGTTGCTCGTTTTAACGGGATCATCGATGTCCTCGTCCTCGAGAATGCCGTGCGGGAGCATTTGAACAAAACCGTTTCTAGGTACATGGCTATTCTCGATCCGATTAAAGTCACTCTGACCAACTACCCCGAGGATCAATCCGAAGAACTGGATGCTGTTAACAATCCAGAAGATCCGAATGCGGGAACGAGAAAGCTACCCTTTTCGCGAACGTTGTTCATCGAACGGGATGACTTCATGGAAAATGCACCTTCGAAGTTCTTCCGTCTCAAGCCCGGTGGTGAAGTTCGATTGCGGTATGCATACATCATCAAATGCAACGAGGTCGTCAAAGACGCGAGTGGCAAGGTGACCGAATTGCTCTGCACCTACGATCCAGAAACGAAGAGTGGAAGCGGTCCAGCGGCAGAACGTAAGGTCAAGGGAACCGTGCACTGGGTTGCGGCCAAGACCGGTAACTGCGTTGAAGTCCGACTCTATGACCGATTGTTTCTGTCGGAGACACCTGAAGAAGCTCCGGAAGGAAAGACTTTCCTTGATAACATCAATCCGAGTAGCAAGACGATTGTACATGCGGTCGTAGAGCCGGCATTGGCTCAAGTAGCTGCGGGGACTCGCGTGCAGTTCGAACGCAATGGATACTTCTGTGCTGATGAAGTCGACTCTAAACCGGGATCGCCCATCTTCAATCGTGTTGTTACCTTGAAAGATACTTGGGCAAAGATTCAAGCCAGAGAATAGCAACAACGAATAGCAACAACGAGTAGCAACGCCGCGAGAGGTTTGGACTGGCCATGCATGCTTTTGATCTCTCCATTCCAACCACCACGGAATATGGTCTGGTGACCCGACTTTGGTGTGAGGACAACGCTCCGCGTTACGTCCTTGCCGTTGTCCATGGACTTGGTGAACACGCACAGCGATATGAACATGTCGCAGAGAGTATCGTGAAGCATGGCGGAACGGTTTTGGCATGGGATCAAAAAGGGCATGGACGCACCGGTGGAGCGTTGCCACATTTTCAAGTTCTTGTGGACGATCTTGGCAGTGTCGAAACATATATTGCCAATAAGTATCCTGGTGTTCCGTTTTTCTTTTACGGCCAGAGTCTCGGCGGAGGGTTGGTAACGAATTATTTGCTCAGTCGAAGTAGCCAAGCTGCAGGTGGGATTGCGACAAGTCCGTTGTTGCGGACGACTTTTCCACCTCCTGCTTGGAAGTTGACTGTTGCAAAATTGCTGGGAAAGTGGTGGCCGACATTGACGTTATCTACCGCTATCCGTCCCTCGGAACTGACGCGTGATCCAGCGGGCGTTGCGGCTTATAAAAAAGACTCGATGGTTCATCAGCGGGTTTCGGCCGCGTTGGGATTATCGATGTTAGATGCGGGGGAGTGGTCAATTGCCAATGCTCACGTGTTGTCGAAACCGTTGTTGCTGATGCACGGAACTGCGGATCGGATTACCTCGTGTGATGCGAGTGAAGAGTTCTCGAAGCGATCGAATAGCAACTGCGAGTTTCGTGCATGGGATGGCTTCTACCATGACATGCATTGGGAGCCACGCCGGCAAGAGGTATTTCAACAGATCGAGTCCTTTATCGATCGCGTGCTGGTTTCCGGATCGCATCGAGCAGTACCGCAAGGATAATCACACCTCCGGTGATAATGCGTTTAATAGGCTCGCTCATACCCATCTGAGCCAAGCCAGCCTCCAAGATCGAAATGATCAGGACACCAAAAAACGTACTGATGACAGACCCGTGACCGCCTCGCAGGCTCGTACCGCCGATGACACAAGCTGCGATGGCGGAGAGTTCCATACCTACTGCTGCATTTGGATTAATCAACGCCAGCTTGGACGCCTGGATCACCGAGGCGATTCCGCACAGGCCTCCACAAATTGCATATAAGAGTACCAGTGGACCGGTGGTCGAAACGCCGGCCATTCGGACCGATTCTGCATTGGTACCAATTGCCACGGCGGTACGACCTAAGATTGTTCTATGAAGTAACCACTGACCTAGGACAACAACAAGTAGTGCGAATAGAATTGCTGGGGTAAGCCCTAGGTTTGGGAGGGGCTCGGAGAGCCATCCGATTGCGCTACCAATATATTGTGTCGTTGAATCCGTAATCCAAGCTGCGGTACCACGGGCGATTTCTAGCATCCCTAAAGTGACAATAAACGCGGGGATTTTCCAATAGGCGCTTACCCAGCCATTGATTGCCCCACAACATGCACCGGTGAGCGTCGCGCCAATAGAAGCGATAGCCAAGGGGTGTTTGTACTTCAGCATCCAAACACCAAGCGTGGTTCCGGAAAGAGCCAATACGGAGCCGACCGACAGATCAATACCGCCAGCGACCAAGATCAAGGTCATTCCGACCGAAACGATCGTGATATCAGGTATTGTGTTTGCGACGGTCAGTAAGGTAGTGACGCTAAAGAAGTTCTTGGTGAGCAGTCCAAACAAAAGAACCAGCGCAAAGATAGCTGCGAGGAGGCCGCCGTATTGCAGAAGGAGCGATTTCAGACGGTTCTTATCCATGGTTGTTGTTACTTATCGCACGGGATTAAAAGTTGTGCTTGGGGTAGTCGTTTTCGGAGCATCGTATCCGGCAAACATCGCTGCGACGATTGCCGATTGATCGAAGTTTGGACCGGTAAATTCTCCCGTCCAAAGTCCGTTGGACAGGACACCAATTCGATCGCAAAGGGAAACAAGTTCTTCTAAATCGCTACTGACTACTAAAACACCTTTGCCCATCGAAGCGAGTTGGTGAATGACGGTATAGACCATTTCGCGGGCTGCGTAGTCAATTCCACGCGTCGGTTCATCGAGTAGAAAGACCTCTCCTCCGCGTTCCAGCCATTTAGCAAGTACAACTTTTTGCTGATTACCTCCGCTGAGAGTGGCTACCGACTGTTCGGTTGAATCGCAACGAATAGCGAAGCTTGTGCGATATGTTTCCGCAACGCGGAGAGCAGTTTTGGGATGGTACCAGTTCCATTGCTTCCAGAATGGTCGATGGAGTTGAGGAAGTTGGATATTCAACGCGATGGATTGATCTAACAGCAACCCATCGGACTTTCGGTCTTCACTGATCATTACGAACCCAGCCGAGACCGCTTCGATCGGGGAGCGGAAGGGGGAACGTAAAGTGCCATCAGGACCCTGTAGCTGTCCTTGGCGAGCGCGATCTGCACCGAAGATCAAGCGTAGCAACTCGGTTCTTCCCGCTCCGACAAGTCCGGCGATTCCCAGGATTTCTCCCGCGTGTAGGCTGAAGGACACTTGTCGCACTTTGGGTGGGGCGTCAAATCCTTCGACCCTAAGAATCGGAGTGGCAGACTGACACTCTCTTGCCGTCGATTCGATCTTTCCTGAAGAAGCAAAAGTCGAGGGATCTTGAGCGTTGCCGTTGATGGCTGAACGAGGAGACATCTGCTGGATCATTGCGTCTTGGGTCAGTTCACCGCGTAGCCAGGTTCCTTGCAGTTGACCATCACGCAAGATCGAGATTTTGTCCGCAAGCATTTCGACTTCGGTCAAACGGTGGCTGATGTAGAGGATTGCAGTTCCCTGCTTCTTCCACGCCGCAATTTTTTCGAAGAGAAGTTCGCTTTCCGCGACGGAGAGTGCGGCGGTTGGTTCGTCAAGGATTAGAACTTTGGGGTTGCCTTGCGTGTTGGCAACGATCTCAAGCATTTGTTGCTGACCGATTCCCAGTTCTCCGATAAGGGTTCTCGAGGTTAGGGAGGTAAGACCGAAGTCACAAAGCAACTGGGTCGCGGAACGATGAAGCTCAGTTCGATTGAGGATACCGAATCGGTGCGGTAGTTTGTCGAGGAATAGATTTTCCGCGACGTTGAGAGTAGGGATGAGATTCAGTTCTTGCTGCACCATCTGAACGCCTCGTCGTTGCGCTTCGCGGCTCGAGAAGGGCGAGTAGGGAGTCCCATCGAGTTGCATGGTTCCGGACGTCGGTTGTTGGAACCCGGCGATCATTCGACAGAGTGTGCTTTTTCCAGCACCATTAGCCCCGAGAATGGCGTGCACTTCGCCGGGCTCGAATGCCAAGTTCACCGCATCGACAGCGCGGCTCGCAAAATCTTTGGTAAGGTTGGTGACTTGAAACACGTCGAGGCTTCTACACGCAGCGCGGTGAATCGGAGTTACGGATTTTTTGCTTGGAGTTCCGCAGCAGTGATCAGATCGACTGGTGTTTCTCTGTCCTCTGGTTTTGAGTTGGGATCCGCAATCAGTTGCAAGGCAACTTCGATTCCATAGACCGCTAACTGATCGCCGTGTTGATCTGCAGTTGCGAGCATACGGCCTTCGCGGATCGCTTCTTGGGCTGCAGATATATTGTCGAAGCCCACAACTTGAATCGCATCCATCTTGTTTGCTGCTTTGACAGCGGCGAGGGCCCCGAGAGCCATCGAATCGTTTGCAGCGAGAATGGCTTTTATGTCATTATGCGTATTGATCATCGAAGCAGCGATGGTGTTGGCTTGATTGGTTTCCCAATTTGCGCTCTGACTGTCTACGATTTCGATACCGGCGTCTTTCATGGCTTGTTCAAAGCCGAGGCGACGTTGAGTGCCGTTAAAGCTAGTGCGGATTCCTTCGAGGACGGCGACTCGATCTCCTTTTTGCAATTTCGAGGCGAGGAAGTCTCCGACTGATTTGGCACCGACCAAGTTGTTCGGGCCCACGAACGGGATTGAGATGTTTTCCGCTTTGAGGACATCGGCGTCGAGTTTGTTATCGATGTTGACGATGATGATTCCAGCTTTTTGTGCTCGGCGCAATACTGATACGAGAGCCTTCGAATCTGCGGGTGCAATGACGATGGCTTGAACACCTGCGGCGACCATTTCGTCGACGATAGCCGCTTGGCGTGTCAGGTCGCGTTCGTCTTTGATCCCATTTGTGATCAGTTCATAGGAGTTGGCGTTTGCCGCTTGATGTTTTTTGGCTCCTTCGGCCATGGTAGAAAAAAACTCGTTTGCGAGGGATTTCATCACCAATGCGATTTTTGGTTTGCTTGTTGAAGCGGACTTTTCCGTCTTGTTGGAGTTTGCCGCTGAGTCGTTTTTTGCATTACAGCCGAGCAAGGCCAACAAGGTCAAGAGGCTCAGCGTCCTTGCAAATTTGAGCTTGGACAGGGTAGTCAATGAAACATTTGGCAGAAGTTTGAATGTGGTGTTTGAGGTTGTGATTGGTTGTTGAATTCGCATGGTTATCAATAGGTTGGAGTGGGGAGGATGGCCTGATGTATGATATCAACTGAGGCTTTAGTTTTGGTGGGGCTACAGGGAAGTTAGTGTGTTAAGATCGCACGGACTTGGGAGATTGTAGGAAGAGACGGTTGCGCGCCGGGAACGGTTACCGCGTAGGCTGCTGCGGCGGCGGCAAATCGACAGGCCTCGAGGAATCCGACTTCCTCTGCTAGCTGCGTAGCGAGGGCTCCGAGAAATGCATCACCGGCGGCAACTGTATCGACGGCTTTAACAGTGAATGGTTCGATCCAGCGAGTTTCACTGCGTCCGGTAGGAAAGCGTTGGGCGGCAACTGCACCAAGGTTTCCCATGGTGACTACCGTGCGCAGAGCACCTCGGTCTAGTAGGGTTTTCGCCGCGTCTATTGCCTGATCAATCGTGACCGGTGGGGGGCATCCGAGCAATGCGGCGGTTTCCGACTGATTTGGACAGAGGAGATCAACGTGGTAAAGGGCCTGGGGCATGGACGTTGGTGCGGGAGCGGGGTTAAGGATAACTTTTGTTGAGTGTTTCCTGCAAAGCTCGATGAGGCGTTCGACGGTGGGGAGCGGAATCTCGAGCTGTGCCATGACCCAGTCAGCCTCTCGAATGGCTGATTCGGCTTGGTCGATATCTTCTGCAGAGAGTAGGCTATTCGCGCCGGGAACGACCATGATTGCATTCTCACCATTGTCCTCAACGGTGATGACAGCAATTCCGCTAGGTCCACTTTTTTTGCGCAGGAACTCTGTATCGATTTGCTCTTCTCTCAGATGCATCGCTAAGGAGGAACCGAAGCCATCGGAACCTACGGCTCCGAGCATACGGACCCGAGCACCGAGGCGCGCCGCGGCGACCGCTTGGTTTGCACCTTTTCCACCAGGCACCTCTGCGAGGCTTTTCGCTATGAGTGTCTCTCCTGGTTTAGGGAGATGGGAGGTTCGCAGGACCAGGTCCATATTGATGGAGCCGCATACTAATAAGTTTTTTTGAAGTACTTTCATGATGTCGTAATACTAATACTGCAAATGGGGGAATGTACGTTTTGGGGGGAATGGGTGTTTTGTATTATAGGCTTGGAATAAGAGGATCTGTTTCTGCTTGTGAATCAATTGTTATTTTGAATAGATAACGGAATGAAAGTAGCGCGCGACACTTAACGCCGGGGTATACTCGCTTAACGCCTGCCCGCCCAATTGACTTTCTGTCTGAGTGGTTCGAATAACTTTATCGCAAGTCGTGTCTGCCCGTGGCTAGTTGCGCTAGTGACATGCGTGGCAAGAAGCTTGCACTTATGGGTATCTCTAATTGTAAGACGATAAAAATGATAGCTCGTTTGCAGGTGTTTCTTGGATTGGATCGTTCGGTGGAGTTTCCGCTCGATCGCTTCGAAGAGAACTTGATCGGCCATGGACCGCAGTGCATGGTGCGGATAACGGGATTTGGGGTATTGAGCATTCATGCCAAGGTAATATACCGTGAGGGGCTTTGGTGGGTATTTGCTAATGATCCCGCGGAATCGATTTGGGTAAATGGTTCGAAGACCCAATGTGCCGTTTTGATTGAAGGAGCGAGGTTACTTTTTGGAGATACAGAGGCGATCTTTCATGAGTCGCAAATTGCAGTGGGGGGATCCTCGAAGTCTCCGGTAAAGACAGGGCTATCGTTGTTTGAAGAGGAGTTGGGGGAGACATGGGAGCAGGAGGCATGTGTATCGGAGCGTTGGGCAGACGATGATTTCTCTGAACTGCTTGGGGTGTCCGATGCGATGTTGGAATTGAAGAAGCGCATATCAAAGATCGCAAAGGCTTCGGGTTGTATCTTAGTGCGGGGGGAGAGTGGAGCGGGGAAGGAGCTTGTTGCCAGGGCGATTCACCACAAGAGTTTGCGAACTGCGAAAGCGATGCTCAGTGTCAACTGTGCAGCGATACCTGATGAATTAATGGAAAGCCAGTTGTTTGGACACGTCAAAGGCGCGTTTACGGGGGCGGACCGAGACCACGTTGGATTTTTCCAACAGGCAGATAAGGGTACTTTGTTCCTTGATGAAGTGGGGGAATTGAATCTCGAGGGTCAGGCGAAATTGCTGCGAATTTTAGAGGGGCATCCATTTCTGCCTGTAGGTGGAAGTAAAGAGACTCAGGTCGACGTTCGGATTATTTCGGCTACGAATAGGGATCTTCGTGAATTTGTCGCCGAGCGGAAGTTTCGGGAAGACCTATATTATCGGTTAAGCGCGTTCGAGTTGGAGATTCCACCCTTGCGAGATCGAGGTGGGGACATTGAGTTATTGGCGCAACATTACTTAGACCAATTCAAACGTCAGTATGGCCGTATGCACTTGAGATTTGGCGCGGAAGCGATGGCGATTTTGCGAGGGTATCGCTGGCCGGGTAATATCCGCCAGTTGAAAAATGTGATCGATAGTGCGGTGGTCTTAGCGGAAGGCATGGTGATTGGTCCTGCCGACATCACCTTGAAGGATGTTGCGAGCGGTTCGAAAAGAGCGACGGACATTACAGCTCAACGAGTCCTGCGAATCGATGCGCCTGGGATGGCGGTTCCTGATCCACTTTTGGATCTCGTTGGACCAATGCGAAATGACAGTGGCAATGCCGCCGAGATTCGCTTCGATACACTAAACGTTTCGATTTGGGAGCAGAGGTTGATACAAGAGGCGTTGCGACGTACTGGAGGAAGCATTCCAGCGGCGGCAGAATTATTGGGAATGGCCCGCGCGACTTTGTACAGAAAGTTGGAGAAGTCGCCGAACAGCGTATTGAATGCTGGATGGTCTTCGAGTTCGCAATCCCGAAACGAGACGTGATCGGATCGATTGCGGTCTCAACCGTCCCAATTGTAGACGGCGCTCAATATCTGATGCTTCTGTGTTCGATTTGTCGCATCACTAATCCTGACAGTTTTTCGAAAAAAATTTCCTTGTCTCTTGACTGTTCAGTTAGTCTTTTTGCTGGAAGGCCATATTGTATTAGCGATGGTTTTTTTGTTTTTTGGCCGTTCATTGGTGAGGAATGGAAGAACTGGCACGTGGTTCGCTTTTGAAGACCAACATCACGACGCGTGGACGGTTGACTGTGAGGTCGACACACGAGTCGAAAGCAATTTTGTTTTCAGGAGTCGTTCTTATGTTGATGTCCGTTCTTTCGAAGGTTGCTGCTCGTTTCGTTCGCGATCAACGTGGAGCAACGATGGTTGAGTATGGTTTGTTGGTTGCTTTGATCGCAGTTGTGGTTCTAACAGCGGTCGGTGCTTTGGGTACGACGATCACCGGCATGTTCACTTCGGTAAACGACGGTCTGTAGTCTTTGTTATTCTGAGCTGGTTCGTTGTTGTTCTTGTTTTGCGAACAATGCCGTGCCTTTATGCGTGTGAATCGTTGATTCGTTTGCGCGCAGTTGATCTTTGAAAGAGGCGGTCGACACACTGGGTTGTCGAGCGCCTCTTTTCTTTTGCTGTTGCGACCTTTGGTGCTGGTTACACAGCCGCGTTTGACGACGTGGGGGAGGCTCTATGACGTTGCGTACTTCTTTGTTTTTTCTTATTGCTATCGGTTGTGGTTTATTGGCTGCTGCTGGTGTATTGCAGATGCGAACGAGCCAGATCGCTAAAGAGACGACGACGGTGATTGCTGTTAAAAAGCAGATTGCGCGAGGGGCGAGCGTTCGCTCAGAAGACGTTGAGTTGAGGCAGGTTCCGGCAGAAATCGCGTTTGTTGGGATGGCTCGCTCTCTGGAGCAAGTCGTTGGAAAGGTCGCTACCGCGACTCTTTTTGCCGGAGAATACGTGCTTCGTGAGAAAATCTCGGAGAACAAAATGAACGCCGGTATTGCTGCGTTGATTCCTCCGGGGATGCGGGCGAAAAGTATCACTGCAATCAGCCCTGCGGATAGAGTAGCTGGGTTGCTCGATATTGGGGACAGGGTTGATGTTATCTTGACTCGAACCGTCCAGGGAGAGAAGCGTGAGTCGGTTGAGGTGGCTGAGACTTTATTGCAGAACGTGGAAGTTTTGGCTATTGATCGATTAGTAGAGAGCCAGGGGGGCAAGTCGGTCGGGCCTCCATCTAAGAACGAGCAGAAGGCTTCCTCGATTACGCTGATGGTCACTCCTGAGGAGGCTTCGTTGTTGAGCGTTGGTCAGCGAGAAGGGACCCTTTCGTTTTCGTTACGCCATCCGGAGGACCACTTGGTGTTGGTTGATAAAGACTCTTCTCGTGCGCGCCAATTCGCTCAATTGAATCCTACGGAAGCAGATATTGGGCAAGATGAGTTGGAAGATACCTTAGAGGGGGCCGAGGATTTCGAGTTGGAAGAAGCCGAGCAGAATGTAGTTCTAAGGCCTTCTGACGCTGAATCGCTGCAGTCGCTGACATTGGATGAAATGAAAGAGAAGTTATCAGGCACAATGGATTTGAACCTCAATGGGACTCGGTTTAGCACGATACGAACCATTCGTGGTTCTCGCGTCGGCATTGTCCCGATTTATTCGAAACCCAAAAAGTAAGCGTGTTGACGATAAGCACTTGCATTGCGTGTGACTAAAGGAGCGAGGATTCAAAACGAATGAAGTGGTTTCCTGGAGGGGGGAAAGCGGTAGCAGCCATCACTGCGAAAGAACGCGAAGGCGACGAGGAATCTCGGTTGCCGAGCAATGCGACGCGAGGAGAAATTTCTGCGACGGGACAATCTTCGTCCACTACACCGACGAGGCAAATGCCGACAGAGACTCAGGCATGGCTCCAGTCGCTCGAGACAAAAGCGAATCCGGAGTTGGTCGCGCTTAAACGCCAGTTGCATCAACGAGTCATCGGAAATCTCGATATCGGTTCTATGGCAAAGTGGAACTCAGATACCCTGCGAGTCGAAGTGCGTCGTCAGGCAGAAATAGCCTGTGCTACGACGGACTTAAGTGGTGTACCTATGAGTTCCTCGGATCTAGTTGATGAAGTGATGGATGAGGTTTTTGGATTAGGTCCACTCGAAGCTCTCCGGGCGGATCCTTTGGTTTCGGACATCATGATCAATGGGCCCAAGACCATTTATGTTGAACGCCAAGGGCAACTGATCCGGACACCGATTATTTTTCACGACGATGAGCATCTGGTACAGATCATCCAGAGGATTGTGGCAGAAGTTGGACGGCGGATTGATGAGACAACTCCGATGGTGGATGCGAGATTATCAGATGGAAGTCGGCTGAATGCCGTCATTGCACCGTTGGCGCTCGATGGCGCCTTGGTTTCGATCCGTCGTTTCGGAGCCAAGCCACTGACCGCAGATCGTTTGATCGCGAACGAATCGATCACCTCTGAGATGGTACAGTTTCTATCAGCCTGTGTAAAAGCTCGGATCAACATGCTTGTCTCCGGTGGTACAGGAAGTGGTAAAACGACCTTGTTGAATTGTCTATCGGGGTACATTCCTGAAAACGAGCGGGTTGCGACGATTGAGGATGCTGCGGAATTGCGATTACAACAGCCTCACGTTGTCCGGATGGAGACGCGGGTGGCGAATGTCGAGGGCAACGGTGCGGTCACGACGCGCGACTTAGTGCGTAATGCGTTGAGAATGCGTCCGGATCGAATCATCATCGGCGAGTGTCGTGGTCCCGAAGCACTCGACATGTTGCAAGCGATGAATACAGGGCACGAAGGAAGTCTGACGACTATTCACGCAAACACATCTCGCGATGCGATTAGTCGGATGGAGATGATGGTTGGGATGGCTGGATTCGACTTGCCAATCTGGGTCATTCGCAAGCAGATCGTCTCGGCAGTGCATTTGGTCGTTCAGGTCAATCGCCTGCCTGGTGGTGTTCGGAAGATCACGCGGATCTCTGAAATCACGGGGCTTGAGGGTGATGTGACCAGTATGCACGATGTGTTTGAGTTCAAGCAGATGGGGTTAAACGAAAAGGGGGTGACCAAGGGGCAGTTTTGGGCGACGGGTGTGCGTCCGGTGCTACTAGAGCGTTTGGAAGCCTACGGTGTATCACTACCGCCGGAATTGTTCGAGCGCAAAATGCTTATGGACTGTAAAGGGAGAGTATCGTGATGCTCTACGTTTACATATCGCTTGCGTTCTTTGCCGGATTCGCCTTTATCTCGGGAATGAACCTACTGATGGCGGATGTCCAGAAAGAACGTCGTAGGCAGCAAGCGATTCAAGCGAAAGAAGAAATTCGGTTACGAACGGCGGAACGAGCGCGCGCGGAGTGGAAAGCGAGAGAAACGCAGCAAAAGGCGATTTCTCAGATGGTGAAATATCAAGAAACCCCTACTTTGCTCTCGAGGTGGAAGCTCTTTGTCGCGCAGGCGGGCGTTGTGGCGATCAGTCCCGAGGCAATTCTTGTATTATCTGTAACGATTGCATTGCTCGGTGGTGCGGTTGTTACTTTTCTTACCTCATGGCTGTGGTTCGGCGGTTTAGTAGGAGCGATCGCAGGAGGAGTTCCCTTTGCGGTGGTAGCAGGAAAGCGAAAGGCACGTCAAAAAAAGCTACTTGCGCAGCTTCCAGATGCTTACCAGATGATTGCACGAGGACTGCGTTCGGGGCAAACCGTTGCGCAAGCGATGCGGGCGATTGCCGATGAAGTTTCGTCACCGTTGGCTGAAGAGTTTGCTTATTGTTGGGAGCAACAGAATTTGGGATTAACACCGGAGGCATCTCTGAAAGAGCTTGCACGTCGGACCGGGGTCCTTGAGGTGAAGATTTTTGTGGTTGCTTTGACGATCAATTCCTCTTCGGGTGGTAATCTCTCGTCGTTGCTCGACAAACTTTCGGGCGTCATTCGGGATCGGGAAAAAATGCGTGAGAAAATTATGGCGCTTACTGCAGAGGGACGCATGCAGGCATACATGTTGATTGCCATGCCATTTGGTTTGGCGCTTTTGATAAGCGCCGTAAATCCAACGTATTTACTCCCATTGTACGACTACAAAGGGATTGTCGGCGGCATGATCTTATGGATGGGGGTCGGGTACATTTGGATGCAAAGCATCATTAACTTGGATCAGTAGTGAGGCGGCAGATGAGTCCTGCGATATTGTTGCTCATAGCAGTAGTCGTCATGGTTGTGGCGGTTGGTATGTTATTCTTGTTTCCTGCACAGTTGTCGCAGACTTCAGGGGCGGAAGGTAGACCCAAGAGCACTTCCGGTGAAGATCCCTTTCAGGGAAATTTTCGCCAACGAGAGATACAGGAAAAGCAAAAAGAGCAATTGCGGAAACGCCTCGTTCAGGCTGGCTTCTATGGACGCAGTGCCTTGGTCTGGGTGACGATTGTCAAGCTCCTCTCTTTTGTCATACCGTTTGTGATGGCCTTGCTCGTATCGAGTTTCAGTTCGATTTCTATTCGTTGGACTTCTCTGATCGCATTTGCGGTAGCTTTAGCGGGTGTGATCGGGCCTTCGTTTTTGTTGGATCACATGAAGAAAAAGCGGCAGATACGGTTGCGTCGATCGATTCCCGATGCACTTGATGTTCTGAGTATTTGTTTAGAAGCGGGGATGAGTTTGCCACTGGCAATTCTTCGTGTTTCTCAGGAGCTAGCCACTGCGCATCCTGAGCTTGCTTTCGAATTGGCGATTGTGAATCGCGAGACACTTCTCGGGCGATCGGTAGGAGAATCTATGCGTTCTTTGGCGGAGCGTTTTGACATTGAAGAGTTAAGGAGCATGTCCACCGTGATTCTTCAAGCGGAAAGGTACGGTTCGAGTCTTTCGGATGCGATGGAAGTTTTTGCATCATCCATGCGTCAAAAACGCATGTATGCAGCCGAGGCAAAGGCGCAGCAAGCGGTTGCGAAAATCTTAATCCCTACTGTGCTTTGTATCCTTCCTTCGTTGTTTCTCGTTACATTAGGTCCTGCAATTATCATGATCATACGTGGGTTGGAGAGCGCTTGATGGAAAAGGCTTTTCGCTGCACTGTTTCTTCGGTTAGGAATCGTAAGTCGGATAGACGCGGCTATTGGGCGTCCAAGCCTCATCGCTGTGGTCGCCGGGGTGCGGTGGTCTTCGAGTTTTCAATCACGCTTCCTTTGATGTTGTTGATCGGTATCGCAATCTTGGATTTTTCGCGACTCGCTTTCTTCTATATGTTGCTCGCGGATGCCGTGGGAGCTGCTGGACGGTATGCGTCGACGGTACCACGGCAGAGTGAACAGTCGCAATCTTGGCAACTTGGGGTAGAGCGTGCCGCAAAACTAACCTTGGTAGGCTCAGCTTGGCTGGATCCGGAGCAATTGATTGTAACGGTGCCGGAGGAACTTCAGGTCAGCGATAATGAAAAACGCGTGACAGTACGCGTTCAGTACGAATACCATACTCGATTGTGGTGGCCAGGCATACCGAGTGTTTCCTTGATAGAGTGCCAAACGGTGGTTTATGGAGCCAAGTAATTTATTGCGAAAGCATCATTGCAAAAAGCGTGCGCGTCACGGGGTAGTGTCGTTGGAATTTGTATTGGTGATTCCGATGTACATCGTGATTGTTTCGGCAGCAGTCGTTGGTGGTATTCGTATCTTCCAGAGGCAGCAAGTGACCGAAATGGCAAAGTACTTGGCAAGGCAAGCGATTGTGCATGGCAGCGCGGCAGAAGGGGTTGGGGCTTGGGGACCGCAGACGATCGTGGGTTCGTTCGGGGACGGGAGCCCCATCGGAACATTGATGGCCGAAAAATACTCTCATGGGGATTCGACGGCGGTATATTTCCGATTAGTTTGGCCCGATGGTGGTAACGATGCATCGCGTGGCGATCGGGTAGAGGTGACTGTATCCACTTCGGAATTGATAGAGAGTATTGGTATCGAGACGGTGATCGGAGAAACGAACGAGGGGAGTTGGACGGTGATATCGGCGTCGGCCACATTGATGATTATGCATTAGGATTTTCTAGGATGAATGGAGCGATAAATGGTTAAGTACCGTCGTCGAAGATCCTCGCGCCGGGGAGCGTACTTAGTGCTCTTTGTCGGAACCATGGTTCTTCTCCTTGGATTGCTTGCACTGATTCATGATTTAGCTTTGGTGTATTACACGACGAGGTTGTGTCAGAATGCAGCGGATGCTGCGGCATTGGCCGGCGGACGCACCCTAGCGGCTGGGAAATCCGCGAGCGCTGCCCGCAGTAAAGCCTCCGAGTACTTGATCACGCATCATCAAATGAATTCAGGAAGGGATGACATTAGATGCCCTCCTGGATCAGGTGTTTATGCGGGAGTCAGGGGGTACATCCAAGTCACTGCTCGGAAGGAGATCAGTCCATTGCTTTTGCGGTCGCCGTCGTTGTGGAATTCACCGTTGGTCGTCCGAGCTTCCGCTGTCGCTGGCGACGAGTATTTTGTCCCGGATCCGGTTTTTTCAACACTTAATCCGAATGCGAGGCCGGGGCTCTCCGTCAGTCCCACTTCTGTTTTCCGGGTCCACGGACGGATCGCTGTCAATTCGGAAGGAGGTGGGCTGGACGAAAATGGACTTCCCATCGACAACGGCAATACTGGCACGGCGATCTCGGCAGGATTGACCACTGCCGACAAGGGAATTTACGCGGAGATGATTGATGCGGTTGGTGGAGTCGATCGTTTAGTGGGTTTCAAACCTTTGGATCCTGAAGGATATGCCCCTTTGCGAACGCGCATACCCGCGATTGCCGACCCTTATATCAATCTCCCGACGCCAATGCAAAGCAACGGAGTCGATATTCGATTCCGAGGTTCGGTAACTGTGACCAGTACTACCGTGATTGGGCTTTCTGGAGATGTTTCAGGGCAGAACCGAATCGCGACACACAGTGAGAGCATCGCCGGTGGACTTTATCAAGTTGAACCCGGAGATGTGATTTTGCACCCCGGTGTCTATGGTCGCCTATGGATTTCTGGTGGACGTGTTTTTCTTATTCCCGGGATTTATGTGTTGTCGCCTCGAAGTACGTTTTTTGAGTCGATTCGTATCAATGGGGGTTCGGTGACAGCGGAAGGACTCATGTTCTATACGACTGGAGAGAACTTCAACGCGACCACCGGCGAACCAGATATTTACGATCAAGCAACATCGCCTCCAGCAACGCCGGCGACCAATTTTATGCCCACCTCGATGATCGCTGGACTTCGAGTTACTCCGATCGATACCAGTCGTTACAACTATGCAGCGTTGTATTCTGGAGCGAGGAATGTTTCTTCGGAGTTCAACGGGATCGTTTTTTATCAACGGAGACACAATACAGAGCAATTGCTTTTGACGGGAAACAACACGCAAGTCGGATTGATGGGGACGGTGTATGGCAAGTGGATGACACTTCGCATTTCAGGGTCTGCAAAATACGGTGCGAAATTTTTTACAGCAAATACTTTGGTACTTGGAGGAAGCAACATCGAGATTTATACAGGGCAAGCTGACAATACAGCTTTGGGGCGATCGGCTTTTTTGGTTCAATAAACGATGGAGGCGAGCAACGCATGGCGATAGAGCTTGGGAGTGTCGATATCTCGGTAGGAGCCTTGACCCGTGCTTTGGTGTTGATCGTCGCAACAGTCTGGGTTGCGATCGGGGATCTGCGCTATTATCGCATCGCGAACAGCTCCGTGATGCTCGTGGGATTTTTTGGGCTTCTCTGGTCGACCATCTTTTTATCGTTCGGGGGGGTGATTCAAGGCGTGTCCGGGGCGGCAGTCGGCTTCGCTGTACTGCTTCCGTTTTATGCCCTAGGTGGTCTGACAGCGGGAGATGTCAAGTGGATGTCCGCCCTCGGAGTCTGGTATGGTCCGAAAGGAATCATCGGGTTATTCTTGGTGAGCAGTATCCTTTTAGGCGGGTTGGCTCTCGGATGGATCGTAAAGGGCTACTGGATGCGAACGATGCCTCTTGCCCGTCAAGGTTCCCGCTCACTAGACGAGATTTATTCGTCAGAGTTGCGATCTACGGCTTTGATTCCCTACGCGATCCCCGTCGCTGCGGCGACGATAATGGTTGAATGTTTATTGGTGATACGAGGCTTGTAATACACGCTGTGTGCGTTTGGCGGTCGAGGAGCCTTGATCTCCTTGAGCTGCATGCTCAATCCAGTATGAAGCCATCTGTATGTCTCCGTCGAGGAGGGCAACGTGACCGACATTTGCCCACGCTTGTTGTGGAGTGCAACCAGAGCGGATGAAGCTTTCGACAGCTGGTTCCCATTGTTTCTCTCGGACGAGGAGCTGACCTTGGATTCCATGTAACCGAAGAGAGTTGGGTGAACGCTTCAGTCCCTCTTGGACTAAGGAGCGGGAAACTGCATCCTGATGATTCAGGTAATTCCAGTAGGCAAAATCAGCCAGCAGCTCTTCATCCTGCGGAGCGAGACGCCTAGCGGCTTCGAAATGCTCTTGAGCTTGCTGGGTTGCGGATAGTTTGCTCGCAAGCAGAGCGATTCGGTGGTGCGCTAACGTATTTTTTTTATCGATTGCCAGTACTTCTTGGTATCGGCTGATCGCTTCTCGATAGTTTTGGTTCGCTTCGAGTTGTTCTCCTGCGGCGATGGCTAGGTCGACCTGTGCCTGCCGCAACGCCGATTTCGATGAGAAGGAGCTTTCCGTTTTTGACGGGAGATTTTTGTGTGTCGCTGGGCGATCTTGCATCGATTTCCAAGTCGAGCAACCTACGAGAGAGCATAGTATCAGCAGGAAGCCAACCTGGGTGAATGAAGGGCAAGGGTGCGATAAGCCAAAGGATGGTTGCATCGGGGGCTACCTATTCTAAAGGTGGATTAGAATTTCCGCTGAGGAAACCACCTCCAGCAACGCCTCCATTCGCGCCGAGTGCCGAGGAAGTACTCCCTCGTGTGGTTTGCTGCAGACGGCGAATGGCCTCAGCTGCTTGAATGCTCATCGGGTTGGAGTTCAATAGGATCATGTCAGCCTGGATGCCAGACTGTAATACCATAGGATGTTCCGTAAGCCATATACGGCGCGCTTCGTCGAGTTCAGGATTATTAGTTTTTTCTACTTGTAGACTTGTTGCGTAGGCCTGGGCCACGCAGATAGCTCGTTCCAGTCGTTCGAGACCTTTGGGAGTAAGCACTGCAGCTTTTGGCGAATCGGACGGGTAAAAGTCCATGGCGTAGAGTGTAGCTCGTTCGATGGCACCATCTCTTATGTTATTTGTGAAGGCACCGCGATTTGCCGAGCCGAAGGTATTGCGTTGAAAGTACTCAGGATAGCCCCAGTGGCTCGCTTGCAAACTTCGTTTCCATCGATCCATCATGTGCGAAGATGGATTAGATTTTCGCGAGTCGATGATGCGGTAAGGATTGCTGTACGTGTGAGGGAAGGCGGGGTAATCCGCGAGTCGCGGAACGCACTCGCTCGGTTCGCGGCAATTGGCCAACGGGGGCGTTTCGATCGACTCTTGAGCCTCGCATAAGTTTCCATAACTGGCGAAAACGCCAACGTGGATGAGGAAGATAGCAGTTTGAAGCATTTGGCGATCGGATGCCATAAATTTACCTCGAGAATCCAACGGGCCCATGAAGACATTGTCGTTCGAGTTTCAATCGATCTACACAATTCCACGGGTCTTCCCAAGATTGCGTTGAATGAAATGAGCGACCGGTCTTGCCCTCTATCCTACTTAAGAAATAGAACTCCAAGTCGTTCGGTTCGACGACGTCTTGACCAGGCAGCAAAAACTCTTCCGAGTTCGCAGAGGCTGCGATGAAAAAGGGAGTAACCAACACGAGAAGTTCTTTTTCCACGCGTTGATGCGTCGTGTTGCTAAAAAAAGGCCCGAGGTAGGGTAGATCTCCCAAGCCTGGTATGCGAGTCGTTTGCGCATCGATCGCGACTTCCAATAACCCCGCAAGTGCGAGTGTTTCACCTTCTCGCATCTCCACCGTCGTATTGACTTTACGCGTGTTAATTCCAGGTGTTGGAACGCCACCAGGTACCAAAGTGGTTCCTAGAGAATCGTCGATTGTGCTGACTTCGGGGGCTACGTTCAAGCGGATTGTTTCTTCATCCATGATCGTCGGAGTAAACCGTAGCTGAACTCCAAAGTCCTTATATTGGATCGAGACCTGTCCTCCGATTCCACTGACCACCGGTACAGGGAACTGACCTCCGGCTAAGAAACTCGCCTCATGGCCACTCATGGCGACTAGGTTGGGTTCGGCTAAGATGGATAGGAGTGCGTTTTTTCTCAAAATGCGGAGAAGCACATCGAAATTAGCTGAGGGAAAGATACCAAACGCGGTGCTGCTGGTTCCCAATGCATTGCCCGTTCCTGCCGAAGAGAGCCCTGCTCCGGTGGAAGTTCCTTTTGCATTGACGATATTGCCACTGATATTCGTTCCGAGGACGTTTCCATTATCCCCGGCGAAAATCCAGTCCGCTCCTACTTCTCGCATCCCTGTTCGGTTCAACTCAGCAACTCGTACCTGTAACATAATTTGTTGTGTGCCAGGGATGCGCATTAGGTTGATCACCGTCCCGTTGCTTGCAGGCGCGGTCGTCGAGCCGCGATCTCCTATCTCCATCGCTGCTGATTCGTTTCGCACTTCTTGACCGTTCGTTTCTGTGTTCTGATTCGCGCGTTCTTCATACTCTTCCAAGCGTTGTGTATTGCTACTTCCTGTACTGGCTCTAGTCCCGCGGCCAGTGCTACCACTTCGAGGGACCCAGGATTCAGCAATAGCAACGATTTGACTTGCGATCTGCGCAGTTCGGACCTGGCCTTCCAGGACGATGTTTTCCCGGACTTGGCTAACTTGAACCAATGCGTCGGGAAATCGTTGGCGGATTTCGGCTCGAAGAAGGTCCAGGTCATGCTTGACGAGTACCTGTAGGGTCAATGTTGTTTCGTCGGCGAAAATGATGTTTAAATCTGTCAGCCCCGCTCGTTTCCCAAGCAGGCGAATCATTCGGGGATTGGTTAGAACCTCAAAGTCCGCAATGGTCGGATCTGCGATCGCTATGACACCGACCTCTTTGCCATCGGATACCGGTTTTTTGAGCGTCAACGTCCGAGCTTGGCCCAAGTAGATTTCAAGGGTTGCGTCAGCGTTTGAAGCGGGAGCAACTAACTCTGCTACCGTCGGCAGGGGTGGTTTCGAAGTGGCTGGAGATAGCTCAAAAGTCCCCAAGGTCCGGGGGGCCACTATCGGAAGTGACGGGACTTGCTGTGCGGAAAGCGACCCAATAAAACCGAGCATCAAGCATGGTGCAAGCACCCAAGAGTTTGTAAAGCTAGGTGACAGCCGGGGAGCCGAGTTGGTTTGCAAAATGCTCGAACCTTTGCGATCCATACTGCACACAACCCTCAAACACGTAAGCTCCGGCATGTTGATACAATCGCTACTACCGTTTCCTCTTTCGTCGGCGCAAGGGTCTGCACTTTAACGCGACTCGTCTGAGCGTCTGAAAGTCCTCCGTAAATCCTCGTGCAAGTACAGTTGGATTGCTAGCAAAATCCCCCGGATGGACATAGAGGGGGGGCGCGCGTTAAACTCCAAGGAGGTTAATGTATTTTGAAAGGATGCAATCTCATCGCTTTTCTAAAATGAGTCAATCAATGCAACGTCTTTTAACGCCAATCGCTTTGTTCGTTTCTTTAGGTGGACTTTTGGGTGAGGCCCCAACTAGAGCGCAATCCATGCCTGTTGAAGAAACTAGGTTCATGAAAGATGTTCAGGTGGGCAATAGAGTAGCAATGTTCAACATATCGCTCTCGAGTGACGAAGCTGCAAAAGGTGAAGAGGTGACGGTTTCGATCAAGGCTAGGATTGCGAGAGGGTGGCATATCGGCTCGACTTCTGCAAGTAAAGAGTCCGTCGGCTTTCCGACAGAAATTGAATTCAACCCGCAGGGGCTTCAGGCTTTGGAAGAGGAATTTGTAGCAAGTGTGAAGCCCCGCGAATTGGAGCTAGCGGTTGGCAAGCAAGAGTACATGCAAGGCGAGTTCAGTTGGACTCGAAAGTATCGGGTTACGGTAGCGGATGGCCAGTATGGTGGAATTGGCAAGGTTCGATATCAGGCTTGTGATGATAAGAAGTGTCTTCCACCCGAGAGCATCAAGTTTACTTTGGGAGTGCCAGAGAGTAAGAAGCCGTCAGAAACTTCTGGGGAGTCGATGGCTTCTACCCGAAAAGAAAAGAGTCCAGCCAGTAAAGAGAAAGTGATCGCTGAGCAAGTTGCAGGTGAGAAAGCGATTGGTGAGCCGATCGTCTTGCAACTTGAGCCGAGCGAATTGAAGCGAACGCGGCCTCAGATCGGTAACATCGTCTCGTTGTTACTTGTCGGCAGAGCGACAGAGAAGATGGTATGGAAGGGAACCATTCCAACGGGGCCTGACGAAGGTGTAAGTCTATACTTACCAAAGTCGTCGGCATATTCACTTGTAAACACGGGGAGTACGGGAACGGTTGTCAGCAACACAGCGACGTATGCATCGGTAGATCAGGATGGGGATGGTGTATTGGCGGAGTGGGAAGCCGTAGGGTTAGAGCGACCGATTCGTATTCGGGACAACATGTATAGGGTGAAGGAGATCGACATAGAGAATAAAACACTGACTCTGCAGCAACTTGACATGCCATTACGCGGTTCATTGGTAGGATATCGTTGTCCTGATTTTGAGCTAAGTACGTTCGATGGCAAAGTAGTTTCGAACAAGTCGATTCTTGGAAAGGCAACAGTTTTGGATATTTGGGCCGTGACTTGCCACAACTGCTACGAGGGGTTTCCGAAGATCGCAAAAAGTCTTGAGAAGCATGGTACGGAGAAGTTGCAAGTGATTTTGATGACGGTGGATGTGAGCAAGGAGTTTTACGACAGTCAGGCACCTCGATTGTTTGAGACGTATGGGGGTGGGGAATGGCCACAGTTAATGCTACCCGGTGGTTTTGATGGTGCGTTAGTATTTGGCGATTATGGCTTTGGCAGTGTTGTCGTTGACGAGAAGGGGATCGTTCGAGCGGTTGGAGTTCATAGCTTTGAGATTGAATCTGTAATCGATCGGGTCATTGCGGGTAAGCCGGTTTCTGAGCGCAAGTGAGGCTACGCTATTGCGTTGAGCAACTCGATAGGTCAGTGGAAAATGGAACATCCCCAGTCACCGCTCGCCAGAGGGTGGACGGGACAGGGAGCTTGGGAATTGTGAAACGGAGTGTGACTCGTTGAAACAGGCCATGAACAGCCTCTCCGTGATGGTAGCTTGCTGATTTACCGGGGCTTTTGGGGGCTGGGAAAATGCCTCATGAGCCCCCTTCAAATTTGTCGGCTTCTAGTCTAAAATTCAGTCAACACGCGTCCGTGGCGCAATTGGATAGCGCATCGGTCTTCGGAACCGAGGGTTGAAGGTTCGAATCCTTCCGGGCGTACT
>CAZACJ010000055.1:25577-33982 GCA_964483385.1 uncultured Pirellula sp. | reverse complement strand
CGTGGTACGCCTTCGGCTGACTGCTAAACGAAATCGTTGCTTTCTGCGTGACCGCTGCACGTACCTTGCGTTGTCTTGGCCGAGGGAAACTGGATCAGGCTAGGATTTCGCTGAGCACGTTGGCTCCTTCGACTCCGGTTAATTTGAAATCGAGGCCTTGGAATTTGTACGTAAAAGCGTTGTGTTCAATTCCTAGCAGGTGCAGCATGGTTGCATGCAGGTCGTGCACGGTGCAGACATTTTCTGTGGCTGCATAGCCTAATTCATCCGTGCTACCGTAGACGGTCCCGCCTCGAATGCCACCACCTGCCATCCACATGGACATCGATTTATTGTGATGGTCTCGCCCGATTGGGCCTTTGTTCTGTTGGGACATAGGCGTTCTTCCAAATTCCCCTGACCATACCAGAAGTGTGTCGTCAAGCATCCCGAGACGTTTCAAGTCTGTTACGAGCGCTGCGCTGGCTTGGTCAACTTCTTTGGCTCTCAGCGGTAATTCTTCTTTCAGAAGGCTGTGGTGATCCCAATCGCGGTGATAGAGTTGTATAAAGCGGACGCCTCGCTGGGCTAGGCGTCGCGCGAGGAGGCAGTTGCTAGCGTAAGACCCGTCACCGACTTGGCATCCGTACAAATCGAGGGTTTCTTGGGTTTCGTCTTGGGTATTCATTAACTCGGGGATGCTAGTTTGCATCTCGAATGCAAGTTCATATTGCGCGATACGGGTTGCAACTTCTGGATCTTGGGATTCGCTGGCATAAAGTTGATTCAATGCGTTGATGGTTGCGATATCGTCTGCTTGTTGTTGGCGATCGATCCCTGGTGGATTGTTTAAATACAAGACCGGCTCGCCTCGACTGCGCAGTTGCACTCCTTGATGTCGGCTTGGCAAGAATCCGCTACTCCATTGTCTTGCTGCGATTGGTTGTGGTGATCTGCCTTTTCCGGTTGATATCAACACGACGAAGCCTGGCAGATTTTCTGCTACGGAACCTAGTCCATAGTGAATCCAGGCTCCCATGCTAGGTCTACCGGAGATTTGGGATCCGGTGTTCATAAACATGTGTGCAGGGTCGTGGTTGATCGCATCGGTGGTCATGGAGCGGACCAAACAGATTTCATCGACGATGCCACCGATATTTGGCAGCAGTTCACCGAGTTCGGTACCTTGCGAGCCATATTTCTTGAAGGCAAACATAGGCCCGAGGCATCGCAGTTCTTGGCCTTGAAGCTGCGCTAGTTGTTGGCCGCGAGTAAAGCTCTCTGGCATGGGCTGGCCATGCATGTCTCGCAGTTTCGGTTTTGGATCGAAGAGTTCTAGGTGTGAGGGACCTCCTGCCATGGTCATCCAGATGACTCGTTTGGCTTTCTGAGGCAGTGGGAGATTTTTCAGGACGCCAAGTGAATCGCAAGCGAGTGGTTCCGAGGTAGGATTTTTGGCTTGAGAAGTACTCGATTGGTTCAGTAGTGTTGACAGTGCGGCCGCACCGATGGTGCTTTCGGATAGCATGCGTCGCCGGCACAGTAGTTTGGTTAGATTCGATGGGGACATGATACTTAATTACGGGTGATGGATTCGTGTAGATTTAGCAAGACACGCGCGACGTGAGTCCAAACGTCGCGTTCCGGGTCGTTGTTTGTTTCGATGCCTGTTTCAGTGTTTGTCGTGTGCTGGCGCGATGATATGCTTTGATGGACATTCTGAGTTTGTTTCTCGATCAATGAGCTGAGCAGTTCGGCTTCCGATTTCGTGGGTTCCCGTTGAAGTGCTTGCTGCATCATCCAATCGATGCGTTGGGCGATCCAGGCATCGCTAGATTCTGATTTGGGGACAGTTTCTATGGCTCGCACTGCAAAGCTGCGTGCGGCTTCTACATAGGTCGGATCGTTCAGCAACACCAGTGCTTGTTGGGGTATATTTGATCTGGTTCGTTCTGCGGCACATTCTTCGCGGCTAGGTGCATCAAAAGCCAATAGGCTCGGATGCAAGAAAGTGCGTTGCCACCAGGTGTACAGGCCTCTTCTGTATTGTTGTTCACCCGTGTCAGCAGTGTAGGTGCGAGTTGGGAAGTTGAGGTTTTCCCAGTAACCGTCGGGTTGATAGGGTTTAGCACTTGGGCCTCCGATCCTCGGTGAGAGTAGCCCTGCTAGGCTAAGCGCTTGATCTCGAATCAGCTCAGCTTCGTGCCGCCAAGGGCTTTGTCGACCTGTATAGCGGTTCATTGGATCTTTGCTGAGTGAAGCTTGATTTGCGAGTGTACTGCGTTGGTAAGTTTCGCTTAGTACGATCGAGCGAACCATGTGTTTGAAGTCCCAGTCGCTGTCCATAAACTCGCAAGCCAGAGTGTCGAGCAATGGTTGGTTGACAGGAGTCTCACCTTGAGCACCGAGATCGTCGAGGACTTTGCTCAAGCCGGTTCCAAAAAAATGTTTCCAAAGACGGTTCATTACAACTCGAGCGGTGAGCGGGTTTTCCCGAGACACTAGCCAGTTAGCTAGATCGAGTCGACTTAGTGTCGTGGGTTGTTCGGAGGTGGCTGGTAGTTGATTATTGGTTTGTGGAGATTGGAGGTGGACAGGTTGAAGGACGGTAGGAAAAGCTGGTTGAAGAATGGGACCAGAATCATCCATCCAGTTTCCGCGGGGTAGCACCCGTACGGTGCGGCGTTTGTCAGAGCTTTTTGTAACTAGGCATTTTGGTGCACTTTTGAGCAACGCTTCGATCTCTTTTTTTGCAGCGTTCCTTTTATCGTTGTCTGAGTCTTGAGTTTGTTCGGGTTTCAACTGCTCTGCAATTTGTTTGAGTCGTTCCAGTTCTTTTGTTTGGTCTTCATTTAAGACCGGGATTCCCTCTTCCCTGGGGGCCACGATTCCTTCTTGGATGTCGGCGAAAAAAGCTCCGAGGGCATAGAAATCTTGCATGGTGAAGGGATCGTATTTATGGTCATGGCATTGGGCACAACCGATGGTGTGTCCTAGCCAAACGGTACCGATCGCACGCACGCGATCAGCCAGCATCCTGGCTTCGTAGTCTTTTGGCTGTGCGCCACCTTCTTCGGTCGTAAGGATCAACCGATTAAAGGCGGAAGCGATTTTGGTTTCTTGGGTGGCATCTGGAAGTAGATCACCAGCGAGTTGTTCGATGGTGAAGCGGTCAAAGGGTTTATTCGAATTGAAAGCGGCGATAACGTAGTCTCGATAGGGCCAGATATTTCTAGGGTTATCGCTGTGGTAACCGATGGTGTCGGCAAAGCGAACCAGATCGAGCCAGCCGATCGCCATGCGTTCACCGTAGTGAGGATTGTTCAGAAGTTCTTCTACGAGGATTCGGTAAGCGTCTGGCCGGGAATCCAATACGAAAGCTTCTACACGTTCAGGGGTAGGTGGTAATCCGATCAGGTCAGCGTAGAGGCGGCGGATCAGAGTGCGGCGATCGGCTTGTGGACTGGGCTCGATTCCTCGATTCGCGAGTTCTGTATTCACCCAATAGTCCAGTTGAGCACTTGCTGCTGAAGGAGCAGGAGTGGGGAGGCGAGTTGGGGGAGTATAAGCCCAATGCGTTTGGTATTCGGCACCTTGCTCGATCCAGTTTTCCAAGAGTTGGATTTGGTCGGTGGTCAGCGGCTTCTTGGTTTCAGGCGGCGGCATGATTTCAGAAGCATCGTTCGAGTGAATTCTAGAAATCAGTTTGCTCTTAGAGAGCGAGCCGGGCGTGATGGCTTGCAGATCGATTGCTGGCTGGCGTTGATCAAGTCGCAAGTCGGCTTGTCGATTCGAACCATCTGGTCCGTGGCATGCGAAGCAGTGGTTCGAGAGGATTGGCCGAATATCGCGGTTGTAATCGAGCTTGGTCGCGGAATCAGCGGTTTGGGACTGCGCGGTTTGGGACTGCGCGGTTGCTCCGGCGGAATGAAGTACGAGGAGAGCCAAGCAGAGTAGGGGAGTGGGGAGTGGGGCGGCCATTGTACCGGGTTGAGGTGGGAGGGAGAGTGGATCGGTAGTGCGGTTAAGCGGGTCAATGAGTTTTTTGTATTGTCGGTCGGGAGCGGTTTGGTTGAAAGGAGTCTATGGGTTTCTGGATAGAAATGGAATGAAACGGTAGGGTTTGGCAGTTTGTAAGGTCTGATTTAGAGCCCCAATTCTGGATTGGAGGGGTGTTTTTCCGGTGGTCGATGTTGCGTGGGTGGCTGTACCACTTAGAATCTGACGTTTTGGAACCCGGTAGATTCGTCCTTTGAAATGCAGGTTTCTTTCCACTTTTCTGCGAACCGGCAGGTACCTTGAAATGAAAACAAACGCAATAACGAACGTAATGAAGAGATCGACAAGTTTTATCGCGAAGAGACGAGCTACCTTGGCGATTGCAGTTTTGGCCGGTTTGTCTTTTGCTTTTGTAGGGTGTGACAGCTCTCCGAAGCCACCAGCGAAGGTTCCTAGTTCGGCAGATGGGGCTCCTACTTCGACGTTGGAGGGCAAGCAAGCAGCCCCGACGGTCAGTGCGAATTCGAAGGCAGTGATTCCGGGCGTGGGGTATGCTTTGCCGGCTAAGGTCGGCAAGTATGAAGTATTGAATATTATGACCGACAACAAGGATGACGCGATTGCAAAGAGCAATGCGGAGTCGGCTTTGGTGTCGAATCCGGACGTGAGCTGCATGGTAGGTCTTTGGGCTTACAATCCTCCTGCGATTCTTTCGGCGCTTGAAGCTCGTTCGTTAGCGGGCAAGGTGAAGATTGTCGGGTTCGATGAGCATCCGGCGACTTTGGCAGGCATCGCGGATGGAAAGATCATCGGTACGATTGCTCAGCAACCGTATTTGTTCGGTTTTAAGAGTGTTGAGTATTTAGCTGCGATGGCTCGCAATCAGGAAGTGAAGGTTCCTGAGGACAAGATGATCTACGTTCCGCACTCAGTGGTGACCGCTGATAATATCCAAGAGTTCAATGCTGGGGTGCAAGCGATTCGGGACGGCAACGGGCCAATACCGAAGTCTGATTCTGAAGGCTACGACACGGCCAAACCGACGAAGTTGGCATTTGTTACCAACAGCGTGGACTTGTTCTGGGTGCTTGCACAGAAAGGTTGCGAAAAGGCTGACGGGGTGTTTAATACCACAACGGCGGTGACATTCCCAAGCCAGGGGACGGTTGACGAGCAGAAGCAAGCGATCGAGCAAGCGGTAAACAATGGCTTTGATGGCTTGGCGATTTCTCCGATCAATCCAGAGAACCAAGTCGACATGTTGAACATGGCGGCAGAAAAGATGTCGGTGATTTGCCAAGACTCCGATGCTCCGAAGTCCAATCGCAAGTTCTACTTGGGCACCAGCAACTACTTGGCAGGTCGCGCGGCGGGCAAGTTGGTCAAGCAAGCGATTCCTGATGGTGGCAAGGTAATGATATTTGTGGGCAAGTTGGAAGTGCTCAATGCGCAAGAGCGATCGCGTGGAGTGATTGACGAGTTGGCAGACAAGCCGTTGCCACCGGGCTTTGAGTCTGCAGGAAACTGATGGAACCCATTTTACGCGTTGAAAATGTCACCAAGACATTCCCTGGGGTTAAAGCACTTCAGGGAGTGAGTCTGCACGTGAATCCCGGTGAAGTGTTAAGCGTTATCGGCGAGAACGGTGCGGGCAAAAGTACGCTGATGAAGATCCTTGCGGGTGTTCAGGGGCAGGATTCTGGTGAGTTGTGGTGGAAGGGTAGTCAGGTACGTTTCACGAATCCGAGCGAAGCGATCAGCGCCGGGATTTCATTGATCCACCAAGAGTTGAATTTGGCGGATAATTTGACGGTTGCGGAGAACATCTTCTTGGGGCGTGAGCCGACGAAGTGGGGGATGATCCAGTCGCGGCAGATGCGGCAGCGAGCAGACGAATTCCTTCAGAGGGTTGGATTGGACATGTCTTCTGGGACTTCGTTGCAGAAGTTATCGATTGCGCAGCGTCAGATGGTGGAGATAGCCAAGTCGTTATCGACGGATGCGAACATGATCATCATGGACGAGCCGACGAGTAGTCTTTCGGCGCATGAGTCGGAGAAGCTATTCCAGTTGATAAGGCAGTTAAAGTCGGAAGGGGTTTCGATTGTTTACATTTCGCACCGGTTAGCGGAGGTTGCGGAGCTTTCGGATCGTGTTGAGGTATTGAGAGACGGTCAGAATGCTGCGACTTTGCAGAAGGGGCAGATCACGCATGACCGGATGGTGCATGCGATGGTTGGTCGAGAATTGAATCGATATTTTCCTCACGTGCCGAAGAAGCCCGGTGAGGTACGACTTCAGTTACAGGACGTTCGCGTTTTTGGACGTGCAGAGCATCCTGTGAACATAGAAGTTCGGTCAGGTGAAATCGTCGGTATGGCCGGTTTGGTTGGTGCTGGCCGAACCGAGGTGTTAGAAGCGATCATGGGATTACGACCCGTGTTAGGTGGTCGTATCGTCGTTGATGGGAAACCGATCCCGCAGGGGAACATTCGTTCCTCGATAGCGGCGGGATTGGCTTTGGTTCCGGAGGACCGACGTCATACAGGTTTGGTCACGTCGATGAGCGTCGGGGACAACCTCACGTTGGCTTCGATGGAAAACGTCAGTCGCTACGGAATTTTATCTCGAGCGGCCGAGCATCGAGCGGGGCAGGAGCAGGTCACGGCGTTGCGGATAAAGACTCCCCATTTGCAGCAGATTTCAGCTTTTTTGTCTGGTGGGAATCAGCAAAAGATTGTGTTTGGCAAATGGATCATGCGGAATCCCAAAGTGTTATTGCTTGATGAACCCACGCGTGGAGTGGATATCGGAGCGAAACAAGAGATATATGGTTTGATGGAGCAGTTGGCGGAGCGAGGAACGGCGATCTTGTTCGTTTCGAGCGAAATGGAAGAGATACTCGGTATGGCGGATCGTACGTACGTGATGCATGAAGGGCGGGTAAAAGGGGAACTTTCTCGCGATGCGATGACCGAGCAAAGTATTATGCAATTGGCTTTCGGACGCACCGAAGCAACGTCCGTTGTTCACTAAAGTGATTCTGGAACATGCAAATTAAAAGCATTGGTGTTGTTTTGTTGTTGCTGGCTATCTTGTTGGTAACCGGCTGGCTCAATCCGTCGTTTTTATCGGATGAGAACGTCAAATCGATTATCCGTTGGACAAGTCTATTCGGGTTTATTTCCCTCGGGATGGCATTAGTCATCATGACTGGCGGAATTGACTTGTCGATCGGTTCGGTGATTGCTTTGGCTGGGGTTTGCATGTTGATGTTGCTTAATCAGCAGCATGTGGATTCGGAGAAGACGACCAAGGTGCTCAAGGTTGAGAAGGTGCCGGTGAAGAACAATCAACTTCCGAAGGTGACTTTGGCTGCGAGCGATTGGGAGATACGTACGGACGATCAATTGCGTTTCGTCAATGCGTTTGGTCAACCGGTGCAGGGAAGTGTGGTATCGGTGGAGCGAAGTGACGAAGGTGTAAGTGTTGTGTTACGTGAGCCGAACGCGAACTTTCCTGTGGATGCCCAGGTTCAATGGTTTCAGTTTCAACACCGACCGATTTGGTTAGTGATCCCGATTGTGTTGCTGGGATCTGCACTTCTGGGGCTTCTTCACGGTCTTTTGGTAACCAAAGTGGGGTTACAGCCTTTTGTCGTGACGATGTGTGGGTTGCTGGCTTATCGCGGCATTGCGCGAGTATTGGCTGGTGAACAATCCAAGGGGCTTGGTAGTACCTTGGTAAATATCAAAGAGTGGATCAACGGGGTTTCCTTTAAGTTGCCGGTCCCTTTTTTGCCTTATGTTAGTCAGGGGCGTTGGCATTCGGTGTTGTGGGACGGCAAGACTAACACGCCATTGCTGGATGCGAATGGTGCGACACAGAGTGTCCCGTTCTTTTCATGGATCGAGATTCCGACGACGGCGGTTTTGTTGGCATTGGTTGCAATTGCTTTGTGGATTGCAATCAACCGATCAGTCTTTGGACGGTATTTGATGGCGTTGGGAAACAACGTTCAGGCGGCCAAGTTCAGCGGTATAGCCACGGATAAGATCATTATTTCGACGTATGTTATTTGTTCATTGCTCGCAGGATTGACCGGTATTTTATTGGTGTTTGACTTCAATACCATAGAACCATCGCAAACAGGTAGTATCTACGAGATGTATGCTGTTGCAGCAGCGGTAATTGGTGGTTGTTCATTGCGAGGTGGATCTGGTTCCATCGTTGGAGTGGTCTTTGGAACGGCGGTTATGAGATCACTGTTCTTGAGTATCGCGGCTTTGAGTATTCCGAAGAGTTGGGAGTTTATTATTGTTGCGATAGCTTTGATGGCAGCGGTATTGACCGACGAAGTCATTCGCATCGTTGGCAATAAACGCAAGCTCATGGCGCAGGCGAAATTGGCCAAGTCGGGGTAACGA
>CAZACJ010000055.1:18297-25477 GCA_964483385.1 uncultured Pirellula sp. | reverse complement strand
ATTGCGTTTAGCAGTCAGCCGAAGGCGTACTCTCGCGAAACCAGCTGCCATTGATTAAATCAACGCCTTGTTCCCGCCTGCATCTACTTTCCACTTTCTCGTTTCAACTCTCTCGAGTCGTGTCAGTGATTATTTGTGTCGGGTAGGTCGACCTGATTTGTTGGACGACAAGAATGCCGCGAGAAACAAGAAGATCAAAATCAAAGGAACGAAGCAACTACAAATCGTTCCGAGAATTTGGGCGAACCAACCCGTAGCGGTACGTGTACCGGTGTGGCCAGGATTTGTTGGACTTGTTTGAGTTGGGGCAGGAAAACCTGTGGTTGGATTGATAGGACCTGCACTGGGAACGCGAGAATCACCATGTGAGTAGGGGCTGTGCGATAGGATACCTGTGATCGGCTCGTTGTTTGGCTTTGATAGGGCTTTGAGGATTTCACTGACGTCGATATCTCCAAGTGCATCGAGCAAAGCAAAGTCCGCTTCACTGTTCGCTTGATCTTGTTGTGGTTGCTCTGCGAGGATCTCTTGAATTGCGTTCGATAACGATTCGAGGTCGTTTGCTCTCCTGTAGCTGTGCACCTTGGTTGCTAACGAATGGTCTTCTTGCATATCCACTCCGATTGCATCGACGAGGATCCCTCGCGATAGGACATCGGGTAGAAATTGCTGCAGCAATTGGGGATCCGATGCTTCGCCGTCTGTAACGACTACTAATCGGTAGGTGCCATAGAAACTTTTTGAGCGGAGAGTGAGCAATTCATCAGCGGCAACTCGCAACGCTTCGCCCAGTGGAGTTCCACCGCCGGGTTGTAAGGCAGCGATTCGACGCAAGGCTTCTCGTTTATCCAAGGGACCGAAGGGTACGAGCCAATTTTTGTTTCTTCTCTCGCCGTTGAGCAGGAGAATTCCGACTTGGGTTTGAGGTTTGATTTGCTCGATAACTTTTTTCAGTGCGGCTTTAGCTGCATCCATACGGGTGATGCGATCCTTTTGCATGCGTTCTCGCATCGACCCGGAATCATCAAGAACAATCACAACGTTGTCGCTGAGGGATGTAGGTGTGCTTGCCGCACTAGGTTCGCTTCTGGTCCCTGTTTCTTGGCAGTAAGCTTGCGAGGCGAAGCACCCAGCAAGAAACATTGCGCAAAACAACTTGGTTGGGCTTTTGCGGTTCTTGCTGTTCATCGAAAGTTCCTTGCGTTGCGGTTGGCTTGTCGTTGATAACCGGTTCATACAGGATCGGAGCGTTCAGTCGCGAGACTTATGCCGTTAGAAGTTGAAATCGGTTGGATTGAGCGCTTCAGGGTTGACCTTAACAATTCGGAATTCGACTCGCATATTCTCTTTGGCTTCGTCGATATTCTTTGGCTTTGGAATCACCGGCTCCATGATTCCAGCGCCGACGGGAACGATCTGGGATAAATCGACGGTGATCCCAGAATCCTTGGCGAACTTCTCGAGGGATTTTTTTACTGCTTCCGCACGCGACTGCGAAAGGGACAGTGCTGCCTGCATGGTGACTGAGGGATCGACGGAGCCACCGCCGAAGGTGCCGTTTTTGATCAAGTCGACCACTTCTTTGGTGCGGCTCAGATCCAGCGGTTTTCCGTTCATAAAGTAGCGGTAGTTTCCGGGCGTTCCGTTTTGTTGAATGATACCTTTTGTGGTTCCAGCTTTGATCAGATCGACGAGAGTTTTTGTCGGATCGGCATGTCCACGAATAACAACAGCTGCATTTCCGAATTGACTGGCTTGTTTCAGCGCTCGCAAGAATTCCGCCCCGTAGCGATCTGCGGAGAAATTTTGTTCGTTGGGTTCAAAGTTGATGGAGAAGCTGACGATGGTGTTGGCATCGAGGTTTTCCCCCATGAACAGGTCGGTTGATTCGGCGTTTGGATTGAATCGCTCTACATTGGTTGGTTCGACGTATGGTACGCCTCCAAGTTCTGCGATTTTCTTGTAGTCGAAGTCGTTGGGTTCAAAACCTGCGCGGGACTTGGCATATTTCCATTGGGTTGCCAGATTGATCGATCGCGTCATGACTTCGTCAAAACCGCTTGCGTTGGACTTTTGTTTGAAGAACGCGATTTGTCCTGGGAGTCCGACAAAGCTGCAATCGAGCAGCAGACCGTGAACGTCTCCTTCAAGAGTCGGTAGGACTTCTTTGCCGAAGATACGCTGTGAGGTAGTTAGGATCTGTTCATAGTCTTTGGTGAGTTTACCGGTATCGCTAAAGCTTTTCCGCATTGCGACGAGGTCTTCGGTTGCTTTTAGGTGTGCAGCGACGAATTTTTGGACCCATTCCTTGTTTGCATCGTACCAATCGCGGCGGACGGCATAAACGTCTGCGATCGAACGGCTCATTTGAACCGTGCTATTGACTACGCGAGCACCGGCAACGGTTCCTTCGGCACCCGTCCCGACGGATTCTAAACCGCTTGTCAGGCCGATCATGTCCGGGGTGACCACGCAGCATGCATCGATAGAGCTATCGTTTCGAAATGCAGTTGCTGGACCATCAGGACCAGTAATGTCTTTAGTCCAGACGATCTCGACGTCTTCACGGTTCAGGCCTGCTGCGGAGAGCGAATCATAAAGCAAGCCGACGTGGGGCCCCCCTTGTTGGCAAGCGATTTTTTTCCCTTTCAAGTCATTGAGATTTCGGATTTCTTTTTTGGCAACGATATGGTCACCTGCGCTCCAAGAGAGTTGCAGGATGATCACGGGCTTCGTGCGAGGATCGCTGCCGAGGACTTCGCCGGCCAGCCCGATCATGTGCATAGTGCCGCGCAACATGGGTGATTTGCCAGAGAGGTAGTTTCTCACTTGGCCAACGAAGTCGTCACCGGGGACAAGTTGCATGTCGAGCCCTGCTTTTTCGTAGAGGGACCCAGGCTTCGTCTTGAGGTCTCCGTTTGCAACGAAAGTCGCGATATCACCACCCCAGAGAATGTAGGGGACTTGGACGGTTTTATTCGGCAGAGAGGGCCCCGATTCGACGTTGGAGACTTGGACAGATCCGACGAGTTGCGAAAAGGGTTCTTGTGCGTTGGAAGTATCGGAGCTGGCAAGAGGCACGGATAGGAACGCGATGACCAGCGTGGTGATGAATGAGGGGAACCAACGATATGCGATACGCTTGTCCCAAAGCATCGTACGGAGGCCTCGGGGGGTTAGTGGTAGCGGACCGCAGAGGGGGATTCTCGAGTGGTTTGTTTTCATGGTGTGATAGAGTCCTACTGAAAAAGGAATTGTAGGAAGGACGAAAGGTAAGTCGCTCAACGAATCCCCATAGATTCGAGTAGGCGGATTTCTGTTTCCATCTGGGCGCGATCTTCTTCGGAAATATCGGGATCTGGAAGAAGTGATCTGCGGGTGCAATTGACTAGGGCTTGTAGTGTTTGATACCGTCGGGTTTGTTTGATTGCGGGTTGGAGGAAGTCGCGGACGATAGACTTTAGCTCCTCCGCATCTTTCGGCGGGATGGCTTTGAATTGGCTTCTCAGCGCCGCGAAGCCAGCCGACGAAAAGTCCTCCTCGAGACCTTCTTTGTCGAGCCAATTGACGAGTTCATCGGTTACCAGCTTGGTCGGCCCCAGCATCCAACGGATGAATTCGATGCGATCCTCTTCGATTGGATCGAGGACTGGGATGATTAGGTCACCCACGCGTCCCGGGCGTCGAATATCTGGGGATAGCAAGTGGATTCGGGCGGTCATGAGCAACCAAATCACGCGTCCTCGCAGTTTTGGGTCGCTCATCATTCCTTGGATCTTTCCGGTTAGCCGGCGTTCCGTTTCGTGAGCCCCTTCGCCGACGCTTCCGAACTGCGTGTCGGCTTCGTCAACGAAGATCACGACTTTTTCAAGGGCTTCGAGAACGCGTCTGAGACGTTCAAAGATAACGTCTGTTTGTCCGAACCATTGACTGCGGATATTTTTCAAGACGAGTACTGGAATATCGAGTTCCGCTGCGACCGCTTCGAAGATAAACGTCTTGCCACCCCCGATTGGGCCGGCGATGGCGGCACCTGGAAGGGCGCGATCATCCGGCAGTTTCATGCGTGGAATCATGTAATCGGTAAGGAATTGCTTTAGCTTGGAGAACCCAATGACATCTTTGAGCGTTTGGATCGGTTTCTTGAATTCGATAACATCTTCGCCGAGTTGTGATTGGATGAACTGCTCGACTTGTAACGTGGTGTCTTGGCGCTGAATTGGTTCTTTGGAGTAATCAGATGCCAAGAGGAGTTGCCGCATCGCATGTAAGGACAAGCCGGCTGTTGCATCGGCGACGGTATCGATTTGATCGATGATCGCTCGATTGCCGCTTTGTGTGGCATGCCACTGTGCGTAGTGTTTTCGCGATACGATATCCGGCGAGGGGACTTCCACGGAAAGTACCTGCGGTAGTCTCGAAACGCGAGGGTGGATCATGCTGCGAGATTCGGCCAGCAAGATGACATTGTCTTTGCCGTTGAAGAAGGCGGGGTCACCGAACCAGTCGGTAACGATGGTGATGCGTCGCAGTTGCGCATCGTTCATCTTGGAAACATCACCATCGCCTGATGGGAGGAGAATATCGCCACCCTCGATCGTGATCAGCAAGTTTTCTTTGAGGCAATTGCGAGAGCAGATTGTCAATTGCCGCATGAACTCAAGAGCCTGGGTCGAGTTTCCGATTGCGTCTCGAAGATATTGATCGAACTCTTTGCGTCGCAGTTCGAATTTGCTTCCGTCTTGGAGGACTTCGCGGGTCGGAATGACGTCGACCGATACTCCATTTTTCCATGCAGTCCAAGCTTCACGCAGCTTTGCCCGATCATCGTCCTGAATTCTTACAGGTCCGTTCAACTCGTAGACGACTTGAATTAGCCCAGGAACCTTGGTCTTGTTTTGCAGAAATCGTATAAGGGGTACATATTCTTTTCCGTCAAAGTAAAGATCGTAGATATTGCCTGATACAACGATCGCACGCGATTGCCCCGAGTTGATGATTCTTGCGAGTTGCGTGAAGAATGGGTACGACGCGGCTGGGATGTCTTGGGTCGGCAATGGGTTCGAAGCTTTTTCAACCATAGGAGAATAGATTTATCGAAAAGCGAGGGCTGGGAAACGAAAGGTTAAATACGCCAGAACGCCGATGGATCGAAGGCGTCCTTATGGGCTCGATTCTATCACGACCAATCTTTGATTGGGTGGGACATCTGTGAAGGATTCGGTTTTCCCACCTGGCCAATGGATTGTGACCTTTTGGATCAAGTTGTCTGCGAGAGGTAGTCCAAAGTGCAATGAGTGCGCGTGGGTCGAGGCGTAGGAGCCACCTCCAAAGCGGTGACGAACCAGAGTTCCGGAAGGGGTCTGGACTTCGACCCAAGTTCCAATGGCATCGCGATTAACGCTTCGTCCAACCAGATCCAAAATGAGGTAATTCCCCCTGTTCGCCCCATTCAGTCCATCGTTGCGCAAGAGTTCGACCGGTTGCTCCAGCTTGCTGACGGCGAAATCCATGTCGCCGTCATTGTCGAAATCAGCGATTGCCATCCCTCGCCCGGCGTGTACTTGGCGAAAGAATTCGCCGGACGACTCCCCGACAGAGACGAGTCGTTTGCGCTCGCGGTTTTCAAGCAAATAGGGTTTTTGCAAGTTGCTGCTTTTGATGGGTTTGCGACTCGTGTGTCCAGCGATAACGATCAAATCTTCATCGCCATCGAGATCGACATCGGCGAAAGCCGTTCCCCAACCGACGACCGCTTGGCCCAGTGCCATCAAGCCTGCTGAACGCGTACCGAGTGTGAAGTACTGCTTACCCTGATTGAGGTAGAGTTCGCAGTACTCGTTTTGATAGTTCGTTACCAGAATGTCGGGCTTGAGGTTTCCATCAAAATCTCCGAGGGCTAATCCCATCGATCCATCGACAATTGAGCGTGATCCGAGGCTTGTTCCAGATTGCGCGCCGATCTCTTTAAACTGCCCGTTGCCCTGGTTATCAAAAAGCGTGTTGGGATCTTCATCATTCGCAATGTAGAGATCGGTATCGCCGTCGAGATCGAAGTCACAAGCCACAGCACCGATTCCGCGATACGAGAACTGCTTGAGGAACTCGGAGTTGTCGACGAAAGTCCCGTCACCCTGATTGATCCATAGCTCATCCGATTCACCTACATAATCCGCCGGCGCGCAGCGATCGACTTGACCTTCGCCGTTGTAGCAACGCTTGTCAGTTTCGGGTGACCAAATTCCGTAGTGGGCGATATACAGATCAAGGTCACCATCGTTTTCAGCGTCTAACCAAGCAGCCGATGAACTCCAGCCACGATGGTTGAATCCTGCGAGACCGGTGACATCTTCGAACGTGCCATCCCCCATGTTGCGAAGGAGTTGTTGTCCTGCATAGCCAGTGATAAAAATATCTGGAAATCCGTCGGCATCGTAATCCGCGACCGCTGCACCGAACGAATAACAAACCCCTTGAGCCGTGCCAGATTCCGTGGCAGTAGACGCAAAAGTTCCTGCGGTGTTCTGACGGTACATGCCATTACTGACCATGATCGGCTGCTTGTCCTGTGTGAGCAGTCCACCCCCGGGGATGAACATATCCCAGCGACCGTCTCGGTCGTAATCAATCCAACCGATACCACCACCGTTGGATTCGATCATGGCAGCTAACCAAGCTGCTTCGCCATTTTGATAACGGAAGTCGATTCCGAGATCTTTACCGTGACTCGAGTATTGAACAAATGCTCCGGTACTTGCGGATTGGGATAAGGGGCTAACAGAGTTTGCTTTCTGTGAATCGGAGCGAGTCGTTCCTTCGTTACTCTGCGAAGCGCTCTTCGGCTTCGTGGCATTCGAGCGTTCGGCGTTTTCAGTGGAATGATCTTTGCCGGTCGGCTTTTCCGTATTTCGATTGCAGCTTGGGAAAATCCAAAGCAATGTCAATGCGATGAGTGCGATTCTTGAAGCCCCAGGGCTCTGTGTGTTGGAACGCTGTGTGGTGGAACGCTGTGTAGCGGAAATGGAATTGATCGAGAGTCGAGTAGAAATGGAAGATCGAAACACGTTGCGTTGGGGCATCGACTAGTTCCCGTTTGGGGGGAGAGCGTTGGTTGCCGGGGTAGTTGCTGGTGGCTGACCAGGCTGACCAAGCGATTGAGTCTGTGCTTGATTCTGTGCTT
>CAZACJ010000055.1:15782-18197 GCA_964483385.1 uncultured Pirellula sp. | reverse complement strand
TCTGTGCTTGATTCTGTGCTTCGGCTTCGGCAGCTTCGAGCATTGCTTGCTGAATGCGTCGGATCGCTTTGCGATGATTGTCAGCAATCGGTTCGTTACCTTCTCGCTGATAGTAATTTGCGAGTAATTCTTGAGTTTTCAAGTCGAATGGATTTGCTCGAGAGGCGATTTGCAGGTAACCGACACCACCTGGTGGATCGAGGTATGTCATCATAAGTTCTCCCATGTCACGCCGCATCGCTTGGTTCGCAGAATCGGTCGCGAGCTGCTCGATCATTCGATCGACTTCTGGACGACGTTTCTGGCTTTCTGCAGCGCGAGCGAACAAGGCTTCGCTCTCGGTGGTTTTGCCAAGTTTGGCCAAACATCGAGCTTGGAGTTGCAGATAGGGGAGTGCATCCGGCCAACGTTGCAGCAATATCGCCGCTTGCGCGCTGGCGACATCCACCTTGTCGGCTTCGAGATTGGTTTCGCAGACCAAGGCGAGTTCGGGGCTGGGGAGTTTTGACACATCGGTGAGTTTTTGCAGTTGCTCTGCCGCCTGGTCGGCATATCCGAGGTTCAACAGCGAACGGGCCAAGCCTGTGATGATTTCTGGAGCTTCGGGTTTGCGTTGGACCAACCACTCGAATTCTGCCTTGGCTTCCTCGAACATTGCCTTTTCCAAATAGACTTCTGCCAATTCTTGATGCGGGCGAATTTCGGAGGGAGCTAATTCGATGGAGCGTTTGAATGCTTCTAGAGCCGTATCCAAGTCGTAGCTGGTGGTGGCGTGCACGCCTCGCCAGTACTCGGCTTGAGGATCCTTCTCGTAGAGTTCGTTCCAAAGTCGGAGTGTTTGGTTCGCACCGGAGAGGTCTCCGAGATTCATGAACCCGGCGACGAGCGCACCGAGGACATCCGACCCTTGGTCTTTGTAAAGCAGTAGCAGTGGTCCGAGGTTGTCTTTTACGCGGCCCGGGATTCCTGCTGCCGATTCCATCAACAGCAATGGGCTGGAAGCTTGCAAATTGGGCACGCCGCGAGCGGCAAGTTCGTCACTGATGCGCGAAACGCGGCTGCGGTCTCCAAGTTTTCGGTAGGCTTCTGCACGCAGCCACTGCCATTTCGTCGGTGAGAACATCCAAGGAGAGAAGGTTTCGAGTCGTTCAGCCCCCTCTTTCGGGGTGTTTTCTTGATAGATCATTTTTCGAGCGGACCGTTCCACCCAAACGTAAGTGGTTGCATAGGCGGCAATTACGGCTACCAAGACGCAGGCCGAGAGGGTGATTAGGCGGGCCGAGCCGGGCCGAGCTTCAGGGGAGGCAGGGGAAGGTTTCATAGCCGCGGTCAATTCGTTTGGGAAAACGGACTGCTAGAAGAGTTGAAAAGGGTAGGGGCCAGTCGGTCGGACAGAGAGTTCTACGCACTAGGATACTTCCTGGATGACCCGTAAAAGTCGGTAGTTATCCAACATCCGTGGAAAATATAGCGAAAAGTTGGCTTGAAAGGAAACGAAACCGTGGCTAAGCTTTGCACCTTCCTGCGGAGCCCTTCCGGGGAGACCCGTCCAAAGAATTTTTCCCAATGGCAATGACCCTTGTGTGGTTGTGAGCGAAAATGACCTTAGATAAGAGCCTCAAAGTCCGAGCTGGTGCGATCAAGACTCGCAATGTCATGACGCGTGCAGAGCGGATCAAACGCCTCCAAGAACTTGACAAGTGGACCGAGAAGTCCATCGTTTTGGGTATGGCCAAGGTGCGTGTTCCGAAGATCTCTTTGAAGAAGAAGAAGAAGGTCAAGAAGGAAGACGAAGCAGACGACAAGAAGAAAAAGAAGAAGTAGGCTTATGCCTTGGGCTAGGTGGCGAAGTCCACTGGGACCACTTCCACTGGGACCACTTCCACTGGGACCACTTCCACAGAGACCACTTCCACTGGCAATTGTCTTTTGTCGTCCGACGGGCTTGGTTTTGTCGGACGATACCATGTACAGGAATTGCTAAGCAATTGAGATGCGGATCATTATAGATCCGCATTTTTCGTTGATAGGGTGCGTCTTGGGGGGAGAGCCATGGAGCGCGTAACGACATACCTAACCGGGAGAGTTCAAGGTGTAGGGATGCGGTTCGCAGTGCATGATCTTGCACGACACTACCCGATTGTTGGTTTTGTACAGAACTTGGACGATGGCCGCGTTCAGATTGTCATGGAGGGAGAAGACGAGCAGATTGAATCATTTCTGTCGCGGCTGGGGGAAGTCGCTCCCGGTGCGATTCATGATATCAACAGCTACCGAAGTACTGCTTCGGGCGAGTATGCGAGATTTGAGATTCGCCGCTGATTTGGGGACGCAAAGAAGACTGCGAAATACTGAGCCGGAATGCGCGAGCACCGGGTGGTTCTTTGAGCCGGAATGCGCGAGCACCGGGTGGTT
>CAZACJ010000055.1:13820-15682 GCA_964483385.1 uncultured Pirellula sp. | reverse complement strand
AATGCGCGAGCACCGGGTGGTTCTTTGAGCCGGAATGCGCGAGCACCGGGTGGTTCTTTGAGCCGGAATGCGCGAGCACCGGGTGGTTTGGTGTACCCGGTTCTGTCCATCAATACGCGCAACCAATCAGGGTCTACAACGTTGTGGTTTTTGGCTGATTGGACCGTGCAATGAGGTGAGCGGGCACATGCAAACACCCCGCGGCTTGCGCGAAGCGGGTTCAGGCAGAGTGGCTATCGATTTGTCGTAGGACTTATTCATTGCGAAACCTAGCGAGTCGTTTTAGGCGATCGGTGACTTGGTGATATGCCAGTGGATGATTGGGGTCGATATCGAGTCCTTGTTGAGCGGCGGTTTGAGAACGCAGAAGGGCGGCGACCGCGAGTTCGGACTCGTCTCGTCGGAGGTGATTCTTCCAGGCTTGCAGATGGGCTTCGCTCAGCGCAACGTAGATACTTGGATGATTTGGGAAGTGGGATTGGCACGTGGTGCAGAGTTCCAGGTACCGGCGTTGGATGAACTCGGCGAATTGTATATTTTGCTGCGAGCGGGCGTATGAGGCGATGCCGGCGACGAACCGGATCAGGTCTTCATGAACGGTAACAGGAATTTGGTTCAGGTCAGCGTTCGCATCGTTGATTTCATTGATCAGCCTATTGATGGTTTCTTCCATGGGGGCACTTGCTCCTCCTGACTCGTCTTGGAAAACGAAATCTCCGAGTATGTTGACAACAAGGTAGCGTTGTAAAGATTCTCGATCATCCGGTTGAAGTCCGAGAATTTGAGAGGACGCATCGTTTGCAGTGACTAGTTTTTCGTTAAGCAGTGTTTTTAAGATAGAAAATGCGTCGGCGCGAGGTGTCGCGAGTTGAAAGCGAAGTTCGAGTTCGAAAGGAATGGGATTCGGTTTGTTTTGCAATAGAGATTTTAGTTCGCTAATAGCGAACATTTCTACCCGTGCGATGTTTTCTGAGCACTTGGAGAGTTTACCCCAGTTAGCAATTTGCCGACTTCGTCGCATTTCATCCAAGATTCTGGCGATCCAGTACCATTGCCGTCGTGTTTCTGTCAACTGCGGAAGAAGCATTATGGTCTGTTGGAAATACGATAGTCTGCGCTCGATAAACGCGTCATAACTTTTCAAGTCTTCTCGTCCGTGATTCAAGTTCCCCGCGCAGAACGTTGCGTTGATGTACTCCTTAAGAATGTCTTGGTCCTCTGGTAGTCTTGTGTGCAGTGTTGAAGTTATCTCTATCGCTTGGTTTATCAATTGACGACCTAAAGAAATATGGCGAGTATCGACATAGGCAGCGAGTCGTTCGGCGGCTGAGCGTTGCAAAATTGCATAGTTCAGGATTTGGGATTGATCCACCGCTTCTGTATTCTCACTTAGAAGTTTTACCGTCCAATACTTGCAGCTCTGTTCAAGTCGTTGGGCGGTTTGAGGTGTGATCGCTTCGGGTGGCAGATCTAGGTCAGCGATCCACTGCGCTAAACTGGAGGGTGCGATCGCAGAAGATGATGTATTTCGTTCGAGTATTCGTTTGGTTGTGAAATAGCCACCTAGTATCACGATTACGATTAACGCAAGGGATAAGAGTTTAAGCGTTGATGTAGTCCGAGGAGCTTCGGACCGACTCAAGTTTCTTAGCGATACTGACTGGTGGACCATGTTCACATTGGTTCTGCGATCGCTGAAAGGGGCTAGTTCTTCGAGGATGGCACTTGCAGTTGGGTAGCGAAGCGCGGGATCGATTTCGAGACACTTCCTCGCGATCTTCTGGAGCCGAGCTACCATTCTCTCGGCATTGCGATCACGGTGGCCCATTCGATCACGGTGGCCCGCGCGATCACGGTGGCCC